>NZ_CP016808.1:5648000-6336500 GCF_002741035.1 Paenibacillus sp. BIHB 4019 | reverse complement strand
AAATTAGAACGCTGGACCGCGTACCTGCGCCTTATAATGAACTGTTTAATCAGCGCAAGGATTTTATGATTCAAAACAGTCCGGAAGGCGACCGTTTTCAACTGATACGGAGCATTAACCGGTTTGAAAACCGTGAAATTCTTGGCGGCATTACGCTGGAGGTGCGCTGGGCCATTCTCGACCAGACGCTGTCGCTGCTTAATCCAGCCAATGACCAAACCGTGATTATTGCAGGACCGGATGGGGAAGTTTTGTACCAAATGGGCAGCGACGACCTTTCGGCCGAGCAGGTTGCGAAAATCGTGAAGGGCGGTACAGAGCCTGGCTATGAGCGGCAGGGGGACGAATATGTATTTTACAATACGATTGATCCGATGAAGCTAAAGCTCATTAAAATTATTCCACTGAGCGCGATTAACCAAAGCGCGCAAGCGACGATGCATTATGGAATATGGATTGGCACGATAACGGTTGCCGCTGCTATTTTAATTGCCGTGCTGCTTGCCTGGCGCACAGCAACGCCGATTGTGCTGCTTGCGCGATCCATGCAAGGGCTGAACCTTATTAGACAGGGAGATAAGCCGCTGAGTGGACGCATGGATGAAATTGGTTTGCTGGAGACGAAGCTTTACAATATGTCTCATCGAATTAGGGAGCATATTAAGAGCGAATACAGCATGAATTTGGAAAAAAAGACAGCGGAGCTCAAGGCGCTGCAGGCGCAGATCAATCCGCATTTTTTGCAAAATACGCTGCAAATGATCGGCAGCATGCTCTTTTCCAAAAAGCCTGCTGAAAGCTATGAAACGATTCGCTCGCTAAGCGAAATGTTCCGTTATGTCATTCGTGAGCCAGATGATCTTGCTACGCTGAAGCAGGAGCTGGAGCATATGAACAATTACATGGTCATCCAGCAGCAGCGTTTTCAGTCGCGGCTGCAATATAGCTTGGAGGTGGACGAGCGGCTGCTGCAAAGCCGCATTCCGAAGCTGACGCTGCAGCCCATCGTGGAAAATGCATTTATGCACGGACTCGATTCGCAGGCTGGAGGCTGGGAGCTGAGCGTAAAGGTAGCTCAAGCCAGCATCGCAGAAGCGGAAGGCGGAGTTGGGGCATTAGCAGGCGCAGGAGTAACCATTACAATCAGTGACAATGGAGTAGGGATAGGCGCTGAGCGGCTGAGGGAAGTTCGCCAAAGGCTCAGCTATGCGGATGGACAGGTTTGGACTCGCGGAGAGCGGATTGGACTGGGCAATGTGGCCTCAAGGCTGCAAATGCATTTTGGCAAAGCGTATGGCCTGGCGATCGACAGTGAAGTCGGAGTTGGCACTCGCATAACCATTCATATTCCTGGTGAAATGCAAGGGGGAGAACTGCATGATTAAAGTAATGCTGGTCGATGATGAGAGCTGGGGACGAGACATCGTTCGCACATTCGGCCGCTGGCCGGAATATGAGATGGAAATTGTCGCCGAGGCAGAGGATGGGGAAGAGGCGCTGCGGCTCGCTGAGAAGCATATGCCGCATCTCATTATTACCGATATGCGGATGCCGGGCATGGATGGGGTGAAGCTGCTGAATGAACTGCATGAACGCCTGCCTCATATCCAAATTGTCGTCATTAGCGGCTATGATGACTTCAAATACATGCAGCATGCGATTCGCTGCCAGGCTGTAGATTATTTGCTGAAGCCGATTGATCCGAAAGAGCTGAACGCCGTGCTCTCAAGATGCGCAGCGGGTATCGCGGCGGCTGCGGAGAGCCGGCGCATGCTGACGCTGGATCTCGAATGGCTGCTGTCGCTGACATCGATGAAGCAGCGGCTGCGTGCCCGGTTCAATGAGCTGGATCGCGAAGGCATGCAGGAGCTGTTCGGGGAGCTGGAAAGAGAGCTGGATAGCAGTGGTGCTGGCAAGCCGCAGCTGCTGGAGCGCATTATCCAAGAGCTGCTGCTCATGCTGAAGGAGCTGCTGCTGGCTAATTCATTGGAGGCAAATGCGATGGATGGCGCCAGAGACGGGGCGGAGCTCGCCTCAAGCGCGAATGCAGCCGCTTTTCTGACTGCCCGTTATGAGGAAGCGCTGGAGCAGCTGATTCAGCAGCGGAAATTCAAGAAACGGCTGAATTTGGACGAGGTTAGGCAGTATATGGAGGCGCGATTTGCCGAGCCGATTTCCCTGGAGCAGGTAGCTCGCGCTTTTTTCGTTAGCAAGGAGTACTTGAGTAAAACGTTTAAGCAGGAATATGGCTGCAATATGACCGATTATATTTTGCAGCTTCGCATGGATAAGGCGCGGGAGTGGCTGCTTGATGAAAAATTGCCGATTAAAACAGTTGCGGAAATGGCAGGCTATGAAGATGTAACGTATTTTTATCGCGTGTTTAAAAAGCATTTCGGCATTGCCCCAGGGGAAATGCGGCGTGGCAGCGAGAATTAATGCGATGAAGTGGACAGGTTGGACAGATTGGACAATCTTTAACTTGGTTTAAAAATGTCCAAGTGAACAGTCTAATTCTGTCCAATTAAACGCTTTCATAAATCAGATACAATGAAAGCGTAAACAAACAAGCTTACGGGAGGTCATTACAGATGAAAAAGAAGCTTTGGAAATCAGCGCTAAGCGCAGCACTAATTACAACACTGCTGGCAGGCTGCGGCTCGAACAGCGGTACAGCAACCAATAATGGCAAAGAAACAGGCGAAGGCGGCGCGAAAACGGTCAAGCTCAAAATGTTTATCGCTCAGCCAAGGCTCAAAGAAAGCTACGATAAATACATTGCACAATTTGTAGCGAAGGAAAAAGCAGAGAAAAACATTGATGTTCAGGTTCAACTTGAAATGCCGACAGCGGACACGGCTCCGCAAATTTTGAAAACAAGACTGGCTTCCAATGATGCCCCGGACGTATTCGCTGTTCATGCGATCAATGAAATTCCTTCGTTTTACAAAGCAGGCTATTTGGAGGATTTGTCGGGACAGCCATTTGTCGACAAGCTACTCGACAGCGTGAAGCCTTCCGTTACGACAACAGACGGTAAAATCGTTGCCGTACCTATGGAAACGCTGTCATGGGGATACGTATATAACAAAAAGATTTTCAAAGACCTCGGCTTGACGCCGCCAACTACTTTGACAGAAATGAAAGCGGTTATCGCGAAGCTGAAGGAAAATAAAATAACGCCATTCCTGCTGTCCTACAAGGAATCATGGATTCCGCAGCTGTTCCTGCCGCTGGCAGTAGGCGCCATCTCGAATACGACAGATAAAGATTTTGTGGAAAGAATGAACAAGGACGAAGGCTCCTTCAACGAAATGAAAGCGATGTTCGAAGTTATCGATCTGGTGAACCAGAATGGTACGGATAAAGCGATGGAGGTAGGCGGCGACGATGGATCAGCAGCATTTGCTACAGGCAAAGCGGCTATGTGGATTCAAGGGCCATGGTTTGCAGAGTCGATTCTAAAAGCAAATGCCGATATGGATTTTGGCGTAGCTCCACTGCCGATTAATGATGATCCTAATGCAACGATGATCAACCTGAGTACATCTACTTCACTCGTTGTATCAAAAAACAGTGCGAACAAGGAAGTGGCACTGGACTTCGTCAACTACGTGCTGGATGACAAAGACTCTAATGCTTTTTATGAAGAGCTCAAATTTAATCCGGTTGCCAAAAATCATTCGTTCACCACTTATCCTTGGGTAGAAGATGCCATGACTTACGTTAAAGAAGGCAAATCTTATTTGGATCCTTCCATCCCGCAAGCGGTTAAGGACGAGTCAGGCAAAGCGCTGCAATCGTATTACGCTGGACAACTGTCGCAGGATGGTGTTATAGCGGCACTCGACAAGGCATGGAAATCGTTTAACAAAGTCAATAAATAAATAAAGAAGGAATGGCGAGCAGGGCGGGATAAAGCGAGAGGCGTCCCACCCTGCAGAGCCTTCCCATCATCATCTTAGGAGGGGTGAGCAACCGTGCCAATGAAGGGTGTTTTAAAAAGATATGTATCGCTGCTGGCCTTCGTCGCGCCTGCATTTATTTTGTACGCCATTTTTCTGCTGATTCCGACTATCGGCGGTATGTATTACAGCTTTACAGACTGGAATGGACTGAACACTAACTATCAATTTATTGGTCTCGACAATTTTGTGGAGGCGCTGAAGGACGACCCGGATTTTGTCCACTCGCTGCTGTTCACATTAAAATATGTGCTGTATATGCTTGTGCTGCAAAATGTAATCGCACTGCTGCTTGCCGTTCTCATTGAATCGCGGAGCAAAAGCAAAGGATTTTTCCGCACGATATTTTTCATGCCTAACATGATCAGTATTATTATTAGCGCTTTTATGTGGACATTCGTGTTTACACAAGTGCTGCCGCAGCTAGCGGAAAAAACAATGTTCACCTTCCTGGATCAATCCTGGGTGGGCGATCCGAAATTTTCCTTCTATGCGATTTTGGTTATCTCGCTCTGGAATGGCGTCGGCTACATGATGATTATTTATTTGGCCGGCTTGCAAGGGGTACCGCAAAGCTTGATGGAAGCGGCTATTATCGATGGAGCGAATCCGCTGCAGCGCTTTATGAAGGTTACGCTGCCGATGATTACACATGCGATTACGATTTGCTTCTTCTTGACGCTGAACGGCGCTTTTAAAGTGTTCGAGGTCGTGTATGGCTTTACGGGCGGAGGTCCGGGCCGGTCGACACAGGTTATAACGATGAATATTTATGAAGAGGCCTTTTCGAACAACTTCCGCTACGGCTATGCCAGCGCGAAATCGGTTATTTTATTCATTATCGTCTTGATTTTCACACTCATTCAGATTGCAGTCATGAAAAGAAAAGAGGTGGAGGCATGAGAAACAGAAGCGCAAGCTCGTTATTTATTACGCTGTTTCTTACGATCGGCGCCGCCATTTCCTTCTTCCCGATTTATATGGCCATTGCCAACTCGTTTAAAACGCAAGGAGAAATGTTTCAATCGTTCGTGGCCTTGCCGTCTGCGCCGACCTTTGACAACTACGTGCAGGCTTTTCACAAAATCAATATGCTTAACAGCACGCTGAATTCGGTAATCGTATCGGTGCTGGGCATTGGCGGCATCGTGTTCTGCGCCGCGCTAGCGGGCTATAAGCTGTCTAGGACACCAGGCAAGGCAAGCGCGGCCATCTTTTTCCTATTCGTTGCTTCAATGCTCGTGCCCTTTCACTCGATTATGATTCCGCTTACCCGGATGGCGAACGGCTTGTCCGTACAGGGCAGTACTTATGGCTTGGCACTCATCTACATTGGACTAGGCGTCAATATGGCCGTATTTCTGTATCATGGTTTCGTAAAATCGATTCCGCGCGAGCTGGAGGAAGCGGCTCATATGGACGGCTGCGGCGAGTTCCAGACGTTTTTCCGGATTATTTTTCCGCTGCTGCTGCCGATTACGGTGACGATTGCCATTCTCGATTTCCTATGGATCTGGAATGACTTCCTGCTGCCGATGCTGATGCTGACGGATTCGGATCATTATACGCTTATTTTGTCCACGAACACATTGTTTGGCGAATATAACAAGGAATGGACACTCATCCTTGCTTCGCTTGTATTGACGGCGATTCCGGTTATTATTATTTACGCCTTCTTCCAACGCTTTATTATGGAGGGCATTACAGAGGGAGCAGTGAAGGGCTAATGGATAAATTATTATACGGCGTTGCTTATTATGATGAATATATGCCTTACGAGAGGCTGAATGAAGATATCCGCATGATGAAGGAAGCGGGCATTAACGTAGTCCGTATTGCCGAATCTACTTGGAGCACGCATGAGCCGCAAAATGGCGTATTTGATTTCAGCTCGGTAGACCGCGTGCTGGATGCGATGCATGAAGCAGGTATCCATGTTATCGTAGGAACGCCAACCTATGCGATACCGACCTGGATGGTCAAGGAGCACCCGGATGTGCTTGCTGTAACCGCAGCCGGACCTGGCAAATACGGCGCACGCCAAATTATGGACATTACGCATCCGGTGTATTTGTTCCACGCTGAGCGGATCATTCGCAAGCTGATCGAGCGCGTCAGCAAGCATCCGGCGGTTATCGGCTATCAGACGGACAATGAGACAAAACACTACGGCACGGCTGGGCCGAATGTCCAGCTGCGCTTCGTTAAATATATGCGTGATACTTACGAGACGCTGGAGCGCGTCAATGAGCTATTCGGCCTCGATTATTGGAGCAACCGCATTAACAGCTGGGAGGACTTTCCGTCCGTTGTCGGAACAATCAATGGCAGCTTAGGCGCAGAATTTGCCAAATTCCAACGCGGGCTGGTTAATGAGTTTCTGGCATGGCAGGTAGGTCTTGTTAATGAATACAAGCAGCCAGGGCAGTTCGTGACGCAAAACTTCGATTTTGAATGGCGCGGTTATTCCTTTGGCGTACAGCCTTCGGTCAACCATTTCGAAGCGGCGGTGCCATTCGATATTGCTGGCGTAGACATCTATCATCCGTCACAGGATGAACTGACGGGCATTGAAATTTCATTCGGCGGCGACATGACGCGTTCGCTGAAGGGCAGCAACTATTTGGTGCTGGAAACTCAGGCGCAGGCATTCCCGAACTGGACGCCATATCCGGGGCAGCTGCGGCTGCAGGCGTTCAGCCATGTGGCATCTGGCGCTGATATGGTTGCTTATTGGCACTGGCACTCGATCCATAATTCGTTTGAGACGTATTGGAAAGGGCTGCTCAGCCACGATTTTCTGCCTAATCCGGTTTATAACGAAGCAGGGACGATCGGCCGGGATTTTGCCCGCCTGAGCGATGAACTGGTGCATTTGCGCAAGCAAAACAACGTTGCCGTTATGGTGAGCAATGAAGCGCTAACAGCGATGGAGTGGTTCAAGCTGCCGGATGGCAAATTGTACAATGATATTGTGCGCTGGCTGTATGACGAGCTGTACAAAATGAACATCGGCTGCGATTTTATTACGCCAGCATGCGAGAAGCTGGGTGATTACAAGGTTGTCATTGTTCCGGCTTTGTACGCCGTGCCGGATGCGACGCTTGAGCGGCTAAATGCTTTTGTCGAGCAGGGCGGGCATGCGGTATATTCGTTCAAAAGCGGCTTTGCCGACGAGCGGATTAAAGTTCGTACCTCGCAGCAGCCGGGCATTATTGGAAAAGCGTGCGGCGTCGGCTACAGCCTGTTTATCGATCCGAAAAATGTCGGGCTGAAAGGCGCGGGGCTGGATGCAGCGCCAGGAACGGTTACGAGCTGGATGGAGCTGCTGACGCCGCTTACCGGCGAAGTTGAGGTGCTGGCGCATTATGACCATCCGCAGTGGGGCGAATATGCGGCCATTACCCGCAACCGTTATGGCAAAGGTACGGCAACGTACATGGGCTGCCTGACGGATGGAGCTTCTGCCCATGAGGTGCTGAAGGGCACCGTTCAAGAGGCGGGACTATGGGGGGAAGATCAGCAGGTCAGCTTCCCGATCATTGTAAAGCATGGAGTTAATGGGCAGGGAGCGCAGCTGCGCTACTATTTCAACTACTCTGCTGAGCCGGTATCCTTCGTATATCCGCATGCAGCGGGACATGAATTGCTTGAGGGCCGTCCGGTCGGCAGCGGCGAGCAGCTTACGCTTGCACCGTGGGGCGTGCAAATCATTAAAGCAGGATAACTCAAAATACAGAGAAGTAAACAAGGCGCGACGCCTTCGCATTTTGCGAAGGCGTCGCGCCTTTGTATGGTTAATATACTTTTCTGTGAAAAATGGTGTTTTGCCTGATGCCGACCTTCCTCCTTTATTCATAAGATAGTGGAATAGGATAGCCATTATCCAAATATGAGAGAATGCGGAGGGAGCCATGAATAAGGTCGCCTTCATTACAGGTGTGACAGGACAAGACGGCATGTATTTAACCGAACTGCTGCTAGCTAAAGGTTACATTGTTCACGGTTTGAGACGGCGCAGCTCGCTGGCGAATACAGGGCGGATCGACCGTATTGTGGAGCAAGCGAACCGCGCACAGCAGCGGTTGCATTTGCATTATGGCGATTTGACGGATTCGACAAACTTGGTACGGCTGGTACAGGACATTCAGCCGGATGAAATTTATAATTTGGCGGCGATGAGCCATGTGCATGTCAGCTTCGACATGCCGGAATATACGGCAAATGCCGATGGCATCGGTACTTTGCGCCTGCTCGAAGCCATAAGGCTTCTTGGTCTGACCCATAAAACGAAAATTTATCAGGCGTCCACGTCAGAGCTGTACGGACTTGTGCAGGCGGTTCCACAAAGCGAGACGACACCGTTTTACCCCCGCAGCCCTTACGCGGTCGCCAAGCTGTATGGCTATTGGATTACGGTCAATTACCGGGAAGCATACGGCATGTATGCCTGTAACGGCATCTTGTTCAACCATGAAAGCCCGGTGCGCGGAGAAACGTTCGTCACGCGAAAAATAACGCGCGCGGTTGCCCGCATCGCCTCTGGCCTCCAGCAGACGCTGGAGCTGGGCAACTTGTCGGCCCAGCGTGACTGGGGCCATGCGAGAGATTATGTAGAAGCGATGTGGCGCATTCTGCAGCAAGACGGGCCGGAGGATTATGTTATTGCCACGGGGCAGACAACCGAAGTGCGTGAGTTTGTGCGGCTTGCTTTTGCCGAGGCAGGCATCGAGGTTGCTTTTACGGGCGAGGGAGCGGATGAGCTGGGCCATGTGGTCAGCTGCAAGCGTCCTGAATACCAGCTTCCAGTTGGCCAACTGGTCGTCCAGGTTAACCCGCGATATTACCGCCCGACCGAGGTGGAGCTATTGCTTGGCGATCCGGGAAAAGCGCAGGCGAAGCTCGGCTGGACGCCAGCCAGCAGCCTTGCTGATCTCGTCAAGGATATGGTCGCCGCCGACTTGGAGGAGACGCAGCGCGTAGCGGATTTGCGCAAGCTGGGTTATGATGTGAGTTTGGATATGGAATAAAAGCAAAAAGCATAATGCAAAAAGCAAGCGGATGGGCGGAAAGATCGCCTGTCCGCTTGTTTTGTGTGCAGCAGCTACAGGCTGGAAGAAGCTTCAGAATGCTTTGGTGAATAAGAAAATGGGTGACAATCTTGTTCCCGCAGGTCATGGAGGAAATGTTAAACTTCATGAAAGTCCTGATTCTATACCTTCAAGTCCGTCACAGCATCATAAGGATTTCTTTAGCAAATCCGAAGCGGGTAAGAAGGAACTGGCGGATCGTTTGAAGAATGAGGCCGAGGGAACGTATTATTCTGACTATTTCCATCCTGTTTGGGATGTTGAGTACGGTTGGGAGCGTGCTTTAAAAGGAGACGGGGAATACTCTTCCGAGTAGACTATCTTGAGATCGAACCAGTTGAAGAAGTGAATGACAGCAACTATGTATTGGTAATATCTAATCTGCTAATAAAGTTATGGGAGGCTGGGTTTAAAGCAGTAGCATCATGTTTATTTGTTTAGAGCCTCAACTCAAGTAAACAAGCCGCTGTAGTATAGAAAGGCAGCCCCACACCTATCAGCCCGAATAAGCTTCCGTCCCCACCAATAGCGTGGAGCTGGAAGCTTATTGTTTTGGATCCAATTAGCCGCTTTATAACAGGCTTTCCCGCAGGCAATCGCAAATGTAGGCGATGTCCTGTTCATTCAAGCCGCCGTAGGTCGGCACATTCAGTCCTTGCGCGGCAATGCGGTTTGCGACGGGGAATTCCTCGTTGCGCTGCATGCCTTGATACGGCGGGAGTACATGCATCGGATAAAAGAACGGCCGCGTTTCAATGCCGCGTTCTTTCAGGCGTTCCATGAAAGCGCCACGCTGCTCTTCGTTATAGCCATTTAGCAGGATGCTGAACATCCAATAAACGTTTTTCGCCCATGGCTGCTCGGTAGGCAGCGTGAAGGCGCTGTTTCCTTCGAGCTGCTTGCGATAAAGCGAGGCGACGCGTATGCGCTCGCCGACATGCCAGTCGATGTTTTCCATTTGCGCGCAGCCGACCGCCGCTTGCAAGTTCGTCAGGCGGTAGTTGTAGCCGATGACGGGAAACCAATATTTGCGGGCGGGATCGATGCCCTGTCCGCGCAAAAGCTGCATTTTGCGGGCAAGCTGCTCGTCATTGGTCGTAACCATGCCGCCTTCGCCAGTTGTAATGATTTTATTGCCGAAAAGGCTGAACGTTCCCGTATGGCCAAGCGAGCCGGTCCGCTTGCCCTTGTATTCTGCGCCGGGCGCTTCCGCAGCGTCCTCCAGCACAAACAATCCATGCCGCTCCGCAACTGCCGAAATAGCATCCATATTGGCAGGATGCCCGTATAGATGGACGGGAATAATGCCCTTCGTCTTCGGAGTAATAAGTCCCTCCAACAGCTCCGGGTCCATATTCCACGTATCCGACTCGCTGTCAATGAAGACGGGAGTGGCTCCGCAATACGTGACGGCATTGGCTGTAGCGATAAACGTCAGCGTCGGGACGATGATCTCATCTCCCGGGCCTACCCCGTGAGCCAGCAGCGCCAAATGCAGAGCGGTTGTGCCATTGCTGCAGGAGACAGCGAATTTTGTCCCGCAATAGTTGGCGAAAGCTTCCTCGAACGTATGAATATATTTGCCTGTTGAGGAAATCCAGGTGGAATCCAGGCAATCCATCACGTATTTTTTCTCATTTCCATTAAAAATCGGAACGGCAACCGGATAAAATTTGTCGCCCAACATTATGCCTCCTCCGTGTTACGTTCGCTCTTGGTTCAAAAGACGCTTCACTGTGGCGGGAACGCCGACGGCAAGCGTGTGGTCCGGAATATTCCGAATGACGGCGGCACCGGCACCAATCATACAGCCTGCCCCAATGCGAATGCCATCGATGACAACGGTGCCTGTTCCAAGAAAAGAACCGTCGCCGACGGTTACGCCGCCAGACAGCGTGGTGCCAGGTGCCAGGTGGCAAGCCTCGCCAATGATGCAATCATGGTCAACTGTTGCAGCCGTGTTAATAATAGTGAGGGAGCCAATTCGGGCATCCGGCTGAATGATGCCTCCCGGCATAACCGCAATGCCATAGCCAAGCGTGGCGCTGGGAGCGATATAAGCTAACGGGCTTATGGCATTAATCAGCTCAAAGCCGAGGCTTTGCACGTGGAGGGCGAGCCGCAGCCGCGCCGCATTATCGCCGATCGCGATAAAAGCATGGCGTACGCCCTGCTCCAGCAGCAGAGGGAGCAGGGCATCATCGCCAAGCACAGGGACATTCAAGACCTGCCCGCCTTGCTCGCGGCCGATGCAGCCAATAACCTCATAGGTCTCGCTGGTCCGAAAAATATCAACGACGACTTTGGCATGTCCGCCGGCTCCAACAACAACGGTACGATAAGGATTCGCTGAAACAGCATTCATGCCGGATAGGCTCCTTCAACTATAAAATGAGGGGGTGATGCAGCTACTCCCATCATATTCAAAGGCCAGAAAATTGCTTCACTTGCAGCCGGGCAGTCGTCCATTTTTTCAAATATAGTTGAAATCCCTAGCAGGCGGGGGCATGTGCCGTTGCTATTTATCAGCGGGACAATACGCTATGGAGAAGGCAGAGCGATTGGAGGCGTGGTATGAAACGCAAAAGAGCTCGTAAACAAGGATCAGCGAAGCGCGGCTCGCATAGCCGCATATCGCGAAGAAAACGCGGCAAGCAGGCGCGAGT
This sequence comes from Paenibacillus sp. BIHB 4019, assembly GCF_002741035.1. Lineage (NCBI taxonomy): Bacteria > Bacillati > Bacillota > Bacilli > Caryophanales > Paenibacillaceae > Paenibacillus > Paenibacillus sp. BIHB 4019. Next base: position 6,324,779 of record NZ_CP016808.1, on the reverse strand, counting down.
TGGAAAAGTAGCAAGGACAGGAAGACGCAAAGGCAAGCGTGGCGGCAGGAAACTGCGCGGCTCGAAAAAAAGCAGGAATAGGCAGAAGGCAATCGAACAGATCCAGCTTGCGGTCGAGCCGCCGGCACCGGTCGAGCCGCCTCCAGCACCAATAGATACGGAGCAACTAAAAGCGAATAATGCGGCCTTCCGGCACGGATTGCCCGCAGGGGCACCAATTGTAGAGCTGCTGCGCCGGGTATTCCGGCTGGGGAACGAAGATTTTATATGGGAGCTGTATCGTCAGGTACTCCAGCGCGAACCGGATATCGAAGGCTTCAACGGCCATCTCAGCCATTTGGTCCATGGTACGCCACGGGCGGTTATTGCTGCGGCACTTCTTCAGAGTGCAGAGGCGGAAGCTATTTTTTCCCGAGTGCCATCTGGAGAAGCGAATACGACGGCCCATCTGATTCAGCATTTGTTCCCCGCTGCGGATTTGGATTTTATTCATGGCATTCACGTGCAAATGCTCAATCGGGCGCCGGATAGCAATAAAGTAGGACGATACACGACGGCCTTGAAGCAAGGATTGCTGCGGCGCGCATGGATAGCGAGCCTTGTCATGTCGGAGGAGTTCGGCCTGCTCATTAAAACGGCTTATTTGCCTCCGCTTGCAGCAAGTGCAGCCCGTGTAAACAGCCGTCAAATCGGCATGTTCCTTTGCTTTGGGGTGCAAATTGCGATGGATGGCGAAGGCATTGGCCGTTTCATCGTTCGTTTGTCGGAAGGTTTACTGGCGCTGGAGCATGATTTCACACTTCATGTGGCGACAACAGAAGCAAATTACGCCGAGGCTGCGGCTGTTTATGCCCCGCTGCTCGCGGTTTATGGCAATCGCTTGAGGCTGCACCGTACAGACAGCATGGATACGGTGAATCGCAGCGTGCCTGCGGATATATGGATTGTGCCGTACGTAGGGATGGCGCTCGCGCAGTATTTGGAAAAACCTTATATGGTTTGTCTGCATGATCTCGTATACTTGCATTTGCCTGAGCTGTACAGCGCGTATACCCAGCATTACCAATATATCCATTCTGTAGCGCAAAAGGTGACGGAAAAAGCGGCGAAGGTAGTCTTCGCTTCGGAGTTTACGCGCAATCATGAGGGGTTGGAGTTTCTTAAGCTGGCTGTCCATAAGACGGCTGTCGTGCGCTTTGCAGCGCCGCATGAGGAATATGCGATTTTTCAAACGCATAGCGAGGAGAAGTTCCGCCATGCCTACAAGCTGGATGGTCCATATTTGACCTTCCCGTCGGTAGTAAGGCTGCATAAAAATCATGAAGGCCTCATCAAAGCCTTTTCGCTGTTCAAGCAGACGGAAGCAGGAAGAGCAACAGGCATGAAGCTTGTTTTTACAGATGATCTTGGAAACCGTCCGCGGCAGCAGGAAATTTTGGCAGCGCTCAACGAAATTGCCGATCCCGTTATTCGGGGCTCAATCGTGTTTATGGGGCGCATAGCTTCGGCAGATTTGCCTTCCCTATACCGCTATGCCGCAGGCACAATCGTCCCGACGCTCTTCGAGGGAAGCTGCCCTTTTCCTATACTCGAGTCGCTGCTGATGAATACGCCAGTCGCCTTCGGAAGACTGGAAGTGGTGCAGGAGGTGATTGGCGACATGAGCTGCTTCGCAACCTTCCATCCGCATAATATCCAGGAGATGGCGGACGCTATTGCACGTCTGTCACGGGAGGGAGAAGAGGTTGTCCCAGATCAACAGGCCGCACTTAGCGGCGCGTTGAACAGGAGATGGCTGGATGTCGCAGGAGATTATGCAAACGTCATTGATGAGGTGCAAGCAGCTGCCGATTAGCGCAGCTGCTTGCCATAATACCGCCAATACGTATCGCGAAAAACGTTCAAATAACGCTTTGCCACATCATCCCAGCTTTCAGCTGGATCATGAATGCCCGCTACAGCGGCATTTTTGTATTCATCATAATTCGCAGTCAAATCTTCAAGCGCTTGAACGATGGAATCGGGGCTATGGGGGTTGAACCAGGCGATTTTGGCACTATGCCGAGCCAGATGCTCGCGCATGACCGGAATGTCCGAGCAGAGCACCGGAGTACCGAGGCGAAGCGCTTCTTCGACAGGATAGCTCCCCCCACCTTCTGATAGGCTGGGCATAATGAGCGCCCAGGCATTTTTAATGAGCGCGGGAATATCCTCATCCCCTATAAAGCCGAGCGGGTAAAGATCACGATTGACGACAAGGCCTGTTCGGCGAATGGTGGAAATGAGCGTTGGAATCCAGCTGTGCTGCGGTGTGCAATCCGGAAACGGCTGCCGCAGCGTTTCAGTTAAATAGCCGGTGAGCACTAGCGGACATTTCGTGTGCCCCTTCCAGTGGGACAAGGCTTCGAGCAGATTGTTATGGTTTTTATGCGGTGACGTATTGGATGGGTAAATGATGTATTTGGACGGAATGCGTGCAGCGGTGGCTGGAGAGACCTGGCTAGCATATTGTGCAGCAATCGGTGTAATGGCATGGGGCACAACAGTTGCCGATTGATTGCGGGGGCCGAAATGGGCAATGAGGCGATTTTTCACATGCTCCGAAGAAACGACGACGGACGTGACGTGGTCCAGCCATTTTTTCGATAAAATCCAGTGGCCCTTAAGCTGCTCCCCATCCATAAATGGCGGCACATAATCGAACATCGTCGTATCGTGAAAGGTGCAGACGGTCGGACGGTCAAGAGCGTGATAGGGGTGGGTGTGCGGCCAGTAGTAATAGACGACGTCGATACCGGCGAGCAAATAGGAATTTTGGTCGGAATCGATGCTGTACTGGGTGGATACCATCTCAACCTTGCCTAATGCACGCAGTTCCGCAACGTTGCGTATGAGGGAATCGGGTGAGAGGACGAGCCTGATCTGCTCGACGTCCGGCTGCCTGGCCATAGCCGAAATCAAATTATGGAGCAGCCTCATGCCACCGCCGATGGAAAAATGGACAGACCATACAAGAATCCGCATTGTTACAAACCTCCTGCTGGCGACGATGCTGTCTCCTGCCTAACAGGGAGGATGCCAGCCGTTGCTCCATGAAATATGAAAAATGTTGCGCTTGCGAATTCAATATATGTTGTCATGAGGGCAGTTATTCGCAGCAGGAGCAATGTCCAGGCCCGCAGCGGGTCTAAATGCCTGCGAGCTTCAGCACATGTTCAAGCTTATTGATATTAACGACAATATTGTCTGTTCCAACGAAGGGCTTGGGCGGCTGCTCCACCTCGCATACGATTTCATAATAGTCTACGCCAGCATGCGCGCACAGCTTCCAGAAATAAGGGTCAACGAAGGTGGAAGGAGCAAGCTCAAAAAGAGCTGCGCCCGGCTCGCAAAAAGCGATGTTGATGCTGCCGCTCCCGAAGGGGGCCACAATATGCTGCGCTGACGAGAAAATTGCGATTTTCTCTGCGGTAGAGAGGGGAGTGAGGACGATTTCCCTGAAGCCCTTGCCTTTGAGAAAACGGAGAACCTCGTCCTCGTTGGCGACGAAGCGGGCCGCGGCATCCTTGCGGGTAATATAAAGACGCTCAAAGCCTTTTTTGGTTTTCACATGCCGGTCAGCTTTAAGCCGCTTGGTCATGAAATGCGATGCCCACGGCGGACATTTGCCGACCATCAGCGGCACCGCCGGCACGATTAGGCGGTCGGCAAGCAGATGGAAGTCTGCATCCTCGACCTGAATGCACTTATGGAGCGGAATGCCGAGCATGGCGAGCGATTCATAATGAAAGGGGTGAAACAGCTTGCCAATGACATATTTGTCAATTGGAATGCCGCTTTTCTCCAGCAAATGGAGCCTAGGCAGCAGGTCGAAAAACCAGTGTCCAAAAATGTTTTGCGTACACGCCTTAATATGCGGCATGTTCCAGCCCCAAATGAGCGTGGCGACCGTTCCCTTGAAATGCTGAGGCTCTGGCAGTTCCGAGAAATCAATGAGCGGACAGTCAAGCTCGACATCACGCAGCCGCTTATTGTCCGGCGTAACAACATAAGCATTGCTCGTCACCAGCCGTCCGCCAGGGATGGCCGCTACAAAAGCTTCGTCAAAGGCAGAAGCCGTCACCCAGCGGGGCTGGTCGATGCCTTTGCCCGAAGGAAGCGTGAGCATTTCAGCCGGGTAAATGACCTGATAATAATAGGAAAGCAGATCGGGAGGGACAGCCGCTTGCTGCGCCCAATCTCTCGTTTTTTCATAAAACTGCTGAGGGATAGTATAGATAGGGATCGCCTCCTTCAATCCTGATTATGCAGCGCGATTGGCGTATCGTATCGTTCTGCTCGCTGCATAATGCTAGAATTGCAAAATATGCTTCCATCTCTAACCGTAATGATCGGCAAGCTCCTGCTGCCGCCCAATGATCGGCTGGAAGCTGGCTGGGCAGCCTTTAGGGAACAGAACGCCTAAACCGTTGGAATGCTCGAAATGCAAATGAGGCATTGCCGAAAGCTCTGCCCAAAGCTGGTAAACTCCAAAATCCGCGAGCCGAACAACGGTGTCATGAAATAAAATGATGCCGCCCTCCGCAAGCTTCGGAAGCCAAGTCGTGTAATCGTGAAGAACGGCTTCGTACACATGATAGCCGTCAATATGCAATAGCTGAATGGAACCGTCGGGAAAGGCAGCCAGCGCCTGGTCAAAGGTACCGCGCAGCGGTGTCCCGATGCCGGGAAATTCACGAGCGCTTACAGCATTGACCGCAGCATACATCGAATCATCAAGCGTACCGTAAGCCCCGGTATGGGCATCGCCCATCCATGTATCCACCGCATAACATGCGCTTTTCAACTGAGCATCCTTAATTGCTTGGCAAAAGCTGAAATAGGATGTGCCGTACAGCGTACCTAGCTCCACAATTAGGCTTGGGCGAGCAAAACGGACAAGATCATAAGCAAATTTTCGATGCCCGGACCAAGCTCCGCCTGCAATAAAGCTTGCGGGAAGCTCAGGTGCTGCATCTGCAATAAATTTCGGGTTGTGAAACGTCCAGTCCATAACATCCTCCTGCCTTGCAAAATAGAAGCATAACTACACTATCCTATGTGCAGCTTGCCAGATAGGATAGGGCAGTTGCGCCAAGTCAAAGCGCACATTTCTCCTCTTTATAGACGTACAGCCGCCGTTGCGCGCGCTTTTCCCTCACATACAATGACAACATAAACGAATATATCCGAATGGATGCGAGGTGGAATAGGTTGAGAAGCCGCAGTAGAAAAAGCGGCCGTGCGGGAAGAAGAACCCCGCGCAGCTCACAAGGCGGCATTCGCCGCCGCACGGCCAGACGTCCGGCGGTACGCTGGCGCAGACAGCGCAGGGGTCAGGCGCAGCGCGGGGGGGCGCTGCAGCCTGCGATCATTCGAGGGCTGTGTGCAAAAGCGCGAAACGGCGGGCTCGCAGCGGGCTTAACGACGAGACAGGAGCCTGAGCCAGCCGATGAGCTGCAGCATCTGCAGCGGTTATGGCATAGCTACCGCCTTGCGGCGAACGGGGCAGCTTCTAAATCAGCATATTTGGCCTGTATGAAGGCCTTCATAGAGGGATATTTTGCCGCTACGGGAAGCCCGGCGCCAAATTGGGTGCTGCTGCCGACTAATCGGACGGTGGCGGCGGTCGTGATGGCGATGAATGAAGAGGAATCTATGACTTCCATGATTCGGCAATTGGAGAGGCTTCCTCTACATGAAATCGTCGTCGTCGTGAACGGCTCGACCGACATGACGGCGAGCAAAGTCCGGGAGAGCGGCAAAGCTGTACTCATTCATTACGCCGGAGCGCTCGGTCATGATGTGGGACGGGCGGTGGGCGCAAGAACAACGGTTTCGGATATCGTAATGTTCGTCGATGCGGATATTCCGGTTGCTGCGGAGCAATTGCTTCCTTTTATTGAAGCAGTCGCTGGAGGGACGGATATGGTGCTCAATAATTTATCTTCTTATATGGGGAATTTTTCAGGAAGAGATGAAGTTATGATGCTGAAGGAATTCATTAACCGCTCGGTGAATCGGTCCGATCTTACGGTTAATTCCTTGACTGCCGTTCCGCATGCGCTCTCCCGCAAAGCGATTGAGGCGATTGGAGCAGCGCATCTGGCCGTTCCGCCGAAGGCGCAGGCGATTGCGCTCCGATATGGCCTCAAGGTAGGTACAGCGAGAATGGTGGATGTCATTCGACATAATCGGCTGCGTCCGGGAAATGTAGGCATGGGCAACCAGGTAGCGAGGCTTATTGTAGGCGACCATCTGGAAGCACTGGCGTGGATGATGAAAGCGGGAAATGCCCGCCTGCAATATACGGACGGAGTAAGGGATCGCAAAAGTGCCCGCGGAGGAGGGGAATAGATGCTGACCAGTATTATTATTCCAACCTATAACCGCTTGCCGCTGCTGCAGGAAGCGATTTATTCCATTCGCAGCAGTACACCGGAAGCTTATGAGCTGATCGTTGTGGATAATGGCTCAACGGATGGCACAATCGAATTTTTACGTGAGCAGCACATTACATTTGTCGGCTTGCCGGGCAATCAGGGCTTTCCTGCCGCCTGCAATTGGGGGCTGCGTCTGGCCCGCGGGGAGCAACTGCTGCTGCTGAACAATGACGTGCTAGTGGCGCCTGGCTGGCTTGGGAAGCTGAGGCAAGCTCTATTAAGCAGTAAGCAGATTGGCATCACGGGGCCGATGTCCAACTTTGTAAGCGGCAGGCAGCAAATCGAAATGCGCGGCAATTATACGGAGATGGCAGAGCGGCTTGGCGCAGAGGCGGCAGGCAATTATGAGGAGGTCAACCGATTGGTTGGCTTTTGCCTGTTGTTTTCACGGGAGCTGATGGACCGAATTGGTCTGCTGGATGAGCGTTTCTCCCCAGGTCATTATGAGGATGATGACTATTGCTATCGTGCGCGGCAAGCAGGTTATCGACTGCTGATGGTTAAGGATACATTCGTTTATCATCATGGCAGTGCAAGCTTTAAACAGGAGGGCCAGGATGCGGTAGAGCGTCTGCTTGCCCGCAATCGGAAGCTGTTTTCAGACAAATGGGGCGTGGATCCGCAGCAGTTTATTTAAAATATAGAGAAAGGATACCCGTACGCAATCCTTTCTCTATATTTCTCGGAATGAAACGCGCTGCGCCGCCAGAGGACGACGACAACCGTTTCACCTTGACCAGATCCAAATTTTGCACCAAAGCAGGAGGTGTTCAGCATGAAAACAGCGAGAAGGCGCAAAGCCTCCAGCATTCCGATTAAGCGGCGGAAGAGGCGTGCCGTTTCAAAGAGGAAAAATCGCTCGGCAAAGCCCGACAAGCCGCAGGCGGCTAAGTCACCCTATCAGGATGGTTATCAAACCGGTCATCAGGAAGGCTACAGCAAAGGCTATGAAGATGGAAGCAAGCAGGCAGAGGAAGAAAAGACAGACCACCTGCATGGCTGGGAGCTCGCTGAGAAGGCCGGCTACGAGAAAGGGCTGAAAATCGGACGCTACGAGGGCGGCGATGCCATCATCGACGAGCAGCTGCCGGAAACTCATGTGCTTCCAGATACATCCGTAGCACAGATAATCGCCTCGGGCATCGCTGCGCTAGGAGAACGCGTCGTCCATCTTTTGACTGCTGAGCAGGTGGCAGGGCGATTGCTGGAAGCGCTGGAGCAGCGCAAGCCGCTATCTGTCGTGCGTCTTGGTGATGGCGAGCTGTTGACGCTGGCACAGGAAAGTGTGCTGCCGACTGAACAGATTCGCCAGGAGGGCGGGTTTTTAGAGTATGCCGGAGTGAAGGTGCCGGACATTGCTGCACGCGACCGCTTGCTGGCAGCGGTAAAGCGGGCTGACATTGTAGGTATTCCAAAGCTGCGGCAGCCGAACTACCAACGGCTGGCCACGGACGTTTTTCAATCGTATGGCATTGACTTTCGCAGTAAAGTGCTGACAGATTCGCTCGTCAATTATCGTTTGTATCAGGACGGTCATTTGTCCCGTCTGATGAAAGGACGAAGAGTGCTTGTTGTTGGAAATTTGGCGCAGCCGCTCGCCGAAGTGCTCGCTAAGAGCGGCGTGGCGGTTGCAGGAGCTGTTGCGCAGGTTCAAGGAATCCATGATGTGGACCGGGTGATGGGGGAGATCAGAGGGCAAAACTTTGATCTGGCGTTAGTGTCAGCAGGCATTGCGGCTGTAATTCTTGCGGATGCGATAGCAGCAGAAATGGGAAGGGCGGCGCTTGATTTCGGCCATATGGCTAATGCAATCATCAAAGGGGAGGCGCCGTTGCAGGCTTAAATCGGTGGCAGCAGCGCTAATCAAACTTTTTCTCCTCATAATTAAGCCGGTGAAACGAATCTCAACCGTAAGCTTTTTCTTAAAGCGATTTTATGTAAACCGTCCCGTGAGGGACGGTTGTTTTTCTGTAATGGACGCAGCAGCTTAGGAAGGGATAGTGCCAATTGTAGCAGTAAGCGACGAGTAAGTGATGTCAGCTGTAGTACCTAGTGCGATAACAATGCCCGATACGGTAACTTGCAGTTCGTACGTGTGACTGCCAGCAGCCAGACCGCCGTTGAAGTAAGTGATCGGAATTACTCTATCCATAGCGAACAATCCAAGCAGAGTGATTGCAAGCAAGTCGGAGCTTGATACTGTAGCTACAGTGACGCCATCTTGCAGCAGGTCTACTGTAATTGTCGGGTTAAGCGCTACAACTAGAAGAGCAGTAAAGTTAATAGATACATTAACGGTACCTTCAATAATCACCTGGTTGGAAGTGGCCGTTACCGGAACAATTAGAGTAGCAGCAGTGACAGCTGTGTCGGCAGCAGTGATAGCAGTTGGAACAGCACCTTGAATACCTACAGCAGCAGAACCAGGTCCAGCAGGTCCAGTTGCGCCTGTTAGACCAGTTGCACCAGTAGGGCCGGTAGGTCCTGTTGGTCCAGTAGGTCCAGTCGCACCAGTAAGTCCTGTAAGGCCAGTTAAGCCAGTTAATCCAGTTTCACCCATAATTGATTCATCTCCTTTCAATCATATACCACATCATATGTTGATAGAGCGTAATAGCAACGGTATTTGTCCAAGGATAATCGTATATTTTACAAAATGATAGAATCTAAAGTTTGACTCAAGCGATTTCCTCAGTCTTCTTCTGGCAAATGCAATAAAGGCGGCGATAAATGCCCGATTTGCGGCAAGGGCAGGCAATTCGTCCACTATGAAAGCTCTAGCAAAGCATACGATGTTGAAGAGACGATACTATACTTTCGGCACCGGCTATGGTAGGAAGGAGCTGCACATTGGCTACACGCACATGTATAATAGAAAGCCATTTATTTTGGGGTGAACCGGCATGAAGGCGGTCATTATGGCAGGGGGGAAAGGGACGCGCTTTTGGCCGAGAAGCACGACGGCAAAGCCGAAGCAGTTCCTTTCCTTAACATCCGGCGAGGCAACCATGCTGCAGGAAACGTACAGCCGTTTTCGCAGCTGCTTGCCGGAGGAGGATGTTTATGTAGCAGTAAGCCGCAATTATTTGCCGTTTGTTCGGGAGCAGCTGCCGCAGCTTAGCGAGGATCAGCTCATTATTGAGCCGGAGCAGCGGGATACAGCGCCTTGCATTGCGCTGACGGCGAGTTTTTTTCAGAAACAGGGATTAAATGAAGTCATTGTAACGGCTCCTTCGGATCAATACATTCCAGATGCTGCCGAACTGATGGAGGCGCTGCGGGCAGCGGAACAGGCAGCTCGGGATGAAGGCGTTGTCGTAACGATGGGGATTGTGCCAACAAGGGCAGAGACGGGATACGGCTATATTGAAGCGGGTGAGCATGAAGATGGCAAATATGGGCCAGGCATTAAGACGGTGAAAGCTTTTATCGAGAAGCCGACGCTCTTGCGGGCGGAGGAACTGATCACGATACCGAATATGTACTGGAACAGCGGCATTTTTATATGGAAGCCGTCGACTATTGCAGGTTACATGCAGCTTTACCAGCCAGATATGTGGCGTGTTTTTGAACTTGAAGGGGAGCAGCTCGCAAAAGCTTATGTGCAGCTGCCGAAGCTTTCTATTGATTATGCACTGATAGAAAAGCTGGAACGACTGTATACGCTGCCGATTGCTTTTACATGGGATGATGTTGGCGTGTGGACATCGCTTGAGCGCATTTTTGGGTCGGACGCCAATGGGAATATTTTGCTTGGAGAAATTTACCCGACCAGCACGAGCAATAGCATCGTTTACGCGGAGGGGCAGCGGGTACTAGTCATTGGCGTTGATAATCTGATCATTGTATCGACGGACGAAGGACTGCTGATTTGTCATAAAACACAGGAGCAGGCGGTTAAACAAGCGATAGCCGCGATGGATGCTGAGCGAGAGGGAGGCATGCCGTGAAAGCATTGATTACAGGCATAACCGGCTTTGCCGGAAGCCATTTGGCAGAGTATTTGCTGGCGCATCAAATGGAAGTGTCCGGCACCGTAAGAAAGACTAGCAGCATTAAGCACATCGCTCATTTGCTGCCCGCTGTGAGGCTTTATGAATGCGAGCTGACTAATGAAGCCGATGTGGAAAAAATGATAGCGGACGTTAGGCCGGACATGATTTTTCATCTGGCAGCGCAAAGCTTCGTGCCAAAGTCTTGGGAGTCGCCGCTTGCGACGATCTATAACAATATTGCCGGGCAAATTCATTTGCTGGAAGCAGTACGAAAGGCAGGAATCAATTGCAAGCTGCTGCTCGCCTGCTCTAGTGAGGAATATGGCCAGGTAGACACGCAGGATATTCCGATTAAGGAAACAACGCCGCTGCGTCCTCTCAGTCCCTATGCTGTGAGCAAAATTACGCAAAATTATTTAGGCTACCAATATTATCGCAGCTATGGGATGCATATTGTATGCATGCGTACTTTCAACCATACGGGACCACGGCGCGGCGAGCAATTCGTAACCTCCAACTTTGCGAAGCAAATCGTCGAAATCGAGCGGGGACTAAAGCCGCCCGTCCTATATGTCGGCAATTTGGAGGCAAAACGCGACTTTACCGATGTGCGAGATGTTGTGAGAGCGTACCACTTGGCTATTGAAAAATGCGAGCCAGGAGAAGTGTACAATATTGCATCGGGAAGCTCGCGGGCGATTGGCGAGATGCTGCAGACGCTGGTCAGCCTTAGCAGCAGCACCATTTCGATTCAGGAAGACCCGGCGCGGCTGCGGCCTGCGGATGTGCCCGAGCTAGTCGGCGATTATTCTAAATTTCATCATCGTACGGGCTGGCGTCCGGAAATTCCTTTTGAGCAGACGATGCAGGATTTGCTAAGCTATTGGCGGACGGAATTAGGTTAGGCTGCATGTAGGATGACCACGTCTGCGGGGAACAGCATAAGCTTAGAGTACTTTTTGGCTAATATCCTCTAGACGGAAAATCGGACGGCGGCTTTATCGTTGTCTGATTTTCCGACTAGAGGGTGTTTTTACGTTTCTATTATGTAATGGCTAAGCATGCGTGGTGGAGAGCTGAGCAGAAGCTGGAAAAAGCAAACTGCCCCGGCATTTACGCCAGAGGCAGTCCGTGTTTCGTCTGATTTTAAAGTTAGAGAAGCGTAAGCTCGGTCAGGCGTGCGCGGATCATGCCGCCAACCACCTGCGGCGAAAAGGACGTATGAATCGTATGCTGCCCTTGTGCTGCAATGGCTTCGCGCCACTCTGGCTCTTGAATGAGTTTTTGCATATAAAAGGCGGCATGATGCACATCGGGTTCAGCCCAAGTCTGATATCCCTGATACGGTCCCCAATCGGTGCCGACTTGCACCAGCTCGTAATTGACGGGACAGGAATTGGTTTCGTTCATAAAGTCGGTATTGCCGGACCAGTTCGTGCCAATGACCGGTTTCCCCAAATACATCGCTTCTGCGAGGCCCAGTCCAAAGCCTTCAGCGCGATGCAGCGAGACGAAACAATCCGTGACACTCAGCAGCGAGTTGACTTCCAGGCGGGAGAAAATACGATCAATAATAAAAATATTGCCGTGCTCGGCAGCGAGCTGATGCAGCGGTTCTATATCCTCCGGGCGGAAATTCGTATTGTTGACCTTGAGTACGAGTCCGACCGTTGGATCATTTTTCGGAAAAGCGAGCCGGAACGCTTCTATGACAGCTTGCGGATTTTTGCGATGCGTATAGCTTTGTACATCGTACATCATCGTGAATAGGAAGCGATCGGTTGGCAGTCCAAGTGATTCCCTTGTAACCTCAGGAGAAGTCTCAACCTCCACGCCATGAGGGATGATGACGACAGGAACAGGTGATTTCTGCACGACCGAATCAAGCACGAAGCGGCTGGATACCCACACCTCCTGCACCAGTTCGAACGCTGGAACGAACTCTTCCGGAAAATCAGGGAGCTCCCAGTGCCAGTAGCCAATATTGTAGCGGTTGTGGAACAGGCTGCGTCCAAAATGGTCCATAGCCGGCGCCATATAATCCGCATTCATATGAAACAGGTTCGTGTTATAGGAGCGGTCTTCTGTTTTTTTATGCTCCCAGCTCATATCCGACATCCGGGTAGCGACTTGAAGCGGGAAGTTTAAAATGCCAAAAGGAATTTCGGCTCGCTCAATCGCTCTTGCCGCAAGTCTGGCCGATTCGCCAATGCCCATTTCCGCATGAATAAAGCCGACAAGATTTATGCCCTGTGCGGTCCAAGGCTGCGGATCAATTACCTCTTCAGCAGGTGAGTGATCTTCTGCTTGGCGGGTCTGTTTGACGTGCTGCGATAGGCTGGAGGAGGCGCGATTTTTTGTTTTTCGAAGGCCGCCGTTGTTTTTCTTTCTGCGTTCGGCCCGCCGCTTGGCCCGCGGTTTGATAGCTTTGCGTTTACGGCGTTTGGCCAGCAGCGATTTTGTGGAAGAACTATGCTGCTTGCGTTTGGCGGACGTTTGATGTCGCTTGCGCTTAAGTGATTTGGCCACTTGTTTCCTTCCTTTCTCGTCATTTGCATATGGAGAAATCGTTAGCGGATACGCGCTTGACTATATTGTATTCACGATGGACCTCAGATTCATGGACAATGACCTAATGGACAGTAAAAACGGCGTATGACTAGAAGCATGCAAAATGTGCGGCAATAACCGAGCGATACTCATCGAGGAGGCTTCGCTTTATACAATGAGCGTGGGAGGGTGTGCGGTGGCCGTGCCGCAAAACAGGTTTGCTGCATAAGCCATAATAGATGGACAACTTGACGATTAAACAACTTGCGAAAAAGAAGGGGGAGAGAGCAATGGCGGCTATGACAAGACAGCAATTTATTGCGGCATTGGTGCCTGCTGTCATACAAGTACGGCGCGAGGGCTCACCGATGCTGCCATCTGTACGACTGGCGCAGTATATTTTGGAAACCGGAGGTGTCATTCATTCCTGGTACAATTTAGGAGGCATTAAAGCCTTGGGAGCTTCGCCCAATGCCTATTGGCAGGGCCAAGCGGTCATCAAAGGAACATGGGAGCATGTCGATGGCCGAAATATAAATACGAGTGCGGCTTTTCGCGCATACAGCAGTGTCTATCATTTTATGAAGGATCAGGACCTGCTGTTTATGAAAGCGCGGTATGATCGGGTGAGGCTTGCGAAGACGCCAGAGGAACAGGCGCAAATGCTGTTGGCCTGCGGCTATGCAACCGATCCGGCGTATGCAGCGAAGCTGATCGCCATCATAAACAGCAATGGGCTTCGGCAGTATGATAACGAGGCTGCAGCGGCTGTAAAAACAACGGTATTTAAGGGCGCGAAGACAGTTCCGATTTTGCAAGGAGGGATGGTGGAGGTGATCGGTTATGAGCGTGATGGCACCGTATGGGTGCCAGCGAGAGCGCTCGGCAGCCGCCTCGGCGGAAAAATTGGCTGGACGGGTTCAAAAGTAACGGTGAATGGCAAGGAGCTGGAGTCGCTGCTGGATGGAGGAACGGGGTATGTAACGATGCGTGCGCTGGCTGCTTCCCTGAATAAAAAAATAGAATGGGAGCCGAGCACACGCACCGTGACGATTATATAAGGGCAAGGCAGCTATTTTTTACGCTGGGAGGCTGCCCAGAAAGCAAGCACAATCAGCGGAATCGTTATAAACCACGGAATGTGAATGGTTCTGCCAGCAACAAAAGCGAAAATAAACAACAGTACGAAGCCGAAAATAATATACAGACAGCCTCTTCCGAAAGTATTCATAAAATCTGCGCACCTCCTACCATAAGGAACTCATCCCTTATCATACGAAGCAATCTTTAGCAGGTTGCATGAAAATAGAAGCTGCGCAAAATTAAGCGTTACAGCCAGGTTGTTTTCTCTGTATAAGGCTTGCGAGCAGTAGCAGGCACTTCCCCTTGCGGGTATCCGATGAATAGGGTGCCGATTATTTTTTTGCCCTCCGGCGATCCAATAAAGGCAAACATCCGCTCGTCATGGACGAGGCCGATGCCGCGTGTACGCCATACAAGTCCAAGTCCCAGCGTTTCGGCAGCCAGCCACATCGAGTGAATGGCGCAGGCTGCGGCATATTCGTTGTCCTTGGAGGAAGCTTCGTCCCCTTCAATAATATCGGCCGTTACAACAATGGCAAGGGGCGTCGTTTCCAGCACTTTAATCGATTCTTTTACTAAATGCGGCTTGGTTGGAAAACGCTCCTCCAGATAGGTCCGCGCCAATTGCTCATAACGTTGCTTCGCTTCGCCGCGAACGACATAAAAATGCCAAGGCTCCCGCAGGCGGTCGTTAGGGGCGAGCGTTGCAGCTTCCAGCAAAGCGGCGATTTTTTCTTCCTCAACTTCCTGCGGCAAATAATTGCGTACTGCGCGTCTTTGTTTCAAAGCATCAAGCAAGGTAAGGGTGGTGGTAGTCATTGTTTTCTCTCCTTCTATAGTGTGCTGCAGCGTATGGGTGCAACAAAATGGACAAGCTCTCCCTGTATACTATACAGTGGAACAGGCGATGAGGAAAGGGATACAGAAGTAGAATATAGAAGAAGAAAAAACGATATATAATAAGATAATAAGCTTACATATCCAGTCGGCATTTATGATTTGGTCAGAAAGCTGCACAAGGGGGAGCTGAAATTAATGGGTAAAGCGTTTGAGAAATTATGGACAGAGCACGAGGAGTTTATCGGGCGGCAGCATATGTTTTTTGTAGGATCGGCTCCGCTGGCGGCGGAAGGGCATGTTAATATATCTCCGAAAGGCTACGATACGTTTCGCATATTGTCGAACCAGGAGGTCGCTTATCTCGATTTAACGGGGAGCGGCAATGAAACGAGTGCGCATGTGCTGGAAAATGGCAGGATGACGATTATGTTTGTAGCAATGGAGGGGAAGCCCGTTATTATGCGGCTTTTCGGCACAGGGAAAGTTGTATTGCCAGGAACCGAGCGCTGGAATGAGCTGATTGGGAGGTTTGAGCTGCTGCCAGGTGCTAGGCAAATTATTGTGCTAGATATTCATAAGGTGACGACGGCGTGCGGATTCAGCATCCCTTTTTATGATTATCAGGGCGAGCGGGAACAGCTGAAAAACTGGGCTGAGAAGGCAGGTGATCAAAAACTAACAGTCTATCAAAATGAAAAAAACAGCTACAGCCTCGATCGGCTGCCTACTCCTCTTGGCATTCAGAGGCAGACAACTGAAACATAGGCAAATAGCTGCTTTATGAATGGATTATCGATTCGTTATTCGTTCGCAGGGAGATTGTAACGGGAGAAAAGCTTCCAGATCAGTTCTCTGCGGCTGGACACTTCCGTTTTCGCAAAAATAGATTTGAGATGATCCTGCACCGTATACGAGGAAATATGCAGGGAGCTGGCCAGTTCCTTCGTAGAAAGGCCGCGCCATAACCGTTCGACCAGCTGCTTCTCGCGCGAAGTCAGCGCATAAGCTTCCGCGATGATTGGCAAAATATCGCCAGGCTTCGCAAGCTCGAACCATACCGCAAGCTGAACCGAGTGATCCGCGGCTTGGAGCATGCTTGCTCGCAGTGATAAGTAGGGACCATCAGGAATGCGGATGCATACTTTTGCGTCGGTCTGTGGCTCCCTATCCTTGGTGCTTGCAGCCAAAGCACGCGAGCATACGGCACGGATTGGCCTCGGCAGTGTCTGCTCGTCGATGAACTCCCAATCGCGGAGCAGCGACAGCCAGCTGTTTGCAGCATCATTGCTCGATAGAAGCAGCAGCTGCTCCGACAGAATCAGAATGCCAGGATCGTCTAGAAAGGCGGCGCCCTCGCTGTCAGGCAGCAGCAAGCTCGCTTTTTTCAAGGTGCGGGCCATGCTTGGCACTAAGGAAGCGATATACAAGCGTTCCTCTTCTTGAAAAAACGGCTCATGGAGCAGCCGAAATAACGTCAAATACCCCCAGCAAGCCCCATCCACTATCAATGCTGCACGCAGCTCATCTCCAAAGCCGGCAGGCTGAAGCACCTTCATAAACTTGAGGCTGCGGCTTAAGTCGCCTTCGGTTGCACCACTTAATGTAGCAACGGGCTCCGCAAGCTTGGCAAGCTCCTCATACGAGTTAAAATCCTCCCTCAAATATTCATATTCAAACAATAAATGATGAATGGCCTCTACGCCTTCCTCTGTAACTGCGCCAGTAGACAGCATCGTATGCGGATCGACCAGCGTACAGCACGCAGCTGCAAAAGGCATCGTCGTTCGCAGCTCTGCAAGAAGCCTCTCCCTATATTCGCTGGAGCGGAGGTTAGCCTCCTCTAATTTGGCGAGCTGTTTCCGTACACTTTCTCTTTGCTTGTTCATTCCAGCTCTCCTGATTACCCACATTTATGGGATAGTGATTTTGTGGCGGCCCGATATAATTAACATTAATTACAGATTACATTTTACAGAATACCCGCCAAATTGAAAAGGGCGGACCATATATAGAGGTGAAGGGAGAGCTGTACCGATGAATGAGAAGCAGCCGCAGCAACAGAAAACAATGAGTTGGAATGATCCCCAAGTGGAGGGCTATGGACGAACGATTTCTTTAAAAATACCCGGCTATTTCATGCTGTATGATATGACAGACCGATTAATGAACGCGATGCTTGGCCCTGAGAGGGAACAGGACATATTAGTTGTTGGAGCAGGCGGCGGGCAGGAGATTGTTACGCTCGGCGGTGCGCATCCAGCGTGGCGTTTTACCGGGGTTGACCCGTCTGCACGTATGCTGGCGATAGCCGAGCAGCGCATCCGAATGGAGCGATTAGAAGCGGAAGTCACGCTGCACGAGGGAACGGCAGACGAGCTGCCGAAGGACAAGCTGCACGATGCAGCGACTTCCCTGCTGGTACTGCATTTTATAAAGGGGCTGGATCAGAAAAGGGAGCTGCTGCGCAGTATAGCCGAGCGTTTGAAGCCGGGAGCGCCGTTATTTATTGCTGCAATAAGCTGTGATCGCCAGGAGGAAGCATTCGCCGTCCAGATGAGCGCTTGGCAAAGCCACATGCTGGATAATGGCATTCCGCTTGAGGATTGGGAGCGGTTTGCCGCCTCAATTGGCGCCGAATCAGATCCCGTACCGCCAGAGCAGGTGGAAGAGCTGCTTCGGGAAGTTGGCTTTAACCATATTTCAAAATTTTTCGGTTCCTACCTTATTACAGGATGGTTTGCTGTCAAAGCAGACGGGGAGCTCAACATAGAAGAAAAGAGGCAGGACAAATGAAACAAGACATCGTTGTTATAGGCGGCTACGGCCATGTGGGCGGAGATATAAGCAAGCAGCTCGGAGCAAAGTTTCCAGGTAAAGTGTATGCGGCGGGCAGAAGCTTAGAGCGTGCGAAACAATTCGCGGACCAGACGGGCGGCCAAGTGAAACCAATGGCATTTAATTTAACCAACTGGAAGCAGGAAATGGATTTCGAACGTGTCAAGCTAATTGTCATGTGTATGGATCAGACGGATGATGCCTTTGTACAGGCTAGCCTGCGGAGTGGCACGCATTACGTGGATATTTCGGCGTATGGCCCTTTCCTGACTAGTGTAGAAAAGCATACAGAGGAAGCTGCACAGGCGCAGGCGACAGCGGTGCTGAGCGTTGGGCTAGCGCCAGGTGTAACGAATTTGCTCGCACGCAAGGCGCAGCAGGAGCTGGATCAGCTCGATAGCGTAGATATCGCAATTATGCTGGGGCTTGGCGATCAGCATGGCAAGGCGGCGATAGAGTGGACGGTCGACAGCATTGGCAGTGCATTTTCCATTGTTGAAAATGGCGGCAGCACGCAGACGGTCAGTTTTAGCGGCGGCAAGCGCACCGACTTTGGCAAGGAGCTGGGCAGCCGCATGGCTTACCGCTTCCCGTTCTCCGATCAGCAGTCGCTGCCAAGAACGCTGAAAGTGCCGACCGTATCAACAAGGCTTTGTTTCGATTCAGGTGCGGTCACCCGCTTGGTTGCATGGATACGCGCAACGGGATTATTCCGGCTGCTGAAAGTCAAATGGATTCGCTCTGCCGCTGTGAGCAGCTTTGGAATGATGCGTTTTGGCTCAGACGGCTATGCGGTTAAAGTAGATGGCTGGGGAATGAAGGCGGGCAAGAAGAAGCATGTTCAATATTTGGTCGATGGTTCCCATGAGGCGGCAGCGACCGCTAAAGTGGCGACCGCTGTTGCCGCCGCTGTTTATGAAGGCGGCCTGCCAGGCGGTGTATTCCATACGGAGCAGCTATTTGAGCTGGTGAAGAGCGGCAAAGGCAAAATAGCCCTGCAAGCCGCTGCGGGCATTACGAAACGACCGCAGATCATTGAAGGCTTGAGATACGACAGCTGGGAGTAAGACCAGAGCGTTATCAAGGTTGTTATAAGGAATGTGCTTCATTTGAAGGATGGCTTACTTCCAGGCCGAAATTTTCACATAAAGCTTGCAAGCCGCTAAAAAAACCTTTGCCGATGGCGTCAAATTTCCAATTGCCGTTGTGTAAATATAAATCCCCGATGACGATAGCTGTTTCTTTAAGCAGATCTTCGCCAAATCCGAACTGAGCTACCACTTGTTCCGTTTGCGGATGCAGCAGATAGATGCTGATTTCGGCCACTTGGCTGAAATCATGCTGCTGTGCCTCGCCTTCGTAGATCGAAAGAGTGAAGGCCATTCGCTGGATCTGCAGCGGCAGCTTGCTGAAATCGATTTTAAACTGTGCTTCATTGGGACCTAGCTTGGAGTAGGAGACGGAGTGATGAGATGAAACGGGATTTCCGTAAAAAATACAATCCTCATCCCGCTCACACCGTCTTGCCGCAGATAGCAGGAAGGCCGTGGCGTCAATTTCAAGCGCCGGATTTAACAATTTCCATGAAACGCGAGCAATCAGCTGATCCAACCCCAAATGGCGGGTAATGTCAGCTTTTTGCCCTCTGATGAGCTGCAGCCCAGATTTTTCGGCTGCTGTTTCTGTTGCGCTAGCTGCAGCACGCTTAGCGCTGGCAGAGGCAGCTGGCTTTGCTTGCTTCTTGCTTTTAGCAGCTGTTGTTGAGAATGGCGTGTAACCGCGAGCATGCATTTTACCGATTTTATAGCCTTTGGCGAGCACAAGCTCGGTAGGGCTTAGCTGCTGCTCCTGCTCAAGCAATCTTGCTAAAATTAACGCTGCCGCTCTTGCATCATCTAGCGCATCATGGTGATTTAACGGAATTTGATAATGGCCAGCTAATACGTTCAAACGATAGGAAGGCATGTCCGGCAGCAGTTTTTTGCTAAGCTGATAGGTGCAGTAATAATGAAATGCCGGATAAGGCAATGCCGCATCATCTAGGCAATAACGCAGGACGCTCATATCGAAGGAAGCATTATGCGCGACTACCTGCTTATTATTCAATAATGGCTCTAGTACAGGCCATAATTCGGAAAAAGTAGGGCTGTCCGCCACCATAGCCGGAGTGATGCCGTGAATTTCGATGTTCATCCGGTCAAAATGCTGCTGCGGATTAATGAGCCAAACCTGCTCGAAAACGATTTTGCCGCCCTGTACCTCGACGATGCCGACCGCGCAGGCGCTGGAGCGATTGGAGTTGGCGGTTTCAAAGTCAATTGCCACAAAGTCCATGGTGCATCCCCTTTAATTTGGTGTAAGTTTTTTAATTCTTACTGTGAATTATACAGGATGTCCGCAGCTTTTTGGCCGACTTTCCACCTTTTTCTTGTCGTGAAGGTATAAATGTCCGCAAAACGGACAAAATAAAATTATCGGCGTCGCAAGATGTCGTAGACAACCGCGGAGAAGACTTACGTTCCCCATAAGCTCTTCGTCCGGTTTCTCCTCTCCCATGAATAGAGCGTCCCGAAAGGGGCGCTCGATTTTTTTGTGTTTTCCCTTATGTATCAAGGGAATTCAAGGTTTTTATTTTTCTAATTGAGCGCTAGAAATTGCGTTTGATGACGAATTGATGACGGAATTAAACAGAGTGGATCCCAAAAGCGAGTGTGCTGACTAATATTTTCAGTGCAGCAGTTGAGTGGCTGATGACGATGATGTCATCAATAAACGCATTATGATTTCTTTTTCTTTAGTGGTTTCTTTGGTTCGAATAAATTGTTGAATGTTTCTGCTGCAGCACGATCCGCTGATTCAATGACGTGGCCGTATACGTTCATGGTTGTCGAGATTTTAGCATGGCCGAGCCTATTTGAAATAATTTTAGCATGGACGCCCTGGTTAATGAGTAGCGTTGCAGATGTATGTCGGAGATCATGAAGCCTGATTTGTTTTAAGTTCGGAACTCTCTTGAGAAAATCCCTCCATTGATCGTAAAGCGTTTTGGGATAGAAGGGTCGGCCATTCTCGTGTGCAAATAAAAAGTAATATTCTCCGCCTTCCCATGGAGCCTCTGTATTAGAACGTTCTCTCATCATGTGAGTCTGGTAGAGTTTCAACTCTGCAGAGACGGAAGAGGGGAAAACAATTTTCCTGATAGAGCTTTTCTTCTTCGGCCCCTTAATGACGGGCTCACCATCCTTGAATATGGGAATCGTTTGCTTCACATCAATAATGCTGTTTTCCAGATCAATATGCTTCCATTCCAGTCCCAACAGTTCTGCTCTCCTCATGCCGGTTGTAAGAGCTAGAGTTATCATTACTCTAAGCCGTATAGGCTCTTTCTGGAGCGCTGTCAGCAAAACGCCGACCTCTTCCTCGCTGTATACCTCCATGCTTTTCGGCTCGTCCTTCGGCTTCGTCACGCCCTGCATAGGATTTTGCTTAATGACCTTCCATTCCGTGGCTTTAGTAAATATGCTGCGCAACACCCTGAAAATATAAACCCTCGTTGCTGAGCCTGTAACATCAGTCAATCCGTCCAAGAAATCAACAATATGCATGGTCTTAATTTTATCAATGGATTTTTCGCCAAAATGGGGGATGATCCATTTGTTGCTATGGTACTTGTAATTAAAGGCCGTCGTTTCTTCCAGGTTCTTCTCTACGAATCTAGTTTTCCAAAGCTCGACAAAGGCAGAGAATTTCATTTTATCCGGATTGATATATTCGCCTGATTCCACAAGCATTTTGAATTTCAATAATTCCTCATCCAGATAAGCCTTTGTTTTCTTAGCAGATTTCAGTATTGCCGGATCGTCAATGCGAATAGTCTGCGTCTTGCGTATCCGGTTTCCTGCAGCATCGGTTCCAGCTTCCACATACATGTACCAAGAGCTTTCTCCGCGTTTCTGGTAGCTTGCCATGAATAATACCTCCTCTTAGTTCAAATAATATTATTGCTCGTCCGGCAATTGTTCCGCTTGCTGTTTTTGCAGACGGCGCTCGACTTTCTTCACATCCTCATGTGTCGGCAGTTCTTCAGGCATTGTGCCTCCAAGCTCTTCAATCGTTTGCCGAACCTTTGCACCTACGTCAAAGTGTGCCTTATTCGCTTCACGTTTACCTTGAATACTTTCTCGACGAATCTTTTCCTCCGTCTGTGTTGCGCGAAATAGATTAGCGGCCAGTTCAGTACTCCCCATATGATCGAGAATCTTTTGCGACTTCTTTAATCCTTTATATTGATGGATGCCTTTTGCGTCTAATCCACCGTACAAACCTTTATAGCCATGATTCTGAAATACAGCGAAATCTATATCACTTTCTACTCCAGCTTGATAGGCAGCATCCGCCAATTGAGAGTTATGCTTTCGGAGTTCCTCACGCAGCATGACGCGGCGCTCGTCCTCGGTTGCTTGCTCAAATAGTTCTTGCTTTCTAGTTTGAACGGCAAAGTAGGTTTGTCCTAATGCAACAATTTCTTTCGCGGGATCAGCGTTTTGGATAATAAGGTAGCAGGCGTAACGGCTAAGGGCTACTGATTTTACTTTTCGGCGAGCTCCTTTACCAGTAGCGATCATATCGTGCATATCCACGAAATGATCTTCAACGGATTGCCCGCTATTCTCGCATGCTTGTTTTGCTCGATCAATAACAGGTTTGAAATTGCGGTACTCTACATAATCAAGCAACCTCGCCATGTCACGAGCGCTCCAAAATTCATTGCCGTGTTCGTCTTCCTGACGAGCCTGTTCAAACGGGGATACATTTCCATCAACGGGTTTATCGGTCATTGGTATAAGTCCTCCTTTGGGATATATGAGAGTTTGAGCTTGTACAAAAGCATTTTTAGCGCTTCTATCGGCTGGATAGGTAATTGCCCAGCGAGTCGGAGGAGGTGCTGGAACTGTTGATGTTGTTTACGTTTCGGAGCTTATATGTCAAATCATCAGTGTGATGAGATGGAAGGGCAATGGTGCTGGCCGCTAGTATTGCTCAATACTCATTTTGTTGTTAGTTAGTAATGTTCATAATGAAGATGATAAGGATGAATTTAAACTTGGGAGCGGTTTTTAAATTCGATAACTAATCCCTTTTTTATTATGTTCAAATGCCTTTTTCACCATTGAGTGAAATTCATTGGCGGGCTTCTGCATAATAATTGCTGAGATGTCTGTGTGAATGTATTTACGCTCTCCCAATCGATGTCCATCTGCATTTAATTTATTAGCCACAGATTGTACCGTTCCTAGTATTGCATAATTAAGGAGAACCTCTTGTTCAAAAGACATGGGTTTGTATGTCTCTATAAGCTTTATGATTTTTTCCTGTTCCTCAATTTCCGTCCTGAGAAGTTCAATATATTCTTTCCTTCGCTCTAAGTTGATTTTTTTCATTTTCATATCGATCCCTCTAATTTTAATTATTTTTGAAATATCAATACTGAATTACGGGCATTGCGGGGAAAGTATCATTTTGCATTGGAGTGTTTGTTGGGAGATTGGTTATTGGCGATCAGGAAACAAAACTTTGAGCATATCCAAAATACGCTTGCGGTCCTCAACGGATAAATCTACTCCACGATAAGTTAGGTATCGGTTTTCATACAGTAAAATTGTCAACTCATCCTTCTCTGCATCTTTATAAATATGTTCTACCAAATCAGGATGATCAGCATCAACCCTGTTTGTTTCTATCAATACTTCAATGTCTGGGTTTCCAAATGGAATTTTTTTAATCCCTAGAGAATGTTTTATTAGATCGTGTCTTGTCTGAGGTTCTCCATTTACGATAATACGTGAAAAGGTCACTTCGTGATCATGATGATATTCATCTGATTTAAGATAACCAGCTTCATGCATTAATTCGCCATACGAAACACCCAATGGGCCACAAAGAATCTCCAGTGTTTCGGGTGAAGGAATTCCGTTTGCACCTCCACGTTCTCCGCGTTCAAGTTGAGATAAGTAAGAATAGGAATAACCTGTGTGTTTTCCTAACTCCTTTAAGGTTAGATTTTGTTTCTTTCGCAATGCCCGTAAATATTGGCCGAATTCTTTGTTAATCTCAAACACACCCCAATGATTTGTTTTTTTAATTATGAACTAATTTAACACATTGCGCAATTATTCAGAACGAATTGTTGCAATGTGTGCAATTTTGAGATATATTAATTGCACAGATAGCAAAATTTCTAGGTGGAGGGTAGCAAATGAAAATTAAAGTAAAAGACACAAACTATCTTAACGAACTAATAATCATGCGTGGTTTCAGCAAAATGGATTTCAGTAAAGAGATTCATTTATCTCAGCCAATGACTGTACAGATCACTAATGGTGACCGCAGTCCCTCACCAAAAACAGCAAAACGTATTTGTGAAGTACTCGAGCGCGAATGGACAGAACTGTTCGAGATCATTAAACATGATCCTACCACGAAGTAATCATACGTTATAATCCTTCCCCGCATCATGCGCAAAAACAAGCTCCAGGCTGCCCCAGCCGCTAATAAGAAAATGAAAGGAGCACTTATTATGAAAACAGAACAAATCACCGTTGATTTTTTCGCTTCGATTCGTAAGCAGCTATTTGAAGAAGTAAAGGCACAGATTCTGTCAGAAATTGCTACAGAGTTGAACCAAAGGAGGCTCACTATACCAGAAGCGTCACAGTATACAGGCATTTCGGAGGACACGCTTTACATGCTCTGCCGTGAAAAAAGCATTCCTTTCTACCGTGCAGGATCATCTAAATCAAGAAAACCGAAAATCATGTTCCGGGTTGAAAGCTTGGATCGTTGGATGAGCCAGCAAGAGAAAGTTAACTGCTCCGGCTGGGAGTAGCTGTACCGCATTGTCTAAGAACTATTGGCACGGTTGATTTTAAAACATAAGGAAACAAGAGGAGGCGAAGCATTTGAAACTTGTAGCAAAGAAGCCATTCGGCGAGTTGTTCGTCGATGTATGGCAGGGAGAGAACGGCGAAATATTCATGACTCGGGAGCAGATTGGTGCGGCATTGGAGTACAGCGATCCGTCTGATGCAATCAGGAAAATACATGATCGTAACAAGAAGAGGCTTGATAAGTTTTCAGTGACGGACAAGTTGTCCGGTACTGATGGGAAGCAATATGAGACATATATTTATTCCGCCAAAGGCATCTATGAAATCTGCCGGCACAGCTCGCAGCCAAAAGCGGATGCTTTCTATGACTGGGTATATGAAGCAATCGAGTCTATTCGTAAAACAGGCGGTCATGTTAATAACGAGGATCTATTCCTTGCAACATACCTGCCGTTTGTAGATGAGCAGACGCAAATATTGTTCAAAACCACGCTGGCAACAGTCCGGCAGCAGAACGAGGTTATCAAGGCACAAAGGGAAACCATTGTAGAGCAGCTTGGAGAGATTGACCATAAAGAGCACGTCATTATTGGTTTGGTTGATGAAATCGACCTTGCTACAAAGCGCCAGGTATTGAACCGGGTCGTTCGCAAAGGCGGATTAAATAAGGTGCAGCAAAGGTGGAATGAGCTGTACAAGCAGTTTGAAATGAAATATCACGTTAACCTGCAGCGGAAGCTTGATAGCTACAATGAGTCGCATAAACCGAAGCTGAAAAACAAGTTGGATTACATCGACAAAGTTCTCGGCAAGATTCCTGAGCTTTATGAAATTGCATGCAAGATATACGAGAACGACGTCAAGGAGCTTGTTTCGGAGCTTTACGAGTTGAACAAAATTTCTTAGTGGTGAGAAATAAGCTAGGTACTAATTTGATGTGAGCATAGTCCAAAGAAAGAGGTGAAATGTACAATGCCTAATCAAAGTGTGAGGCTGGAAGAGATTGACGCGGAGGTCGGGCAGCTTACTAGCGAAGTGAACGAATACCGCAATCTTGGAACCGCGGCATTAGCGGACAAGCTACACCGCAGGGCTGAATTGTTGGGATTGCAGGGAGATTTTGAAATGTTCGCGGCTGAGAAGGGCATTACAGCAGGAACAGGAGAGAAAATTGTCATTGACCTTGCTGAGCTAATCAGATGGTATCAAAAACGAGGTTATGCTGTGGATGGTCCATACGAGGTATTGCAAGAGGTTAGAAATAGAAAAACCGCTACTGCGCATTCCTTCGCCGGGATGCAGTAGCGACTCACGATCAAGCTTAATGGCTTTTATTGTCCATTATCTTATAACCTTTCGAAACATAAAGCAATAGCGGCCTTCTGGAAAAAGCGAAAAGGGAGTGCTTCATATATGAAAAAGGAAATCGACATTAATCCGTCAATCACGCATCAAGTTAACCGTATCGTTCCAGTTTCCGCGCGCAGCCGGACCGATCAAATGGTTTCACTCGCATACGAAATGGGCGTTGAGTTGGTTTTGCAACAATTGGCGTACCAGGCGTATATGAAATTCCGTGAAGTAGGCTGCGGACCACAACAGGGCTTGATTGACGACCATCACGGCGCTTTTGAAGACGCGATATTCGCGCTCTTGAAAATTAAGAGCATTTCGAGATCGGCAGCTTTGAAAGGCCATTTAGATAAAATGTCGGACAGTTTCGGGGAAGCTGCTTTCATGATCGGTGAAGACGCCTATGCCGCGGGCTTTATGGCAGGCTGGAAATTCTCGCAAGAATCGCCGGAGGTGTGAGCATGACACAAAAATTGACGCTTAAGCAGCTGCGCGAAAATATGAGCTTGACCATGGAAGAGGTATCGGCAAAGACGGACATTCCCGTTCGTTGCCTGAAATATTGGGAGAACGTGCATAGCGGACGAGCTGAGGCGTTCAGCATCTTCAAACTGCTGCATTTTTACGGAGCGTCCCGCGATCATGTCTACATCGGTCCCGCTCTCCAAAAGGCGTCATGCGCTGCTACGGTGTAGCCCGCAATGGTCGGCTTTATATACGGACTCATGGCGGCAATCTCATAGCGCTTCGACTTCTGGCAATGAAAAGCTAGTGAATGCTGATTCAGCGTTCTGCAAAGTCTGTACAGGCGTTTTGATTTTTGAACGATAGATAATGCCCATTAGCCATTCAAACGCCTGTACAAGCCTAGATTTGCCTGAGACACACATACAGAGGAGTGAACGAACGTGAAAGTTCAGATCGAAGGCAATTTATACATTGAGCATGACGGACGCCAGTTCATCATTAAGCAATATACTGGCAAGCTCGACTCAAAAGGCAGCGAAGCTTATGCAGCCATTGGTTATTATACAAAGCTGGAGTTTGCTATCAAACGTCTTGTTCAATTGAAAATCAGTGAGTCAACCGCTGCAACGCTCAGAGAGCTTCTGACAGAGGTTGAAAGCATCGGGGAGTACATTCGTAGCAAAATTGATTTTTAACGCCTCTGCTGTGCCTTTAAACGCCTCAGCACGTCATTGCAAGTTAGGAGGGTTTGGTTATGGGTGTAGTAACCGATGTGCAGCGCTTGGCAGCAACAAGGCTGCTGGAGCTGGCGCGGGATTTATTCCAGCAAAACGCAGCGCTCGAAGCTGCAGGAATTACGATCAATGGTTTGACTAGCGCGTGGGATAGGGTTGTTATGGCCGTGTTCGATGTGCTGGGTATTGATTCAACCGATGCAGGTAGCTTGTGCATGGTCATTTGTGAATGCGCTGACGGCTCACTTGAGATAATCACATGTATAGATGTTTTAACGGAACAAGTCGGATTGACTGCAAAAGAGTAGGTGAGGTGGTATGTCTCGCAAGAAAAAGAAGGATTATAGTTTCAGGCCATTTGAAAAAGCAACGTCTTCAATTGATAACCATCACATTCGCATTACTAGGAACATGATGGAGTCAGTGGCATGGAAGGAGCTTTCGGTTCATGCTGTTGTACTGTATCTGGCCATGAAGACGAAATACACCGGCAGCAACGAGAATGACATAAGTTTCACCTATGCGGAAGGTGAAAAGCTGATGAACAAGGCGACATTCACAAAGTCTATGGATCAGCTTATCGAAAACGGATTTATTCAGATTATACGTCAGGGCTGGAGTATACGTGAGCCAAACATTTACGGTTTTCATACCATGTGGCAGCTGTTTGGCACGAAGCATTTCGAGGTCAAACCGCGAATAAAACGTCAACCTAAACAATAATTTGGCTAGGGCGAATTTAACCCAACACAACGGGCGATTTTAACCCACGTAAAGGCTGTTTTGGTTCATTTTCCACTCCTGTCGTGGGGCGAATTTAACCCACGAAAGCATTTCAAGCTTTTCCTTATATATCAAGGCTTTGAGGCTAATTTTCGACTTTTTTCGAAAACAGGCTCACAACGGGCGAATTTAACCCACCTTTATATATAGCCATCCCTGCGCAGCGTTTTGGGGGGCGTCATCCCTTTATTTATTATCCCCTCACAGCCATAGTTTGGGACTGATTAAGTAGAGCCTATAAAGAGGGATTTGAATTGTGAAAGGGTGAATTCAGAGGTTCATAAAAAAAGTCGCCTCCAAAATCAGAAAGGAGAATGAGAAATGACAAGGCCAGCAAAAGGAGCAACAAAAAATTATGTCATGACGCATATGGGCAGCAAATTGACAATAACAACAGATCAGATGCGCAAAGACTCGCTAGAGGCATTGCTAGGGCTTCTGTATAAACATTGGCACCAGTCAAACCCTGATTCCTTGGATGACTTTATGGAGCGCCTCAACAAGCATCACGGCTTTGCCAAGGCGAAGCTAAAGCCTGATGATCCTTCGCCGGAGCTGGAAGAACAGGGCTTTGACTTTTTCGAAGCAATGATGCAGCGAGTGCGCGAGCGGTGAAGCCATGGGGAAATACCCAAATTGGAGTCAAGCGCAAATTACTTGAGCATTTCAACCGTTACCGCTTCTGCCTGCACTTGATGGATGGCAGCGAGGAAGCCGAGCAGGAAGCGTACAGGGCTTATGTGGAGTCCGTGAATAAAGCGGTGGGAAGATTACCCGAAATGGAAAGGCGGGCCATACAAGGGCGCTACATGGGCGAGGATTCGGATTACATTAGTGACAAGGACATATTCGATCAAATGGAAATCAGCAGCGCAACGTTTATGAAGATCAGAAACAGGGCTTTTAAGAAGCTCGCAGCCCTTTGGGGGTATTCCGAATAATTTAACCGCCAAAAGCGCACTTTCGCTTTCAGGCAATGAGCAGCGCGCATTTGATAGGTAAATCCTATAAAGGAGGTGCAGGAACGCTGAATTTTGTTATAAGGGAGCCGCCAACTTTGGCGACACCCGCTACCAGCAGCTGGGCGATGTACTCATAAAGTGAGTATGGGCGATATTACCATTCAGGCTGCAGCGGGGAAATCAGGTTCAGCACGATCTAAACGAAGGGAAGATGAAAGCCATTGGGAAATAAATTTTGGACGGTGCAAGCAGCGGCGAATAAGAGCGCGGAACTAGTGCTTTACGGCCCGATCAGCACTACAAGCTGGTACGGCGATGAGGTGACGCCCAAGAAGCTTGTAGCGGACTTGAAGGCACTGGGGAACGTCAGTAAATTAACAGTTCGGATTAATAGCAGCGGCGGCGATGTATTTGCAGGCATAGCCATTTATACCGTTTTAAAGACATTTAAGGCGAAAGTCATAACCAGAGTAGATGGCCTAGCAGCTTCGGCAGCATCCATTATAGCAATGGCCGGGGATGAAATACTCATGCCAACCGGCTCCATGATGATGATTCATAACCCTTGGACAACGGTGGTAGGTGAGTCAAAAGATTTAAGGCAGACTGCAAACCTGCTGGATAACATACGTGAATCCCTGATTAATATTTATGTCGAGAAAACAGGGAAATCCCGTTCGGTAATCGGAAAGCAAATGGATGATGAAACATGGTTGGGTGCTGACGACGCACTCAAGCAGGGGTATGCAACAGCAGTCACCAGCGAGCGCATTGCCGCTTCCATGGATAAGGGCTCTGCTTCGTTTAACGGCAAAGTTTTTGATTTGTCAATGTACAAGCAGGCGCCCGCAGCGGCAGCAGTAGCCCTGCCGCATTCGCCAGCCCCTTCGCCCGAATATTCAGCCGCCAAGACGGAAGCGTTCCGCATTGCTGCACTGGAAGGGATTCGCAGCGCGGATAATGGTCATATCATTGACGCAGCGATAATGGACGGAAGAACAGCAGGGGATGTTTCCATGGAGATTGTTAGAGGATGGGCACAAAAAAATGACCAGGCGGAAGAAGATGCTTCCGTGGCACGGATGGCTGCATATGCAAACGAGTTGATCGAAAAGAAGCACGGCCCTCAAAGAAGGTCAGTGCATGACGAGCATGCGGAAGGAATTTCGGCGGAGATTAACCGACTTCAAGGCCGTCCGAATCAGACCGCAAGCGGAAATAGTTCAGCAGATGTTGTAGCGGAAATCAACAGTATCAGATCAGGTATGTGGCGTTACCGCAATGACGAGCCGTTTGTCAGCACAGGTGACGAGACAGCGGATTTTATGATCTTGGAAGCTTACAAGATTCAGGCAAAGCGCGAACGATAATCAGAAAACGGAGAGTGAATTATTTTGAAAAAACAGATTGATGCATTGGAACAAGGGAAAGCCAATTTTGCAGCAAAGGTTTCGGACCTTCGCGCCTCTATCGAGCAAAAAAGGGATGAAAAAGCGAAATCTGATGTTCTGTATCGGAAGATGCTGCTTGAAGACTCATCGGGTACAAAGCCGCATTCGACAACGGAGCTGAGCAAGGTCAAGCAGCGTTCAGAAGCGCTGGAGCTGGAGATTCAAGTAGAGTCCGACCGTCTGAAAGTGCTTGAGTCGGGTGAACGTGAAACGCTGCTGAAATTCCTTCCAGACATCGAGAAAGCGTACAGCCAAGAAGTAGCCAAGGAGAACGCTGCAATTCAAAAAATCGAGGAGGAAGCCCGAGCGCTGCGCGCCCAGCTCACAATCAAAATTAAAGAGGCGAACGCGCATTATAAAAAAGCTTATGAATCGCTGATGGATTTAAACAACGTTTATCACAAGTTGGACTTGCCGCAAAAGGACTTGCGAAATCCGGGCGTACCGAGTGGCCCTACATTGAAGCAGGCCTCTGGTTCCGTGTACATGAATGGTGATCGGTGCGTTAACCCAACGGAAACTGAACTAAACAATGCTTATGTATTAGGGCAGCTTCCGGAATGGATTCAGCACTATGAAAAAACGGGTGAGCTTGTAACGGACGAAGAAGCAAGAGAGCGCGGAGTTAAGACGGAAGATAGACGATCTTGGACGCTTGGCAAGCTTCTTGGTAGATAAGGGAATTGCCCTGTATACCCCACCGAAAGGAGGTGGAACGGAATGTATAAAGTCATGAGTCCGGGCGCTTTCGAAGCCGATGCTCAACTTGCATCAATGCAGGCGGCATTGGAAGCGGAGAACAAGCAAATGGAGATTGTATTTGCAACATCTTCAATCTATGGCTCAACGCCAATATTGTTCATTCTTTATAAAGTCACTGACAAAGCATAATTCGCCATTATCCAAGGGCTGCATTTCACTCTGGGGTGCAGCCCCATTAATGCCCGTGAAAGGAAGATGAAGCATGTTTAAGCAAGCGCCAGTACACGAGTATAAGATACTCACGGATAGAACTAAGACGGAGGTTGTCGAAGGTTTCAAGCTGGACCATCCCGGCTGCACGGTATTGAAAACCGTGAATCGTAACGGCGTTCTGGTAATCAAGTACACCAAGCAGCATGAGGTTGAAACAGCGGAACGGGAGAATGAGGAATACCGTCAGAGGCTCAAGGGCCAAGCGATGCATGCAACCAGAATTAGCGGTTAACGCAACAGGGGAAGGGGTGCTCAACTTTGAGCATACCCACTCGACAGGGTGCTGAGTGTTCAGCAGCCTCCGCTCGGAGCCTGAGAGGACCGTCACGCCCTCCAAATGTTTTACGGGTCCTTCTGGCTTTGGAAAAAAAGGTGGGTGCGGATGAGCCCGATTTCTGGCTAGTTTTTATTTCAAAAATTCACTTTCACTTTCACTTTTTGAGATTCTAGCAGCCGATTCTAGGCCGTTGTGTTGAAAAATCGCTTCATTAAAGCGTCCATCGGCTAGGGCGTCAGGAAGCGGCTTTCTAGGCTCTCAAAAGCGAAAGTAAGGAAAGTGGAATAAACGAAACTAGAAAGCAAATTGATGGGGCGGCTGCATGCCGTCCCTTTTCCAGAAAGGAGCACTATGAATACAACATTAACGGACCGAATCAAGAAACTGACGGCCTACTCAACGAAGCAAAATAACAAAATATCAAGCTCTATGAGGTTCAAAGGGACGGAAAAGCAGGGGAAGGTGCTGCAAGGCAAAATGGCGGACGTTCTGGCGACTCAATTAATGCTGCTTCACTCAATGCGGGAGCTTAAACGCTTCTTTTCGAACACATCGGCGGCGCTTTCTGCTTCCGATCAAGAGGGGATCGGGCTTGACGGCGGGCATGTTGCTTTGAAAAAGCTCATTCAGGAGCGGTTTGTCGTATTTGCGGAGTACGAACAGATGCTTGAGCAATTGCAGCTTGAAATTAGCGGTGATTCCATCGTAGCGGCGCTGTATGCAAAGCCTTTGGAGAGGTTGGTTCCGGCAGAAGCGATTAAGGAAATGGGCTACATGGTCGCGGCTGCTGCGGGATATAAGCCGTTCAAGCTGGAGCTAATCATTCACATGCTCGATGAAGCGGGCGAGAGCGAGGCGATTTAATGGCAGGTAAGGTTTACGACATAGCCTTTGAGCTCTCGGCGAAGCTAGAAGGCTCCTACAATACAATCATGAGCAAGGTGTTAAACAATCTAGGGGATATTGACAAGCAAATGCATGCCATTGGCGCGATGCGAATTTCTGGCGACATGCTCAGGCCTTTGAACGAAGGACTTCATGATTTAGAGCGGAATTTTCGGGAGATTCGCGGCAATCCGATGCCAAACAATATGCTCGGCAATATGAATGCGGAGTTGAAAGAGGCTTCCAAGGAATCCAAAAGCCTGCTTGATAATCTAATGCAGATCAGCCGTATTCGCATGCCCGGCAACATGTTCGGTAACGACATGCGGAACTATCTGCGGGACGTTGAGCGGCTTGAGCGAAGCATGCAGGACTTGCAGAACGCTGGCGGACCTTCTGGCGGTGGTGGCGGTGCTGCTGCTGGAGCTGGAATGGGAGGAAGGGCAGGCATGCTTATGGGCGGCGCTGCCATGGTCGGCGGTGTGGCTCTCGCTGCGGGCGCTGCTGGAGCTGCTGCGGGTGTGGGCATCTTCAACACAGCGGACGCTTATCAAAGCGCCATGGCTCAAATACAGGTCGGCACGGGCGCAGCGCAAGCGCAAATGGCTGGCTTGGGTGATACCATGGTCAACATTTACAACAAGGGCATGGGCGAAAACTTCATGGACATTGCAAATTCAATTGCTGCTGTCGAGCGGGTAACCAAGTTGAGCGGATCTGAATTAGAAGCGACCACGAAAAACGCCATTGCATACCGGGACGCATTCGGGGATGACATCGCGGAAAGTATCCGAACAGCCGACACAATGATGAAGAATTTCGGAATTACGAGCGATGAAGCTTATAGCCTGCTGGCCCAAGGTGCGCAAGGTCCACTCTCTAAAACAATGGACTTGCTCGACACAGCGAACGAATACAGCGCCTACTTCGCGCAGCTGGGCTTCTCAGCTAATCAGATGTTCGATACATTTGCAGCGGGCTTGGAAGCTGGGGCCTTCTCGCTTGATAAAGTGGGCGATGGCATCAAAGAGTTCGGCATTCGAACCAAGGACGGCAGCAAAGCTTCTCTGGACGCATACAAGTCACTTGGATTGAACGGCGCTGAAATGACAGCTCAGTTCGCAGCAGGCGGCAAGACGGCGCAGGAGGCGTTTTTAAAGACAAGCCAGGCTATTGCTGCAATAAAGGACCCGGTTGTCGCAAACGCCGTTTCTGTCCAGCTGTTCGGGACGCAGGCGGAAGACTTGGAGGCCCGTGTAGTAACGGCTATGACATCAGCGAGAAGCCAATTCGATATGACGAAAGATACTATGGGTGAAGTCGCCAAGATCAAGTATGGGACCATCGGGAAGGCCTTCGAGGGAATAGGGCGCCAGCTCCAAACAGGGCTGCTCCTGCCCCTTGCTAAAATGGCGCTGCCTTTACTGGATCAGTTCAGCGGATGGCTGCAGGACGTCTTACCAGCGGCGCAGAGCTCATTTAAAGGGCTGGGCAAGGTGGTTACGGACGTTGCGGGGGTTGTGGGCTCGCTGTTCAAGAATGGTTTTAATTTCGATTTCAAAGTGAAGGCTACCAATTTAATGAGCAGCTTGGGACTCGGGGCAGATGCTCAATACGAAATCATTGACTCGGTGGGCTCGACCTTTAGGTCAATCATGAACCTTAAAGACGGACTGTTGCAAGCGTGGGATACAATCAGCCCCCACGTAATGAAGGTGGTCGGCTCAATTGGTAAGATTGTTCAGCAGCTAATGCCGATCGTGTTTTCGATAAGCAGGACGTTCCAGCAAGTGAGCATGAAGGTTATCGCGGCCTTAACGCCAGTGGTTACCTACATCATGTCGAGGCTCTGGCCGATCCTATCGCAAATATTTGACTATCTGGCAACGGAGGTCATGCCTGCACTTTCTGGGGCGATTGCAAAAATACTGCCCAAGATACAGGCGATTGCTGACAAGATAGGCGATGTATTCGGCGTCATAATGATGATAATTAAGCCGGCTATAGACAACATCGTTAATCTGTTCAACATTGCCTTTCCCATCATTAAAGCCGTGGTCACAAATGCAATAGATGCAATCGGCGGAATTATTAGCGGCCTTATGACCGTGTTCGGCGGCGTTATTGACTTTGTCACTGGCGTGTTCACAGGAAACTGGGAAAAGGCGTGGCAGGGCGTCAAGGACATATTCACGGGGCTTTTCGAGGGTCTTGGGGCTATTTTGACATTCCCGATTAACGTAGCTATTGACGCTATTAATGCGGCGATCAGAGGCATTAACGGCATGAGCTTCACCGTTCCTGAATGGGTGCCGGGCATAGGCGGGGAAACGATCGGCGGAATGTCTATTCCGGAAATACCTAAGCTTCCAGGCTACGCGACAGGTGGTTACGTAACAGAGCCCCAAGTCGCTTGGGTTGGTGAGGGTAAGTCCAACGAATGGATTATCCCTGAAAACAACAGCCAGCGCAGCCGGGATTTATGGCAGTCTGCTGGTACGTCCATGGGGCTGCTGCCTCAAGGCGGTGGCGGAGACAATTTCAATTATTCTCCTGTCTTTCATTTCACGATTCAGGGCGATGGCGGGGAAGATATTGAGCAGAAGGTTCAAAGAGCCGTTGCGAAGGCGACAGCGAGTTTTGAACGGCAATATGATGCGATGATGGCACAGCGAAGACGTTTAAGAATGCAATAATCAAAAGACAAGAGGTGACACATGCAAGCGCGTAGAGCTGAGGTTTTAATTATTTACAACGGCAAGGACATCAGCGCCGACCTTGCGGAATCACTTATGGACCTTTCCTACACCGACAACCCTAGCGGGCAGCTTGATGATTTGCAGATAACGCTAGAGGACAAGGATCGCAAATGGCAGGGGGACTGGAGTCCGACAATAGGCGACAGCATAACAGCATCTTTGCGCACAATCAGCTGGGACAAGCAAAATGAGGTCAAGACGTTCCCGTTGGGGACATTTGGGGTCGATTCAGCGACGCTTAACGGCCCACCTGACACGGTGCAAATTAAAGCCCTGTCTTTGCCTGCCGGGACAACAGCGCGGCATGAAATACGCTCCAAGGCATGGGAAAAGGTACGGCTAAAAACAATCGCGGGAGATATTGCGAAGCGCGCGGAGCTGACGCTGCTGTATGAGGCTCCTGACAATCCGATCTATGATCGCTTGGAGCAAACAGAGCAGGCGGACATGCCTTTTCTGCTGGACCTTTGCACCAAAGAGGGCATCGCCGTCAAGGTCGCTGCGGGGAAACTCGTATTGTTCGATGAATCGGTTTATGAGCAGAAATCAACGGTCGCCACACTGACGCGGGGGACGGATAATGTCATCGGCTATTCATTCGGCTGGAGCGTCACAGAGGCGGCATACAGGGCTGCTCAGCTCGTTTACACAACGGGCGAGGGCAAGAAAAAGACTGAGGTTAAGGCTGTGTTCACTCCTCCGGGAGCTCCGGCAAGCGGTCCTGTGCTCAAACTGAACGAAAGCGTCAGCTCCGAAGCGGAGGCGCTGCGGGTTGCGAAGAACCGGCTGCGGGAAGAAAACAAGAACTACGGCAAAGCCAGCCTGCAGCTTCCAGGCGATATTCGCATGGCGGCAGGCCTGACCATCAACATCGTTGGCTGGGGCCGATACGACGGCAAATACATCATCGAGAGCGCAACTCACTCCGTCGGCAGCGGCGGCTATAGCACATCTATTGAAATTCGTAAGGTATTGGGGTGGTAACATAGTAGGAACGCTGTACAACGAATGAGCATCAACGTTGTGCGGCGTTCTTTTTTATTTGCTGGAAGCACCGACGAGGGCAACGAACGGGAATGCTGCGGGCTCACGCTGCAAGCTGCTTCCCTGCTCGATGTACCGGGCGAAGGCAACGGCGAGAGCAACGCCAGTGATTCGGATTTGGCAAAATCCCAAAACCGAAATTCGGTCAACCCGAATCGGGTGATCCGAAAATCAAACAATGACTCGGCGATTCTGCCGGCTGCTGCACCGTCATGAAATTCCTAATGGTCGGGGATCCAAAATGAAAATATCTTACAAACGTCAGATTGACGCTTGTGAATCAGAATCCTACATCTGTCAAATTGACAGGTATTAAAATCGATCAGGCTTGCCCATTTACGAGTCGTGAATTTCAAGGTCTGTTGTTCACTGGATGTTCAGCCCGTGGAGCTGGGGAGGCTGGAGCGCAAGCCTGCTGCGGTGTGCAGCCGTTCATTCGGTGTTCAAATTTGCCGATGTCGGCAATTATATGCGCTGACTTGAACATTCGGGCGATTGCATTTTCAACGACATCGTTGAATTTAAAACGGACGATGTCGTCCGAATATTCTCCGACATCGGGGAATTTGCTGGAGTTGCCCCGATTTTTCGGGTGAGTGATTTAACCAGCGTAATTTTGCGCCGGTCGGCTGCTCGCATCTACTAAACGGAAAATTCCGTTCAGCTATACTCAATTTGCGGACGGTTCATATTTAGCGACGTCGCTAAATTAACGGACGGCGTAGCGGTTCAGAAAACTCAAATTTGAATTGTCGGCGGCTTTGTTTATCACAATCCAAAATTGGATTATGAGCTGCGGCGTTTCGAAGCCACTCAGCAATTGTGCAGAGTCCTTCAACGATTCATCAATTTGATGAATGGATCGCAAATTGTGGTACGTGCCACGATATGATGAACTATTCTCCTTCAAGGAGATGGGTGTAAGTGAGAAACGCGCGACGTCGCGTGATTTGAGGAGTAGATCGAGAATGCGCAGACGTCTGCGGGTATGCTAGTGGTAACTCAAAATGATTTATTGCGTGAGCTGGGCCTCAAATTGATGTGAAGCTCTAAGCAATACGGAACTTCCGTATCAGTTCCACATGCGGCACTCATGGCGTACTTGGCGACGTCTCCAAGTTCAACGCTCGCCAAAACGGGCGAGCGTCAAAATGACGACTTGTGATATTCGGAGTTCGTCCCGAAAAATTGCGGAGTGAGTTAAATCGTACGATGTCGTACGATTTGGGCTGAAATGAATAGATCGGTGAAACGGGACGACATCGTCCCAATGCTTGGAGGTCAAAAGCGACGACATCGTCGCATTCGCATACTAAATTTTCAGAAAGTGCTAGGGGAGAGGTTGCGATGTCGCAAGGTTTCAGTGGCGATGTCGCCACTCGCAGCTATCAAAACGCAGAATTGCGTTGTGACTCGGCACGCTAAATGAACCGACCTGCTTAAAGTGGGTCGGTTAGCTTCCAGTCGCAGGAGGGAGGTTTCTATTCATATAACGGATAGCATGCATGGGGTGGGTCCAAACTTGGACTGAGTGCATACGGCTACCGGCTGCTCATTCTGCTGCTCATAATTCAGATGAAACGACCAATCTACCGTACTGGAAAGGGAATGCCTGCTGCTCATGTGGCTGCTCACGGCTCAATTTTGAGCTGTCAGAACTCAGATTTGAGGTTTGATGTTGGGAGTGGGTTTTACTCATTTTTGAGTAAAATGACTTTTCGCCCGATTTGGCGAGAAGCTTCAACCATCGGGAGACTCCCGGCAGGCCTGAGAACGCAGATTTGCGTTTTCTAAATTCAGCATGCGGGACCAGGCGCGAGCATTCTAACCTCTCGATTCAAAAGGTTAGGGGGCGCTTTGAAAGTACCACCTTATAGCGGCAACCGATTGCCGTTTCAGCGAGCTGGGCGCAATTTTGCGCTGTCCTGTTCGGCTGCGGGACCTTCATCAAATTGAGGATGGTTCAATTCGCGAGGCTGGATGCAGCCTGTTGCTGTCCATTAAACGAACAGCGTTGCCCGGCAGCAATCGCGGGTCCTTCTGGAGTTTAATTTCAAGGTGGGTGCTGATGAGCCCATTTTCTGGCTAGATTTATTTCAGAAAACTTACTTCCGCTTCCGCTTTTGAAGCCCGTAAAGGCTTGTGCTGCGTTTTCGGTCTAATGTAGGTATAAATTATCGTCCGATAATCGAAACGGCGTGAAACGGAAGCGCGGGGCTGTGCGGGCGCGGAAGTCATTCGGAATTGATAATGGATCGGAATTGGTTAAGGAGGAATTTGTTTCCTGTTGTCGAAGTGTGTTGCAAGGTTTTCACACATTCAATCTAAAATATCAATTTTGGAGGTAGGAATCTTGGAAATTTTATTAGAAGCTACTGATATTTTTGACTTAGATATTAGCAGGAAAATTGAAGAGAATATGATACTAGTGGGTGATCAACTAGAAAAAGAGCCTGAATATCAGTTGACAGTTAGCTTCCATGTGGGGCTTCTTGATGATGCAAGAATGGACGATATTGATGTAAAAATTAGCGAAAGGGAGAAAAATGAAACAAAGAAAGACAGGATAAATAACTTACTTCGCTTTCAATTAACCAGCATAGACAACTCCCTTTCTCAGCATGGATTTAACATTAGCTATATGTCCATAAGGGGAGAATTTTTGGAAGCGCAAAATATTATTAGAGTGCAGCTGGAAAAACAGGAGACTACTCATAATTCACATGATACAAAAAGAAAATCAAAATCACCCATGAAAATTAGGTCAATTATGCCTAGTTTGCCTTACATTCAAGATGTAACTGGGAAGTTCGCTTCTAAAAGATTAAACGAAATCTACTCAGAAATAAGAACGGCTATACATGATAAAAAAATATTGTCAGAAGCACTAGAAATTGATTCGACGGAAGATGAAAATATATTGTTTCAAGCATTTGTAAAACAGTATCACGGATTGTGGCTCAATACGAGAGAGAACGAAAAAGCTTTATTTGAAAAGTTGTATGGAAAAATAGAACGCGCTTTAGATAATCGCATTGAGCTAATGCAAGCATCAGATAAAAATGAATCATAGAATAAAATTATGCCTTGGAATAAGAATTGGCATAATCAACCGTTCCAATGATAAGCTGAGAAACTGGGGATGGCGTGGGTGATCTAGGGCTTTTTAATTTTCATTACAAAAGAATAAGCTGCAGGCGTGCAATCATGTCTCTCGCTCTGTCCTCGATTCTGCGCTGAATTTCTGCAACAAAACAAGGCGTTTTATCTGCATATCATTAGGAATAGAGAAATGGCACTGGAATGACCTTGCTATTGAAAAATATTGATCAGCTGTCGATAAACAGCAAGAGGTGAATGGAATG
Source organism: Paenibacillus sp. BIHB 4019 (assembly GCF_002741035.1). Lineage (NCBI taxonomy): Bacteria > Bacillati > Bacillota > Bacilli > Caryophanales > Paenibacillaceae > Paenibacillus > Paenibacillus sp. BIHB 4019. The sequence continues at coordinate 6,285,051 of NZ_CP016808.1, read as the reverse complement.
ATAGATTTTTCAGGAGTACAGCCGGGCGCGGACGCCTTATTTGACAAGTTGATTATCGTGCTGATTGTTATGTTCTGCTGTGGTATTGTTGGGGGAATTATTTCGTGGTTTTTACCACGCTTCTTAATGCTTCCAGTGATTGGTATATCGGTAATGGCCGGCTTGCTTGGATACTTTAAATTCTTTTATGAATAATCATGTAGCTGTTTTGGAGTGAGATATTTCCCAATGTTTCAATACTCATACTTCAAAATTATATATTGGAGCTAACTTTTCATTTTGTTGAAAAAGCGACTGCTGAGTTCTCTAAAGTAGTTATCTCCGTGTATTTCTTTTAACTGCATGGTTACGTTCGAGCGCGATGGAGGCAAGGTGGAAGCTCGTTCAGGTTCCCAGCCTTTCCGTATTCGATAAATGAACGTAGCGTATGGAATTCCGTTCTGCTCAGCTCTTAGAATCAGTTCTTTAGAATACTTTCCTGAATCCCCCATACGCCTTCCGTGTTCCATTAGTTGTTCCTTATTTCTAATTGGTTGAGTAGCTGCTTTAATTTCGCTCCAGCCTTTATAAATTCGAGCTAACATTAATTCATAGGGTATTCCGTTTGATCGAGCAATTTCCCTAAACGCTGATCTGTTTGTGTATATTCGCAAAGGTTTTGTAATAGCTTTATCTTTTGACCAACCAAGACATCGAATGCGATCATTAACGTTATTCGCTTAATGTTGTTTGTCGCAGCTGCTTCGTACTCATCAGGCGTTATGTAGTAATCATATGGTTTGAACATGTGCCGGGTTCCCTTTCGGTAGTGCTTCTTATTTTCTTAAGTAAATAGAAAAAGCCGCAGGGATGCTTTCCCATACGGCTCGCGCTTATTATAGCACATAACTGCTGGTTATGTTATTTCTTCGTGGTTTGCGACTCCGCCAGTGATTAACAATGCTTCGAAAGAATTTAATGTTCTATCTGTGTCCATCGCGCAAGTAAGATCAACTTCTCTTCCGTCAGGATGATAAAATTCTAGAGGTCTAATGCGATATCCGTGTTTCAAGGCTAAATCATAGAAGGCAGGGAATTTTTCAGCCCCAGCAACAGCACGCTCTCTGTCGTCGCATTCTTCAATTGTAATGCCTGAATGAGAATCCCTGAACATGAATTTCACATCGAATTTTCCTGTTTCCAAGATAATTACAGCAATTTCATAAGTCCCGAATATTTTTCGATAAGCAACATTACTAATGAAAATCCCTCCTTATATACCTAGAAAATAATTTCGACACGAAAAGAGGGAATCCCTTCCTTTTGTCGAAAAGTAGATCTAACGTAAGTAGGAGGGGAAAATGAAATTTGTGAAAAAGTATATTAAAAACGTATATCTTTGGTTGTTAATTTCACCAGTTATTATTAACTATGGTTTATTATCTTGGCATATGCCAGGAGTTGTGGGTGGAGAGAAAGCATGGCTGAGCTTTTTTGGCAGCTTTCTAGGTTTAGTAGGAGCAGTATTAATTGCAATGCATCAGATGAAGGTGCAAAAAAATAACGAGATAAAGCGAGATCAGGTCAATAATAGATCCTATATTGTAATGAATGATTTTAATGCACCATTAAAACTAACTGGAATTATTACGCATGAGAATAGTAGATTAATTGATACAGAGGGGTATCAATATCTCTTGAAGTTGGTCCCAAAGAGTAAACAAAAGACCGTGAATGTCTCTTATTTGAAAATGTCTCACCACGGCAATCCAGAAGTAATATTTGATTGTGAGATACGAGTAGAATTAAGAGATCACCACAAAAAAAATCACTTAATAGACATTAATATTGGAGCTGTTGAAAAAGGAATAGAGGTATTTATTCCGCTCGTTCCCGAAGGGGTATTAGAGGAAGAAGAAATATATTTAGATAAGGTGACAATAAAATACAGTACACTTAAAAACGAGAGACTTATGTACACACAAGATTTAATTAAATTGCGTGAATCATTTATCTCAGTAACTGATGCTACTGTTATATTCGATCATGACTTGATTGGAGCAAAGTGGATTTTTCCTAATAAAATATCCCATGAAGAAAAAAATAATAATGGGAATTTAGATGCAATTGCAGAAATTCTAAAGTCAATTAAAGAGCCACCCAAATGAGTGGCTTTTTATTTTGGCGATATTTCGCGCGAAATAGTTGCATGTCTTATGAAAAGCAAATTTGAAAAATTCCTTGCTGAAGATGGTTTAGTATAGCTTAATTTGGACGATGTTCTGTGGAAATTTGTTTTGCAGCCTTTGACAATGGAGGCGTTTCTGATGAATAAGACCAAAGAAATTCAAGGAAAACCGGCAAAAAAAGAGAAGCCAGTTCCGCACTTGATAGGACGGACGTTCCTTAATGAGTTTTCGCTGGCTGATTATTTGAGAGAAGAAATACGGAGAAAGCTTTCTAAGATGGGCGGGTAAATAGCAAATGACCACCTAAATCGTGGTCATTTTTTTATAGGAGCGGAGAGCACTCTCAGCCCATCTTCGGTACAGGTATTCGCGTTCCTCTTCTGTGATTGGAGCTTTAGGGAAATACATTTCGATTATCCCGCATTTCCCTTGTACTTCAACCATGTGATATCCTTCTGGAACGCTTGAGTCATCGACGTGAATACACTCAGGCAACCCCTCTTCTTTTTTCAAAGTGTATGCTCCTTTTTAATTTAGTAGTTTTCATAGGGTGATAAATTTAGTAGGTGATTTTCAAGATTGCTTTCCTTCCAGCCAGTCGAAGAGTGCATCCCTGGACACTTTAATTGTTCTGCTCTTTCCCATCCTTATTACATGGAACGGAGGATCATTAAGAAGTTCGTACGACGCCCTTCTGCCAATTCTCAATATTTCTTGGACGTCTGGTTGTTCCAATGTAAGGGGATAATCTTCCCTTGATTTATTCAATGTAATCAGCTCCTTAAAATCTAAACCTTGATCTCTATTAATATATAATCTGATTCTATTGATATTATGCATAGTAATTAGAGATTGTAGTAGATCAGGAACATTGAGAGAAGGCGAGCGGTGGGTACGAAAAAGGAAGAAATAGTCCCGGCCACTTGATGACGAATTGATGACAAAACGCTTCATCAAGCATCAAAAAAAGCCCGAAACCATAAAGTAACGGGCGGTAGGACTCCATATATAGCAAGCATTTTCAGGCAAAGTCATCCAAGCTTAGGAATGCAAAAACACATCTCCCATGAATAGAGCGTCCCGAAAGGGGCGCTCGATTTTTTTGTTTATTTTATTTTACAGAAGCATTCTGAGCCATAAACCATATACCTGTTTCCTTTGAGGATTTAATGGTGTATACAATACCATTGCGCTCGGCAGATTTATTAAGTTTGTATAAATCAACATTGCTTTCCATCAAACCTAGCTCCTCAAAAATCTCTCCGCTTTCACTGGTTTCCAAATCAGGATTAGTTGCTCCAATTAAGGCTCCGAATGACAAAATCAAATTAGCCCCCGATTGCGGAGTACCGTCTCCAGCGCCCATAATAAGAAGCTCTTTAATAGCTCCTGTTTCTTTATTTACAAACCCATTGAGGTAGATGGAGTCAGTAAGCTGATGCTGAAAGCCTGAACCTTCTACTTTCAAAGACTTAACGGTAAACTTTGCCCCGAGTGCCTCGGATGCTTTATTGAAAGCTTTACGGAAACTCTCTACGTCTTGAGCCACGACACCTTCAGCTTTTGCCTTTTCGGTCTTCGAAGCTGCATCCTTCTTAGAGTCTGTTGCATTGCTCGCTGTTTCAGATGCCGCTTTGGTTTCATTTTTTGAACTTTCTACGTTTGTAGCAGTTGGAGTAGTGCTTCTATCTTTATTCAAATTGCTTACACTTCCTACGATTAGGACGATGATTAACCAGAACCACCATTTTGTATAAATCGGTTTTCTTTGCTGCATTTTAATTGCCCCCTAGGATCTCATTATACTCTTTTCAGCTATTCCGACTTGGACGATGCCTTATCGAGCTCGCTTTCATTACTTTTCGCCGAAGATGTGCCTGCGGAATCATCATCACGCAGCCTGCCATTAACAAGGCCAGCAATCAAAATGACGGTGATTACCCAGAACAACCATTTTTTATAAAACGGCTGGCTTTTCATTGTTCATGCTTGCTCCTATCGTGTATTCGTTATGAAATCATATAAATTAACGGTTTAGCTGGAAGGAGACTTCCAGCTTTTTCGATCCGGTTTGGGCTTCGCCTGTACTCGTTAATGCCATTTTACCGGTAGCGAGCTTAGAGGAAGAATTATCGTTCTGGACGACATCAACAAACACAGAATTGACGATCTGCGATTTAGTGAGTGCGATTGAGCAGGCATGCTGCACAAGCTTTTTCAGCTCTTGTTGATTGACGGTTAGCGTACCGAGCGTAACATGCCAAATACCAGAGTCATCCATACGTTCTTCCGTTATTTCGTATTCAGGCATCTGCGCTTCTGGTGAAGGGGAAAAGGATGTCAGCCGCTCCGCACTCGATGTTATTGAAGGGGGAGATGGCACTTCATCCGCTATTTGCGAATCTTTATTCCCCGTATAAATGATCCCAACCAGACTGCCTGCCACGAGAGCGACAATGATAAACCGGGTCTGATTGAACAACAGTTTTCTTCTTTTCAACAATACCGACTCCTATTCTTAAATCTACTTGAATTGCTCGCGAACCCCATTAAAAGCGGCCTTCATATCATCGCTAGTTGCGGTTGAAATGAACCCAAAGCTGAATTTATCTTCTATTATAAGGCCGATAAACTCCTTATCCCCGTCTCCTTTGACTAAGGTCAAGGAGCCTTTCGTTCCGTCTTTTTCATAGTCGACCGTTTTCACAACTTTCGGATTTAAAAAATGATCCTTCTCATCAATAACCGCAGATGCGGCAAATGCAAATATGCTTTGAACATCAGGATGCATATATTCCTGAGCAAATTTCTTTCTGGCCTCTACATCGGTTTCGTTGTAGTAGGAGTTAAGATAACCAAGCGTAAGCTGTTCACTTACGTTCAAGTCCTTTCCAGGCTCGGCGGTTGGTGCGGCAGTTGCCTCGGTTTCCGGTGAAGGAGATGCCGAAGTCTCAATCTTCGCTGTAGGGCTTGGTGCTGCAGTAGCCGCTTCATCCGAGGAGCATCCGCTCAGAACGCTAATAGCGACCGCTGTTAATAGGCCATAACTAATCTTTTTGTAAAATGTTTTTCTCGTTTGCAATATGTCCGCTCCCTTATCATTGTTTCGACACCAATATACTACAAAAGTTATGTTTTGGCGATATGTGGAAGGGGGAGTAGAGAGTATGGTAGTTTCTATCAATACAACTAGCTAGTCTGTGTATGCAAGGCTGATCTGGATCGATTTGAGTACCAAACGTTTTGCGTCTCCTGCCGGGAAAGTCGCCCTGATAAACGTGAACCTATATACCGAAAGGTCGCTCTACACACTTCGCTTCCGGGTTTTATTCCCTGCACAAAGATAGTTGGCGGACACAGCAGCAGCTATTTCGACAGAATCATGGGTAAAGGCAAGCCCGCGGACTCAGGGGACGTTAATACGCTGCAAATAGCCATTTTGACAGTATAGTGAGGGAGATAACGGATTTCCTGTCCACATACGGCAAAAAAACGGATCAAAAGCCAGAATAGCGGAACCTCAGTCCTCCAAAAAAAGGAGGCTGTACCCCGAGCCGCGTGGTGTCTGCAACAATTGCGGGCTGTGCTTTTTTTCCTTAGAAACTGTAAATTGGCGATAGTCGAGCTTTTTTGACAAAAGCTTCATCCTCTTTAACATCCCGCAGCAATTATGGTACGATAGGCGAGGATAGCGAATAAAGGGGGCATTTGGCAGTGAGAGTCATTGCGGGCGCAGCCAAGGGACGACCGCTGAAGGCGGTGCCTGGCAACAATACAAGACCTACGACCGATAAGGTGAAGGAAGCGATTTTCAGCATGATAGGGCCTTTTTTTGATGGGGGCGTTGCGCTGGATTTGTTTGCTGGAACCGGAGGGCTTGGCATAGAGGCTTGGAGCAGGGGGGCCGAGCGGACGATTTTTATCGATCAGGAGAAAAATAGCATCGACATCATTCGCCACAATACGCAGGCGGCCGGCATGGGGCAGGAAGCGGAAATTTACCGCAATGATGCAGAGCGGGCGCTAAAATTGCTGGAAAAGCGTGGAATCGCTTTCTCGCTTGTTTTTCTGGACCCGCCTTACCGAATCATAACGGCGGACAAGCTCATGACGTATATGGCTAACCATGGCATGCTTGAAGACGGGGCAACGATTGTCGTTGAACATGACGCAGCCCATAGCTATGAAGAGCAGTGGAACGGCTTTTTTCAACTGAAAAAAAACAAATACGGCGACACGACGGTAACGATTTATCGCTACGAGCCGAATGAAGCTCAAAATGGAGGACTTAACGATGCAGACGAATGACCAGATTCGCGTAGCCGTATACCCTGGAAGCTTTGACCCTGTCACTTTTGGGCATTTGGATATTATCCGCCGTTCGGCGAAGCAGTTCGACCATTTAATAGTAGCTGTACTTAATAACACGAGCAAAAATCCGCTGTTCAGCCTGGAAGAGCGCAAGGAAATGATCACTGAGCTGACATCGGACTTGACGAATGTTTCGGTGGAAAGCTTCCGCGATCTGCTTGTGCGTTTTATGAAGTCCCGCAACGCCAACGTGATTGTGCGGGGCATTCGTTCCGTGACGGATTTTGAATACGAGCTTACACTGGCATCGACGAACCGATTGCTTGATGAGGATATTGATACCATTTTTATGATGACCGATCCGAAATACTCCTATCTCAGCTCCAGCATCGTGAAAGAGATCGCGCAGTTTCAAGGTGCGGTGTCTGAGCTCGTTCCGCCTGCGGTGGAGAAGCGCCTGACTGAGAAGTACAAGTCGAAACAGTAGAGGTGCTTGGCTTAATTAAGCTGTATCCATAGTTGAAACCAGGCTTTATTTAGGTGTTTCAGCCTCTCTTCGTGCCAGCAAATACAGAGCTGCGAGCAGCAGTACGAGCAGCGCTGATGCAGCCAACGTATAGGGCCATATATTAGGGAAATGCTGCGCGTGAAAATAGCCCGGAAAAGGGCTGTTCATCCACGCCCCGTTTGATGAAACAGCTGGCAGCGCGCTAGCGGCTTGCCGCAAAAAATCAAAAGGGGCGCTGGCGAGCAGCAGCTGCGCCGGCTTCCACAAGAGCACCACGAACCAAGCGGCATGCCCGGCATGAAGCAGCTTGGCGCCAGCGAGCGGAAGCAGCTTCAGGTCTGTGCCGCTCGTTGAGTAGCCTGCCTGCAGCAGTCCGCTGATGCCGCTCCATGCGAGTATCGCGGCGGTGATTGCTGTGCTCAGCACAGGTGCCAGGTTCGGTGCTTCCAATACGGCAGCTGTGTAGGTGCCGATATGGCTTTCGAGCAGCGCGGGCAGGAAGAGCGCTTCCCACCAGCTTCCTGAGCTGATGAACAGCCAAAGCGGCTGCATAAGCCGGGCGATGACAGCGGTGAAAATGATCAGGCCGCCAATCAGCATCAGCTTCTGCACGCCGCCGGAAACGGCTTCGCCGAGCGCTCGCCCGAAGCCGCGGCCGTCGCTTTCCCTCGCGGCGGTGATCGCCTTGGCCGCCCGCTCGACCAATCGGCCTTCCTGCACCTGGGCGGCGCGGGCCGGGAAAGCCTCGGACCTGCTGGTGAGCAGCAGCAGCCAGGCTGTCCACAGCGCAGACAGCCAGACGGCTGCTGCGATCAAGAGCCCCAGCTCCGGCTGATGCATAAAGCCTGCGCCGAGAACAACAAGCATGAAAATAGGATTTGGCATATGTGAAAAGGCGAGCAGCCGCTGGCCTTCTTGGAGCGTAACATGCCCATGCCTGCGAAGCACGGCCGTCGTTTCAGCACCGGCGGGAAAGCCGGATAGCCAGCCGAACAGCAAGGGGAGTGCAGCCTCTCCGGGAAGGCGGAACAACCGACGCATAAGAGGCTGGAGCAGCACGCCAATTCCGTGAACGAGGCCAAAGGCGGTAATGAGCTCAAATAGGACGAGAAACGGCAGCAGTCCGGGAAAAACAATATTCCACCATAAGGTCAGCCCTTGAAGGGAAGCTTGAAAGGCTGCCTCGGACTGGTAAATAACAGCTCCGACCAGCAGAATGGATGCTAGCGCTGCGAGCAAGGTTTTAGCCACTGGACGATCAACTCCATTTCAGGTCATCGTATCTTAGGGAATGGAATGCATTCGATAAGGGCGAAAATATCCATTTTACAGCTGCGCTTATGGAAAATGCGGGCTTTTTGCAGCGCCTGCAAGGCCGCCAAAGAGAACTTTTGCAATACTGCGGTTGCTTGAGAGCGCTGGGAGATTGCAAATGGCAGCTAGTATAGCGGCTTGTACGATATGTATGCACTCGCTTGGCCCGTTAGACCGTTGTTATATGTGATAAAGAAGCTTTATGAGGAACGGAGGGGCGCAAGTTGTCCTTGAAATCGTCTGGAGTAAGGCAGCTAGGTTTTACTATGATGGCGACCGCTTTATTCATGTATTTGCTGTTGTACGCACCAACGCCCTATGTCATGTACGAGCCTGGGCTTGCTGCTCCGACGAAGCCGATGGTGCGTTTGGTAAATGAGCGGAATGGCGATGCAGCGGTGAAGCCTTCATCAAGCCCATCGTCCAATTCAACGCCAGAAGAGGGCGCTTTTCTTATGACGGCTGTCAGGCTCTCGGATGCGAATTGGTGGGAAACCCTCTCTTCGGCATGGGATAAGGATATCGCGACATACAGCCGCTCATCGATTTTACGCGGCTATACGGAGCAGGAATATGCCGAAAGAATGACGGTCGTCATGCAAGGCTCGCAAAATCAAGCTATTGAAGCGGCCTACCGCTTCGCCCATCTTTCCTATCAATCAGTGGTCGACAGCATTGCGGTGTCGGATGTGTTGCAGGAAAGTGACGGCAGTGAGGGAAGTGGATGGGAGCCTGGAGATGTTCTTGTTTCGTTAAAAGGCGGCAAGCCATTTGCGGATGCCAAGCAAATGGTCAACGAGCTTGGTGCCTATAAGGCTGGCGATGAGGCTGTATTTGCCGTAAAGCGGAGAGGAGCGGAGCAAGAGGTTACGATTACGCTGGGCGCCTATGAGGCTCCTTTAACGTTGGACAAGCTTCCTAGCGTGCTTGGCGGTGTACAGCTTGCTGAACTTCGCAGCCTGCAGCCGGATGACAGCCGCTTTAAGCTGCAAATCGATGCAGGAGCCATTGGCGGCCCCTCGGCGGGGTTGATGTTTGCTCTGCAGTCGCTTGATTTGCTGCTCGGCAAGCAGGATTTGACGGGTGGCGCGATTATTGCCGGAACAGGTACAATCGCAGCGGATGGGACGGTCGGTGAAATTGGCGGAATCGCATTTAAGGTCATTGCGGCGAGCCGCGAGGGAGCTGAGCTGTTTCTCGCCCCGTCCGCGAACTACAAGGAGGCTGCGGACAAGGCGAAGGACATGGGAACGAGCATGAAGGTCGTCAGCGTGAATAGCCTTAGCGAGGCTAAGCAGGTCATTGAGCAGTATGTCAGCGAAAAATAGGCCGTGTGAATTAGAGCATGATCGGCTTGGCATAATAGTCGCGAAATAAGGCGCCGGGCTGCTGGCTTCCTGTACTAGCGAGCATATAGGCAGCAGTCGCTTGCGTATCAAGCTCTAAATAACGGTAGGGCTGCTCGGCAGCCGACGTGCTTAACAGCACAGGCAACGTCGCGGTCGTGCGCATTTTTCGCAGCAGCCCTTTGCCTTTTTCGCTAAAACCAAGCACGCGAATATATTGCAGCCCGCTGCGCAGCTTGTCCGGTGTGAAATCCGACTTGGCATGTCCAAGCAAGATCGAAAGCAGAGACCGCTGCAGCTTCGTTCGGGTATAACGTTTCGTTTTGAGCTCAGCAAGCAAATGCTCCACCTGAAGCTCCTTTAGGCGAGGCAGCGTTTTGCGAATGCGGTGTTCAAGCCCCTCCGTTATTTCATGCAGCTCGGCCAGCTGTGCTGCTGAACGGGTGACGATGGCATGCAGCAGCGGGGAGGCGAAGCTGTCCCAGCTTACGGGACTTCGCCCTGCATCCCATTCGCGTGCCAATATTTCATAGGTAGCATCTGGCACGAATGGTTGAATGCCTGCAAGCTGCCGTTCCAGCAGAAGCTGTTTGCGTATGGCTGTAGCGCTGGCAATGGCGCTGTCCGTTACGTCTTCCTGGTTGTAAGCGGCTTTCTCGCGGCGAATCGTAAAAGGCTCCATACGCCCGCGAAGACGCGCAAGGGCGATCAAATAATGCAGCCCCAACGTATGGTTGGGCATGGCAAAAGGAAAAGCGGCAGCCTCCGCCTTGCCTATGCTGCCCAAATAAGCGGCTACCGCGCTGCTGTAAGCGCTTGGGTAGCTCATTCCCGTAGCCAGCAGCTCTTTTAGCTGCGAGGCGAAAGCGGGCGGCTCCTGGGCGATGACGGAGGCGGCATCCATAAGCGGAGCCAAATCGCCGCTTTCCGTGCCGAAGCAGAAGCCATCGACGACGCCCGTTGCCTCCAGCAGCGCAACGGCGCCGTAGGAGAACCATTCCGCTGCCTGTGTAGCGTAGGCTACAGGCAGCTCAATGACGAGATCGCAGCCTCCGCGCAGCGCGGCTTCCGTACGGCTCCATTTGTCCATCACGGCAGGCTCGCCGCGCTGGAGGAAATGCCCGCTCATCACAGCGACAACGGCATCAGATCTGCTTGCCAGCAGCGACTGCTCCAAATGATAGCGATGGCCGTTATGAAACGGATTATATTCAACAATTAATCCTACCGTACGCATATAACCGTGCTCCTTAATTGTAAAATGGGTGCAGTACAAGGTGAAACGGCTGTCGCCGTTCTCTAGTGGGCGCGGCGCGTTTCAGTCCGAGAAATATAAGCCTTTAGTGAGTGTGCAACTTAATCATTGCTTATATTTCAAGCGTAAACGGCTGAAGACGTCTTCTGGCGGCAAAGCAGCCGTTTTGCGATGAAATATAAGCCTATAATAAGTATACAGCTTATAATTGCTTATATTTTAAGAATAGCACAGCTGTGATTATCATATGAATCGTGGCCCTCATTTTCAACCGTTGAAAGTGGAAAATAGCTAATCCTCTGTGAAAATGTTGACAAAACCCTTATAAAATAGCTATAATAAATTTTGTTTGTTTGAGGTGATAATATGCAGTTTCATGTAGAAGAAACGATGTCCAAGAGGTTGAAGCATACAATCAATGAATCCATTGATGTTGCCCCTCTATTTGAAGGACGGGCTGATGTGATTCACACAGGTCCGCTCCATGTAGCGCTTGAGGTAGAAGGAAATGCAGGGTCGATCTTGGTTGATGGTCAAATGACGATCGATTGGGAGCTTGCTTGCTCCAGATGCTTGGAAGCCGTTCAGGAGCATACAGTCATTCCTTTCTCCGAGCAGTTTGAGCCTGCGCCGAAACGTGGCCAAGACGAGGATGAGCAGGAAGAGGATGACGACAGCGACTTCATTGCGGTATCCGGTGAAAGATTGAATTTGCAGCCTTATGTGGAAGAGGCGCTTCAACTGTTTATGCCGTTTGCCCCGCTTTGCAAGAGCGACTGTAAAGGACTTTGTCACACATGCGGACAGAACTTAAATGAACAGACATGTGGTTGCAACAACGAGAAGCTTGACCATCGTTTTGCAGCATTGAAGGATTTGTTCAAGGATCAATAGTGTATCGCTTCGCGAATATTGTGAAGGAGGTGTTAAACATGGCAGTACCTCAAAGAAGAACGTCCAAAACTCGCCGCGACAAACGTCGCACTCACTTTAAGCTGGCTGTGCCAGGTATGGTAAAATGCGAGCAATGCGGAGAGCTGAAATTGGCTCATCACGTATGCAAAGTGTGCGGATACTACAAAACGAAAGAAATTATTGCTCAATAATTTCCGGGATCTCACAATGGCACTTCATCGCTTGGTGAGGTGCTGTTTTTTTGCACACGTTTAGCTCCTTATAGCAGCGTTTTTCGTTTCTTCTCGGGACGAAGCCGCCTTTAATTAGGTGGAAGTAACCGTCTAGGCTTGCTTCGCTGCTTACAGAGGCTTTTTTTATAGAGAAGTTTAGTACCAGGTGATAATAGCAGATGTTGGTCTGTTGGGCTGACGTTTTTATAAAATATATGATTGGTGAAAAAGGCCGTTTTTGTGCCTGCTCACGCCAGTCCAAGGTGGTGCCGACGATCGAACGAATGCCCAAACGGCAGCGGCATCAGCTGCTTGCCAAACTTATGGAGGAAAATCCGTTCATGACAGACCGGGAGCTTACCAGGCATTTAAAGGTAAGCATCCAAACGATCCGCCTGGATCGGATGGAACTTGGTATTCCCGAACTGCGCGAGCGGCTGAAGCTGATGGCGGAGCGTTCGTACGATACGGTACGGTCATTGCCGCTTCATGAAGTGATAGGTGATATTGTTGATCTTCAGCTGGACAAGAGCGGAATTTCGATCTTTGAAATACGTGAGGAGCATGTGTTCTCGCGAACCGGCATTGCCCGGGGCCATCATGTTTTTGCCCAAGCCAATTCGCTGGCCGTCGCGATTATCGACAATCCCATCGCTTTAACGGTAACGGCGGACATTCGGTTCATTCGCCCGGTAAAATTAGATGAAAAATGCATAGCGAAAGCCTATGTGAGGTCTATTTCCGGCGAACGCACCAAAGCAAAGGTCGAAATTTTCACGTATGTCGGTGAAGAAATGGTTTTTCAAGGGAATTTTGTGATTTTCCGCTCCGCGGGGGAGGCGGAGAATGAAGGAGGGGACGAACATGCGGATCGCCATTGACGCTATGGGCGGAGATAATGCGCCAGGGCTCATTGTGAAGGGCGTGCTTGAAGCCGCGCACGAGTGGCCGGATACGGAGCTTGTATTGGTTGGCGATACTGCCATCATCGAGCAGCTGATGGGTGGCAATAAGCCAGCCAATATTAGCCTCTGTCATGCCGATGAGGTTATCGGACCTGATGATGAGCCGGTAAAGGCTGTTAGGCGTAAAAAAGGGGCTTCCATGGTCGTGGCGGGCCAGCTCGTCCGTGAAAAACGGGCAGATGCGATGTTGTCCGCCGGAAATACCGGAGCATTGATGACGACAGGGCTGCTCGTTGTCGGCCGTCTGGATGGCATCGAGCGCCCGGCGCTTGCGCCTATGCTTCCGACGATGGACGATGTCGGCATGCTGGCGCTTGATTTGGGCGCCAATATGGACGCGAAGCCAGAGCATTTATTGCAATACGCTATTATGGGGAGCATATATCGCTCCAAAGTGCATGGAATGGAAAAGCCGCGTATCGGGCTGCTCAACGTTGGAACGGAAGCTCGCAAAGGCAATGAGCTGACTAAGGCGGCATACGATTTGCTTGAGCAGTCGCCGATTCATTTTATTGGAAATGTTGAGGCAAGAGACGTGCTTAGCCGCAGCTGTGATGTTCTCATTTGCGACGGATTTGCTGGAAATATTATGTTGAAAGCGATGGAAGGCACGGCAGGCAGCCTGTTTGGCTTCATCAAAGACGCTTTTGGCGAAACGCTGCTTACCAAGCTGGCCGGAGCGATTATGCTGCCGAAGCTGCGCAAGCTCAAAAACAAAATGGATTATAAAGAACATGGTAGCGCACCGCTGCTCGGCTTGAACGGGCTCGTCATGAAATGCCACGGCTCCTCTGACGAGGTAGCTGTCAAAAGCGCGATTCGCCAGGCGCGAATTGCCATTCAGGGCAAGCTGACCGAATCGATCGCAGCGGAAATAAGCGGGAAGTGAGTGTGTTGTGGTGAATTTGCATCCTGTAGGCATTATTGGTACAGGCAAATATGTGCCTGAACGTATTATTACGAATCAGCAGCTTGAACAAATGGTTGAAACGAATGATGAGTGGATCGTTACTCGCACCGGGATTAGCGAGCGCCGGATGGCTGCCCCCGAAGAAGCGACTTCAGACCTCGCTTATCAAGCCTCCAAAGCGGCGATTGCAGCTGCGGGGCTTACGGTAGAGGATATCGACCTCATTATCGTGGCGACGATAACGCCTGATATGGCGTTTCCATCGACCTCCTGTCTGCTTCAAGAGAAGCTTGGAGCCAAGCAGGCGGCAGCATTCGATCTTTCCGCAGCTTGCTCGGGCTTTATTTATGGCCTTGCGACAGCAACGAGCATGATTTCTTCCGGCTTGTATAAGCATGTGCTTGTTGTTGGCGCAGAGACGCTTTCGCGCATTACGGACTACACAGACCGCAATACATGCATTTTGTTTGGCGACGGTGCGGGTGCGGTTGTGCTTGGCGAGGTTCCGGAAGGCAGAGGTTTCAAGTCTTTCCAGCTCGGAGCGGATGGAGGCGGCGGCGAGCTGCTGAAAGTAAGCGGCGGCGGCTCCCGCATGCCAGCTTCGGAGGAAAGTGTCGCATCACGGCAGCATTTTATCCATATGGCTGGCAATGATGTGTTTAAATTTGCGGTGCGCATTATGGGCAGCGCAGCAGAGGAAGCGCTTCGCAAAGCGGATATGACGAAGGATCAAATCGATCTGCTTATCCCGCATCAGGCGAATATTCGAATCATTCAATCGGCGCTTAACCGTCTGAATTTGTCTGAGGAGAAATGCATGATCAATTTGAACAACTACGGCAATATGTCGGCAGCATCGATTCCGGTTGCGCTGGCGGAAGCGGTTGAGCAAAATCGTGTGAAAGAAGGAGATGCTCTCGTATTCGTCGGCTTTGGCGGCGGACTGACTTGGGGAGCTTCTGTATTGATTTGGTAACGGAGGGATTGCAGGATGGGTAAAACCGCTTTTGTATTTCCAGGACAAGGCGCTCAGGCTGTAGGGATGGGCAAAGATGTTTATGAAGCGTTCGCGCGCTCGCGCGAGGTTTTTGAACAGGCAGACGAAGCGCTTGGCTTCAAGCTGAGCGAGATTATTTTTGACGGGCCGGAAGATACGCTGAAGCAGACGGCGAATACGCAGCCTGCGCTGCTTACGGTAAGCGTCGCGCTGCTGCAAGCGCTAGAAGGCCGCGGTTTGAAAGCGGACTATGTGGCGGGCCACAGCCTTGGGGAGTACAGCGCGCTAGTAGCTTCGGGCGTTTTGTCCTTTGAGGACGCCGTTCGTACAGTGCGTTCCCGCGGTCTCTTTATGGAGCAGGCGGTTCCGGGTGGACATGGCGCAATGGCAGCTGTCCTTGGCGCAGAGCGCGAGGCGCTTGCCGAGCTATGCCGTACAGTGACGGCAGAAGGCCATGTTGTCGAGCTTGCGAACGTGAACTGCCCAGGGCAGATCGTCGTTTCTGGATCTGCGGCGGGTGTTCAGGCGATTGTCGAACGCGGCAAGGAAGCAGGTTTCAAGCGGGTCATTCCGCTTGAGGTTAGCGGCCCCTTCCATTCATCGCTTATGAAGCCTGCTGCCCAGCAGCTTGCTGGCGTATTGGCAGACGTAAGCATGAGCGATGCAGCTGTGCCTGTTGTAGCTAACGTTACTGCTAGCGCAGTGATGGATGCGGCGGAACTTCGCGGACTGCTGGTCGAGCAAGTCTACTCGCCCGTATTGTGGGAAGACAGCGTTCGTTATTTAATCGCGGAAGGTGTAGATACTTTCGTGGAAATCGGTTCAGGCACGGTGCTTGCCGGCTTGATCAAAAAAATCGATAAATCCGTCAAGGTGATCTCGCTTAACAGCATCGCAGCTCTGGATGCTCTGCAAGCAGCCGAATAGGGGAGGTTTTATCATGTTCGCGAATTTGGAAGGCAAGAAGGCGCTTGTAACGGGCGCTTCCCGTGGAATAGGTAGAGCGATTGCGATCGCGCTGGCAGAAGCCGGGGCCGATGTGGCCATTAACTATTCGGGCAGCGAGGCAGCCGCCGCTGAGACAGCTCAAGCTGTAGAGGCGCTTGGACGCCGTGCAATTGTACTGCAGGCTAATGTAGGCAAGGCAGCTGAATTCGAGGCTATGGTCAAGGATGTGCTTGAGCAGTTCGGTGCTATTGATATTTTGGTAAATAATGCCGGGATTACAAGGGACAACCTGATCATGCGTATGAAGGAAGAGGAATTTGACCAAGTTATTGAGACGAACTTGAAGGGAGTATTCAATGGCATCAAGGCGGTTACTCGTCCAATGATGAAGCAGCGTTCAGGCCGCATTATTAATATTTCATCCGTTGTTGGGGTGCTTGGCAATCCTGGACAAGCTAACTATGTTGCCGCTAAGGCTGGCGTTATTGGCCTTACGAAAGCTAGCGCGAAGGAACTGGCTTCGCGCGGCATTACGGTCAACTGCGTCGCGCCAGGCTTCATTCAGACGGAAATGACGGACAAGCTTCCGGAAGAAATGAAGGAATCGCTTGCCGGTCAAATTCCGCTTGCGCGCCTTGGCAGCCCTGAGGATATTGCAGCAGCTGTACGTTTCCTGGCGTCTGATGTAGCAGGCTATATGACGGGTCAAACCGTTCATGTAGATGGCGGCATGTACATGTAAAAAAAGTGCCGCAAAGACCTTGCCGGGAATTAAAACGGTTACGTATGGCATTTTAGTTTTAATTCTCGTATAATACCAAAGAGGAGGTGAACCGGATGTCCGAAGTAATAGATCGCGTAAAACGTATCGTTGTAGACCGCCTAGGTGTAGACGAAGCGGAAGTAACGCTTGAAGCTTCATTTAAAGATGACCTCGGCGCTGACTCGCTCGATGTCGTGGAATTGGTCATGGAGCTTGAAGACGAGTTCGATATGGAGATCTCTGATGAAGATGCAGAGAAAATCACAACAGTAGGAGAAGTTGTTAAATACATACAATCTCTTAACTAAGGAAGCCTGGGTCCCGTTGTCACAAACGGGACTTCTCTCCATCTAGGGCATGTGATTATAAAGACGAATAAATGAGCGTAAGAGCTATTTATATATAAAAGATACAGCGCAGCAGCGTGTTATCTATATTGCAGTTCATAGAGGTGAATCGAAATGAAGCAAAGAGTTGTCGTTACAGGTATGGGAGTTATGACTTCCCTCGGATATGAGCTTGAGGAGTTTTGGGGCAATTTGCTCGCAGGCAAGTCTGGTGTGTCCGTTGTGGAAGCGTTCGATTTTTCAGAATACCCAACGTACATTGCCGCAGAAATCAAAAACTTCAATCCGGAGGATTTCGGATTGGACAAGAAGGAAGCGCGCCGTATGGACCGCTTCGTGCAGTTCGCTGCGGTAGCCAGCCAATTGGCGGTTAAGGATGCAGATTTAAAAATCGGTGAAAACGCTGATGAAGAACGCGTAGGCGTTATGATTGGTTCCGGAATTGGCGGCCTGGGCACTTGGGAAGATCAGCATAATATTTTGCTGGAAAAAGGCCCGAAGCGCGTCAGCCCGTTTTTTATTCCAATGATGATCGCCAATATGGCATCTGGTCAAGTATCCATGCTGACTGGCGCGAAAGGACCGAACAGCACGGCGGTTACCGCTTGTGCGACAGGCACGCATTCCATTGGTGATTCTTATAAAATGATTATGCGCGGCGACGCTGATGTCATGCTGTGCGGCGGTGCTGAGGCGACTATCCGTCCAACGGGAATGGCCGGCTTCTGCTCCATGCGCGCCATGTCCGTTCGCAATGATGAGCCAAGCAAAGCGAGCCGTCCTTTCGATATTGACCGCGATGGTTTCGTTATGGGCGAGGGTGCAGGCGTGCTTGTATTGGAATCTCTCGAGCATGCCCAAAAACGTGGAGCTCGGATCTACGCTGAAATTATTGGCTATGGCATGAGCGGCGATGCGCATCATATGACAGAGCCGGATCCAGACGGCGCAGCACGCTGTATGGTGAAAGCGCTCAAAGATGCTGGACTTGCTCCAGAAGAAATCGATTATATTAATGCTCACGGCACTTCAACGCCAGTAGGCGACCGTTCGGAGACGAAAGCGATTAAGAAAGCATTTGGCGACCATGCCTATAAGCTGGCAGTCAGCTCGACGAAGTCGATGACGGGACATTTGCTTGGCGCAGCCGGCGGAGTGGAAGCGGTTATTTTAGGCTTGACGCTGCAAAACGGTATCATTGCACCAACGATTAACTTAGACAACCAGGATCCAGAATGTGATTTGGATTATGTGCCGAATGAGCCGCGCAAAGCGGATGTTCGAATCGCAATGTCCAACTCCTTCGGTTTCGGCGGTCATAATGCGACGATCGTGATGAAAGTTTATGAAGCATGATTCTCTAAGCGAGCTGCAGTCGCGTCTGGGGCTACGCTTCAAACAACATAGGCTGCTGAAGCAAGCTTTCACGCATACGTCGTATGTAAATGAGCATAAACATGGCACAATCGAGCATAATGAGCGTTTGGAGTTTTTGGGCGATGCGGTATTGCAGCTGCTCGTCTCGGAATTTCTGTTTCGCTCATATCCACGCCGGCCGGAGGGCGAGCTTACGCGTATGCGCGCCTCGGTCGTATGTGAACCGTCACTTGCCCTTTTTGCGGAACGGCTCGCTCTTGGCGCTTATGTCCTGCTGGGACGGGGCGAAGAGCAGCTGGGCGGCAGACAAAGGCCGGCACTGCTGGCGGATTTGTTTGAAGCGTTTGTCGGTGCGATTTTTCTCGATGCGGGTATGGACCGGGCTCGTGCTTTTCTTGAAGAGCATGTGTTTCCATTCATCGAATCGAACGATTACGGCCTGCTCGTGAAGGATTTCAAATCCAAGCTGCAGGAGCGCGCCCAGCATCATGGGCTCGGTACGGTAGAATACCGGATTACCGAGGAGCGCGGACCGGCGCATGATCGGGAGTTTGTCGTGGAAGTGATTTTGGGTGATGCCAGATGCGGCAGCGGCAGCGGTCGGACGAAGAAGGAAGCGGAGCAGCGCGCAGCGGAAGAAGCGTGGCACTCCCTTTCCGCTCAGCCGTAAAGAGGAAGCTATAGGAAGAGGCTACTGGGATTGGTATAAATCCTTGTGGCCTCTTTTTTTAATTATAAGAGTAGTTGCCAGAAGGCATAAAGTGAGGTTATCCGGCGTCTGGATTTTGTGGTACAATAGCGGGTGAGGTGAAAGACAATTTATGTTCCTTAAGCGTATTGAACTAGCAGGTTTTAAATCGTTTGCCGATAAGACGGAGATGGAGTTCGTTACGGGGATTACGGCAGTGGTCGGCCCTAACGGCAGCGGCAAAAGCAATATTTCCGACGGCATCCGCTGGGTGCTCGGCGAGCAAAGCGCCAAAAGCCTTCGCGGCGGCAAAATGGAAGATATTATTTTCGCCGGAAGCGACGCGCGCAAAGCAGTCAATTATGGCGAAGTGTCGCTGACGCTCGACAATACGGATGGAGCACTGCCACTGGAGTACAATGAGGTGACAGTAACCCGCCGTGTCCATCGCAGCGGTGACAGTGAATATATGATTAACAAGCAATCATGTCGGCTCAAGGATATTACGGAGCTGTTTATGGATACGGGAATCGGCAAGGAAGCTTATTCGATTATCGGGCAAGGCCGAATTGAGGAAATACTAAGCACAAGGTCTGAGGATCGCCGTGGTATTTTTGAAGAAGCTTCCGGTATCGTTAAATATAAATCGCGCAAGCGTGAAGCTCAGAAGAAGCTTGATGAGACGGAGCAGAACCTGCTGCGCATTCACGATTTGGTTACTGAGCTCGAAGACCAGGTTGGGCCGCTTAAGGAACAATCGGAGAAAGCGATTCATTATAAAGCGCTGCGGGAGCAGCTGCGGACGAAAGAAATTTCCATGTACGTTCATAACATTGATTCGGTCCATAAATCTTGGTCGGAGGCAAATGCCAAGCTGGAGCTGCTCAAGCAAAGCGAGCTGGAGCTGTCAACGGTTGTGAGCAAGCATGATGCGCATTTGGAGAAGGATCGCCTTGCGCTGCGCGAAATTGAGGAGAAGCTCGACCGCCTTCATGAAGCGATGCTGCAATACAGCGAGGATTATGAAAAATGCGAGGGCTACGGCGAGGTTTTGAAGGAACGCAAACGCAACTTGGAGCATAACAAGCTGCAACTTGAGGAATCCGCTGCTTCTCAGGATGCCCGCATTGGCACTCTGATGCAGGAAGAGGCGGAATTCCGCAGCCGTGCAGCTGCTCTGGAGCTGCAGCTTGCCGATTTGAAAGCCAAGCTGGCTGAAGAGGAAGACCGTCTTATTGGTGTTGTAGGCGGAGCTGCGCCGGATGCCGAGGAGACGCTGAAGGGCGAGCTGCTTGATGTGCTTAGTGCGATGGCGGAGCTGCGCAACGAAATTCGTTATGCCCAGCAGCAGAAGGAAGCAGTTGGACGGCGGATGGAGCGTCTTGGCGAGGATGAGCTGAAGTGGAAAGAGCAGAAGCGGAAAAGTGGAGCTAGACGTGCGCAGCTGGAAGCACAGCTGGAAGCGATTTTGAAAGATATTAATGGCGCTCGCAACAAATACATAGATGAGGCTGAAAAAGCGAAGCAGACCGGGCAGTATGTAGATGAGGCGGCTGTTGCTATTCGCAAATGGGAGCAAAAAATCGACGCCAGCATTTCCCGTCGCGATACGATGAAAGAAATGCAGGATGCACTAGACGGTTTTATGCATGGCGTTCGGGAGGTGCTCAAGGCGTCGCGCCGCACTTCGGGCGGCATTAGCGGCGTTCATGGCGCGGTTGCTGAACTGGTTCGCGTGCCAGAGCGAATCGAGGTAGCGGTTGAAACAGCGCTTGGCGGTGCGCTTCAGCATGTGGTCATGGAGGATGAGAAGACCGCTCGCGCAGCGATTGCATTTTTGAAGCAGCGTCAGCTGGGCCGGGCTACTTTTCTGCCTCTCGATGTCATTCGCGGAAGGCAAGTGCCTGAGCATGACAGACGGCTTGCTGAAAACGCAGAAGGTTTTGTAGGCGTTGCTGCTGATCTGGTCTCTTGCGACCCGCAATATAAGTCTATTATTCAAAACTTGCTCGGCAATGTATTGCTTGCTGAAAATTTGGAGCAGGCGAACCGTATCGCTTCAAAATGTCAATATCGCTACCGGGTTGTAACGCTTGAGGGCGATGTTGTAAATGCCGGGGGTTCGATGACGGGCGGAAGCTTGCAGAAAAAAGGGGCAAGCTTGCTTGGACGGCAGCGGCAAATTGAAGGGCTGGATGAGGAAATTACGGCAGCTGAGGCAACGATGAAGCAGCTCCGCGACAAGCTCAGCGACCTACGCAAGGAGCAGTCGATCCGATCGCAAAATATGGAGGAGCTGCGCTCGCGTTCGGAGCAATCGCGTATTGACGAGCAGCAGGTGCGGGCAGAGCTTCAGCAGATGCTGTCTGAGGAAAAGCAGCTTAACGAGCAGGAACAGCTGTATTCTGCTGATCGCAGCAGCCATTTGGCGGAGCAGCAAACGATGCAGGCTACTACCGAAGAAGCGCAGGCGAAGCTTGAGAAGCTGGTAGCAGATGAAGCTAGGCTGCAGGAGGCGATCAAGCTTGCCGAGGAGCGCCGCAAAGCGAGCGAGACGGCGAAGGAAGCGCTGCAAGGCCAGCTGACAGATTTGAAAATCAGCTCAGCCAAGACGGACCAAGAAAAGCAGTCGTTTGAAGACCAAGCCGCCCGTGTTCGGGCTGATATTGTACGAGCGAAGCAGGAGCTTGGCAATGTCCGTTCCCTGCTTGCACAGCAGGAAGAGGAGATTGCTCGCCATGCAGACGAGAGCGTGCAGCAGATGGAGCAGCTTAATCACCTGAAGCTTAAGAAGCAGGAATGTGCGGAGCAGACGGATTTGCAGCGTTCGGCAAGAGCCGATCGAATCCGTGAGCTGGAACAGGGCGAGAGCGAGACGAAGGAGCAGCGTACGCAGCTCCGGCAAATCGAGGAGCAGCTGCGCCAAAACGAAATTGCCGCGAATCGCCTTGATGTGGAGCTGGACAATTTGCTGCGCAAGCTCAGCGAGGAATATGAGCTGAGCATTGAGCTGGCGAGGGAGCAATACCCGGTGCCTGAAGATGTCATTGGCACACAAAATCTGGTTCGTGATTTGAAGCGCCAAATTACGATGCTAGGCGACGTGAATCTGGGCGCTATTGACGAGTATGAACGCGTCAAGGAGCGATATGAGTTTTTATCAGAGCAGAAGGATGATCTGGTGGAAGCCAAGACGACGCTTTATCAAGTTATTCGCGAGATGGACGATGAAATGTCGAAACGGTTCAAAACGACCTTTGAAGCGATTAGAGGCCACTTCAGCATCGTGTTTGCGAAGCTGTTTGGCGGCGGCCGTGCAGATCTTGTTCTGGTCGAGCCGGATCGCGTGCTTGATACGGGTATCGACATTGTAGCGCAGCCGCCAGGCAAGAAGCTGCAAAACTTGCAGCTTCTCTCCGGCGGTGAGCGGGCGCTTACGGCAATTGCGCTGCTGTTTGCCATTTTGCAGGTGAAGCCAGTGCCTTTCTGTGTATTAGATGAGGTAGAGGCAGCGCTTGATGAGGCGAATGTATCCAGGTTTGCCCAATATTTGCGTGAATTTTCCGAGCTCACCCAGTTTATCGTCGTTACCCACCGCAAAGGCACGATGGAGGAAGCCGATGTGCTGTATGGCGTAACGATGGAGGAAGGCGGCGTATCGAAGCTCGTATCGGTGCGTCTGGAGGAAGAAGAGGAGCAGGCTACCGCGTAGCATGCGGCTCTAAGCATGAGGAAAGAATACATGATAGTTACAAAGACGGGGGAGCAATCGCGATGAGTTTTTTCAAAAGATTGAAGGAAAGCATCGCTTCCAAGACGGAAGCGGTCACGACGATATTTAAAGAAGGATTAACCAAAACCCGTACAGCGTTTGTTGAAAAGGTAGAAGAGCTCATTACGCGCCGGAAAAAGATTGACGAGGAGTTTTACGAGGAGCTTGAGGAAATATTGATTGGCGCCGATGTAGGCGTCAATACCGTGATGAAGCTGATTGACGAGCTGCGCGCGGAAGTGAAAAAACGCAAAATCGAAGATGCGGCGGATTTGCAGCCGGTATTGTCGGAGAAGCTTGTTGAGCTGCTCAAGGGAGATGACAACGAGAAAACAGCGCTTCGCATGTCGGATAGCGGCATCACTGTTATTTTGTTCGTCGGCGTCAATGGCGTTGGCAAAACGACGACGATCGGCAAGCTGGCCCACAAGTATAAAAATGAGGGCAAAAGCGTCCTGCTGGCAGCGGGGGATACGTTCCGCGCCGGTGCCATTGAGCAGCTGGAGGTGTGGGGCCAGCGCGTAGGCGTTGACGTTATTAAGCAGCAGTCCGGCTCCGATCCGGCAGCCGTCATGTTTGATGCGGTGCAGGCAGCGAAGCAGCGGGGCGTAGATATTTTGCTTTGCGACACAGCGGGAAGGCTGCAAAACAAGTCCAATCTGATGGAAGAGCTCAATAAAATTTTCCGCGTCATTCAGCGTGAAATTCCGGATGCGCCTCATGAGGTGCTGCTGGTGCTCGATGCGACTACTGGGCAAAATGCACTCAGCCAAGCGAAGCTGTTCGGCGAGAAAAGCGGCGTAACCGGCCTCGTATTGACGAAGCTTGATGGTACCGCTAAAGGCGGCATCGTCATCGCTATCCGCAATGAGCTGAATTTGCCAGTGAAGCTGGTAGGTTTAGGCGAGAAGATGACGGATTTGCAACAATTTGATTCGGAGCAGTTTGTACATGCCTTGTTTGCGGGCCTTATTAAAGATCAAGAGGGATCGGAAGAGGCGGAAACGCAGCAGTAAATAAGCTTTTTGAAAATATAAGCGGAGTATAAGTTTCCCACTTATACTCCGCTTATATTTCACCGCGAAACGTTAGCTTTACCGTCAGAGGAAGGCTATCGGCCGTTTGCGCTTGGCCTAAAATGCATCCATTAAGGGATGACAAGGTTTAAAGCTTGACAGTGCCTGCTTCAATCGTGTAAGATAAGAGACGTTGCTTAGGTGTAAAGGATTTACCCTTGACGGGAAGGAGCAAAGGTCATGAATGCTAGTGAACCAGACGCCCTTGCGAAGACGACCCGAATTAATTTATTGTTTGACTTTTATGAGCCCCTGCTCACTGAGAAGCAGAGGACTTCACTTAAATATTATTTTCACGATGATTTCTCGCTTGGAGAAATTGCAGCGGAATCCGGCATTAGCAGGCAGGCGGTTTATGAGCATGTGAAGCGCGCGGTGCAGGTGCTTGAAAGCTACGAAGGCAAGCTTCGCTTGCTGGAGAAGCATGAAGCGCTGCAGCAGCTTGCCGAACATCTGGGAAATAGCGTAACAGAGCTTTCCCTTGGTACGGATGCCAAGCAGGGAATTCTAGATATAATTGAGCAATTAATAACGACGAACAACAGGTAAGGAAATAACGGAGGTGATGGATCATGGCGGCATTTGAAAGCTTGTCAAGCCGATTGCAAAACGTTTTTAGCAAGCTGAAGGGCAAAGGCAAAGTATCCGATGCTGATGTAAACGAGGCGATGCGTGAAGTGCGTCTTGCGCTGCTGGAGGCAGACGTTAACTTTAAAGTCGTCAAAGATTTTATCGCCAAAGTAAAGGAACAGGCTATTGGCCAGGAAGTGGAGAAAAGCTTTACTCCAGGCATGGTCATTATTAACATCGTTAATAAAGAACTGACCGAGCTGATGGGCGGTACGCAAAGCAAGCTGGCGAAAGCCAATAAACCGCCAACAGTTATTATGATGGTCGGCTTGCAGGGCGCAGGTAAAACAACGACATCCGGCAAGCTTGCCAAGCTTCTGCAGAAGAGCAATCATAAGCCTTTGCTTGTAGCCTGCGATATTTATCGTCCAGCTGCGATCAAACAGCTGCAAGTGCTCGGCGAGCAGATCAATGCTCCGGTGTTTTCGCTTGGCGATCAAGCTTCTCCGGTAGAAATTGCGAAGCAAGGCTTGCAGCATGCGAAAGAAAATCATAATGACTACGTCATTATTGATACAGCGGGACGGCTTCATATCGACGAAACGCTGATGGACGAGCTGAAGCAAATTCATCAGCTGGTTAAGCCCGATGAAGTGCTTCTCGTTGTTGACTCCATGACAGGTCAAGATGCAGTCAACGTAGCACAAAGCTTCCATGAGCAGCTTGAGCTGACCGGTGTTGTATTGACGAAGCTTGACGGCGACACCCGTGGTGGTGCGGCATTATCCGTTAAAGCTGTAACAGGCCAGCCAATCAAGTTTGCTGCTATGGGCGAGAAGATCGATTCGCTTGAACCGTTCTATCCAGACCGGATGGCGTCGCGAATTCTCGGCATGGGCGACATGCTTTCGCTTATCGAGAAAGCCCAAATGAACATTGATGCAGACAAAGCTGCCGAGATGGAGCGCAAGATGCGCACGGCCGAGTTTACATTTGATGATTTTCTGGAGCAAATGGCGCAGGTTCGCAATTTGGGGCCGATTGATCAGCTAATGGATATGCTTCCAGGAATGGGCAAGGTCAAAGGCCTTAAAGATATGAAAATCGATGAAAAGCAAATCGGCCGTATTGAGGCGATTGTGCGCTCGATGACGAAGGAAGAAAAGACGAAGCCGGAAATTCTCAACCACAGCCGCCGGAAACGGGTTGCTGCTGGCAGCGGAACGTCGGTTGCCGAAGTCAATCGACTGATCAAACAGTTCGATGACATGCGCAAAATGATGAAGCAGTTTTCGTCCATGATGGGGCCTAAAGGCCTTAAGGGCGGCAAGAAGGGCCTTAAAGGCATGCTGGGCAAAGGCATGAAGTTTCCGTTTTAAATAGCAAATCGGTTTATTAGTTGAAGGAGGTGAATTTCACATGGCAGTACGTATTCGTTTGAAACGTATGGGTGCTCACAAAGCCCCTTTTTATCGCGTAGTTGTTTCTAACTCCCGTTCGCCGCGCGACGGTCGCTTTATCGAGGAGATCGGTACTTATAACCCGGTTGCACAACCGGCTCAAGTATCCATCAACGAAGAAAAAGCTTTGAAATGGCTGCAAAACGGAGCGCAAGCTTCGGATACAGCTCGCGACTTGCTTTCCAAAGCAGGCGTAATGAAAAAGTTCCATGAGCTTAAGCAACAGAAATAACTGTTGAACAGCGGAGGGCCTTTATAATGAAAGAATTGATTCTTGTCATAGCAAAGGCGTTAGTGGATCATCCGGAAGACGTAAACGTGAAGGAAAGAGACGATGACCGCGGCATCGTATATGAGCTGTCGGTTCATGCGGAGGATGTCGGTAAAATTATCGGCAAGCAAGGCCGCATCGCGAAAGCGATGCGTACGGTTGTAACCTCCGCGGCTGTCAAATCAGAGAAGCGGGTTATCGTGGACATCATATCGTAAAACGTATTCGGAGAGGGTTAGGGTAGTTTATCCTAACCCTTTTTCAAAATATAAAAACAGTCATATTCACAGCGGATATGTTCTGTTTTTACGCAAAACGGCTGCTGCCGCCTTTTTTCGGGCCGGCGTCAGCCGTTTATGCGTGTATCATGAGGATTTTGCATAAATGGCCTTGAATGGCGGAGCAACCGCTTATTGGCGTTCTGCGCTTCATTGATTTATGCAAAATCCTGATCATAATAAATAGAAAACACGAAAGAAAGGATACATGAATAATGAGCGGCAAATGGTTTACAGTTGGTAAAATCGTTAATACACATGGTTTGCGCGGCGAGTTGAAGGTGCTGTCCCAGACCGATTTTGGAGATCTGCGTTTTGCAGTAGGTAATAAGCTCGTTATGATTCATGAGGAGCATGGCACGAAGCAGGAAGTAGAGATTGCGGGCTCCCGTGAGCATAAGGGCAATTATATTATTAAGCTTAAGGGATATAATGATATTAATGAAGTGGAGAAGTACAAGGGCTGGCTGCTGAAGGTAGCAGAGGAGCAGCTTGGGAAGCTGGATGAAGGGGAATATTATTTCCATGAAATTATCGGCTGTCGCGTCGTAACAGACGAGGGCGAGGAACTGGGCACTATTTCTGAAATTTTGCGGCCAGGTGCTAATGATGTGTGGGTTGTGGACCGTCCTAAAGGAAAAGGAAGCCAAGTGCTTATTCCCGTTATCGATGAAGTACTGCTGAACGTAGACATTGCGACGAAGACGGTAACCGTTCATCTAATGGAAGGGTTGATTTAGCGTGAGAGTAGATGTGCTTACGCTCTTCCCTGAAATGTTTGATGGCGTGTTCGGGGCCAGTATTCTTGGCAAGGCACAGGAAAAAGGCATCGTAGCACTGAATGCCATTAATTTTCGCGCTTACTCCGGCAATAAGCATAATACGGTAGACGACTATCCGTATGGCGGAGGAGGAGGCATGGTGCTTAAAGCAGAGCCTGTATTTTCGGCTGTTGAGCACTTGATGGAGCAGGTCGGAACAGGGTCCCGTCCGCGTGTTATTTTAATGTGTCCACAAGGGGAAACCTTCACCCAGCAGAAGGCAGAGGAGCTGGCGAAGGAAGAGCATCTGATCATGATTTGCGGTCATTACGAGGGTTATGACGAGCGTATACGCGAGCATTTAGTAACGGATGAGCTTTCGATTGGGGACTATGTGCTGACAGGCGGGGAGCTTCCTGCGATGGTTGTTATCGACAGCGTAGCACGCCTGCTTCCTGGCGTCCTAGGCAATGAAACTTCGGCAGTAACCGATTCATACAGCACAGGCTTGCTGGAGCATCCGCACTATACAAGGCCCGCTGTATTTCGTGATATGGAGGTGCCGGAGGTGCTTATTTCCGGCCACCATAGCCGCATCGAGACATGGCGCCGCGAGCAATCGCTGCTTCGCACACGGAGCAGGCGCCCTGACCTGCTGGAGAAGGCTGAATTGACCGCCAAGGAGCGTAAATGGCTTGCTTCTTTGGACAAACAGCAGTCTTAAGCGATAATGTTGGCAAGCCCGGAAAAAGATGTTGAAATTTGGGTTTGAATATGGTATGATTTCAAATGTTGTTCGTATTAATCGGGCGGTCCGCTAATGGTAATGACCCAATTTCAAATGGGAAGTTGGAGAGCTATTAAGAACGTCTATGGTGGAAGGAGTGAATCCAAGATGAATCTCGTACAAGCGATTACGCAAGAGCAGCTTCGCAAAGACCTTCCTAACTTTCGTCCCGGTGACACGTTGAAAGTATACGTTAAAGTTATCGAGGGATCCCGCGAGCGGATCCAGCTATTTGAAGGCGTTGTAATCAAACGTCGTGGCGGCGGTATTAGCGAAACTTTTACAGTACGTAAAATTTCCTACGGTGTTGGCGTCGAAAGAACTTACCCGTTGAACTCGCCTAAAATCGATCGTATCGATGTGGCACGTCGTGGTAAAGTACGTCGCGCTAAACTGTACTACCTACGTAACCTTCGTGGTAAAGCAGCTAGAATTAAAGAAATTCGTTAAGTCGAATAGACAAGAGGGGGCTTGGTTAAACAAGCTCCCTTTCGTTATTCTTACAGCTTGTCAGAAAGTATGAATTCGAGGATGGAAAGAAGGCGTTTTTATGGACCAGCAATCACGTAATGATGAAAATGTAACTGAAATCACATCAGATAGCGCCGAAACGGCTACTCCATCTGCTGAGTCTGACAAAGCAGCGCCTAGCCAAAAAGCAAAAGCGATGAAAGAAACGGTAGAGTGGATCAAAGCGCTTGCTATAGCAGTCGTATTGGTCGTCATTATCCGCAGTTTTCTGTTTGCGCCGTTTATGGTTGAAGGTGAATCCATGCATCCAAACTTTGAAACAGGCGAGCGTCTCATTGTGAATAAAATTTTGTACAAATTCCGTGAGCCTGACAGAGGCGAGGTTGTCGTGTTCCATGTGCCGGAACAAGGCAGAGATTTTATTAAACGCGTCATTGGACTGCCAGGAGATACGATCAGGGTTCAAGGCGATGACGTCTTCATTAATGATGTGAAATTGGAAGAGCCATACATTGCGGATGCCATTAAACTGGCTCAGGCAAATGGTCAGCTTTATAATACAGAATCAGATTTTCCTAATGAGCGAATAACGGAAGCGACTGTGCCGGAGGATACGATTTTCGCAATGGGCGACAATCGCAGCAACAGCCAGGACAGCCGTGCCCTTGGTTATATTTCGGATAAAGAGCTTGTAGGACGGGCGGAAGTTATTTTCTGGCCGCTGAACAAGCTGAGCTTTATTAAGCATTAATTGGCATTTGAATGAGGTGAGAAATTGACGATTCAATGGTTCCCCGGTCATATGACGCGGGCGAAACGACAAATACAGGACAAGCTCAAGCTGATTGATGTAACGATCGAGCTGCTTGATGCGCGTATTCCAATGTCCAGCCGCAACCCGATTGTCGATGAAATTTTGGGCGGCAAGCCGCGGCTGATCGTGCTCAACAAGTCTGACCTAGCAGATGCTAAGGTGACGGAGCAATGGATTACTTATTTTAAAGGAGAAGGCCATGAATGTATTGCGGTCGATTCTTCTACAGGAACGCGGGTAAACGAGGTTCCGGTGAAAGCAAAAGAACTGCTGCAGGAAAAAATTGACCGTCAGATCGCAAAAGGGATTAATCCAAGAGCGGTGCGCGGTCTTATAGTCGGCATTCCGAATGTGGGGAAATCAACGCTAATCAACCGTCTGGCGGGTCGCAATATTGCGCTTACTGGCGATCGTCCAGGCGTAACAAAAGGCCAGCAGTGGATAAAAGCTGGCAAGGATATGGAGCTGCTTGATACGCCGGGCATTTTGTGGCCAAAGTTTGAGGATGAGCTTGTCGGCTATCGCCTTGCGATGACAGGTGCGATTCGCGAGCAGGTTTTGAACATTGAGGATATTGCGTTTTTTGCTTTGAAGGAATTGGTTGACCGTTACTGGGGCAGTGTGAAAGAGCGCTTCGAATTAACGATCGAGCAGCCGGATACGAATGAGTCTGATGAAATCGTCAAGGTGATGGAGGAAATCGGACGCAAGCGTGGTTGTTTGCAGAGCGGAGCGCGTGTTGACCTGGAGAAGGTTTCGGGCATTATTTTGCGGGAGCTGCGTGCGGGCAAGTTCGGCCATATTTCGCTTGAAGCACCGTGGAAGCAAAATAGCTAGATTTTTGATTGTATGAGTGTCCTCGTAGGCCTGAGGATTTGAAGCGGGGGATAGGCGGATATGCTGGAGTATGAACGTAAGCTGTGGAGTGAAGGCTGCCAGGCAATTGCTGGTGTGGATGAGGTTGGCCGGGGCTGCCTGTTCGGCGATGTCGTCGCTGCTGCTGTCATTTTGCCGCCTGATCTGGTCATTGAAGGGGTAAATGATTCCAAGAAGCTCTCGGAGAAAAAGCGGGATCAGCTTTATGATATCATTATCGAAAAGTGTATCGCGTGGTCGGTTACCCGTGTAGACGCTGCTGAAATTGACCGCATTAATATTAAGCAGGCTGCTAGGCTTGCGATGAAGCTTTCAATCGAATCATTGGCAATAGAGCCTGATTATTTGCTCATTGATGCGGAGAAAGTGGATGTGCCAAAGCCGCAGCTTGCGATCATCAAAGGGGATGCCAACAGCCAGACGATTGCTGCGGCATCGATTTTGGCCAAAGTAACGCGTGATCGTTTATGTGCGGATGAATGGGAGCAGCTGTACCCAGAATACGGCATAGCTGTACATAAGGGCTACCCGACGAAGCTGCATCGCGAGCGTTTGCTAGAGTATGGGGCGAGCCCGCTGCATCGCAAAACCTTTCTTGGGAAAATATTTGCAGAGCAGCAGCAATTATTTTAAACGAGCGGCGGGATTGTAGGTTTTTAAGCTTATTTTGATTATTGCATTGGGCGGTTTGGCTATCGCTAGATTTGCTTAAATAAAGAAAGACGGCGCGCTGTTGGTGCAGCGCGCCGTCTTTTTTTTGTATAATGGGGTTTAAATAGAGTTGATTGAGCCAGCGGCGAAAAAGCTGATTCATCATACGCAGGCGACTAGCCGATAAAGGTAATAAAGCATGTTTTGATAGCGAAGCAGGATGAAGCCTGACGGGCGTAAGCTGAATTTCATCGTAAAACGGGAGCGATGGCAATGAATATTGGACAAATGATGAGAAGCATGCTGGGCGAGGCGTCGGGAACGGATATACGTTCAGCTGAGCTGAAGCCGGGACAGACGGTACGCGCCCTGGTGCTGCAGGTATCGGACAACAATGAGGCAATTGTGCAAATCAACGGCGTGCAGGTAAGGGCGACGCTTGAGGTGCCGTTGGCCGCAGGCCAAGCAGCGATGCTTCAGGTTGGGGCGCAGGCGGAAGGCGGCCTTATTATGCTGAAGCAAATAGACGCTGCGCTCGCCGAGCTGCCGGAACAGTCAATAAAGGACCTGCTTAAGCAGTTCGCTTTGCCCGACCAGAAATGGGCGGCGCAAATCATAAAGAACTTAAATCAAGAAGGCATCCCGTTGAACAAGGATGCCGCGCAGGTGTTTCAGCAAGCGGCGGCAGCTATGCCGTCAGGCGCAAATACGGAGCAATGGATGCAGGCGGCAGCCTCGGCATTCAAGCGCGGTTTGCCTGTGACGGCAGCGACGATTAGTGCGCTGCAGCAGGTGATGTTTGGTCCAGCGGCGCATGAGCTGCTGGACCAGTTGAGCCAGCTGGCGTCGGCTGCAGCCGGCGGCAAGGAAGCCGCCAGCGGGCAGGCGCAGGCGGGCGGGAAGGAGGCCCAGCTGGCGCAGCAGCTGGGCAAGCTGCAAGCGCTGCTCGGCGAAGGCGCAGAGCTGCTTCGGGGGCTTGGCGGCGGCGAGAAGCCGGGAGCCGCCGCGGCGAGAGCGGCGGAGACGGCAGGCAGTGGACAGCCCGCAAAGACGAGCGGGGCTGAAGCGGCTGTGGCAGCGAGCAAAGGCGATGCAGCTGCAGGAACGGGAGCCGCCGCTGTGGCAGCAGGAGCGGCGGGCAAGGCGGAAGGCAGTCCGACCAACTGGCTCGGGCAGATGATGAAGTGGCTCGGTGTCGATCACGAGCAGCAGCTCGGCAAGCAGTTGCTTGGCATTCAGACACAGCCAGCGGCAGGGACGCCGGAGCAAGGAAAAGCAGAAGCAGAGCAGGGTACCGCCAATCAGGCGCGTAACGGCACAGAACAGGCGCTGCGCGGTGATCATGCTGCTGGGCAAAGAGCAAGCTCTGGGCAGCTGCAAGAGCGTTCTGGGGCGGCTGAGAGGCTTCAAACAGCTGCTTCATCGCAGCAGCAGGCAGCAGCGGCGAGCGACAAGCTGCCAGATGGAGGCAAGCTTAATGCTGATTTGCTGAAAGCCGATTCTGGAACGAATACGCTGCAAGGGCACAAAGCGGAGCCATTGCCTGCTCTTGCTCAAGATAATAAGCAGAATGTGCAGGAATCGCTGAAAAGCGTACTTCTCGCGCTGTCAACCTCCGATGACGCGCCCCCCGCACTCAAAGAGGCGGCACAGCAGCTAGTGCAGCATATAACAGGCCAGCAGCTGCTAATGTCGCCTGAGCGCAATGGCGCCCTTTTCAGCCATCTTACCGTGTTCGTTCCTTTTAAGAGTGATGACGGCAATCAGACGGCATCGGTCCATATTCAAACGCGGCGTGGCCGAAAGGGCGAGCTGGATGCGGATAATTGCCGGCTGCTCTTTGATTTATCGATGAAAACGCTAGGAGATACGGTAGTAGACGTCCATGTCGTGGACAAAATTGTAAGCTTGACACTGTGGAACAATCATCCGGCAATGGATGGTCTGGCGAAATCTTCCCGAGCGGAAGTTGCAGACAGCTTGAATCAGGCGGGCTACCAGCTGCTGTCGCTGCGAACCTCTCCGATCGCAGAAAATGAAGAGCATGCTGCTGATGGAGCTGCAGAAGGACATATTACTGCCCCAAGGACGTTTCTTTCCGGCCGTTATAAAGGGGTGGACCTGAAGGCATGAGCGCAGAAGAAAACAAGAACAACAAACCTGAACCGATACGGCGGGCAGTTGCGCTCAAATACGAGCCGGGCGTCGGAACGGCGCCTGTCGTCGTTGCGAAAGGCAAAGGTTATTTAGCGGAGCAGCTAATAGAAAAGGCGAAGGAAAACGGCATACCGATGCAGGAGGATGCTTCGCTTGTAGAAGTGCTGTCCAAGCTTGATATCGATCAGACGATTCCACCGGAGCTCTATACGCTGGTAGCAGAAATACTCAGCTTTGTATATCGCTCGGATCGTAAGGCGAGGGATTTGAATGAGTAATAGAAGTCCAGAGCAGCCTGATCTAACTAGCGGCAAACGTGCTGACAAGCGCAAATGGACTGGAAAGCTTGGGGAAGCTGCTGCAGAAGCCTACTTGCTGGAAGCCGGCTATACGATTGAGGAGCGCAACTGGCGCTGCCGATCGGGCGAGCTGGATCTCATTGTGTGCGGGGAAGACAAGCTCGTATTTGTCGAGGTGCGCACACGCCGGTCAGGCGGGCGTTTCGGCACAGCCGCGGAGTCGGTTGACTGGCGCAAGCAAAAACAAGTGACGGAAACAGCGCAAGTTTACTTGAAGCTGACTCGACAGCTGGAACGGAGCATACGCTTTGATGTCATTGCTATTACGCTGGAGCACGATGATGCAATAGGTGAGCTGAAGCATATCATAGCGGCATTTTAGCGGTAAATGGTTGATTTGCGAACATTTAAAGGGGCGTGAGAGTCCCGCAGATTAGAAGCCGAAAGCCATCCTGCTAAAAATGAAAGGAGCATCACTGCGCAATAGGCGGTGATGCTCCTTTTATCGTTTGACTGATTACTTGTTTAAAATTACTTATTTAAATCGGCTCTACCTTATATGCCTAACCCTATTTTGAATTGCTTAAAAGTTTAGCTTTCGATATTGGATAGCTTCTGCTACATGCTCGGCCTCGATATAGTGGCTGCCTTCAACATCAGCTACCGTTCGCGAAAGGCGCATAATGCGGTCATGGGCACGCATGCTGATAGGAAGCATCTGCAGCGCGTGACCGAGCAGCTCCGCAGCATCCTGGCGAATCAGCATCACCCGGTGCAGGGATGAGCCGGATAAGCTTGCATCGCCCTCGATTTTCAGCTTTGCAAAACGTGCTTTCTGCCGTTCCCGAGCTGCTTCGACCAGGCGGCGCATCGCTTCAGAGGACAGGCTGTTGCGGCTAATATCCGATATTGGGCTGCCGAGGTCAATGGGCTGCGGAACCTCAAGCTGGATGTCGATCCGATCGAGAAGCGGACCGGACAGCTTGGATTTATAGCGCGCGATTACAGCGTCTGTGCAGGTACAGCGCTTATCTAATGTCTCATGCCCCGAAAATCCGCACGGACAAGGATTAAATGACATAGCCAAAATCATTCGCGCGGGAAAATGAAAGACGGCGCTTGTGCGCGCAATCGTCACAATTCCATCTTCCAACGGCTGCCTCAGCACTTCAAGTGTTTGCCGCGAAAACTCAGGCAGCTCGTCCAAATACAGCACGCCATGGTGGGCGAGTGTCACTTCGCCAGGTTTTGGCACAGAGCCGCCACCTACGAGCCCGCCTGCAGAAATCGTATGATGAGGAGCGCGGAAAGGGGCAGCAGCAATCAGTCCTTGATTGCCAGTAGACAGCTTGCCGGCAGCGCTGTATATTTTGGTCACTTCAATCGCTTCCTGTTCGGTCAGAGGCGGGAGAATGGTTGGCAGCCTGCGAATCATCATCGTTTTTCCTGTGCCCGGCGGGCCTGAAAACAGCACATTATGCCGACCTGCCGCAGCAATAACGAGCGCACGCTTGGCCAACTGCTGACCGATAACATCGCTGTAGTCGCCGCAGTGGGGCGCAAGCATAGGTTTTTTTTCAGCCAATAGCCCAGAATAGCTCTTGTCGCCATTCTGTTGGGACGGAGTGTAGCGAATCGCCTCTAACCCCTCGCGATCCTGTGGACGCAAATCCATTAAATGCTTGATCGCAAAAAGCTCCATACCGGCTATCCAGGCAGCCTCTGGAGCATTGGCGAGCGGCAGCAGCACGCGGCGGATGCCTGATTTTTTGGCCTGTTCGATCATCGCAAGCACGCCAGTAACCGGCCTAATAGATCCGTTAAGCGAAAGCTCGCCCAGCATCATCGTGTTATGAAAGAGGGCCGCATTTAATTGTCCGCTAGCCGCCAAAATGCCAGCAGCTATGGCAAGGTCAAACGCCGTGCCTTCCTTGCGCAAATCGGCAGGGGCAAGGTTGACGGTAATACGCTCCATCGGAAAGGCGAAGCCGCTATTTTTAATCGCAGCCCGTACTCGTTCGACGGATTCCCGTACAGCGGGGTCTGGCAGCCCGACTACCGCAATTTGCGGCAGGCCGCTTGCAATATCGACCTCCACAGCAATTTCTTTGCCTTCGACGCCATAAACGGTCGCGCTCTGCATTAAGCTGAACATAACAAAAAGCACCTCCAATTAGTGGGATGAAGGTGCTTCCTTACGTCCTGTATATCGCGGTTATGATTTTAAGTGAATTGCCATAATGGATTGCTCTTATGGAGTAGCAAACGAATGTTTGGTACAAACTAATCATAATGGGCGCTGTCCATTTTTGTCAAATATTGAACGAAAGGGTGGTGGATGCGAGTAAAAGGCAGTAAATTAGCGGATTATGGCGTTTAATCTCAAATTGAGATTGAATCCATATCAAAAAAGCCGAAGTCTTCTTGCACGAATATAAGGTAACACCAGAGGAAAAATGCTATGATAATAGATGTTTGTGTACATACGACTGATTTCGGTCTATGAAATGGAGGATTTCAACAATGAATATCCATGAGTATCAAGGCAAAGCGTTATTGAAACAGTATGGTGTAGTTGTGCCTGAGGGCAAAGTTGCGTTCACCGTTGATGAAGCGGTTGCAGCAGCAGAAGAGCTTGGTACGAAAGTTGTTGTTGTAAAAGCACAAATCCATGCGGGCGGCCGTGGTAAAGCTGGCGGTGTTAAAGTCGCAAAAAGCTTGGATGAAGTTCGCGCATATGCAGGAGAAATCCTTGGAAAAGTGCTCGTTACGCATCAAACTGGCCCAGAAGGCAAAGAAGTTAAGCGCCTTCTTATTGAGCAGGGCTGCGACATCAAGAAAGAATATTATATCGGTGCTGTTCTGGACCGTGGCACAGGCCGCGTCGTCATTATGGCTTCAGAGGAAGGCGGCACGGAAATTGAAGAAGTGGCCGAGCATTCCCCTGAGAAAATTTTCAAGGAAATCGTTGATCCAGCTGTAGGCTTGCAAGTTTTCCAAGCGCGTAAGCTTGCTTATGCTATCAACATTCCAACTCCGCTCGTTAACAAAGCTGTTAAATTCATGATTTCGTTGTACAACGCTTTCGTTGAGAAGGATTGTTCTATTGCCGAGATCAATCCGCTTGTCGTAACTGGCGATGGCGAAGTGATGGCACTGGATGCGAAGCTGAATTTTGACTCCAATGCACTATACCGTCATAAGGATATTGTCGCATTGCGCGATTTGGAAGAGGAAGATGCGAAAGAAATCGAAGCTTCCAAATACGATCTCAGCTACATTGCCCTTGATGGCAACATCGGCTGCATGGTTAATGGCGCAGGCCTTGCTATGGCGACAATGGACATTATCAAATATTATGGCGGCGACCCTGCGAACTTCCTGGACGTAGGCGGCGGTGCAACGAAAGAGAAAGTAACAGAAGCGTTCAAAATCATTTTGTCCGATGAAAATGTTAAAGGGATTTTCGTTAATATTTTTGGCGGCATTATGCGTTGTGACGTTATTGCGGATGGCGTTATTGCGGCCGCGAAGGAAATTGGCCTCGATCGTCCGCTTGTCGTAAGACTGGAAGGCACAAACGTTGAATTGGGTAAAAAAATGCTGAACGAGTCGGGACTGAACATCGTAGCAGCGGACTCTATGTCAGACGGCGCACAAAAAATTGTCGCTCTCGTGAAATAAATACGCGTATGAATTCATGGACGGGGATGTGAGATTCGATGAGCATTTTGGTAAACAAAGATACAAAAGTGATTACGCAAGGGATTACGGGCGCAACTGGCTTGTTTCACGCGAAAGGCGCACTCGATTACGGTACGCAAATGGTAGGCGGAGTAACGCCGGGTAAAGGCGGAACTAACGTCGATATCACTCTTGAAAACGGTTCAACGGTATCGCTTCCAGTGTTTAACACTGTTGAGCAGGCAGTAAAAGCGACTGGCGCTACAGCTTCGGTTATTTATGTGCCGCCAGCATTTGCAGCTGATTCTATTCTAGAAGCCGTTGACGCTGGACTTGAACTTGTTATCTGTATTACGGAAGGTATTCCGGTACTGGACATGGTCAAAGTTAAGCGTTATATGGAAGGCAGCAAATCGATTTTGATCGGGCCTAACTGCCCAGGTGTTATTACACCAGACGAATGTAAAATCGGCATTATGCCAGGCTACATTCACACGAAAGGCCATGTAGGCGTTGTGTCCCGCTCGGGAACATTGACTTACGAGGCGGTTCACCAGCTGACGACTCGCGGCATTGGGCAATCCTCTGCAGTCGGTATTGGCGGCGATCCAGTGAAAGGCTCCGAGTTTATCGACATTTTGAGCCGTTTCAATGATGACCCTGATACTTACGCGGTTATTATGATCGGTGAAATTGGCGGTACAGCAGAAGAAGAAGCGGCAGAATGGGTTAAAGCCAATATGAAAAAGCCGGTTGTAGGCTTTATCGGCGGCGCAACAGCGCCTCCAGGCAAACGTATGGGCCATGCTGGCGCGATCATTTCCGGAGGCAAAGGAACAGCAGCTGAAAAAATCGCTACGCTTGAAGCATGCGGAATTAAAGTAGCGCCTACTCCTTCGGATATGGGCTCCACGCTCGTATCGGTGCTTGAAGAGCAAGGCCTGTTGGAAAAATGCACAACTGTTGCAAAATAATAAAGCTTTGAAAAAGGTAAGCAACCTTTCGATTCCCGTTAGCGGGAGCTGAAAGGTTGCTTTTTTTTGTATGAAGATGAGAGGGCGACTTGCATTCTTCAGCCATGTAACGCACAATAGGAAAGAATGTAAGGGTGTGCCTCATTATAATGGAGGCCGAACGATATGGAACGTGATCATGATGAATGCAGACAAATCATAATGATGCTTAGCGAAGTGCCTGGCATTGGCTGGCGCACGATTCAGAAGGCAGTAGCGAGCGGCGCGTGGCGAGAGGGCAGCGGTCAGGATGAAGCAGCCTATATTAAGGCCGGTTTTAGCACCCAGCAGGCACGGTCGGCTGTTAAGCGAATAGGGCAAGGACTCATTGCTTCAGGCTCTTCCTATGAAAAGGCAGTTCAGCTTGGAGCTAGTGTCATTACACCGTTTGATGAAGCCTATCCAAACTATTTGCTGCAAATTCCGCAGCCGCCTTGGGTGTTGTATGCGATTGGCCGTCTGGAGTTGTTGAAGCGTCCAATTATAGCAATCGTCGGAACGCGCAATCCTACCGCATATGGCCGTCATACTGCTTCTATGCTCTCTGAGCAGCTTTCGGCAGGCAGGATGACTATTGCGAGCGGTTTAGCCCGTGGAATCGATAGCAAGGCGCATGAGGCCGCTCTGCGAGGAGTTGGTAGCACGATAGCCGTGCTTGCATGCGCCGTAGATTGTTGTTATCCTTCAGAGAATAGAACTTTGTACCGCCAGATAGCGGAAGAAGGGCTATTGCTCTCGGAAACGCCAATCGGCACGCCGCTGCATCCCGGCATGTTTCCGCTGCGCAACCGAATTATTGCAGGGCTTTCCCTTGGGACACTCGTCATAGAGGGAGCCATTGGCAGCGGTTCTTTAATTACAGCAGCGCAAGCGCTGGATATGAACCGTGATTTATTCGCTGTGCCGGGCCCGATTTCTTCTCCTAAAAGCGAAGGGCCTAATTCGCTTATTCGCCAAGGAGCAAAGCTGGTTAGCGCGGCCGAGCATATTTTTGAAGAATACACATGGCTTGGCGATGAAAGGCTGAAACAGTCGAATTCTTCTGCCTTTTCACAGCTCCAATCGGACAAGGAATTGTCCGCTGATGAACGGAAAATTATCGCACTGCTGCGAGAGCGTCCATTATCCATTAATGAATTACACCAGCTGATAGCTGTTCCTTTTGGACATTTAAGCGCTCTTCTGATAAATTTATGTATAAAACGTAGGATCGAGCAGCAGTCTGGATCGCTATATATAGCATTGTAGTAAGCAGTAGAGAGGGGGGCGCCTAACGTGGCAGACTCATTAGTTATCGTCGAATCACCAGCCAAAGCGAAAACAATAGGGAAGTATTTAGGCAGCAAATATATTGTTAAGGCTTCCATGGGCCATATTCGCGATTTGCCGAAAAGTCAGATTGGCGTCGAAGTTGAAAATGATTTCAATCCAAAATATATTACGATTCGCGGCAAAGGCAGCGTACTGAAAGAACTCAAAAGCGCCAGCAAAAAAGTGAAGCATGTTTATCTGGCGGCTGACCCGGATCGCGAAGGGGAAGCTATTGCATGGCATTTGGCTCATTATTTGGAGCTGGATGCCTCGGATACTTGCCGCGTTGTATTTAATGAAATAACGAAGCAAGCGGTTAAGGATGCTTTTAAGACGCCGCGCAAAATCAATATGGATTTGGTTAATGCGCAGCAGGCGAGACGTATTCTAGATCGTCTTGTCGGCTACAAGATCAGTCCGCTTCTGTGGAAAAAGGTTAAGAAGGGCCTTTCTGCTGGCCGCGTTCAATCGGTATGCGTCAAGCTGATTATTGACCGCGAAAATGAGATCGATGAATTTGTGCCGGAAGAATATTGGTCGATTACGGCAAAGGTATCGCAAAACGGCGTACCATTTGAGGCGAAATACCACTCCATTGGCGGCGAGAAGCGCGAGCTCGGCAACGAGCAGGAAATGCAAGCCGTGCTGGATGCGATGGAAAGCGGCTCTGATTTTAAAGTGGCGGAAGTGAAGGAGAAGGAGCGCTTGCGCAATCCTGCACCTCCATTCATTACGAGCTCCCTGCAGCAGGAAGCCGCCCGTAAGCTTGGTTTCAGGGCGTCTAAGACGATGTCCGTTGCCCAGCAGCTTTATGAAGGTGTAGAGCTAGGCAAGGAAGGCACGGTCGGTCTAATTACATATATGAGAACGGACTCCACTCGTATATCCCCGATTGCGCAGGAAGAAGCAAAGGAATACATTACGGAACGCTACGGCGCTCCTTATATGCCAGAGCAGCTTCGCATTTATGCGAAAAAGAACAGCAATGCCCAGGATGCGCATGAGGCGATCAGGCCAACGGCTATTATGCGTGATCCGGATACGATGAAGCCGTTCCTAAGCCGTGATCAATTCCGGTTGTACAAACTGGTATGGGAACGTTTCGTATCCAGCCAAATGTCTTCAGCCGTTCTCGATACGATGACCGTCGATATGATATCTGGCGATGTCAAGTTCCGTGCGAATGGATCGAAGGTCAAGTTTGCCGGATTTATGAAAGTATATGTGGAAGGCAATGATGATGGGGCAGAAGAGGAGCATAAGTTCCTGCCGCCAATTGAAGTAGGGGATATGATTCCTGCAGAAGCCATTGAGCCTAAACAGCATTTCACACAGCCGCCGCCGCGTTTTACGGAGGCCAGACTCGTGAAAACGCTTGAGGAGCTCGGCATAGGACGTCCAAGTACGTATGCGCCTACGCTGGAAACGATTCAGAAGCGCGGATACGTAGCGATAGAAGAGAAGAAATTTATGCCGACTGAGCTTGGCGACCTTGTTATCCAGCTAATGGAAGAGTTTTTCCCGGAAATTCTGAATGCTGAATTTACAGCCAACATGGAAGGGGATCTCGACCATGTGGAGGAAGGCTCGCAGGACTGGGTCAAAGTGCTCGCGACCTTCTATGACTCGTTCGAGAAGCGTCTGGAAGTAGCGGAAGAGGAAATGAAGGAAATCGAAATTCAAGATGAGGTTTCCGATGAAATTTGCGAAAAATGCGGCCGTCATTTGGTTTATAAAATGGGACGCTTCGGCAAATTCCTCGCTTGCTCCGGCTTTCCGGATTGCCGCAATACGAAGCCGATCGTTAAGGATATCGGCGTGCCTTGTCCGAAATGTGAGGAAGGCAAAATTATTGAACGGAGAAGTAAAAAAGGCCGGATTTTCTACGGCTGTGATACGTATCCGGCTTGCGATTATGTTTCATGGGATAAGCCTTCAGGCAAGCCGTGTCCGAAATGCGAAAGCATGCTCGTAGAAAAACGCAATCGCAGCGGAGCAAAGCTGCAATGTCCTACATGCGATTATTCCGAAGAGCTGCAGGATGAAGAACAAGAAGAAGCATAAAGCGGCATCTACGATGCTGTGCACAGCTCCACATGTGAGTGGACCCAGTCCTCCCTGAATAGGGAGGACAGCTGTGTTTTATCCGTCCTGTTGGTTTACTTCGCAATTCCATTAAAAAAATGATATTTATTTGCGCGAAGCGCGTATTATGATTTGGAGGTAAGTTCATTGTCATCATCATCCTATCCAAAAGTAACCGTTATCGGAGCTGGCCTGGCCGGCAGCGAAGCCGCTTGGCAAATCGCATCCCAAGGCGTACCCGTCGTACTCTATGAAATGCGGCCCGAGACGAAAACGCCAGCCCACCACACGAACCAGTTTGCCGAGCTCGTATGCAGCAACAGCTTGCGTGCAAATGGACTGGCAAATGCCGTAGGCGTGCTTAAAGAGGAAATGCGCCAGCTGGATTCGCTCATTCTTGGCTGCGCGGATCGTCATGCAGTTCCAGCGGGCGGTGCGCTTGCTGTTGACCGGGACGGGTTTTCCGGCGAAGTAACGCGCCTTCTGCACGAGCATCCGCTCGTTGAAGTCCGCAATGAGGAAGTAACGGAAATTCCAACAGACGGAATCGTCATTATTGCGACAGGCCCACTCACAGCTCCGGCCTTGTCCGCGCAAGTACGCGAGCTGCTGGGCGAGGAATATTTCTACTTTTACGATGCTGCTGCACCGATTGTGGAGAAAGATTCTATCGATATGAGCAAAGTTTATCTCGCTTCCCGCTACGATAAAGGCGAAGCCGCTTATTTGAACTGCCCGATGACGGAAGAGGAATTCGAAATTTTCCATGATGCGCTCGTTAATGCCGAGAAAGCGGAAATAAAAGATTTTGAAAAGGAAGTATATTTTGAGGGCTGTATGCCAATTGAAGTTATTGCAAGCCGCGGCAAGCAAACGGTGCTTTTTGGACCGATGAAGCCAGTTGGACTTGTGAACCCGCATACAGGCAAGCTGCCTCATGCTGTTATCCAATTGCGCCAGGACAATGCGGCTGGCACGCTGTATAACTTGGTTGGGTTTCAAACGCATTTGAAATGGGGCGAGCAGAAGCGGGTATTCTCGCTTATTCCAGGACTTGAAAATGCCGAGTTTGTGCGTTTCGGTGTTATGCACCGCAATACGTTCATCAATTCGCCGCGCTTGCTTGAGCCGACCTATCAGCTTAAAAATCGCCCTACCTTATTTTTTGCCGGCCAGATGACGGGTGTTGAAGGTTATGTGGAATCAGCGGCTTCCGGGTTAATCGCCGGTTTCAACGCCGCTCGTCTCGCACGCAATCTTGAGCCGCTTGTGCTTCCTGGAGACACGACGCTGGGCAGCATGGCGCAATATATTACGACGGCGGATTTCAAGCATTTTCAGCCTATGAATGCGAATTTCGGGTTATTCCCGCCGCTTGAGAAACGATTGAAGAGCAAGAAGGAAAAGAATGAAGCGATTGCGAACCGTGCGCTTGCCGGCATTGAGCAATTTAAACAAGAGCATTTCACGCATTTGATAAACAACTAATTACGGTCATGCAATTATTTTTGAAGGTTTGGATTAGTACAGGCGCATTTGCATAGAGGAGGCGAAGAGATGGAAATGGAATTTCATGCAACGACGATTTGTGCAGTCCGTCACGAGGGAAAAGGCGCGATTGCAGGGGATGGTCAAGTAACGTTCGGCAACAGCATGGTGATGAAAAATAAAGCGAAAAAGGTACGCCGCTTATATCGCGGGCAAGTCGTTGCTGGTTTTGCTGGCTCGGTTGCTGATGCGATTACGCTTTTTGAGAAGTTCGAGGCAAAGCTTGAGGAGCATCATGGCAATTTGCAGCGCTCGGCTGTAGAGCTGGCGAAGGAATGGCGCTCGGATCGTGTGCTGCGCAAATTGGAAGCGATGATGCTGGTTATGGATGAGACGGGACTTTTATTGATTTCAGGAAATGGCGAAATTATTGAGCCGGATGATGGTCTTTTGGCCATTGGCTCGGGCGGCAGCTTTGCTTTGTCCGCAGCTAGAGCACTCAAGCGCCATGCCACTCATCTGGATGCGAAGGAAATGGCCCGTTCGGCGCTAGAAATTGCAGCAGATATTTGCGTCTACACGAATCACAATATTATTGTGGAAGAAATCGGCTCTTAAACGGAGGAGATTAATATGGCAAATGCAGCGTTAACACCAAGAGAGATCGTAGCGGAGCTGGATAAGTATATTGTCGG
This sequence comes from Paenibacillus sp. BIHB 4019, assembly GCF_002741035.1. Classification (NCBI taxonomy): domain Bacteria; kingdom Bacillati; phylum Bacillota; class Bacilli; order Caryophanales; family Paenibacillaceae; genus Paenibacillus; species Paenibacillus sp. BIHB 4019. The sequence continues at coordinate 6,241,508 of NZ_CP016808.1, read as the reverse complement.
ACAAAAGCCTGCAAAACGTTCGGTCGCAATCGCCTTGCGCAATCGTTATCGCAGAAGTCAGCTTGATGAATCGTTGCGTGATGAGGTCGTGCCGAAAAATATTTTAATGATCGGTCCTACAGGCGTTGGTAAAACAGAAATTGCCCGCAGATTGGCGAAGCTGGTAAAAGCGCCTTTCGTAAAGCTTGAAGCAACGAAATTCACCGAGGTAGGCTACGTAGGCCGCGACGTTGAATCCATGGTTCGCGATTTGGTTGAAACAGCGATCCGCATGGTGAAAACGGAAAAAACCGAGCAGGTTAAAGATAAAGCGGAGAAGCTGGCAAACGAATTGCTGGTGACGCTGCTTGTCCCTTCGAAAATAAAGGAAAAGACGCAAAAAAATCCGTTTGAGATGCTTTTTGGCAACCAGCAAAATGACAATCTGCAAGCTGAAGAACCGGAGCAGGATCAGACGATTATGCAAAAACGGGCTCAGGTGCAGGCAGATCTTGCTGCTGGCAAGCTGGAAAATGAAATGGTAGAGGTAGAAGTTGAAGATGCTGCTCCGAATATGCTGGACATGCTCGCAGGCGGCCAAGGACCCGAAGGCATGGGCATGAATATGCAGGAGCTGTTCGGACAGCTGATGCCGAAAAAAACGAAGCGCCGCAAGCTGCCGGTTAAGGAAGCGCGTAAAGTGCTTATTCAGGAAGAAGCAAACAAGCTGATCAATATGGATGATGTCATTTCGGAATCGGTTACACGTGCGGAACAGTCAGGCATTATTTTTATCGATGAAATTGACAAAATTGCGAGCTCCTCGCGTGGAAATGTCCCAGACGTTTCGCGTGAAGGCGTGCAGCGTGATATTTTGCCAATCGTTGAAGGCTCGACGGTTATGACCAAATATGGTCCAGTAAAAACGGATTATGTGCTCTTTATTGCCGCAGGTGCCTTCCATATCGCGAAACCGTCCGATTTAATTCCCGAGCTGCAAGGCCGTTTTCCGATTCGGGTGGAGCTTACTTCGCTTACGCTTGATGATTTTGTGAGCATTTTGAAGGAGCCGAAAAACGCGCTGACTAAGCAATACACAGCACTGCTCCAAACCGAAGGCATTGAAATCGAATTTTCAGATGAGGCCATTCATGAGCTGGCATCCATTGCCGCGGAAGTGAATCGGAATACTGAAAATATCGGAGCGAGAAGGCTGCACACGATTTTGGAAAAGCTGCTTGAGGATCTTTCCTTCGAAGCGCCTGATATTACGCTGGACCATATGCTGATCACGCCGGAATATGTTCGTGAAAAGCTGGGAAGCATTGCGCAAAATAAAGATTTGAGTCAATATATATTGTAGTTGGTATGAGTTTTAGGAGGCAATGGCATGACGTTATTAACAAAAACAAGGACGCTAAATCGCCTGCTGCAGCGGGCGGCTGGCAAGCCGCTAATTTTCAGAGAAATGGCGGAGGTGCTGACCAGCACCATTCAAACGAGTGTATTTGTCGTAAGCCGCAGGGGAAAGGTGCTCGGTTGTGCAGCTGTGAATCCGCATGATCATGACTCGCTGCGTTCCATGTCGGCAGAAGAGCTGCGTTTCCCGCAGGAAAGCAACGAGCAATTTCTTGAAATGACGGAATCGGTCACGAATGTGGCGCCGTATGCTGGTGTTTATGAGACTTTCCCGTCGCTAGGCCAGCAGGAAATTATGACGGTTGTCCCGATAACAGGTGGCGGAGATCGCTTAGGCACGCTAATTTTGACAAGGCACCAAGGCGCTTTTGACGACGATGATTTAGTGCTTGCAGAATATGGGTCTACGATTGTCGGCATGGAAATTTTACGCGAGCGTTCGGTAGAAATTGAGCATGAGGCACGCAGTCGCGCTGTCGTATCGGTTGCTATCGGTTCGTTATCGTTCAGCGAGCTTGAGGCAGTCGAGCATATTTTTGAGCAATTGGAAGGAAAAGAGGGGCTGCTTGTAGCCTCAAAAATTGCTGACAGGGTCGGTATTACTAGGTCTGTAATCGTAAATGCCCTAAGAAAATTAGAAAGTGCGGGGGTCATTGAGACTAGATCCCTCGGAATGAAGGGAACTTACATTAAGATATTAAATCACCAGCTTCTTCAAGAGCTGGAAAAAATTAAATCATAAAATATGAGTCTAAACGACTAAAAAAGTCCTATCTTATTTTAAAGATAGGGCTTTTTTCTTATTGTAATAATTTGGAGAATTGTTGAATATAAACATGTCGGCAAATATCGACAGCATGATCTCATTTTTTTAATAATTTAATGTCGAACAAAGCAGGAATGCTACGAAGTGTGTTGAATACCTTATATTAGGATCTTTTAATTATCGAAAGTGGTGATAATAAAGTGAACTTATTAAGCGGATCTTCATTCCAAAGGCTAGAGGGGGCAGTTCATGCAGCAGAAATGCGGCAAAATGTCATTTCGAATAATATAGCCAATGTGGATACCCCGCATTTTAAACGGTCAGAGGTTGAATTTGAACAGCTTTTGGAACAACAAATGGGTAATAGCTCACCTAAGCTGAAAGGAAAGCTTACGAATGCAAGGCATATTCCTATAGGTGGGCCGGTCAATCCTACGCCTCAAGTCATAAGCGATAAAGAAACCGCCATGAACAATAATGAGAATAATGTGGATATTGATCGAGAAATGTCGCTGCTTGCGAAAAATCAGCTGAGTTATAACGCTTATCTGCAGCAAGTCAATCATGAAATCAAAATGATGCGAACAGCAATAGAAGGGAGAGGTTAAAGAGTGAAAATTTCCAGCGGATTTGATGCGAGCGCCTCTGCTCTAACCGCACAGCGCCTGCGAATGGATGTTATTTCTTCAAATATTGCGAATGCGGAAACGACGCGTGCCGGTTATGAGAATGGACAATTCGTGCCTTATAAACGGAAAATGGTCGTTTTGGAGCCGTTGAAACCAAGCTTTTCCAATGCGCTGAATGCCAAAATGGGAAAAAGTACAACAACTGGCGGGGTAAAGGTTGCCAAAATCATTGATGACACAGCCCCAACAAAGCTTGTATATAATCCTACCCATCCTGATGCCGATTCAAACGGCTATGTAAATATGCCGAATGTAGACGTCGCGAAAGAGATGGTTGACATGATTTCAGCTTCGCGTTCTTATGAAGCGAATGTCACTGCCATTAATTCTTCTAAAGCGATGTTTGTAAAAGCATTGGAAATTGGGAAGTAGCAACAACCATTAAACAATAGCCGAGGAGGAATATAGTGATTCAAGCCATTTCGATGAACCAGTTGCAGCCTTTAAAGACGATGACAGCTGCACCTGTAGAGCAAGCTACTCCGGCAGAACTTACAAAAACATTTAGCCAGTTTTTAAATAACGCAATTGAGGGTGTTAGCGCCCAGGAACAAAATGTACATAAGCTTAACGATAAGTTTTTAATTGGTGAAGTTGATGTTTCTCAGGTCATGATTGCTGGCGAAAGAGCGCAGCTTAGTCTTCAACTAACCTCACAAATCCGCAACAAGGTTGTAGAGGCATATCAAGAAATCATGCGGATGCAGGTATAATGAACGATAAAAAAACCTGGCATAGAATTTGGGTGAGGTGACAAGGTGAACGAGAAAATCGCCCAATTTAGACTGAGAATTTCGCAATTCTGGAGTCAAATGGGAAAAAAACAGAAAATAGGCTTGGGGGCTTCTGTAGGCGTACTGTTGTTATCTATAATTCTTCTTACTGTAATCTTTACAAGAACGGATTATGAATTGGCTTTTCAAAATTTGGATACAACAGACTCAGCAGCCATTATGAACTACCTGGATAGCAATGGTATCCCTTATGAACTAGGGAGCGGCGGAACTAGCATTTCTGTACCAAGCGCTGTAGCAGAACGCACTAAGGTAACGATCGGCTCACTTGGTCTTGTACAGAACGGATCCATCGGCTTTGAGGCTTTTACACAAAGCTCTTCGACCTTCGGCACAACAGAAAATGAATTTAATGTCAAATATTTAAGCGCCTTGAACGGCGAGATCCAACAATTGCTGAATCGCATGCAAGGCGTGAAAAGTTCTAAAGTGCTTGTGAATTTGCCAGAAGAAAGCGTGTTTCTAACCCCTGAAGAAAAGGAAAAAGCATCGGCTTCCATCTCCATGGAATTTATGGCTGGCTATCGTCCAACTCAAAAGGAAATTGACGGTTATTACAATCTAGTAAAAACAGCAGTTCCAGGAACGACAGTGGACAGCATCACCATCACTGGTCCGCAGGGCGAACTGATATCCTCCGAAGCGGGAGGCACGATTGCAGGTACAACAGAAGCAGTTGACAGCCAATTCCAAATTCAACGCAAATATGAAGCGGAGTTGAAAAAGAACATTCAACAGTTTCTCGGACCGATTGTCGGTTCCGAAAATCTGGTCATCAGCATCGGTAGCAGCTTGAACTTCGATAACAAGAAGACGGAAGAACAGCAGGTTGTGCCGCTGCCTGACAATAATAATAACGGAATTATTGTTAGCCAGTCCGATCAGACGAGTTCTTCTACAGGTGGCAGCTCCAGTGCAGGCGGTGTAGCAGGAACGGGAGGAACGGATGTTCCAGGCTATACTGCAACGGATGCTGCTGGAAACTCCACCTCGGAAGAAAGCTCTTCTACTATTAATTACGATTTTGGAAGAATTAATCGTACCACGATTTCAGGACCTTTCGTAATTAAAGATCTATCCATTAGCATCGGTGTTGAAGCAAGTCGACTTACTCCAGAATCTCGTACAGAGATTACGACCTTCTTGACAGGTTTGGTACGTGCACAGCTTGCCGATTCAGGTCAAGATGTTAATAATGACGATTTAATTAACAAAAAGGTTTCACTTATTGGGCAAACATTTGCTGAAAGCACCGCTACAAACACGATTGGCGGCTTATCAATGGGATGGGCAATCGGAATTGGAGCAGCAGCACTTGCGATTATTGCCGGTTTGATCATTTTGCTCGTTCGCAGACGCAGACAGCAAGCGGCAGAAGCAGCAGCAGCTGAAGCGCAAGAAGCGGTTGTAGCATCAACGGCTGTAGAATATCCTACCCTTGATTTTGATAGCTTAAGCAATGACAGCCAAGCACGTAAAAATCTTGAGACACTCGCCAAACGCAAGCCGGATGAATTTGTTAATTTACTTCGGACTTGGCTTGTCGATGAATAGAGGTCGTTTGCATGAGTAAATCGATGAATGGGCTAACCGGAAGGCAGAAAGCGGCAATACTGCTAATTACACTGGGCCCCGAAGTGTCAGCTCAAATTTTTAAACATTTAAGAGAAGATGAAATTGAACAGCTAACTCTTGAAATTGCCAATGTGCGCAAAGTGGACAGCTCAGAGCGAGAAACGATTTTAGGAGAGTTCAATCAAATCTGTGTAGCTCAGGAATATATTTCGCAAGGCGGCATTACATACGCCAGAGATATTTTGGAGAAGGCGTTAGGCGAGAGCAAAGCGGCGGAAGTCATAAATCGATTGACTGCTACTTTGCAAGTGCGGCCATTCGACTTTGCCCGCAAAGCAGAGCCGATGCAAATACTCAACTTTATTCAAAACGAGAACTCTCAGACGATTGCGCTCGTGTTGTCCTATCTTCAATCGGAGCAATCTTCGCACATTTTGTCCTCTCTTCCACAAGAGAAGCAGGCCGAAGTTGCTAGAAGAATTGCGCTCATGGACAGCACTTCGCCGGAAGTTATTTCTCAAGTGGAGCGTGTGCTGGAGCAGAAGCTTTCAGCTACCGTCACTCAAGATTACACAAATGCTGGCGGCATCGACTCTATCGTTCAAATTTTGAACGGTGTTGACCGCGGTACGGAACGTACTATTCTCGATTCTCTGGAAATTCAAGATCCTGAACTTGCAGAAGAAATCAAGAAGCGGATGTTCGTCTTCGAAGATATCGTCAACATCGACAATCGTTCGATTCAGCGGATTATCCGCGATATCGAAAATTCCGATTTGCAGCTTGCACTTAAAGTCGCTAGCGAAGAAGTACGGGATGCCATTTTCCAAAACATGTCGAAGCGCATGGCGGAAACATTCAAGGAAGAAATGGAGTTTATGGGTCCAGTCCGATTGCGTGATGTAGAGGAGGCGCAGACCCGTATTGTCGCAACGATTCGCAGATTAGAGGAATCAGGTGAAATCATTATCGCCCGTGGCGGAGGAGATGATATCATTGTCTAATTTGATTAAATCCACAAGCGTTGTTTCTATCGATCAACTAAGAGAGCTTTACTGGAAGAATAAGCATGCAGCACTCGCAGCAGATGCGAATGGCGAAGCTGAAGCTCCAGAGGAAGAACAGCCTGATGAAGAAACGATTACGCTGCGGGATCAAATTATTGCTGATGCCAGGCAGTTTGCAGAAGAACGATTGCGGGAAACCGGAGCCCAATGCGAGCAAATGCTGACCGAGGCGGAAGCGAATGTAGAAGCCTGGTGGCTGGAAAAAAGGCTCGAGGATGAAGCGACGACAGAAGCCGCTCGTAGCGAAGGCTATGAACGAGGTTTTGCGGAAGGCATCGAGCAAGCGAATATGCTGGCCAAGCAGGAATGGGAGCAAAAGCTGTTTGAAGCGAATGCGATTTTATCTTCCGCTTACACGATGCGTGAGCAGATTATTCAGGAAGCGGAGCCGTTTCTGGTCGAGCTGAGCTGCGCGGTAGCAGAAAAGGTAATCGGCCAACAGCTGGAGCAAGCTCCTGAAATGGTCATTGAGCTAATTAAAAAGTCGCTTGCAAGAAGACGCGAGCAGGGTGTTATTACGCTGTGTGTCGCACCTGGTCAGTTGGCTTTCGTCCAGGCTGCGCAAGAAGAACTGAATTTGGCAGTCGACTCGCAAGCCGAGCTGCAAATTTTGCCGGATGCGACGGTTAAAGATTTTGGCTGCGTTATTCGTTCCGCATACGGAAGCATTGATGCCCGTATCGATACACAGCTGTCAGAATTAAAACGCGAGTTGGTCCAGTTCGCTCATCAATCTAGGGACGAGCGAGGACAGGCTGATGAGCAATAGTTCATTGCAGGCGGGCAAATATGTCGAGCATTTGCAGGCGATTGATCCCATACGTGTGAATGGAAAGGTCACCCAGGTCATCGGGCTTACCGTAGAATCGGAAGGGCCTGATGCAAGTATCGGTGATGTGTGCTACATCTATCCGAATAAAGCGGCAAAGCCGATAAAGGCTGAGGTTGTAGGCTTTCGGAACAATAAAGTAATTTTAATGCCGCTGGGCGATTTGCATTCCATCAGCTCAGGCTGTGATGTTGTAGGAACAGGCAAGCCGCTTAGTGTGCAGGTAGGCTCCGAGCTGCTTGGAAAAGTGCTCGATGGCCTCGGCCAGCCGCTTGACGGGTCTTTTTTACCAAGCCGAATGCAGCATTATTCTACTCATAATGAACCAAGCAATCCGCTCATGCGTCCTCGGGTTCTGGAGCCGCTGGGCATAGGCGTTAGAGCTATCGACGGTTTGCTGACGGTTGGCAGAGGCCAGCGTGTAGGCATATTCGCCGGATCTGGGGTAGGAAAAAGTACCCTGCTCGGCATGATTGCCCGAAACACCTCGGCCGACGTCAACGTCATTGCATTAATCGGCGAGCGCGGCCGTGAAGTGCTAGAGTTTATTGAAAAGGACTTGGGACCCGAAGGTTTAGCTCGTTCGGTCGTCATTGTTGCTACTTCGGACCAGCCAGCACTCATTCGGATGAAGGGGGCACTAATCGCCACCTCCATTGCTGAATATTTTCGTGATCGTGGTCTAAACGTCATGCTTATGATGGACTCCGTTACGCGTTACGCTATGGCACTTCGCGAAGTAGGTCTTGCGATCGGCGAGCCGCCTGCAACGAGAGGATATACGCCTTCCGTATTTGCGAATTTGCCTAAACTGCTAGAACGAGCGGGAACTGGTCCAAAAGGCTCAATCACTGCTTTCTACACCGTTTTAGTAGACGGGGATGATATGAACGAACCGATTGCGGATGCAGTCCGGGGGATTTTGGATGGCCATATCGTTCTGAGCCGGCATCTTGCGCATAAAGGACATTTTCCCGCCATTGATGTCCTGCAATCCGTGAGCAGGGTTATGAAAGAAATTATAACGGAAGAGCAGCAGGATGCGGCTAATCAGTTGAAGCGCCTATTATCTATTTATAAAGATTCGGAAGACCTTATAAATATTGGGGCGTACCAACGCGGTTCTAATGAAGAAATTGATTTGGCGATGCAATTTATTGATTCGATTCATCAGTTCACGAGACAAAAAACAAATGAAAAAGTCACCTTGGAAGAAGCTCAGGAGCGGCTAATAATTGATTTTTACAGGAGATGAAGCGTTGAATGGGAGCATTTCGTTATTCCTACCAAAAAATCGTTGATCTGAAGACAAGTGAAAAAACGCAGGCAGAATGGATCCTGTCCTCTTCCATTGGAGAGCTGCAGGCTGCCGAGCTGACCGTCGAGCAATTGCGTGAAAGCCGTGCAGAATGGGAACAGAAGCAGCATCAGTCTTCGCAATCCGGCGTTTCTTTGGCTGAGCTTCAGACCATTCAACAATATGTGGATTATTTGGACTCATGTATTGAAGCAAAACGGCTTGAAGTGAAACGGGCGCAAAAGGTCGTCGAGCAAAATCGGATCAAGCTTTCGGATAAAATGCAGGACGAGAAAGTATGGTTGAAGGCAAAGGATAACGAGAAGGAACGTTTCCGGTATGCGATGCAGCTTAAGGAGCAAAACGAGTTGGATGAAATGGCAACTGTCCGTTTCATGGTAAGCGTGCCGTAAATATCCGGCTGCAGCGCAAGGCTAGAGGGAGTGAAATCAGTGGCAGATACAGATGTGGAGAAACAAGGATATAGTGGATTTGAGCGGGCCATGTTTTTTATGACCCCGGTGTTGTTTACGATTGTTGTGCTTGGCATATTGCTGATCCTTCTGAATAGCGATATGCGAAATCAGGCGCTCACGGTCGGAAATTCGATTCCATTGCTCAAAGATGTGCTGCCGAATCCGCAGTCAACTGGCGGTGAAAGCACAGATGAAACGCTCAAGGCAGAAAATATGACTCGTAAAATTGCCGAGCTGCAAGCTCAACTGACGGAGAAAGAGGGCCAACTGACGGAAACGTCCACTCTTAAAACGGATCAGGAAAAAGAAATTGCAAGCTTGAAAAGCCAAATTGAGCAGTTGAAGCAGTCAAATGCAACACAGGCGCTTGAAGATGAGGCATACACAGCCAAAATTAAAGAGCTCGCCAGCATGTATGCACGAATTGCGCCAAATAAGGCTGCCCCTATTTTAGAAAGCATGTCGCTTGATGAAATGGTGCTCGTGCTCGATGCGATGGCTCCAAATGATCGTGTGAAAATTTTGGAGAAAATGACGCCGAAAACAGCGGCTGATGCGACGCTGAAGCTGAAGGACACCGTTTCGGCGAAAGACTTGCAAATTGCGGCACTGCAATCGCAGCTTAAAAATGCCACTTCGACTACAGCGACAACGACTACTACATCTTCGACACTGGATTCGACGCAGCTAGGAGCAACGTTTGCAGCTATGGATGCGAAAAGTGCGGCCAAACTGCTGATGACAATGTCTGACGTAAGTGCCAGCAAGGTGCTGCGTATTTTGAATGCGGTAGATGATACAACAAGATCCAATATTGTAGGCGAGATGTCGACACTGAATGATAAAGTAACAGCTCAAATCGTTTCGAAGCTGATGGCGGGTAAATAGAGGGGAGGTGAAAATAAATGGAGGTTTTATCATCACCAGCAGCTTCGCAGCTGGCGGCTCCTTCCACTGGCGGGAATGCCCAAGCGAAGGGAACGGGAGATGCGGCTTTTGCTCAAACGCTGAATGGTCAATTGAATAATGGCCAAGCGGGGGCAGGTACAGCAGCAACTGCAAACACAACGGATGCAGCAGCACTTGGAACGATTCGGATGACTACTCTCAATTCAGCTGGCTTGCTTGGAGAAACGAACAATCAGGATTTGCTTGCGGCTATTGATGGACTGCTAGAGCAAATGGATGAATTGGATACTGCGGACACGGATGAGGCTGCACAAGCCCAATTGGCAGATTTGCAAGCAATGCTGGAGCAAATGCAGGCTTTACTAGCCCTGCTAGGTTCCCCGCTTCTCACTTTGAAGCAGCCAGATGAGCAGTTAACCTCAGAGGAAGTTGTCCAAGCAGCAGATGCAGGCAATGGACATGAGGCAGTGAAAGCGCAAATTGCGCTTGTGAAGCATGATTTGGAAAATGCGCTGATTCAGCTGGCTAATGTGCTTGAGCAGGGAACTGCGAAACGCGTTCAGCAGCAGGAGCCATCACAGCTGATTGGACAGCAGCTGGAAGCTTTGCAGAAATTGCTGCAAAAGCAGAAGGAAGCAGGCACAGCCGAGCGCAATAACAGCAATGTTCAAGCGGTATTTGAACCAGCTGCAGCAGACGAGGCTGCTCCACAGCAAACAGCTGCATGGCTTCAGCGTTTGAATCAGCAATCCCAGCATACAATTGCCCTGAAAAGCGCAGTAGCGGAAGCTTTGTCAGCCGATACATTGGTTGAAGAAACGGCCGATACAGCCGATGATGAGTCCGTTCTGGCAGGCAATTTAAATGCAAACTTTGCTCATTCGCTCAAGCAGGCAACGAGTAGCGTGGCAGCGAGAGCAGTCGCCCAGCCTTACGTATTGGCAGACGAATTTGCAGAATCCATGACTGGGCTTATCGTGCAGAAGTTTGATATTTCTTCATTAAATGGCAAGCACGAAGCTAAAATCATGCTGTTCCCTGAACAGCTGGGCCAAGTCGATGTTCGGATCACCATGCAAAACGGCCAGTTGACGGCACTGTTCCATACGGATACGGTTATGGCGAAAGATATGCTGGATAACCAAATGTCGCAGTTGCGACTGGCATTGCAATCCCAAGGTCTAACGATTGACAAGCTTGAAGTGACGCAAGGACAAGCTGCATCAGAGCTGTCTAATGGCGGGCAGGGGCAAGGCTCCAATCAACAATTTACGAATCGAAACAACAACGGCAAGGGCGGAAGCAGAGCCGATGAAGCTGCTTTTGAAGCGGATGTAATCGAGCAAATTGCCATTCAGGATATGGGCTACGGACGGGCGGTTAACGCTACAGTCTAAAGCGATGTTACGGACATGAACAACCATTTGCGGGATGGAGGTGATGGAATTGGCAGTCGTTACGAATAAAGTGATCTGGCCGAATTATGATCAGACCAACGTTAAAATAGCAGGGAAAACCGAGGATGATAAAACATCGCTAAGTAAGGACGCATTTCTCGAATTGCTCGTCACACAGCTTAAAAATCAGGATCCATTAAGCCCGCAGAGCAACACAGAGTTTATAGCCCAAATGGCGCAGTTCACCTCAGTCGAGCAGCTGATGAATATGAATACGCAGCTGACACAGTTGAACTCAAGCATCAGCAGCGCATCTATGATGATCGGTAAAAGTGTAACATGGCAGGAGCTTGATAAAAAAGGAAGCACCGTCATGTATACCGATGTTGTGAAGTCGATTGTCTCAACGGATGGTGTATTGTATGCCAAGTTTGAAGATAACACGATGATTAAAGTAAGCGACATCCTTACAGTCTCGGATGAAGCTCCAGCAGTAGCGGAGGAACCAGAAGCAGATGGTGAAGCTTCGAATGAGACGAATGTTGCCGAAGATGCTGGAACTGCTGAAGGCGACACCGCTGCTGAAAGCGGGGAGGAACAAACCTCATGAGCGACAGCGTAAAGATTGGGCATTATTTTCCGCTTAAATCTTCGCCCTTAAACAATGCGAAGACGGTAGGGGCAAAATCCCAGCAGCCTAGCGAATTTCAGGATTTGCTGGATTCGAAAGTATTGAAATTCAGCCATCATGCTGAAGTTCGGATGAAGCAGCGAGGCATTCAGCTTCAAGCAGATTCATTAACGAAAATTGTGAATGCTGTGGACGAAGCGGCATCGAAAGGCGCCATTGACTCTTTAATCGTTTTTAAAGATATTGCGATGATCGTAAATGTGCCTAGCCGTACAGTAGTTACTGCAATGGATGGCAAGCAAATGCAAAGCAATGTATTCACGCAAATAGACAGCGCCGTTATTTTAAGCTAGAGCCGGACCAACATGGAGGCTCTTCAGGCTGCTGACCGACAGAGGCAGCCAACTAACCACAAGGATAAACCTAAATTAGGAGGGCTTAAATACTATGCTAAGATCAATGTACTCGGGTGTGTCAGGTATGCGCGGCTTCCAAACGAAGCTGGATGTCATCGGTAACAATATTGCGAACGTTAATACGGTGGGCTTCAAAGGCGGCCGCGTCATGTTCAGCGATATTTTGAGCCAAACAACAGCGGGCATTACCGCTTCGGCTGAAGGCGAACAAGGTGGTGTGAATGCGAAGCAAATCGGGCTTGGTGTCAGCATTGCTTCTATTGATACTATTCACACGCCAGGCAGCGCGATGACGACAAACCAACCGACAGATCTTCGCATTGATGGCGATGGATTTTTTGCGGTAACCGCAGCAGATGGCGGAGAAACATTTTTGACTAGAGCCGGAAACTTTACGCTTGATGCGAACAGACAGCTTGTCAATGCAAACGGGATGTTTGTAATGGCTGCGGATGATGGCGGTATTATTCCTCCGCTTGATCCTGCCATCACTTCATTCACCATTGGTCAAGACGGTATGATTCTAGGTGTAACAGCTGACGGCATCGTTGAAGCAGGACAAATTGGAGTTGTTAAAGTAGTGAATCCAAGCGGTTTGCTGAAAATGGGTGGAAACTTGTATCGCATGACAGCTAATGCCAATCCAGACGGAGAGCTTGCAACGTCACCAGCGAATGATGAAGAGGTTGGAACGGGCGCAATCGTGGCCGGACAGCTTGAAATGTCAAACGTTGACCTGACAGGCGAGTTTACAGAAATGATCGTGGCTCAGCGCGGTTTCCAAGCGAATTCGCGTATTATCACGACATCTGATGAAATTTTGCAAGAGGTTGTCAACCTGAAACGATAATCGTTAGGCATAACGCAGGTGGGGGGCCATAGCGCCTCCCCCGCGATGTGAGGGGGCAGTTTATGATTACAGTGACTCGTATTAATGGTACTAAGCTCATGATCAATGCTCTGTTGATTGAAGTGGTGGAGGAAGTGCCCGATACCATTATTACCTTGACCACTGGTAAAAAATTCATAGTGGTAGAAAGCTCGGAGGAGCTTTTGCTGCTGATCCAGAACTATCTTCGTACGATCGGCGTATATGCGGCGGCCCAGAAGAGTGAACAGACGGAGGGTCCATAGAGATGAAAAAAATGATGCCATGGTTAGTAACTATACTGTTGTCGATTGTATTGATTGGTGTTGTCGCTTATTTCATTGGAGGCAAACTTTTAGGAGATACAGCTACAGATGCTTCAACCAACAAAGAGGTTGAAGTCAAGCATCTTACCGCTGATGAGCGTGTAGAAGTAACGTCTGAGCTTAAAGAATTTAAGCGCAACTTGAAAGATTCGAACAAAGTCGTTGTCGTTAGCTTCGCTTTCCAACTGGACAGCAAGAAGACGAAGGAAGATTTTGATAAAATCATCGAAATTGAAGTTAAGCCTATTATTAACCGGGCGCTTGCAGATATGACGGCTGAAGAGCTGAATGGCTCTAAAGGCGAGGATCTGCTGGAATCGAAGCTGCTTAATGAAATTAATCCAATTTTGGATAAAAAGCAGAAGCTGGTCAAGGTAGAAATAACAGCTTTTATCATGACCAACATTTAATGCTGGTTGGCGACATTCCTTGAAGGGGGTGAGAAAATTTGGTTGATGTTTTATCGCAAAATGAGATAGATGCGCTGCTGGCGGCCCTTAATTCTGGCGAGATGGATGCCGAGGATTTAAAAAAGGAAGAAGTAACGAAAAAAGTCAGAGTTTATGATTTCAAACGCGCTGTTCGATTTTCGAAGGATCATATTCGCAGTTTGACTCGCATACACGAGAACTTCGCGCGATATTTGACAACCTATTTCTCAGCGCAGCTTCGTACTTTCGTTCAAATCAGTGTCGTTCAAGTCGAGCAGCTTCCTTATGACGAGTTTATTCGTTCAATTCCGAAGATGACGATATTGAATATTTTTGAAGCAGAGCCGCTTGAGGGACGCATGGTGCTTGAGGTGCATCCGAATATCGCTTACGCGATGCTGGATCGCATGCTTGGCGGGCAAGGCGTTGCGCCTTCCAAAATCAATAACCTGACTGAAATCGAAACGATTATTATGGAAAAGATTTTTAGCCGGACGTTTGAGAGTTTGCAAGAGGCGTGGAAAACAATTATTGATATATCGCCACGACTGGAAGCGCTCGAGACGAATCCACAATTTATGCAAATTGTATCACCGAATGAAACGATCGCGCTGATTTCCTTAAGCACGAAAATCGGTGAAACGACAGGGATGATCAATCTTTGTATTCCCCATGTTGTCATTGAGCCGGTTATGCCGCGATTGTCGGCGCATCATTGGTTCGTTTCGCAGAAAAAGGAGCGTATTCCAGAGGAAGTTGAAATGCTGGAGCAGCGCGTAAGCAAAGCGAAGCTGCCGATTGTTGCCGAGCTTGGTGAATCTTCCATTACGATTCAGGAGTTTCTGGGTCTTAATGTAGGAGATGTCATTTCTCTCAGCAAGCCAGTAGGGGAAGGCCTGCATATTAAGGTAGGCGATAAATTGAAGTTCATCGGCAGTCCAGGCTCCGTGAAAGATCGGTTGGCTATTCAGCTTGATGAAGTTGTGAACGAAGGAGCGGGAGAAGAATATGACGAGTAAAGATTATTTGTCGCAGGAGGAAATTGATGCGTTACTAAATCAATCTTCTGGCGGTACGGATGCTGAACAGCCATCTGCCGATGATGTTCAGTTATCAGATTTCCTCTCAGCTATGGAACAGGATGCGCTTGGTGAAATTGGGAACATTACGTTTGGAAGCGCAGCAACTGCCTTGTCCACATTGCTAGGTGTGAAGGTGGATATTACGACACCGGAAGTTACCTTTATTCGCAGAGACCAGCTGGCAGATGAATTTCCAAAGCCTCATGTTGCTGTAAGTGTTCAATATGTTGATGGCTTCCAAGGAATAAATTCGCTTGTCATTAAGACGAGAGATGCACAAATTATTGCCGATTTGATGCTCGGCGGTTCAGGTAATCCTACAGACGAAGAGCTCAATGAAATTCATATTAGCGCCGTTCAAGAAGCGATGAATCAAATGATGGGGTCATCTGCAACGTCGATGTCGACCATTTTCAATCGTTTCGTTAATATTTCGCCGCCAGGCATCGACATTCTCGATGTAGACAACGGCGGAGGAATGGGACATTTGCCTCCGGTAGATGTGTTCATCAAAATTTCATTCCGGCTTAAAATTGGAGATTTGATAGATTCGACAATTATGCAGCTACTGCCTGTTTCTTTTGCAAAACAAATGGTTGCTATTCTTATGGGCGAAGAGACGGTTGAAGAGACTGCTGCTGCAGTAGAAGCGCCACCAGTAGTAGAAGCGCCGCCAGTTGCTCCGCAAGCGCCACAAAGTGCTCCTGCGCAGCCTACGGCTCCATCGTTGCAGAAGCAAGAACAACAACCGCCAGCGGGATATTATGAAGCGCCGATGATGCAGCCGCCTGGCCCGAATACATATGGCCATGCAGCCAATCGCAATGTGAATGTTCAGCCTGTGCAGTTTGCTAATTTCAATAATGCGCCATATATTCAAGGCGAAGAGACAAACCTCAATTTACTGCTCGACATACCACTTAAGGTTACCGTAGAATTAGGAAGGACCCAGAAGCAGATTAAAGATATTTTGGAATTGTCGCAAGGGTCTATTATCGAGCTGGACAAGCTTGCTGGAGAACCTGTAGACATTCTGGTTAACAACAAGCTGATCGCAAAAGGCGAGGTTGTCGTTATCGATGAGAACTTCGGCGTACGTGTAACCGATATCGTCAGCCAATGGGACCGAATTCAAAAATTACAATAGCATCCTAGGAGGAAGAAAAAAGATGGCAAACCGTATTCTAATCGTAGACGACGCAGCATTTATGCGCATGATGATCCGCGATATTTTATCCAAAAACGGCTACGAAGTAGTTGGTGAAGCACCTGATGGCGCACAAGCGGTGGAGAAATTCAAGGAGCTTAAGCCAGACCTGATTACGATGGATATCACGATGCCTGAGATGGACGGCATTGCAGCATTGAAAGAAGTTAAAAAAATCGACCCGAATGCAAAAGTTATTATGTGCTCTGCAATGGGACAGCAAGCAATGGTTATTGATGCCATTCAAGCTGGAGCGAAAGATTTCATCGTTAAACCTTTCCAAGCGGACCGTGTTATTGAAGCGATCAAGAAAACGCTGGGCTAACGGTTGTATGCGATGGTCAAACTTAAAGCTCGTGTAACGCTTTTATTGTTTTCAGGAATGGCCGTTCTGCCTGCCGCCGCCTTAGCGGAAGCAGTCCAGACGAGCCAGCCTGATTTGCCATATACTAGTTCGTCTAACATGGCAGGCAGTGTAGTATGGGTTATTTTTTCTCTACTCCTTATTATTGGACTAATCATTGTAGTTATTAAATGGCTCTCGCGGCGCAACCGGGCGTTCGGAGGAACAAATCGTTCGCTTCGTTCGCTCGGGGGCATTTCCTTAGGTCAAAATCATTCGCTTCAAGTTGTTGAGCTGTCAGGCCGTCTATATGTTGTAGGGGTTGGAGAAAACATTACCCTGCTGGACAAGATTGATGATGAAAAACAAGCTGAGGCGATTATTGAGGCAATGGAGAGGCAAGTGCAAGGTGGCTGGTCGCCGAGTGCTTTGACGGGCTTAGTATCACGCTTTCGTCAAGGCTCTGGCGAACAGGAACCGAAGGATGAACAGTGGAACGACGCTTCTTCGTTTCAGAATGTGCTTAAGGACAAGATGAATCGTCAGGCGGATCGCAAGCAGCAGCTCGAAGCACTCCTCAAAGACCCTAACCCTAATGAACGGTTGAATGATGATCATGAAAAATAAATGGTGGATAGCTCTTGTTGCGGTGCAGTTAGCCGGTTTAATATTTCAATCGCATGCTTTTGCTGAACCGCTGCCGAACGTAGAAATTAACTTTGGCAACACGGGCAGCGATCAGCCGGACCCTAGCGCGTTATCAATTTTGCTGCTGATTACCGTGCTAAGCATAGCGCCTGCTATTCTAGTATTGATGACCAGCTTTACACGCATTATTATCGTGCTTAGCTTCGTTCGGACATCGCTCGGTACGCAGATGATGCCTCCGAACCAGGTACTAATCGGACTTGCTATGTTTTTAACCTTTTTTATTATGGCCCCTACCTTCTCTCAAGTAAATGAGGTAGCTTTGCAGCCATATTTGAAAGGGGAAATTTCCCAAACAGCAGCTTTCGAGAAAGCGTCTGTACCGATGAAGGCTTTTATGTTCAAGCAGACGAGAGAGAAAGATTTAAAGCTGTTTATGGATTACACGAAGACTGAAAAGCCGAAAACTTATGAGGATATCCCACTGACCGTTTTGGTTCCGGCGTATGCAATTAGCGAAATCAAGACAGCTTTTCAAATGGGCTTCCTTATATTCATACCGTTCCTCGTTATTGATATGATTGTATCCAGTACGTTAATGGCGATGGGGATGATGATGCTTCCGCCAGTAATGATTTCATTGCCGTTCAAGCTCTTGCTGTTCGTCATGGTAGATGGCTGGTATTTGATAGTCAAATCCTTGTTATTAAGCTTCAATACCTGACGACTGTATAGGGGGGATGTTCAATGAGTGCCGATTTTATTATCGGTCTGGCCAGCGAGGCTGTATTTACCGTACTAAAAAGCAGTGCTCCAATGCTTCTTATTGCTCTCGTTGTTGGGCTCTTGGTCAGTATTTTTCAGGCGACTACCCAGATACAAGAGCAAACCTTAGCATTTGTTCCGAAAATTGTAGCGGTTTTTGCATCCGTTGTTTTGTTCGGGCCGTGGATTCTAAATACGATCGTCGATTTCACTTATAATCTGCTGAACAACCTGCATAAATATATCGGATAGGCGTGAATCGCAGCGATGGAGCTTATCGAGCAAGGTTTTCCTATTTTTTTGTTGATTTTTTGTCGAATTACATCATTTTTCGTCGTAGCTCCGATGTTTTCTGGGAAAATGATGCCGAATATTGCAAAAATCGGTTTAAGTTTTTTTATTTCTTTTATCGTGTATCTCACGTATGGCATTAATCAGACAGTAGCGACAGATGCCAGCTACGTGCTTTATGTCGTACAGGAAATATTGATCGGCCTGTTATTCGGCTTCGTGGTGTATTTGTTTTTCGTAGTCGTGCAGACGGCAGGGGCATTAATGGATTTGCAAATTGGTTTTGCGATGGCGAATGTCGTCAACCCATTGACGGGCACTTCCGTGCCATTGCTAGGTAATTTTAAATACATGATGCTTATTGTCATTTTTTTCTCCTTGAACGGGCATCATTACTTGCTTCGAGGGCTAATGGACAGTTACAAATGGATGCCGCTTGCTGGAGATTTTTTTGCGAGAATCAGCAGTGGCAGCATTAGCGAGTTTTTAACGAAAGCCGTTGGAAATACGTTTTTGCTAGCTTTACAGGTCGCAGCTCCGCTAGTAATTGCCATGTTTCTGACGGATGTCGGACTGGCATTTTTAGCCAAAACAGCGCCTCAATACAATGTTTTCGTCATTGGGATACCGCTTAAGCTTATTATCGGGACGATTTTGCTCGTGCTGCTTATGCCGGGGCTAAGTGGTCTGTATGAGCGGCTCATTGCCATCATGTTTGACAACTTGGAGCAGCTATTCGCCATTTTCAAAGGGCCGGACGGGTAGAGGAGGCTGTAATCGTGCAAATGTACCGCTTAAAGCTCGACCTGCAGCTGTTCAGCCAAGAGAAGACGGAGAAAGCGACGCCCAAAAAACGCTCGGAATCGCGTAAGAAGGGTCAGGTAGCCAAATCGGCTGACTTTCCCAGCTCCTTGATTTTGCTGTTTACGTTTGCTGGCTTTGCGATGTTTGGCGGCTTTTACAAGCAGCGAATTATGAATATGTTTGATGATATTTTCGAAAATTGGCTGCTTATGGAGCTTACGTCTGAAAATGTTTTTAACTTGTTCGGTACGCTCGTAACCGAAATGCTCATTTTTTTACTGCCTATATTTTCGGTAGCTATTTTAGTAGGCATTATCGGTAACGTTGCGCAATTTGGCTTCTTGCTTACAGGAGAGCCGCTTAAGATGAAGATCAGCAAGCTTAATCCGCTCCAAGGATTGAAACAGATCTTCTCCATGCGTTCTATTGTTGAAATGCTTAAAAGCTTGCTGAAGCTGCTGATTATTGGAGTGCTCGTATACCAGACGATTGCAAGCGATTGGAGTCGGCTGCTTTCTCTTTCGGACCTGTCTGTTGAGCAAATTTTCGCCTTTGCAGCTGGCCTGACGGTCAGCATGGGAATCAAAATTGGTGCTGCGCTCGTTGTGCTCGCCTTTGCGGATTATTTGTATCAGAAGTACGAGCAGGAGAAAAGCATGAAGATGTCCAAGCAGGACATTAAGGACGAGCATAAGAAATCAGAGGGTGATCCGCTCGTTAAAGGCCGTATCCGAGAAAAGCAGCGGAGAATGGCCATCCAGCGGATGATGCAGCAAATTCCGAATGCAGATGTCGTCATTACCAACCCGACGCACTTTGCAATCGCCTTGAAATATGATTCCTCTAATATGGAGGCGCCCGTAATTATTGCCAAAGGCATGGATCATGTGGCGCTGCGCATTAGGGAAATCGCCAAAGAGCACGGCGTTATTACGATGGAAAATAAGCCGCTTGCCAGAGCATTATACGAACGCGCCGAAATCGGAGATGCCATACCGGCAGATTTGTTCCAGGCTGTGGCGGAGGTGCTCGCATACGTTTACAAGCTGAAAGGCCGTGTCAAATCATCGTAATTTAAGGGAGGAGGAAGCGTCATGAAACCAAAAGATCTTATCGTGTTAATCGGGATCATAGGCATCGTGCTCATGATGGTTATTCCCATCCCTATTCTTTTGCTGGATATTTTGCTTATTCTGAATATTTCCATCGCTTTAATGATATTGCTTATTGCGATGAATACGAAGGAAGCGCTGGAGTTTTCCATCTTTCCCGCAGTTTTGCTTGTTACGACCTTATTCCGATTAGCACTCAACGTTTCTACCACCCGGAACATTTTGCAGCATGCAGAAGCGGGGGAAGTTGTCGCAACATTCGGTAGATGGGTGGGCGGCGGGCAAATCGCAATCGGGTTTATCGTCTTCCTTATTCTCGTCGTCGTTCAGTTCATCGTTATTACGAAAGGTTCTGAGCGGGTCGCCGAGGTAGCAGCAAGGTTTACCCTCGATGCGATGCCCGGCAAGCAAATGAGTATTGATGCCGACTTAAATGCGGGACTCATTAATGAGCAGCAGGCACGGGACCGGCGTTCCAAGATTGAAAGAGAAGCGGATTTCTACGGAGCTATGGATGGTGCCAGTAAGTTTGTAAAAGGGGATGCAATTGCATCCATTATCATTCTCATTATTAACCTGGTTGGCGGATTTATAATCGGGATGGCGGTACATGGCTTTCCATTTGCCGAGGCACTCGAAACGTATTCGATCTTAACCATCGGGGATGGTCTAGTCAGTCAAATTCCAGCATTGCTTATTTCGGTAGCAGCAGGCTTAATCGTTACAAGAGCTGCATCAGACGGCAACCTGGCACAGGATTTGACAGCACAGCTGTTTAAATACCCTAATCTTTTATACATAGTTGCAGGAACAATAGCTTTGCTTGGTCTCGTTTCGCCAATCGGCGTTATGCGCACGCTCCCTTTTGCGGCACTGCTCGCATTTGGCGCATGGAGAATGAAAAAGCTGCAGGAGAAGCAAGTGGAGCAAGAGGAGATGCTTGTGGAAGAGCAGCAAATTGAAGAGGTTCGTAATCCGGAAAGTGTCATTGGCCTATTGCAGGTGGATCCCATCGAGTTCGAATTTGGCTACGGCCTGATTCCACTGGCAGACACGCAGCAGGGCGGCGATTTGCTGGACCGTATCATTATGATCAGAAGGCAATGCGCGCTTGAGCTGGGGCTTGTCGTTCCCGTTATTCGAATCCGCGATAATATTCAACTGAGACCGAATGAATATGTCGTTAAAATTAAAGGGAATACCGTTGCGAAAGGCGAGCTTCTGCTCAATCATTATTTGGCAATGAGCCCGGGCTTCGATGATGAATCGGTACTTGGTATTGAAACGACAGAGCCGGCATTCGGGCTGCCAGCCATTTGGATTGACGAGCAGATGAAGGAAAGAGCGGAAATGTCGGGATATACCGTCGTAGATCCGCCTTCGGTTGTCGCTACGCATTTGACAGAAATTATTAAGCGTCATGCGCATGAATTGCTCGGACGTCAAGAGACGAAGGCACTCATTGAAAATGTCAAGGAATCGTATCCAGCGCTTATCGATGATCTCATTCCTTCGGTGCTATCCATTGGCGATTTGCAAAAAGTGCTTGCCAAGCTGCTTCGTGAAAAAGTTTCGATCCGCGATCTGGTAACCATTTTTGAAACGTTGGCCGATCACGGGCATTACACGAAAGATCCCGATGTGCTGACGGAATATGTCAGACAAGCGCTGTCAAGGCAAATTACCCAGCAGTTTGCGGCAACGGGAGACAAGCTTAAAGTGATTACAGTCGGTCCGGCGATGGAGAAGAAAATCGCTGAGTCCGTACAGCAGACCGATCAGGGAAGTTACATTGCGCTTGACCCGATCGTCACTCAACAAATTTATTCCAAGCTGAATGAGCAGGTAACCCGGCAAATTCAGTCCGGACAGCAGCCTGTTGTACTCACTTCCCCTACAATCCGCATGTATTTGCGCCAGATTGTGGAACGGACGATGCAGGAGGTTCCGGTCATTTCTTATAGTGAGCTTGAACCTAACGTTGAAGTTCAGAGCGTAGGGGTGGTGAATTTATGAGAGTGAAACGTTATGTAGTCAATGCCCTTCCCGAAGCGCTGCCGATGATTCGAAGCGATCTTGGCAAAGATGCCGTTATATTGAATACGAAAGAAGTCAAAGTCGGTGGCTTCATGGGCATGTTCCGTAAAAAGAAGATGGAAGTTATTGCCGCTATTGAGTCGAATGCAGCTGCTCCGGAAAATCTGCCGCAGAAGCGCAAGGCGCCGGATGATGTCAGCGCCGTAATGGCAGCTATTACGGAGACGATGCAGAAGCAGCAGCGTGCCGCAGCAGCTTCTGCAGCTGCTACAGCTACGGTTGAGCCGCCGGCAAGGCCTGCGCCAGTTGCGGCGGCTTCTCCAGTCAACGATCAGCTGATGGACGAAATTAAAGGGATTAAGCAATCCCTCCTGCAGCTGTCTTCGCAAAAAGCAGGAAATTCACTATCAGAAGCTGCACAAGCCCTTCATGACCGCCTTCAAGAGCAGGAGCTCGAAGCGGAGTGGATCGACCAGCTTATGGCGATCATCTCTGAGCAGGAAGGGCAGCAAAGGGAGCCATTGACACGTACGCAAGTATGGGAGCTAGCCAAACGGCAACTGCTCGAATGGATGGCCCCTTATGCAGCCGGCATGATCGATGAGCAGGCCAGAATCGTTCATTTTGTTGGTCCGACTGGCGTAGGCAAAACGACAACAATCGCTAAGCTTGCGGCTAATCAAACGATTAAGCATAACAAAAAAGTAGGCTTCATTACATCAGATACGTACCGAATTGCGGCGGTTGACCAGCTTAGAACGTACGCTAATATTTTAAACATTCCGCTGGAGGTTGTTTTTTCTCCTATGGATTTGCCGAAAGCATTCAAGCAGCTCGAAGATAGAGAGCTCATCTACATGGATACGGCTGGCCGCAACTTCCGCAATGAGCTAAATGTATCAGAAGTAAACAGCCTGCTTCAATCGCATGACCGCAATGAAACGGTGCTTGTGCTGAGCCTTACCGGCAAAACGAAAGATATGACGTCAGTCGCCGGAAACTTTGTGAAATACGGCATCGAGAAGGTATTGTTTACGAAGCAGGATGAAACGGCGGTGTACGGCTCTATTTTTAACCTTGTGATGAAGTTCGGTTTAACGCCGACTTATGTGGCAAGAGGGCAGACGGTGCCGGATGACATTGATCGCTTTAACGCTGCTGCTTATATGAATGATTTGCTGGGGGAAGCGGACGATGAATGATCAAGCCGAAGCGCTGCGACATATGGTAAAGGCAAGCAGCAGCGAAGGCGGCAAGCGCGAAACGCGCATTATCGCTGTCACCAGCGGCAAGGGCGGCGTTGGGAAGTCCAACTTTAGTCTCAATTTTGCGCTGATGCTTCAGAAGCTTGGTCAGAAGGTTCTCGTTTTTGATGTTGATATTGGCATGGCGAACATCGATATATTGATGGGCGTGCGCTCCTCCTACCATTTATACCATTTGTTCAAGCAGGACAAAACGATCTGGGATGTCGTTCAGGAAGGGCCTGAAGGATTGCATTTTATTGCAGGCGGATCAGGAATTAAAGATTTGCTGGAGCTGTCAGAGAAAGAGCTGACCTTGTTCACAGAGCAGGTTTCAAAGCTTCAAGGGCTGTACGATGTCATCGTATTTGATACTGGAGCAGGACTTTCCAAGGAGACGGCGAGATTTATCGCCGCAGCGCAGGAAACGATCGTTGTAACGACGCCTGAGCCGACCTCTATAACCGATGCATATGCCTTAATTAAAATGGTAAAAGCAATGGGCATTCATCCGAATTTCAGACTTATCGTTAATCGGGCAGACAGCAAGCGGGAAGGCCGATTGACAGCAGATAAAATCAATTTGGCTGCCGAGCGCTTCCTAGAAGCCTCCTTGCCATTTCTCGGGCTCGTACCCGATGATGCTCATGTAGGCAAGGCGGTAAAACGCCAAATTCCCTTCACCATTGCTTATCCGAGCAGTGAAGCATCGAAAGCTATGCATGAAATTGCAGTTCGTTTTCTAGAAATAAAGAGGCCGGAATCTGATGCTAAAAACGGTGTAAAGGGATTTTTGCATAAATTATTCAAGCTAACGAGATAGTCCTTTTAATCAGGGGAGGGGAAAAGATGGCTCCTTATCGTGTACTCATTGTAGATGATTCTGCATTTATGAGAAAAATTTTTAGTGACTTAATTTTAAAGGATTCAATGTTT
The DNA here is from genome assembly GCF_002741035.1 of Paenibacillus sp. BIHB 4019. Taxonomy (NCBI): domain Bacteria; kingdom Bacillati; phylum Bacillota; class Bacilli; order Caryophanales; family Paenibacillaceae; genus Paenibacillus; species Paenibacillus sp. BIHB 4019. Next base: position 6,217,170 of record NZ_CP016808.1, on the reverse strand, counting down.
TCAATAATAGCGACTGCAACCAATGGGGCCGAAGCTGTAAAAGCGGTGGAGAAATGGAAGCCCGATGTTGTAACGCTCGATCTGGAAATGCCTGAAATGAATGGACTTGAGGCTTTGCAAAAGATTATGAAACAAAATCCGACGCCTGTCATTATGCTGTCTGGCATTAGTGAGGATAACACGAGGGATACGATCAAAGCATTGCAGTTTGGAGCATTTGACTTTATACGCAAGCCGTCAGGCATTGCAACGAATGATATTATCCAAGTTGGCGAGCAATTGATAGAGAAGCTAAAAACAGCTGTACTGGCGAGGAAGCCTTCATTCATTGAGGAGAAGATGGACCCGCCGGTAAAAGTGAAGGCGCTAGATATTAAAAAGCCTCTAATAACCGAAGCAACAACAAATGCAGCGTCACGGCTTGCTGCACCTTCTATGGCGAAGAAGAAACCGGAAATTACGCCACCAATAAAGCCGCCTAGCATGAACAAAAAGCCGGAACAACCAGCGGCAGTCAAAGCGGTGGCGCCTTCCTCTACATATAAGCCAACTGCTCCGCCGATTATAGCGAGCAAAAAAACGGAAGCTCCCGCTCCGCCAAAAAAAGAGCTGCCGAAGTCTACGTCGTTTCAGCATATTGTTGCAATTGGAGCTTCAACGGGAGGGCCGCGTGCCTTGCATACGGTCATTAGCGCTTTGCCTGGCGATCTTGGCGCACCTGTCCTGGTTGTCCAGCATATGCCGCCGAAATTTACGAAATCGCTCGCTCAGCGCCTTGACAGCTTCAGTGCGCTGCATGTCGTTGAAGCGGCTCAAGGCGACCGGGTTCATCCCGGCGTTGTCTATGTTGCTCCCGGAGGCTATCATCTAGAGCTTGGCAAAGATAGTTCCGGTTATTATATTCATTTAACAGAGCAGCCGCAGCGCAATGGGCATCGTCCATCGGTAGATGTGATGTATGAATCATTAGTTCCTTTCAAGGAGCTGAAGCGTCACGCGGTCATCCTGACCGGAATGGGCAGCGATGGTACGAAAGGTCTTAAACAGCTTGTTGAGAGCGGTGCAGTAACTTCTATAGGCGAGGCGGAGGAAACTTGCATCGTTTACGGCATGCCGCGCAGCGCCTACGAAAGCGGGGCAGTCAAGACCGTGCTCCCGCTGCAGCAAATCGCTGCACGTATTGAAAGCTGTGTACTTAAATAACGATTGAAGCAATCACAAGTCTAGCAGGAGGTGCGATACAATGGATATGAATGCCTATCTGTCGATGTTCATCGACGAATCTAACGACCATCTTCAAACCTTGAATGAAAACTTATTGCGACTGGAAGGCGAGCCGGAAGATCTATCAATTGTTCAAAATATATTCCGCTCCGCTCATACTTTGAAGGGCATGTCGGCTACGATGGGATATGAGGATCTGGCTGCCTTGACACATGAAATGGAAAATGTGCTTGATCTTGTTCGCAATAGCAAGCTCAAGATGGACAGCTTTATATTTGATACGCTTTTCAAGGGTCTTGATGCGCTGGAGGCGATGGTGCAGGATATCGTTAACGGTGGTACTGGTAAAGCGGATGTGACATCAATTGTGGCCGCCTTGCAGTCGATTTTTAGCGGAGAGCATAAACTATCGGTGCCGGATCAAAAGGCTGCAGCGGAGGGCGATTCTTCCAATGTGGACAAGCCTATTTTGCTGCTGGATGAGTACCAGACTTCGGTGATTAAGCAATCCATTGATAGCGGACATCAGGCTTATCATATTCATGTTACGATTCGCGAGGACTGTTTGCTGAAAGCAGTTCGTGCCTATATGGTATTCAATCTGCTGGAAGCACACGGAGAGATTGTGAAATCGGAGCCTTCTGTGCAGGATTTGGAACAGGAAAAATTCGATCGTTCCTTTACGGTATTTACCATTACACAGACGAAGCTGGAAGAACTGCATACGCAAATTATGAATGTATCCGAAGTGGAGACGGCAGTTATAACTTTGCTGGATGAGGAATCGCTGCATCTGCTAAGCACGCCAACAGCGAATCAGCAAGCTGAGGCTGAAGTGAAGAAAGCGAAGGAAGAGGTTGCAGCAGCTATAGCAGTCGTCGAGAAAAAAGAAGAGGCAGCCAAGGCTCCCGCTGCGGTTGCGCCTCGTAAAGACTCGCCAGCTCAAGCTGCTCCAGCAGCGGTTAATCGGACGATTCGCGTTGATATCGACCGTCTGGATACGCTGATGAATCTGTTCAGTGAGCTGCTCATTGATCGCGTGCGACTAGAACAGCTATCAAGCGAAATTAAACGCAATGACTTGACTGAGACTGTCGAGCATATGACGCGTGTCAGCACAGATTTGCAAAATATCGTACTCAAGCTGCGCATGGTTCCCGTCGATTCGGTATTCAACCGTTTTCCTCGCATGATTCGCGATTTGGCGAAGTCGCTTGATAAAAAAATCGATTTGGTCATTACTGGGGCGGATACAGAGCTTGACCGTACCGTCATTGATGAAATTGGCGACCCGCTCGTTCATTTGCTGCGCAACTCAGTCGATCATGGCATCGAGACGGTGGAAGAACGTATTGCCGCAGGCAAGTCAGAAGTAGGTACCATTTTCCTGCGTGCATATCACAGCGGCAACCATGTGTTCATCGAGGTGGAAGAGGATGGACGCGGCATTAACCAGGAGCGGGTGCTGAAGACGGCGATCAAAAACGGCGTCGTTACTGAAGATGAGGCGAAAAAGCTGTCGAGCGACGAAATCAATATGCTGATTTTTGCAGCAGGCTTTAGTACAGCTGAGAAAATTTCGGATATTTCTGGACGCGGTGTAGGACTGGACGTTGTACGTTCCAAAATTACGTCGCTTGGCGGAAATGTGACCATTGACTCGGCGTTTGGCAGAGGAACAAAATTCTCGGTACAGCTTCCGCTGACGCTGTCGATTATTTCGGCGATGCTGATCAAGCTGGGCTCGGAAAAATATGCGATTCCACTGTCCTCCATTGTCGAGACCAGCATTATCCGCAGATCGCAAATTTTGAACGTTCATGGCAATTTAATGATTGAATTCCGCAATACCGTTATTCCTCTTGTATCGCTGAGCCGTGTGCTTGAGACGCCTGACTTCAATGATAGCGCCGAGGAAGAAACCGAAATTGTAGTGGTGCGCAAGGGAGAAAAATGGGCGGCAGTCACCGTCGATGAGTTTATCGGCCAAAACGAGATCGTGCTCAAAACGCTTGGCAAATATTTGACCAATATCGAGGCGATTTCTGGAGCTACGATTTTAGGTGACGGCCAGGTCGCATTAATTATTGATCCTAACGCATTAATCAAATAGGAGGTTTTCACAATGGGAGAAGAATTGAAGGTCATTGTTTTTGCGCTAGCTGATGAGGAATACGGTATTGAAGTAGATAAAGTTAGAACAATAGAGCGGATGTCACCGATTACCCGCGTGCCTAAAACAGCCGCTTTTATTAAAGGCGTTATGAATTTGCGCGGTGTTGTCGTGCCGGTTGTCGATCTTCGTGGGCGTTTTGGCCTACCTGAGCAGGAACCGACAGATAATTCGCGAATTATAGTAGTAGCGGTAGATGATCTTGAAGTAGGATTTATTGTCGATTCCGCGAATGATGTCATAGATATCGATACGGACAACATCGATTCTCCACCTGAAATCGTAGGCGGCGTTAAAGCCAAGTACTTGCACGGTATTGCCAAGCTCGGGGACAGCAGGCTGCTTATTATGCTAAATCTAGTTGAGGTGCTGAATAAAAACGAGATCGAACAGCTCATGCAACTGGAGGGATAGAAGTGGCACAGTTCAGCAAGTTTGAAGCTTTTGAGCTTGACGTACTAAAGGAAGTCGGCAATATAGGCGCGGGCAATGCAGCTACTGCATTGTCTCGTCTTCTTAACAAGCCAGTCGATATGGGTGTTCCGAAGGTCAGCCTGCTGCCCTTCGAAGAAATTGCCGATCGCGTAGGCGGCATGGAGCAGGTCGTCATCGCGGTGTTTTTAAGAGTGGAAGGCGAAGCGCCGGGCAATATGTTTTTTATCATTCAGGAGGACGCAGCGAAGCGCTTGCTGACTCAGCTGCTGTCATTGCCTCATGATGATGAGAACGGCTATTCCGAAATGGAGCTGTCGGCTTTATGCGAAATCGGAAATATTTTGACCGGCTCATATTTGTCTTCGTTGGCTGATTTTACCCATTTGGCGATGGCTCCATCGGTTCCATCCGTTGCACTGGACATGGCGGGAGCTATTTTAAGCTATGGTTTGCTGCAATATGGCGAGATGGGCGATTCCGCGCTGTTGATTGAGACGACATTTCTTGAAGACTGCCAAGACCTGGAAGGCCATTTTTTCCTAATACCCGACCCTGAATCATTCACAAAAATTTTCCGCGCTCTGGGAGTAAATGTCGAATGATACAGCAAAATTTGATTAAGGTTGGAATGGCTGATTTAAATATTGCAACTGAGGGTTCCGTCCTCAAAACAACAGGGCTTGGTTCTTGTGTAGGACTTACGCTTTATGATCCGGTTAATAAAGTAGCCGGAATGGCCCATGTTATGCTGCCTTCCTCTGAAATTGCAAGAGAGGCAACGATTAACTTGGCGAAATATGCGGATACGGCCATTCCTGAGCTTGTTGAACGGATGAAGCATGTGGGCGCACAGCAAAATCGCCTTGTAGCGAAAATGGCTGGCGGCGCTCAAATGTTCGCCTTTTCAGGGCAGTCGGACTCTATGCGCATTGGTCCGCGAAATGTCGAATCTTGCCTTGAGATCGTCAACAAGTTCAAAATTCCTGTGTTTGCACAGGATACGGGCGGCAACTATGGCCGCACCATTGAGTTCGACAGCGGAAGCGGTCTGTTACTCATTCGCAGCGTACAGCTTGGAATAAAGGAGATTTGAATTATTATGATCGGAAATTGGCGATGGAATGTCGGATTAGGACTAACGGGTGTTATATTAACGATTCTTTTCTCACTCGGTAAAAATGCGGTCACAGTCATACTGCTGCGCAGTGTATATGCATTCATCGCCTTTGTTGTCATTGCGTTTATACTGCGTGCAGTGCTTACGTTTATTTTGAAGCCGCCGGCATTGCTGGATAACGGCGCTGCAGAAGAAGATGGAATCGGAACACAGTTTAATTTGACTACGCCGGATGAAAGCGAAGATTTAAATCAGCTGTTGAAAGACGGACTGGATATTCGCCCAGCGCAAGATGAGGCAGATAGCAAGCTGCCAATGGAACAAGAGCAAGAGCCGTTTCGGCCATTAGCGCCGCCACAGCTCGTGTCTGCACAAAACAAAGAACCGGAAGAACTGGCTAAAGTAGTACGTCACCTGACAGGAGGGTGAAAAATATGATTGCTTCTTTAAACATTCCGATGTGGCAAGCTTGGAAAGAAGAAGGGGATATTGAAGCGAAGAAGCGGCTTATTGAGCAATATTTGCCGCTTGTTGATTATGTGACCAATCGTATGGCTATTGGCCTGCCTAAAAACGTATCCAAGGATGACCTTGCCAGCAATGGCGTAATGGGGTTAATTGATGCAATAGAGAAGTTTGACTATTGCCGGGGACTGCAGTTTGAGACCTATGCATCCTGGCGCATTCGCGGCGCAATTATTGATGGTCTCCGTCAAGGAGACTGGGTTCCGCGGTCCGTGAGAGAGAAAGCGAAAAAAGTGGAAGAGGCTTATCAAAAGCTGGAACAACAGTATTTACGCTCGGTTTCCGATGCTGAAATTAGCAATTACCTGAACATAACGGAAAAGGAGTTTACAACGATGCTTCAAGAGATTGCGGTAACGACTGTATGTTCGCTTGAGGATCCTCTTCGCGAGGAAGAATCGGAAACAAGACTTTCGCTGCTCGTGGATGAACGGGCAAAAAATCCTGACCATAAAGTCCATGAAGTATATTTGAAAGATTCATTGGTTAATGGAATAGAGAAGCTGACGGAGAAGGAACGTATCGTCGTTTCCCTTTTTTATTATGAAGAGCTGTCTTTAAGTGAGATTGCAGACGTCATGTCGCTCTCGCCGTCACGAATTTCCCAGCTCCATTCCAAAGCTATTTTACGTCTTAGAGGAGCTTTATCCAAGCATAAAGATCAACTAATGCAGTACTAGAGTGGAGGCATGTAATGGAAGGTCAATCATTAGATACCATTATGAGCGTTCAAATATCCGCAGATAAGATGTCAGCCTTTTTGACATTCAAACGTTTGACGGATGATTTTGAATGCTCTGTCGAACAATTAGAGCAGTTTGTGCAAAGTAGCGGAGTGAGCGTTGGTGTTGTGCCCGGCGTCCTTCAAAGCATTTGTAACAATCCGCTCGCTTTTTATAAAGAGCAAACTTTAATTGCTGAAGGAAAGCCTGCTGAAGTTGGCAAGGACGGCTTTGTTCAATTTATTTACGATATGAAAAGCAAAGAGCGGCGCCCGGCCGAAAATGAAGATGGCACTGTAGATTTCAAAGAAATGACGCAGTTGAAAAATGTGACGCGCGGCCAGCTGATTGCTGAACTGGTCGAACCCGTTGCTGGCGAACCGGGCATGACGGTAACCGGGAATGAGGTTGCTTCGAAAGAAGGCAAGGCGGCGCGTTTTAAAATAGGAAAAAATGTCGTGCTGAACAATGAGCAAACCGCCATGTATGCGGCATTGGATGGACTCATTACGATGACGGATAAGGATAAAATCAATGTATTTCCTATTTACGAAGTGAATGGCGACGTAGATTATAAAATAGGAAATATTGATTTTGTCGGTACCGTAGTCATCAGAGGGAATGTGCTTAGCGGCTTTCGCGTCAAATCTGCCGGGGATATTCGCATCATTGGCGGAGTTGAGGGCGCCGATTTGGACGCAGAAGGCTCTATTGAAATATCAGGCGGCATTATGGCTGGCAATAAAGGTTTTGTCAAAGCCGGAAAAAATGTGAAATGCTCCTTTATCCAGGATGGCAACGTTATTGCCGGCGATGATGTGCTCGTATCGCAAAGCATTATGCATTCGAATGTTCGCGCTGGTAAAAACGTCATTTGCTCAGGGGCCAAGGGGCTGATCGTTGGCGGGACTATTCAAGCGGGCGAGCGGGTTAAAGCTCGTACAATCGGCAATACGATGTCTACGGCAACAGTAGTTGAAGTAGGTGTAAAACCGGAGCATCGCTCGGAGCTGCTGGAATTGCGCACAAAACTCAAGCAGCACAACGAGAGCATGGATAAGGCGGATAAAGCGCTTGTGATTTTGGATCAATTGGCTGCAATTGGGCAGCTAACAGATGATAAAATGGCGATGCGCATTAAGCTAAGCGCGACCAAACGGCAGTCGCTGACAGAGGTTGAGCAGTTCCGTGAACGGATTTTGGATATTGAACGCACGCTTGAAGATAGCGAGCAAGCCGGGGTTGACGTCAATAACATTATTTATGGCGGAATCAAAATTGTAATTGGCCGATATACGAAATATATTAAAGACCCGCTGCAGCGTGTTTCCTTTCAGTATTTAGATGGAGATATTTCACAGGTGAGTTACCGTTCGTAAAAACTTGAGCAAGCTGACCCAATAGGGAGGTAATCAAGATGGCTTTCAAACCTATTGATTTGCAAATATCGGTTCCTCGCACACCGGAGTCCAGCGGACTTCAAAGCCATATGAATCATAAGCCGATGTCGGACCAGACGAAGCTTGCCGAGCAGCAAGCTGCGCAGACCGAGCTTGTTCGCCACAAAAATACAGAAGTTGAGCATTCCGTAGGCCTGAACGTTCGTCAGGATCAAGAAACAAGCAAGCAATCTGATGAACGCAAGGGCAAACACAAAAAACAGGATGGGCAGGACAAGCATGAAGAAAGCCATCCCCCTGTACATCCCTATAAGGGACATCATGTAGATATTTCGCTTTAAAGGCAGGTGGGAGCAAGCATGTCTAACTGGCAATACATAGTTTTGCTTGGCGCAGTGGTCGTTGTTTTTGGGTTGCTTTTGCCTAGAAGGAAACAGCCCGCAGCCGCGCAAGCCGTCAATAATATGGAAGTTTCACTGGAACAGTTTATGGAAAACATGGAGCAGGACAATCGGGAGCTTACCGCACTTATCGTGCAATCACAAGAGGAAGCACGTGCCAAGGCACAGCGCAGCGAGGAGCGTTTAGCCGAGCTGGAGCGTAAATATAGCGCTATGGAGCAGCTTTTTGAGCAGCAGAAGGCTTCCGCAGTGCCGGTGCAGGCTGCCCAGGTGATGCCGGTCAAGGTGGACGTTCCCCTTACACCCGTTCCAGCTGCGCTACAGGAAGAGCCAGAAGAGCTGGAGGAGCCTGCTCCGCCAGTGAAGCAATCGATTCAAGAGCGTTATGCCGATTTGTTTGCGCTTCATCAGCAAGGCAAGTCTATTGAGGCAATTGCTAAAAAAATGAACATGAACAAGGGCGAGGTTCAGCTTATCCTTCAGCTTGCGAAACAGGAGGAGGGTGCCCGTGTTTAAAAACCGCGTTTTTTTAACCGGGCTTGGCCTTGGCATTATTATCGGCGCATTGTTGCTCCAAATGATGATGATTGGCGAATCCAGCCAGCAAAAGCTCAGTAACCGCGACAATGCAGATGCCGGGCAAGAGGAAAAGCTATATTCGCAAAGTGAAGTCGATGCGATTGTTGAAGCGCAGAAGGCAACGAGCAGCATTAAGGAAGAAAGCGAAGCAACGGCAGTGCCTTCACCAACTGCTTCACCTGAACAAGCGCCTTCTGAAAGCGCTGCTCCACAAGCCTCCGCCCCAGCTTCCCCAAAGGCTTCAGCAGTGCCAACGGATAATTCTTCAGCCGCTGCGGACACAGATGAGAATACCATTCGCAAAATGGTTCGCATTCAGGCAGGAACGAATTTGACTGCGGCGTCCGAGCTGCTGGCCAAGGAGAAGCTGATTAGTGATAAAGCGGCATTTATCCGCAAAATGAAGCAAGAAAAGAAACTGGTTCGCGCCGGTTATTTTTTGTTTACCGGTAACCCTTCGCTTGAGGAAGTTATTACAACCATAACGACACAGCCGATGACACCAGAGGAAGTAAAAGCTTTTAATTCGTAATAAAATGGCGGAATGCGGTAATTTTCGCCCAGAGATTGTTGCGTACGTCATGCAGTTATGGTATATTAATTGACGGTGTTAAAAACACACGCTGATTAATTTCGTTAACGGTGCTTCTGCTTAGGCGGAAGTTTTAACGAAAGATGACGTCGGCGGAGGGCACTACAAAAAAACCATTATCAGGAGGTGTTGGAGAAATGGCGGTTATTTCCATGAAACAGCTACTTGAAGCTGGGGTACACTTCGGTCATCAGACTCGTCGTTGGAACCCGAAGATGGATCGTTATATCTTCACTGAAAGAAACGGAATTTACATTATCGATTTGCAAAAAACAGTTAAAAAAGTTGACGAGGCTTATAACTTCGTTCGCTCGATCGCTGCAGAGGGCGGCACTATGCTGTTCGTCGGCACGAAGAAGCAAGCTCAAGATTCCGTTAAGGAAGAAGCTGAGCGTTGCGGCAACTTCTACATCAACCAACGTTGGCTCGGCGGTACGCTGACTAACTTCCAAACGATTCAAAAACGTATCGACCGTTTGAAAACTTTGGAGAAATGGGAAGAGGACGGCACTTTCGAAGTTCTTCCTAAGAAAGAAGTTATTATTCTTCGCAAAGAAAAAGACCGTTTGGAAAAATTCCTTGGCGGCATCAAAGGCATGAAATCGTTGCCTAGCGCTTTGTTCATCATCGATCCTCGCAAAGAGCGTATCGCTGTTGCTGAAGCACGCAAACTTGGAATTCCTATCGTAGGTATCGTTGATACAAACTGCGATCCAGACGAAATTGACTATGTCATTCCTGGTAATGATGATGCAATTCGTGCGGTTAAATTGCTTACGTCCAAGATGGCTGATGCAATTGTTGAAGCTAACCAAGGTGAGCAAACAACTGCTTAATTCAATAAACGTAAGCTATTAGGCGAAGGGCGGTCAGAAGGTGAAAGCCTCTCACCGCCCTTTTTTCACGAATACCTAATTAAATAAATCGAAACCTTCAGGAGGGCTCAAAATGGCAGTTAGTGCGAGCGCAGTAAAAGAACTTCGCGAAAGAACAGGAGCAGGAATGCTCGATTGTAAAAAAGCTTTGGATCATACAGACAACGATATCACGAAAGCGATTGAATTCCTTCGTGAGAAAGGCCTTGCTGCTGCAGCTAACAAAGCTGGTCGTATCGCAACAGAAGGCGTTGTTGAATCCTACATTCACGCTGGCGGCCGTATTGGCGTTCTAGTTGAAGTTAACTGTGAAACAGACTTCGTTGCTAAAACAGACCAATTCCGTGAGTTTGCAAGAGATATCGCGATGCAAATCGCTGCTGCAAACCCTAAATTCGTTCGCCGCGAAGAAGTTCCTGGCGATGAGCTTGAAAAAGAACGCGAAATTTTGCGTGCACAAGCACTTAACGAAGGCAAGCCTGAAAAAATCGTTGATAAAATGGTTGAAGGCCGTATTTCCAAATACTATGAAGAATATTGCTTGCTTGAGCAAACGTTCATCAAAAACCCAGACCAAACGATTTCCGAGCTTCTTAACGAGAAAATCAACAAAATTGGTGAAAACATTTCAATCCGTCGTTTCGTTCGTTATGAGCTGGGCGAAGGTCTTGAGAAAAAAGTTGATAACTTCGTAGAAGAAGTTATGTCGCAAGCTAAACTGTAAACCGATCGCAAAGGCGGGGCGGGGCGTCCGCCTCGCCTGCTTTCGTAAGCGGAGAAACTTTATATTTTGATAACCGGATGCAATCTAAGAGCTTTAGATTCATTCATGGAGGTAAGCAACGTTGGAAAAACCCGTGTTTAAACGTATAGTATTAAAAGTTAGCGGCGAATCGTTGGCAGGAAATAACGGCTACGGTATTGAGGCTTCGACAATTGCTTCTATTGCTGAGCAAGTAAAGGAAGTTGTAGCATTCGGTGTTGAAGTTGCCATTGTTGTAGGCGGCGGTAATATTTGGCGCGGAATTGCAGGAACTGCTAAAGGGATTGATCGCGCAACGGCGGATTACATGGGTATGCTGGCTACAGTTATGAATTCTCTTGCTCTACAGGATGCATTGGAACAAATTGAAGTGCCAACCCGCGTACAATCCTCGATTGCTATGCAGCAAATCGCTGAGCCGTACATTAGACGTCGTGCTATTCGCCACCTGGAGAAAGGCCGCGTCGTTATTTTTGCTGCTGGCACAGGCAATCCGTTCTTCTCAACAGATACGACAGCTGCTTTGCGTGCTGCTGAGATTGAAGCAGAAGTCATTTTGATGGCTAAAAACAAAGTGGATGGCGTATACTCTGCTGATCCATTCAAAGATCCAACTGCAGTTAAGTTCGAAGAGCTTACTTATATGGAAGTATTAAATAAAAATCTTGGTGTTATGGATGCGACAGCATCTTCGCTATGCATGGACAACAATATTCCGCTCGTTGTATTTGCAATTACAGAGCAGGATAATATTAAGCGGGTCGTGCTGGGCGAGAAAATTGGCACCATTGTGAGAGGAAGTGCGAAATAATGCCTCAAGCTATTAAGAAAAATGCCGAAGAACGCATGGAGAAAGCGATCGGTGCACTGCGCCGCGATTTGGCCAGCCTGCGTGCAGGCCGCGCATCAGCAGCTTTGCTTGATCGTGTGCAAGTTGAATATTACGGCGCATTGACACCAGTTGCACAACTGGCCAACATTAATACGCCGGATTCCCGGACGCTGATGATTCAGCCGTGGGATAAAACCTCCCTAGCAGCTATTGAAAAAGCGATTATGAAATCGGATCTTGGTTTGACGCCAGCTAATGACGGCTCAACAATTCGCATTTCGATTCCGCCGCTGACCGAGGAGCGCCGTACCGATCTTGTCAAAATGACGAAAAGATTCGGTGAAGAAGCGAAGGTAGCTGTCCGCAACATCCGTCGCGATGCGAATGATGATGTGAAGAAGCTGGAGAAAACGGACATTTCAGAAGATGAGTCCCGTCGTCATCAAGATGACATTCAAAAGCTGACAGACCGTTTTATCGTAGAAGTGGATAAAGTATTGGTAGCTAAAGAAAAAGAAATTATGGAAGTATAATTTCGCTAAAGCCCCTCCGTTAGGTGGGGTTTGGTTTAAATATAAGGCTTTTATTTTTATTGAAATGCCTTATATATCATCGCGAAACGCAAGCTGCCTTCTATTGGGTACGGTGGCAGCCGTTTACGCTTGTTAAATCCGGGTTGGAGGAACGAAGATGATCAGTCGACTTTGGGCTAAATTTAGCAAATCGTCCCCACGTCCGGCAGCGCCGCCACAATGGGGCGACGTGCCTAAACATGTTGCTGTTATTATGGATGGAAACGGGCGTTGGGCCAAAGACCGTGGATTACCGCGAATAGCGGGTCATCATTCCGGGATGAAAGCGGTCAGACGTATTACGATGGCAGCAGACCGGCTCGGCGTTAAATATTTAACGCTTTATGCTTTTTCGACGGAAAACTGGAAAAGGCCTAAAGACGAAGTTGATTTTTTAATGAAGCTCCCTCAGCAATTTCTAGAAATTGAAATAGACGATTTGATGCAAAAAAATGTTCAGGTTCGCGTCATGGGGCACAGGGAGGATCTCCCGTCCTTTACGATTAAAGCGTTGGACGAAGCAATGAGCAAGACGGCAAATAATACGGGACTCGTACTTACTTTTGCGCTAAACTATGGCAGCCGCAAGGAAATGCTTGAAGCGATCAAGGAGATCGCAGCGGATGTGCAAGAAGGACGGCTCACCTGTGACCAAATAGATGATCATGTGATGAGTTCGCATTTATTGACCCGCGACCTTCCAGATCCTGATCTGCTGATTCGCACGAGCGGAGAATTGCGTTTAAGCAATTTTATGCTTTGGCAGCTTGCCTATAGCGAAATGTGGTTTACGGACGTCTATTGGCCTGAATTTTCAGAGGCCCATTTCGAAGAAGCGATTGAGGAGTATGGGCGGCGCGCACGGCGATATGGCGGACTATAAGCTTCGATAACGGAGTGTGACCTATACATTGAAACAGCGAATAGTGACGGGAGTAGTAGCAGGCGCATTTTTTATTGCGCTTGCAGTAGCGGGAAGCTGGCTATATGCTGGTCTGCTCGTATTGCTCGCGATGGTAGGCTTTACTGAATATGTCAAGATGAACGGCCAAGCTTGGGCTCATCCGGCTTCATTGCTCGGATACGCGGGTGTGCTGTTTTTTGTGCTACCATGGAACCTAATTGGGGTAGAAACGCCATCCTTCATGTTTGTAACGTGGGTGCTGGCCTTTTTGCTGCTTGCTTTAACGGTCTTGACCAAAAACAAAACAACGATTGATCATGCGGCACTTATGCTGCTCGGTGCGCTGTACGTTGGGATGGGCTTTGGAGCGATGAATGCGGTAAGACAGATGGATGATCATGGTTTGTTTTGGACATTTTTGCTTCTTGGCTGCATATGGTCCTCCGACATTGGCGCCTATTTTGCCGGGAAGGCTTTTGGCAAAAACAAGCTCTGGCCATCCATTAGTCCGAACAAAACGATTGAGGGGGCGCTCGGAGGCGTTGTGCTGTCGCTTGTTGTAGCAGCTATCGGAGCTTTTTTCTTTCCCGACGTCATCGTATTTGGCAAAGCGCTTCTTATTGGGCTTCTTGCTGCTGTAGCCGGACAGTTTGGCGATTTAATTCAATCCGCTTACAAACGAGTGCGTGATATTAAAGATACAGGCCGCATATTGCCTGGGCATGGCGGCGTTTTGGACCGTTGCGACAGCTGGATTATCGTATTTCCGTTGATCGTGCTCTCCGGTCTGCTTCCCATGTAATTTGTAAGAGATGCAAAAAGCACATGTCTAATCCGAGTGTCAGAGGAGATTGAGATGAAAAAAATAACGATTCTTGGCTCAACAGGCTCCATTGGCACGCAAACGCTGGATGTTATTGCAAACGACCCGGAGCGTTTTCAGGTTGTCGGCTTATCGGCGGGCAGCAATACGGACCTGCTGATTGAGCAGGCGATCCGCTTCAAGCCATCCATCGTTTGCTTGTCAACGAAGGAAGCGGCTGAAGCGGTTGCCTCTTCGCTGCCTGCGGGAACACGGGTCATTTTTGGCGAGCAGGGCTTAATTGAGCTTGCTGGGGAGACGGAAGCCGATATTGTCGTTACGGCGATTATGGGCAGCAGAGGGCTCCCTGCAACGCTTGCTGCCATTGAAGCGGGCAAAATGATTGGCCTTGCGAATAAAGAGACGCTCGTAACGGCAGGTCATATTGTAATGGAACGGGCAAGGCAGAAGGGTGTTTCGATTATACCGATTGACAGCGAGCATTCGGCTATTTTTCAGTGCCTGAATGGAGAAGATCGCAGATCGCTTAACCAGCTTACGCTGACTGCCTCAGGCGGCTCATTCCGCGATCGCACGCGCGAGCAATTGAAAGGTGTTACGGTGGCGGAAGCGCTGAACCATCCTAATTGGTCCATGGGTGCTAAAATCACAATCGATTCTGCCACAATGGCTAATAAAGGGCTGGAAGTTATTGAAGCCCATTGGCTGTTTGATGTTACATACGATCAAATCCATGTTCTTGTTCATCCAGAGAGTATCATTCATTCTTATGTGGAGTTTACTGACCATAGCGTAATTGCGCAGCTGGGACTGCCTGATATGCGCGTACCGATTCAATATGCGCTAACATATCCGCATCGCTATCCAACGCCTACCGGCCGGCTTGATTTGGCTGCGATTGGCAAGCTTCATTTTCGAGAGATGGACTTTGAACGGTATCCGTGCCTGCGTCTGGCTTTCGAATGCGGCAAAGCGGGACAATCGGCGCCAACGGTATATAATGCGGCGAATGAGGTAGCGGTGGCCCGGTTTCTTGCTGGCGAAATTGAATTTCTGGATATTGAACGCACGATTGAGGAAGTGCTCACTCGCCATTCTGTAACGGTAGTTGATACTCTTGAAGCTATCGCTGAAGTCGACAGCTGGGCACGTCGAATGGCTGCTATTGTGTAACTTGTCCGCTGCCTCGCGGTTCTCTTGTAACGGATAGGAGAATAATGATAATCTATGTACAGGCCGTTACGAACAGGAGGCTCTATATGGAGACGATTCAGATTGTTTTATTAACCGTGCTCGTGTTTTTTGTAATCGTGACTATCCACGAATGGGGCCACTATTATTTTGCCAAACGAGCAGGGATATTGGTTAGGGAATTTGCCATTGGTTTTGGACCTAAGCTCATTTCCATTAAGCGCGGCGAGACGCGATTTACCATTCGCCTCGTTCCGGCAGGTGGCTTCGTCCGTATGGCAGGCGAGGACCCGGAAATTGTGGACGTTGCCTCTGGGCAGACAATTGCCATCAAGCTTAAAGAGGATAAGGTAACGAGATTGTACCTGGACCGTCTAGATGAGCGCAGCGGCGTCATCCGTGGCGAAGTGACTCAGATCGACTTGGAAAGGGATTTGTTCGTTACGCTCGACATTGAAGGCGAGAAGGAACGTTTTGCGCTGCATCCACAAGCATTGATGATTAGCAAAGGCAAAGAAACGCAAATTGCCCCGCTGGACAGACAGTTTGGCAGCAAATCGGTAGCTGCGCGGGCACGGGCTATTTTTGCCGGTCCGTTTATGAATTTTGTGCTGGCGTTTGTATTGTGTGGCGCTTATATTCAACTCGCGGGTACACCGGAAAATTTGCTCGTGGATTCGATTAGCAAGGGGATGCCGGCAGAAAAGGCCCAATTGCAAAGCGGCGACATGATTCAAGCGATTAATGGCACGCCAATTGGTACGGATTATGATAAAATGATTGAGATTATTGGCGGTTCGCCTGGCGTGCCGATTCAAATGGATATTGTGCGCGGCGGCGTAGCGCAGAAGATCGAGCTGACGCCAGCTCCGGATGACCAAGGAGTCGGTAAAGTCGGGATCACGGCTGCTTACAAGACGCGCTCTGCAACGATTACAGAAACGGTAACCGGTGCAGGCAAGCTGATGAAGCAGATGACCGTAATCATTTTTGAAGGCTTCAAGAAGCTCGTAACCGGTGATTTTAAGCTGGATGATTTGGGCGGGCCTGTGCGTACAGCAGAGGTAACCAGCCAAATTGCCAAGCAGGGCATCGCCGAATTGACGCGATGGACCGCCATGCTGAGCTTGTATTTGGGGATTTTCAACCTGCTGCCCATTCCAGCACTGGATGGAAGCAGACTTATTTTTCTCGGGCTGGAGGCGCTGCGCGGCAGGCCGATTGACCCGAACCGGGAAAGCATGGTTCATTTCGTCGGCTTTGCGCTCATTATGCTGCTGATGCTGGTAGTAACCTATAACGATATTTTGCGATTGGTGCGAGGGGAGTCTTAACCTTTTATGTCTAAAGATAAAAAATTTGTTTCGGAAATTACGCCGCAAAGCGAGGATTTCTCGAAATGGTATATTGATGTCATTAAAAAAGCCGAGCTTATGGATTATTCGCCGGTGCGCGGATGCATTATTTTTCGCCCGGAAGGTTATGAGCTATGGGAAAATATTCAACGTGACCTGGACCGCCGCTTTAAAGAAACCGGACATCGCAATGCGTATTTCCCGCTCTTTATTCCAGAAAGCTTTTTCCAGAAGGAAAAGGAGCATGTCGAGGGCTTTAATCCTGAGCTTCCTTGGGTAACAGAAGCAGCAGGCGAGAAGCTTGAGGAGCGCCTGGCTATTCGTCCAACCTCGGAGACGATGTTTGGGCATATGTATGCCAAATGGATTCAATCGTACCGCGACCTGCCGCTGCTCATTAACCAATGGGCGAATGTAGTCCGCTGGGAGAAGCGCACATTGCCTTTCCTGCGCACAAGCGAGTTTCTATGGCAGGAAGGCCATACGGCGCATGAGAATGAAGAGGAAGCTCGTCAAGAAACGATGCAAATGCTCGGCATTTACCGTGACTTTGTTGAGGAATTTCTGGCGATTCCGGTCGTTGTTGGACAAAAGACGCCCTCGGAGCGTTTTGCGGGCGCTGTAGATACGTATTCGATTGAAGCGATGATGAAGGATGGACGTGCTGTACAGGCGGGAACTTCTCATTACTTGGGAACGAAATTTGCCGTAGCATTTGATATTAAATATTTGGACCGTGAAAATCAGCTGCAATTTGCCCACACGACCTCATGGGGGGTAAGTACCCGTCTCATAGGTGCGATGATTATGGTGCATGGTGACGATCGTGGTCTTGCATTGCCGCCTAAAGTCGCGCCAACACAAGTGATTATGATCCCTATTGGTCCAGCGAAAACGCGCGATCAAGTTGTCGGCCGGGTCGATGAGCTGTACGCCGAGCTTAAAAAAGCGGGTGTTCGCGTCAAGGTGGATGACCGTTCGGACGTAAGCCCTGGCTGGAAGTTCAATGAATATGAAATGCGCGGCATTCCGCTTCGCCTGGAGCTTGGGCCACGTGATATGGAAAATGGACAAGTTGTACTCGTATCCCGCATTAGCGGCGAGAAGAAGGTAGTCGAGCAGGATAATCTTGTCGCTGAAGTAGAAGCGATGCTTGTGCAAATCCATAATGAAATGTTTGAGAAAGCAAAGCAGTTCCGCGAGGATCATTTCTATTCGGTAGATACGCTGGATGAAATGAAGGCATCGCAAGAGGAGCAGCGCGGCTTTGTGCTTGCAGGCTGGTGCGGCTCGGACGCATGCGAGAAGCAGGTCAAGGAAGAGACGGGAGCAACAAGCCGCAACATTCCTTTCGAGCCTGCCGAGAAAAAGAGCACATGCCTCGTCTGCGGCGACGCTGCCGAGCATACAGTCGTTTTCGCTCGCGCTTACTAGAAGAAGCTTTATTGTAGTCAAGAGCGTCTTCGTTCAAATGCTTGAAGTGCGTTTTACGTAACAGAATCGATTGCTTTTTCTTTCATTTTGATTTTTATTTAATGGTTCTGTATTGTGTTTTAATGTGTTATGCTAATTTCAAAGCAATTTCAAGGCAGGGAAATGGAATCAGCCATTTCCCTGCTTCTATGAGAAGTGCTGGTTTAGCGAGCGCTTATACAACGGTTTTTGTGGTGGGGAGAGCGAGGTTAAGGGGGCAAGCGGAGTGAAAGGTCTGAGCTGGAGAAGCGGAGCGTTCGCTTAAAGCTTTCCGTAGGAAAGCAGCTTCGTAAGCATAAGCTTTTGCTTTCGGATTTCAACCGTTGATGCGGCTTGATGTTGAAGAAATCCGAAAGCAATGGCGATCGTAAGCCAAACCTTTCACGCAGCGCTGATTCCCTTTAATGGAGCCTACCCTATTACAATACCAAAATAAGCCAGCGAGCGTTAGGAGTGGATAAAATCATGAGCCAAACCGACAACAAAAGGCAGCGCTTTGAGCTGCTGCTGCAGCAGTCGGAATTACCGCAGGAAATGATACAATCCTTTTTTCAGGATGGTTATATAGATCAGGTTGTAGTCGCCAAAAACAACCGCAAATGGACGTTTTGCATACGCAAAACGTCTTTGGTTCCTTATAAGGCCTATAGTGGATTATGCCAAGCGGTCAAGCAAAAGTTTGCCCATATTGCCGATACCTCTTTCCAATTTATATACGATGAGCAGCTTTCTTCAGAAGAGCTTGCTCGCGAATATTGGCCGCTGTTCAAAGAGTGGGCGCAGCAGGAAATTGCTTCGGTTAACGGTTGGCTTCTCAAAGCGACAATCACGACGGAAGGCGATGTAATTACGCTGCTGATGCTGGACGAAATGGGGCTGGAACTGGCACGCAAAAAGCGGATGGATGAAGAAATTACCCGCTTTTATGAGCGGCAATTCAGCCGAAGCTACAAAGTAAAGCTTGCTGTTGGCGAAGCTAAAGCAGAAGTTTACGAAGAGTTTGAGCAGCGGCGGGTAGCGGAGGAACGCGAGGTCATTCAGCAAATTATGGCTAGCGCCGCAGCTGAGGAATTGGGCGATGATGGCGAGCCTCCGGCAAGACTGGCGGTCGGATACGACATTCGCGAAGAGCCGGTTCCATTGATGAACATTCGCGAGGAAGAGAAGAAAATAACGGTGCAAGGCGCCGTATTCGGTCTGGATAAGAAGGAGCTGCGCAACGGAAGCACGCTCTTTACCTTCAACTTGACCGATTTCTCCGATTCCTTGTCCCTAAAAATGTTTGCCAAAACAAAAGATGATGTCAAAGTGCTGGATCTATTGTCCAACGGCAAATGGGTGAAGGCGCGAGGCAGAGTCGAATATGACCGCTTTATGCAGGAGCCGGAGCTTGTTATGATGCCGAATGATTTGCATGAGGTTCATGCACCAGCAGACCGCAAAGACAATGCGGAGGAGAAACGGGTAGAGTTTCATCTGCATACGACGATGAGCGCGATGGATGCGGTGGCTCCCATTGATGCTTATGTAAAGATGGCAGCCAAATGGGGACATAAAGCAATGGCGGTCACTGACCATAGCAATGTGCAATGTTACCCGGAAGCAGCGAAAGCAGCGAAAAAGAACGGCATTCAGCTATTATTCGGCCTAGAGGCTAACGTGGTAAATGATGCGGTTCCGATGGTGCTTAATCCGCGGGAGCAGCCGCTTGCCGGCTCCGAATACATCGTTTTCGATATCGAGACGACGGGACTTTCGGTCATTAACAACAAAATTATCGAGCTTGCCGGCGTGAAAATGAAAGATGGCAAAGAAGTGGCGACATTCGCCACCTTCATTAATCCGCATGAGAAAATTCCTTATCATATTCAGCAATTGACGAATATTAATGATGAAATGGTACAGGATGCGCCGGAGCTTGAGCCAAAGCTGCGTGAATTCATTGAATTTATTGGCGATACCGTACTCGTTGCCCACAATGCCCGTTTTGATATCGGGTTTTTGCAAGCAAACTGTAAATCGCTTGGCCTGCCGGAAATTAAAAACCCGGTGCTTGACACGTTGGAGCTGGCGAGATTTTTGCATCCAAGCTTGAAAAACCATCGTCTTAATACGCTGTCAGCTAAATACAAAATCAGCCTGGAAAACCATCACCGTGCGATTGACGACTCCATCGCCTTGGGCGGTGTATTGTTCGGCTTGATCGGCGATGCGGCTGAACGCAATGTGACAGGCCTGCATCAATTAAATGACTATGTCGGCATCGATTTATCGAACAGCCGCCCGTTTCACTGCTGTATTTATGCATTGAACGCGGTCGGCAAGAAAAATTTATATAAGCTCGTATCGCTTTCCCATACCCAGCATTTTAAACGGGTAGCAAGCATTCCGCGGACGAAGCTTGTGGAGCTGCGCGAAGGGCTGCTCGTCATATCAGGATGCGAAAAAGGCGAGTTTTACGAAACGGTGCTGAACAAGTCCTATGAGGAAGCTGTGGAAGTCGCGCGTTTCTATGATGTACTGGAAATTCAGCCGATTGATTTTTACATGCATTTGGTGGACAAAGGGCTCGTTGGCAGCCGGGCCGAAATCGAGCAAGCACACCGCCGCGTGTGCCAAATTGCGGATGAGCTGGGCAAGCCGGTTATTGCGACAGGCAATGTCCATTATTTGAATCCACGGGATAAGCTGTTCCGCGATATTGCGATCCATGGCATTACGGGCTTTAGTCCGCTGAAAGACATGCGCAAGCCGGATGCCCACTTCCGTACGACCGATGAAATGCTCAAGGAATTTGCATTCCTTGGAGAAGCGCGGGCGTATGAAGTCGTTGTGACCAATACGGTGCAGCTTGCCGAGCGCTTTGAGCCGTTTGACCTGTTCCCACCGGAGCTGTTCACGCCGATTATGGAGGGAGCGGAAGAGGAAATCCGCACCACCTGCTACAATACAGCTAAAGGATTTTATGGCGAGGATCTGCCGCAAGTCGTCATTGACCGGTTGGAGAAAGAACTCGTTCCGATCATTAAATTCGGATTTTCCGCGAACTATTTAATTTCCGAGCGTCTAGTGAAAAAATCGAATGAGGACGGCTATTTGGTCGGCTCCAGGGGTTCGGTTGGGTCCTCCGTTGTTGCTACGTTTCTCGGCATATCCGAGGTTAACCCGCTGCCAGCGCATTATATGTGCATAAATCCAGCGTGCAAGCATAGCGAATGGTTTCTCGACGGCAGCATACCGAGCGGCTTTGACCTGCCGAACAAAACTTGCCCAAAATGCGGAGAGCCGCTTAAGGGCGAAGGCCAAGACATTCCATTCGAGACGTTCCTGGGCTTCAAAGGCGATAAAGTTCCCGATATCGATCTTAACTTCTCTGGCGAATACCAGCCGATCGCCCATAACTACACGAAGGTGCTGTTCGGGGAAAAAGCGGTATTCCGGGCCGGGACGATTGGTACGGTAGCGGAGAAAACAGGCTTCGGCTTTGCCAAGAAATATGAAGAAGCGAATGGTAAAAAATGGCGCGGTGCCGAGCTGTCCAGGCTGGCTGCCGGTGTAACGGGCGTTAAGCGCAGCACGGGTCAGCATCCGGGCGGTATCGTCGTTGTGCCGGATTACATCGAAGTAGAGGATGTAACACCTGTTCAATATCCGGCCGATGACGTAAATGCTGAATGGAAGACGACCCATTTTGACTATCATGCCTTTGAGACGAATTTGCTCAAGCTCGATATACTGGGACACGATGATCCGACAATGATGCGGATGCTTCAGGATTTGACTGATGTTGATCCAACAACGATCCCAATGAACGATCCTAAAGTCATGAGCATGTTCAATTCGACCAAAGCGCTTGATGTTTCACCAGAGAAAATTCGTACGCCAGTAGCCACATATGGCGTTCCGGAGATGGGTACGAAGTTCGTTCGGCAAATGCTTCAGGAGACGCAGCCGTCTTCCTTTGCCGATTTGCTGCAAATTTCCGGCTTGTCCCACGGAACCGGCGTTTGGCTCGGCAATGCGCAGGAGCTCATTAAGAAGGGAACCTGTAATATCAAAACCGTTATTGGCTGCCGGGATGATATTATGCTTTATTTAATTTACAAGGCGGGCATGGATGCTGGCCTCGCCTTCAAAATTACCGAGAGCGTGCGTAAGGGCAAGGGGCTTTCCGACGAATGGATCGAAGAGATGAAGCGCTGTAAAGTGCCGCAGTGGTACATTGACTCCTGCTTGCGCATTGAGTATATGTTTCCAAAGGCGCATGCCGCGGCCTATGTTATATCGGCGGTGCGGACTGCCTACTTCAAGCTGTATTATCCAATTGCTTATTATGCGACTTACTTTACCGTGCGGGCGGAAGATTTCGACCTGGAAATATTGTGCCAAGGCTACGATGCAATCAAGCGCAAGCTGATCGAAATTGAAGAAAAAGGCTTTGCGGCGCTGCCCAAGGAGAAAGCGAGCATCTCGCTGCTCGAGATGGCGCTTGAAATGACAGCGCGCGGCTTCTCTTTTAAACCGATTGATCTGTACCGTTCGGATGCGACAAAATTCCAAGTCGATGGCGATTCGCTCGTGCCTCCGTTTGCGGCGATTCCGGGTATTGGTGAAAATGCCGCACGCAATATTGCCGCTTCCCGTAATGATGGCGAGTACTTGTCGATTGAGGATTTCCAGCAAAGATCGAAGGCAAGTAAAACGATTGTCGAGGTGCTCAACGGGATGGGCTGTTTCCGAGGATTGCCCGAATCGAACCAGCTCTCGTTGTTTTAAAACGTGGTATATCGGCATTTGTACAGCATTTCAACTTGAAAAGTTTTCTTGTCACTACTTATGCGGTTATGTTATAATTTTCGTGGCAATGATGTTGATAAGCGTTTGATGCAGAAGAGTGGGGAAACCCACTCTTTACGTTTTGTTTTCGGGTCTTTAAGGGTCTGAAAGGCCAAATCAATCGTTTGGACCGAACGGGAGGTAGCAGCAATTTGAGCATTTCCAAAATCAAAACCGTCGTGGAAGAAATGGTAACACCGTTTCTAAGCGAAAATGGATTTGAACTTGTTGATATTGAGTACGTCAAGGAAGGAAGCAACTTCTTCCTCCGGGTTTCAGTAGACAAGGAAGGCGGCATTGATATTGACGAATGCGGCCGTATTAGCGAATTTTTAAGTGAACAGCTGGACAAGAACGATCCGGTAACGGATGCTTATTTTCTTGAAGTGTCGTCGCCTGGCGCCGAAAGGCCGCTTAAGAAAGCCGAAGATGTGCGCAAAGCCGTCGGCAAGCACGTATACATCACGACCTATGAGCCGATTAACGCATCCAAGGAGTTTGAAGGCGACCTCCTTTCGTTCGACGGAGAAGAGCTTGTAGTCAAAGTCGGCAAGAAAGAGCATGCCATTCCTTATGCTAAAGTGGCGGGAGCACGCCTCGCTATCGTTTTTTAAAATATAGGAAAGTATATCATTTCGTTATCCTTTCTCTATATTTCTCGGAATGAAACGCGCCGCACCTCCAAGGGACGGCGACAGCCGTTTCATCTTGAACAACGTTTGTTATTATTGAAGGGGGGACCAGAGTTCCAATGAGCATGGATTTTATTGAAGCATTATCGGAAATAGAGAGGGATAAAGGGATAGCCAAAGAAGTGCTGATTGATGCGATCGAAGCAGCGCTGATCTCAAGCTACAAGCGGAACTTTAACGCTGCGCAAAATGTGCGTGTCGATATTAACCGCTATACGGGTGTTATTAAAGTATATGCCCGCAAGACGGTGACGGACGAAGTGCTTGATCCCCGTTTGGAAATTACAGTAGAAGCGGCTCGTGAAGTGAACCCGCATTACCAGCTTGACGATGTAGCGGATATTGAAGTGACGCCTCGTGATTTTGGCCGTATTGCAGCGCAAACTGCGAAGCAGGTCGTGACGCAGCGTATTCGCGAGGCTGAACGCGGCTTGATCTATAATGCTTTTATCGACAAAGAAGAGGATATTGTGAATGGTATCGTGCAGCGCCAGGACGTTCGCAACCTTTTTATCGATTTGGGTAAAGTAGAAGCAGTAATGCCGCTAACAGAGCTTATGCCAACGGATAAGTTCAAGCACGGAGACCGCGTGAAATCGTATATTACGAAAGTGGAAAATACGACTAAGGGTCCGCAAATTATTTTGTCCCGTACGCATCCAGGTCTGCTTAAGCGTTTATTTGAGCTAGAAGTTCCGGAAATTTACGATGGAGTCGTTGAAATTCGCTCGGTTGCGCGCGAAGCAGGCTTCCGTTCGAAAATTGCCGTTTTTTCGCGCAATGATGAAGTTGACGCTGTAGGATCATGCGTAGGTCCGAAGGGAATGCGTGTGCAGACGATTGTTGGCGAGCTGAAAGGCGAGAAAATTGACATCGTGTGCTGGTCTGAAAATGTCGAAGAATACGTTGCGAACGCGCTGAGCCCATCCAAAGTGCTTGAAGTTATCGTTTTTGAGCAGGAAAAAATGGCCCGTGTTATTGTACCGGATTATCAGCTGTCGCTTGCAATCGGGATTAAAGGGCAAAACGCTCGTCTAGCGGCGAAGCTGACTGGCTGGAAAATCGACATTAAGAGTGAATCGCAAGCTGAGCAGGAGTACGGTCGTCCGAAAACGATGACGGCAGTTATGCCGCAAGATTCGGTTTCCATTGATCTGGCTTAACTAATATATCGGCTGCGTTCATCAACGGGTAAAGGGGGGATGTGCGATGAGACCGAGAAAAGTGCCGCTGCGCAAATGTGTAGCCTGCCAGGAAATGAAACCGAAGAAAGAGCTTATTCGGGTCGTTAGAACGCCTGATGAGGAGATTCTAATTGATCTAACTGGCAAAAAAGCCGGTCGGGGCGCCTATTTGTGCGGGAAAGTCAGCTGCTTTAAGCTGGCCAAAAAAACAAAAGCACTGGATCGAGCTTTAAAGCAACCTGTTGGCGTAGCTATTTACGACCAGCTTGAACAGGATTTCATTGCGGTAGAGGAAGAGTTTCTGGCAGAAAAGGAGCGGGTAAGCGATGAAGATGAATAAGGGCTTGTCCTCGCTCGGCATGGCCATGCGGGCCGGAAAATTGGTTACTGGCGATGAAATCGTGCTCAAGGCGGTACGTAAGGGAGAGGTGCATCTCGTCATTATTGCGGGTGACGCATCTCCAAATACGAAAAAAAAGTTTCAAGATAAATGCAGCACCTATGGGGTAGAGCTCGCCGAAGCGTTCGACCGCGATCAACTTGGAAAAGCTATAGGAAAGCTGGACCGAGTCGTACTGGCGGTAACTGACGCAAAGTTCGGAAAAATGATTGCGGGTCATCTGAATCAAAATTCGGAGGTGGATCATATTGAACAAACCACAGGACAGCAAGGACAATAAAGATAAGCTGCGTGTATATGAATATGCGAAATCCCTCAGCATGAGCAGTAAAGAAATTATAACGATTCTTAAACGGCTGGATATGCCCGTTAACAACCATATGAGTGTGATGGAGAACGAAATGGTTAATAAAGTGGAAGGCTTTTTCCGCGATATTAAAGCTAACGCAGCAGCAAAGCGGGCGAAAGAGTCAAGCGGAGCAACTGTATCTTCTACTTCGCAAGCGCCATCTAAGCCTGCTCAGCCGAAGCCACAACCAGTATCACAGCAAGAAGCCATTAAACCGGAGCTCGAAGCTTCCGGATTAAACAATAAAAAAATTACGCAAGATAGACAGGAGCCTATGAATTCTATTAAAACGACAACGCAAAACAACCAACAGCAACGTCCGTCCCAATCGTCCCCAAGCAGCAACAGATCTGCAGCGCCTAGCGGCAGCCGTCCAGCGCAAGGTTCTGGCCAATCGCAAAGCAGCAGCCGTCCTAGCCAAGGAGGCCAAACGCAAAATAGCCGTCCAAGTCAAGGTGGCCAATCGCAAAACAGCCGTCCTAACCAAGGATCAGGCCAAGGCAACCGTCCAAGCAGTGGCGGTCCATCGCGTCCACCAGCTTCGCAAGGCGCTAATCGTCCATCCGGAACAGGTCCTTCCCGTCCCGCAGGCGATGCTTCAAGAAGCACCAACGGCAATGCGAATAATAAGCCAGGTGCAAGAAAACCAGGCGCAAACCAAGGGCAAAAACGGTTTGAAGATGGCAGACCAGGCGGTTTTGGCCGCAACAATAACAATAATCGCGGTGGCAGAGGACGCAACCAGCGCAATCAGCCGCAAGTATTCCGTGAGAAAATCGACAATACGCCGAAAAAAATCATCGTACGTGGTACGTTGACCGTTGGCGAATTGGCAAAACTGCTTCATAAAGATGCTTCCGAAGTCATTAAGAAGCTGATTGTTCTTGGCGTGATGGCTACCATTAACCAAGAAATCGACATGGATGCGATCCTTCTGCTTGCCGGTGAATATGGCGTAGAAGTAGAAGTGAAAATTCCGGTTGAAGAGGATACGTTCGAGACGGTAGAAGAGACGGATGAGGAAGCTGATCTATTGCCTCGCCCTCCTGTTGTTACGATCATGGGTCACGTTGACCACGGTAAAACAACATTGCTTGATGCAATTCGCAAAACGAATGTAACAGGCGGAGAAGCTGGCGGTATTACCCAGCATATCGGTGCTTACCAAATCGAAGCAAATCACAAAAAAATTACGTTCCTCGATACACCTGGTCACGAAGCGTTTACGCTGATGCGTGCCCGTGGTGCGCAAGTAACGGATATTACAATTATCGTTGTTGCAGCCGATGACGGCGTTATGCCGCAAACGGTAGAGGCAGTCAACCATGCGAAAGCAGCAGGCGTTCCTATTATCGTTGCGGTTAACAAAATCGATAAGCCAGATGCTGATGCCGATAAAATCAAGCAAGCTTTGACCGAGTATGAGCTGGTTCCGGAAGAGTGGGGCGGAGATACAATCTTCGTTAACGTTTCAGCGAAACAGCGTATCGGTCTGGAAGAGTTGCTCGATATGATTTTGCTTGTAGCGGAAGTAAATGATTACAAAGCTAACCCTGACAAGCGTGCACGCGGTACGGTCATCGAGGCTGAGCTGGATAAAGGTAAAGGTCCGGTTGCTCGTGTACTTGTACAGCATGGTACGCTCAAAATCGGAGATGCTTTCGTTGCAGGTAACTGCTTCGGTCGTATTCGGGCAATGGTTAATGACAAGGGCCGCCGCTTAAAAGAAGCTGGACCTTCCACACCAGTCGAAATTACTGGTTTGACAGAGGTTCCACTTGCTGGCGATCCGTTCATGGTATTTGAAGACGAGCGTAAAGCAAGAGCTATTGCTGATCGCCGTGCGATTAAGCACCGTCAATCCGAGCTTGGCGCGAACTCCCGCGTAACGCTTGACGATTTGTATAACCATATTAAAGATGGAGAGATCAAGGATCTCAACGTTATTATTAAATCCGACGTTCAAGGTTCGGCAGAGGCGCTTAAAGGCTCGCTCGCGAAAATTGACATCGAAGGCGTACGTGTCAAAATCATTCATAGCGGTGTAGGCGCGATTACCGAAACGGATATCAACCTGGCTTCTGCTTCGAATGCAATCGTTGTCGGCTTTAACGTTCGTCCTGAGCCGCAGGCTGATCTTGCTGCACAGCAGGAGAAAGTTGATGTTCGCATGCACCGCGTTATTTATAACGTAATTGAAGAGATTGAACAAGCGATGAAAGGGATGCTTGATCCAATCTTCAAAGAAGTAATTATCGGCCATGCCGAAGTCCGTAACGTATTTAAAGTAAGCAAAGTTGGAGCTATCGCTGGTTCCATGATTACTTCCGGTAAAATCACTCGTTCTTCTGAAGCGCGGATCGTACGCGGCGGCATCGTTGTTTTCGAAGGGAAAATCGATACGCTCAAACGCTTCAAGGATGATGTCAAGGAAGTTGCTCAAGGCTACGAGTGCGGAATTACGCTTGAGCGGTTTAGCGACTTCAAAGAAGGGGATATTATTGAAGCCTTCGTAATGGAGTCAGTAGAGAGGTGAATAAAGCATGGCTAAAATTCGTGTAGGTCGGGTAGGCGAGCAGATTAAAAAAGAGCTCAGCCAAATTATCCAGACGGAAATTAAAGATCCACGCGTCGGTTTTATTACAGTGACCGGCGTTGAAACGAGTAATGATTTGTCCCAAGCGAAAGTATATTTGAGCGTGCTGGGCAGCGAAGAGCAAAAGGAAGAAACGCTCAAAGCAATCGGCCGCGCAACAGGTTTTATCCGTTCTGAGCTTGGCAAGCGGATGCGTTTGCGTCATACGCCAGTACTGATCTTTAAATTCGACAGCAGCATTGAGTATGGAAGCCGAATTGAAGGAATCCTCGAGGAAATTAACGGGGAGAACAAAGGATCATGACGGCTGCTGCGGCCTATTTGCAGCAGTTGGATGATGCACTTGCTTTTATGCGTGAGGGGGACGACTTTTTGGTCGTCTCCCACGTTCAACCAGATGGCGATGCCATTAGCTCGACGGTCGTCGTCGGCTGGCTGCTGGAGAAGCTTGGGAAAAAATCCAAGCTGATTAACGAAAGCGAGCTGCCTTCAAGGCTTGCTCATTTGCGCTCATTCGATACGATTATTAATTATGCTGAAGTACAGCCATCAGAATCGTTTGCTCGCGTTATTGCAGTCGATTGTGCTGATTATCGCCGGATGGGCAAAGTGGAAAGCTTGTTTGCTGCAGGCGTGGAACTGCTTAACATCGATCATCATCCGACTAATGACGGCTTTGGTACGGTTCAATTGATTCGTCCGAATGCAGCAGCTACGGTTGAAATTTTATATGATTTAATTGAACGCGCGGGCATTTCCATTGATTTGGAATGCGCGACGGCTATATATACAGGTTTGATTACAGATACTGGCGGTTTCCGCTACTCAAATACGACACCTCATGTGATGAATATTGCTTCCCGCATGCTGTCGATTGGTGTACCCGGTCACAAATTAGCCGATCTGCTGCTCGAAAAGATGACGATGTCAAAGCTGAAGCTTCTGCAGCGTTGTCTTAGCAGGCTTACTTTTAGCGATAATCAGCAAATTGGCTGGCTTTATGTCAATAAGGATGATTTTGCTGAGACAGGCGCTGTTTCGGAAGATATGGAAGGCATCGTCAATTATGCTCTGAACATTGACGGCGTTGAAGTCGGCATTATGTTTAAAGAGACAGAAGATGGCGGAGTGAAAGCCAGCTTAAGATCAGCAGGAACGGCCGATGTTGCCGCGATTGCCCAATCCTTTGGCGGCGGTGGACATGTACGCGCTGCTGGCTGCCGAATTGATGCGCCGCTTCAAGAAGCAATCGCCCAATTGGTCGATGCGGTCAGAAAGGCGTTGAGCTAACAGATGGACGGTATTATCGCAGTATGGAAGCCCGCTGGCTGGACCTCGCATGATGTCGTAGCCAAGGTGCGGAGACTGCTGAAGATGAAGCGTATCGGCCACACGGGGACGCTGGACCCGATGGTGACAGGTGTTCTGCCGCTATGTCTGGGCAGAGCTACTCGTGTAGTTGAATACGTGCAGGAGCGTCCCAAGGCATATGAAGCTGTTATCCAGCTTGGCCTTGCAACGGATACAGAGGATTTGACTGGCTCGGTTACGCAGGAGCAAACAGGTGTGCAGGTAACGCGTGAAGATATTATTCGCGTGCTGCGCAGCTTCGTTGGCGTTATCGAACAAGTTCCGCCGATGTATTCTGCTGTAAAGGTAGATGGAAAACGTTTGTATGAACTGGCACGTGAAGGCAAGACGGTAGAGCGCAAATCACGGGAAGTAACGATTCATCAAATTGAATTGCTCGATCTGGAGCTTGATTTGGAGTTTCCGCGTTTTTCGTTTTCGGTTGTCTGTTCAAAAGGAACGTATATCCGCACTTTATGTGTAGATATCGGCCAGGCGCTGGGTGTTCCAGCAGCGATGGCGGAGCTCACGCGGACGATGTCCGGTGGTTTTACGAAGGAGCAATGCGTAAGCCTAGAGCAGATTGAAGCTCTTGGCACGGAGGGAATCGGACCATTTATTTTGCCTGCTGAGCTGGGTATCCAGCATTTGCCTCGCGTTTCGGTCGATGCTCATTCGGCCTCGCTTGCCCTGAAAGGACAAAAGCTTCCGCTTCGCTTGCTTGCCGAAGAGCTTGAAACGGAGCAGCCGGTACGTCTTTTTGATGAAAATGATTTGTTTATTGGTATTTTCGAGGCCGATCATGCTTTATCAGTGTTGAAGCCTATCAAGGTGTTCTCGTAACTGAGCCTATACTCGGTTATCGGAAAGTCATATAGGAATTGCAGGTGCATCAGCGTTGGAAATGATTTCATTGGAATATCCGGCAATTGAGCTGCCGGAACAGCTGCGAAACAAATCGCTTTCTATTGCAATTGGACATTTTGACGGTGTACATCGCGGACACCGCAATGTCATTGAGCAGGTCGTTGCCGCTGCCAAGAGAACCGGTGGATTGTCTGCGGTTATGACGTTTAACCCGCATCCAAAGGAAGTTCTGGGCCGTGGCGATCAATATTACAATTGTTTGACGCCACTTGCCGTCAAACAATCGCTATTCTCTGAATTAGGTGTCGATTTGGTGCTAGTCGTCAAATTTGACCATGATTTTGCAGCGATTATGCCGGAGCAGTTTGTTGATGAAGTGCTTCGCCCTTTAGGTGCAGCCCAAATTGTAGTTGGTTTTGATTTCAATTTTGGCTACAAGGGCCAAGGAAATGCTGCCACAATGAAGGCGTTATGCGAGCCGGACATTCAGGTCGAAATCGTTGAACCATTATATGATAATGGCTTGAAGGTGAGCAGTACTTACATTAGGCTGGCGCTTAACGACGGTGATATTGAGCTTGCGACCAAGCTGCTTGGCCGGCCCTATGAGCTAGCAGGGACAGTGGTACATGGCGATGGCAGAGGCAGCAGCATTGGCTTCCCGACAGCTAATGTGGATGTTTCCTTGCCATATGTTATGCCGCGCCTAGGCGTTTTCGGCATTTCAGCGGTCGTACTCAGCAAGTCGTATTTTGGCGTATTAAATCACGGGATGAAACCTACTTTTAATAAGGAAGATATTCGTCCTGTGCTGGAAGCCCATTTATTCGACTTTCATCAAGTTATTTACGACGAGCCCATTAAACTGCAATTTCATTCTTTTATTCGTCCTGAGCAGCGTTTTAGCGGTGTAGATGAGCTTATTCGGCAAATCCATGCGGATGCCGAGCAGGCGAAGCGGCAGTTTGGCGTCGAATAAATGCCGGTTGGCATTTACTTTTGCTATAGGCTTGTGATATACTGAAACACGTTGCGATTCTACTTTTTGTCAGAATACGCAGCTGCAATTGGAACCTTAGCTTGGATGTCCGCTCTCACCGACGGCGCCTGGGCTAATGGCGATTATTGAATATAAGTTCAAGGAGGTGACTTTAGGATGGCAATTACACAAGAGCGTAAACAAGAATTGATTGATACGCACAAAACGCATGCGAGCGATACGGGTTCACCGGAGGTTCAAGTAGCTATCCTAACGGAAAACATCGTTAACTTGACGCAACATTTCCGGGAGCACAAGAAAGACCACCACTCCCGTCGTGGTTTGCTCAAGATGGTAGGTCAACGTCGTAAGCTGTTGAGATACCTTAAAAACAAAGATGTTAGCCGTTATAGCGCATTGATCGAAAAACTCGGCCTTCGCCGCTAAAACATGTTTCAAGAGAAGCAACCTGGTTGTTTTGCTGTCCGGCATTACGGACTTGGCAAAATCGGGTTGCTTTTTGTAATATGCGAGGGTTAAGCAGGATATAGAGGTCCTGCTGGCGAAGGTTATGTTTGTCAATCGTTTAAATTAATTTTTAAATACAGGAGGGATACGTTTGCAACAAGTTGAAATGATTTTGGGTGGACGGAAGCTTGTATTGGAAACAGGCAGACTTGCGAAGCAAGCGAATGCTGCTGTAACTGTTCGTTATGGCGACACCGTTGTACTCTGTACAGTGACCGCTTCCAAAGGTCCAAAGGATTTAGATTTTTTCCCGCTTACGGTGAACTATGAAGAACGTCTTTATGCGGTTGGTAAAATCCCTGGTGGATTTATTAAACGTGAAGGACGCCCAAGTGAGAAAGCGATTTTGTCCAGCCGTCTGACGGACCGTCCGATTCGTCCGTTGTTCCCTGAAGGGTTCCGTAATGATATTCAAATCGCGAATATCGTCATGAGCGTGGATCAAGATTGCTCGCCTGAAATGGCTGCAATGATTGGTACTTCCGCAGCGCTGGCCATTTCTGATGTGCCATTCAACGGGCCGATCGGCGGCGTGAGCGTAGGTCGTGTTGATGGTCAATTCGTGATCATTCCAACGGTTGAGCAAGAGCAGAAAAGCGATATTTTCGTTGTAGTTGCTGGTACGAAAGATGCCATTATGATGGTGGAAGCAGAAGCAAATGAAGTTCCTGAAGACGTGATGCTGGAAGCGATTATGTTCGGGCATGATGAAATCAAGAAAATCGTTGCTACAATCGAGCAACTGCAGGCCATTGCCGGCAAAGAAAAAATGGAAGTAACGCTGCATGCAGTCAATGAAGAAGTAAATGCAGCTGTTCGCGCATTTGCATCTGCTCGTCTGGTAGAGGCGATTCGCATTCCCGAGAAGCATGAGCGTCAGGATGCCATTGATGCGGTTAATGCGGACACGGTTGCGCATTTTGAAGAAGTATATGCAGAGACGCCTGAACTGCTTGGCGATGTCAAAGAAGTACTTTATGATATCGTTAAAGAAGAAGTTCGCCGCCTGATCACACATGAAAAAATCCGTCCTGATGGCCGTGCGCCTGAAGAAATTCGTCCAATCGAATGTGATGTGGCGATATTGCCGCGTACACACGGATCTGGACTATTCACACGTGGACAAACCCAAGCACTCAGCATTTGTACGCTTGGACCGCTTGGCGATGTGCAAATTCTTGACGGCATTAGCCCGGAAGAAACGAAACGTTTTATGCATCACTATAATTTCCCGCCATTCAGCGTAGGCGAAGCAAGACCACTTCGTCCTCCAGGCCGTCGTGAAATTGGACATGGTGCACTCGGCGAGCGCGCTTTGTCGAAAGTTATTCCATCTGAGGCTGACTTCCCGTATACGATTCGTCTTGTATCCGAGGTGCTCGAATCCAATGGATCGACTTCCCAGGCTAGTATTTGTGCAAGCACACTTGCAATGCTGGATGCAGGCGTTCCGATTAAAGCTCCGGTTGCAGGTATTGCAATGGGTCTGATTAAAGATGGTGAACATTTCTCCATTTTGTCCGACATTCAAGGGATGGAAGATCATCTCGGCGATATGGACTTTAAAGTAGCGGGTACAGCAGAAGGTGTAACTGCCATTCAAATGGATATCAAAATTGACGGTATCGATCGTTCGATTTTGGAGCAGGCGCTTGAGCAAGCACGCGAAGGACGCATGCATATTCTAGGTAAAATGACAGCGATTATTTCGGAAGCTCGTCCTAACCTTTCCCAGTATGCGCCTAAAATTCTCACGCTTCGCATTAATCCGGACAAAATCCGTGATGTTATCGGCTCTGGCGGTAAAATCATCAACAAGATTATTGAGGAAACTGGCGTGAAAATCGATATCGAGCAGGATGGCATGGTTTACATTGCTTCTTCGAACGAAGAGATGAACCAAAAAGCCAAAGCGATTATCGAAGGTATCGTGAAGGAAGTTGTAATTGGCGAAATTTATTTAGGTACGGTAAAACGGATCGAGAAGTTCGGCGCATTCGTTGAAATTTTACCGAACAAAGATGGTCTTGTGCATATTTCCCAGCTGGCGAACGAGCGTGTCGCTAAAGTGGAAGATGTCATTGCAATCGGCGACCAAATTACAGTTAAAGTAACGGAAATTGATCAGCAGGGCCGTATTAACTTGTCCCGTAAAGCTGTATTGACGCCAACTGTACCAGCACAATAACGGCTGCAGCGTTACATGGTAGGGGCACCGCAAGGTGCTTTCTCAAAATATAAGAATGCAGAGATTTTCTCTTATATTTACGCGTCTATTTCTACGCCAAACGGATTGTTGCCGCAAAAAAAAACGGCAACGCCGTTTATACTTGTTTTTTTATACTCGAAGCAAAGAGCCAGATTCCATCTGTCTCTTTTTATTTTGCCGTCAAAAATCGCCTGCTTATAAAAGGCAACCATTTTCTCCCTAACATAATCTCGTCCCAATATTCATACATATGGAGCAATGAGGGACGGGGTGAATGAAGGTGCTGAGAAAAATAGGGGCAGCCATGGGCTGTATGCTGATTATGGTGGTGTTCATTCGCGCGAATGGAGGAGGTACGGCGGACTATATCAGCGCAATTAAACAGGAAAAAGGCATGATGACGCAGCTGCAAGAGTCGGTTTTGGATGAAAATAAAGCAAAGCTGCGCGCTGCTGTCGTAGCAGAAGCCGAGAGCCGCTCCATTAAGCCTATCGATGCCCGGATTGACCGCGTATGGAAGGCTATTCCCGGCTACAATGGGCTGGAGGTGGATGTCGACGCCACGGTGGAGAAGACGATTGCATCGGGCGCCCTTTCGCCGATTTTATATGTATACAAGGAGACGTCTCCACGTATTAAGCTTGCTGATTTAGGGCCGCTTCCGGTATACAAAGGCAATCCAAACAAAAAAATGGTATCGCTAATGATTAATGTTGCGTGGGGCAATGAATACATAACGCCAATCCTTAAAACCTTGAACAAGGAAGAGGTAAAGGCAACTTTTTTTCTAGATGGCTCGTGGCTGAAGAAATATCCGGAAATCGCCAAGCAAATTCAAGCGGAAGGGCATGAAATGTCCAATCATGCGTATACGCATCCCAAGATGAGCGAGCTTAGCCGAAATGATGCTTATTTGCAAATTTCCCGTACGGAGGATTTGCTCAAATCGACGCTTGGCGTGACGAATAAATGGTTTGCCCCGCCTTCGGGCGATTTTAACCAAATGACGGTGCAGGTGGCGGCGGAGCAGAGGCTTCGCACAGTGTTATGGACAATTGATACGGTCGATTGGACCAAGCCGGGAGCCGACTGGATCATTCGGCGCATTTCGTCGCGGCTGGAGCCAGGCGCACTTATTCTGATGCATCCGACAGCGTCCTCGCGCGATGCTTTAACCGGAATGATTCGTGAAATTAAACGCCAGGGCTATACGCTTGGCCCCGTTAGCGAGACGCTTTCGGAGGCGCGGATACCTGCTGCTGTTGAGCCGCAACCATAATTTTGATATAGTGTTAACATTCATGCTTACAGGAGGACCCTTCGTGAAAAAATATACGCTTAGCAACGGTTTAAGAGTCGTAGTTGAATATATCCCAACCTGCCGTTCGGTTTCATTTGGCATATGGGTCAAAACAGGCTCTCGGAATGAGACGCCTGAAAATAACGGGATCTCCCATTTTATCGAACATATGCTTTTCAAGGGGACAGATCAGCGCACGGCTAAAGATATTGCCGATCTGTTCGATGGTATTGGGGGCAATGTAAATGCATTTACCTCCAAAGAGTATACCTGCTATTACGCCAAGGTGCTGGATGAGCATTTGCCGCTCGCTGTTGATGCGCTTTCGGACATGTTTTTCAATTCCAAGCTGGATGAGACGGATTTGGCGAAAGAGCGGAATGTTATTTTAGAAGAAATCTCGATGTATGAGGATACGCCAGATGACAAGGTGCATGATGAAGCTTCGCGTGCCGCTTATGGCGATCACCCTCTCGCTTATTCGATTCTGGGCCTAGAGGAGCGTCTTGCCGAAATGACGCCTGATACACTGAGCGCGTATATGAACGATTATTATACGATTGACAACACCGTCGTCAGTGTCGCCGGCAATGTGGAAGAGGGCAAGCTGCTGGAGCTGCTGGAGAAATATTTTGGCAAGTTTGACCGCAAAGGGACATCGCAGCTGGTGGAAGCACCGGATTTCCGCGGCGATTATATTTTCTATAAAAAGAAAACCGAGCAAAATCATCTTTGCCTGTCCTTTCAGGGCTGTTCGATTTCAGATGAGAAGCTTTATGCGATGGTGCTGCTCAATAATGCGCTTGGCGGGGGCATGAGCTCGCGCCTGTTCCAAGAAATTCGCGAAAAACGCGGCCTTG
This sequence comes from Paenibacillus sp. BIHB 4019, assembly GCF_002741035.1. Lineage (NCBI taxonomy): Bacteria > Bacillati > Bacillota > Bacilli > Caryophanales > Paenibacillaceae > Paenibacillus > Paenibacillus sp. BIHB 4019. The sequence goes on along the minus strand of NZ_CP016808.1, from coordinate 6,181,064 downwards.
CTTATTCGGTTTATTCCTATCACTCCTCTTATGCGGACAGCGGCCTGTTCACCTTGTATGCGGGTACGGCGCCTAAGCAAACGAAGGAAGTGCTTGATTTGACGATGGAGCAGCTCGAGGAGCTTGCTTCCAAGGGGCTTGAGGATGCTGAGCTTCATCGCGGCAAAGAGCAGTTGAAGGGCAGCCTGATTCTCAGTCTGGAGAGCACGAGCAGCCGAATGACCCGACTTGGGAAAAATGAGCTGATGCTGGGCCGGCATTACACGCTTGATGAGCTGCTTGAGCGCATTGATTCCGTGAAGATGGAAGATGTGAGAAGCGTAACAGAGCGTTTGCTTGCAGCACCTTTTGCGGTGGCGATGGTAGGTTCGAGTGAAAAGGTGGCATCTAAACTTGGGAGGGATCGTTTTGTATCGCGTACTGTTTAAAAGAGTAGAGGGCAACGAAGACATCAAACTTCCTTGCAAAATGTCCGAATGGGCTGCAGGTTTCGACCTGCAGGCCGCTGTATCAGAGCCTGTTGAGCTGGCACCGGGTGAGCGCAAGCTCATTCCTACAGGCTTTGCCATGGCTATGCCAGCCGAGCTGGAGGCGCAAATTCGCCCGCGCAGCGGCCTGGCTTACAAGCATGGCATTACATGCTTGAACTCCCCAGGAACGATCGACGCTGATTACCGCGGCGAAGTGAAGGTGCTGCTCGTCAATTTGGGGCAGGAGCCGTTCACGATTGCACGCGGCGAGCGCATCGCCCAAATGGTGTTCCAGCAAGTACCGGTTGTCACCATTGAAGAGACAGCCGAATTACCGGATACCGTGCGTGGCAGCGGCGGGTTCGGACATACTGGCGTTTAAGGTTTAGAAGACCGGGGCAGATGCTCCGGTCTTTTTTTTCACCCATTCTAGGCCCAGGCATAAGATAGTCTATATCTACATGCGCAAGAGAGGAGTGAAGCCGATGCTAACAGGCGTTCAAGTGCTGCTTATCGGCGGCGACGCCAGGCAGCTTGAGGTGATCCGCAAACTGGCGGAGCTGGATGCGACCGTAGTCATAACGGGCTTTGACGGCCTGCAGTCGACGCCAGAGGGAGCGGTTCAGGCTGAATTTGATGAACGGCTGTTTGACGGGGTAGACGCATTAGTGCTGCCTGCCGTCGGAACCGATGACCAGGGCGTCATCAGCGCTGTATTCAGCGATAGCGAGATCAGGCTGGAAGAGCGCCATATGGCACGCTTGCCTAAGCATTGCAAAGTATACGCCGGTATGGCAAAACCATATTTGAGCGACCTTTGCAAGCAGCATCAGCTGGAATTGGTAGAGTTATTTGAGCGCGACGATGTCGCCATTTATAACTCCATTCCGACAGCTGAAGGTGCGGTAATGATGGCGATTCAACATACCGATATTACGATTCATGGCTCTACCTGCATGGTGCTCGGGTTCGGAAGAACGGGGTTCACATTGGCGCGGACGTTAAAGGGCCTAGGGGCGAATGTGCTTGTCGGAGTACGCAAGGGAGAGCATTTTGCAAGAGCGCTCGAAATGGGCTTCGAGCCTTTCTACACCAGCAATTTGCGGCAATATACGGGCAATATTGACTTGCTTTTTAACACAATTCCGACTATGATAGTCACAGCGCAAATTATAGCAAATCTTCCTTCGCGAAGCGTCATTATTGATCTGGCTTCGAAGCCTGGCGGAACGGATTTCCGCTTTGCTGAGAAACGGGCTATTAAGGCAATGCTCGCGCCCGGACTCCCCGGTATCGTCGCACCCAGAACTGCTGGACGAATCATAGCCGATTGTTTAACACAATTGATTATGGACGACTTGATAAATCGGGGGAATGGGGAATGAATTGGTCCGGACTTACGGTAGGGTATGCATTGTCAGGGTCTCACTGCACGTTTGCCGAGGTTATGCCGCAAATCCAGCGGTTTGTAGACGCAGGCGCGAACGTAGTACCTATAGTATCGCAGACGATTATGACGACGGATACGAGATTCGGAACGTCGGAGCAGTGGCAGACACAGCTCAAAGCGATAACTGGCAATGAAATTATTTCGACGATCGTTCAAGCGGAGCCGCTTGGCCCATCCAAGCTTATTGATGTGCTGCTCATTGCTCCATGCACGGGCAATACAACAAGCAGGCTGGCTAATGCGCAGACTGACAGTGCGGTGCTTATGGCAGCCAAATCGCAAATGCGAAATGGAAGGCCAATCGTCATTGCAATTTCAACGAATGATGGCTTAGGCCTTAATTTGGCGAATATTGCGAAGCTGATCGTAACGAAAAATATTTATTTTGTGCCGTTTGGCCAAGATAATCCGGTTCAGAAGCCCAATTCGCTCGTAGCGAGAATGGATTTGGCACTGGAAACATGCGAGGCGGCGCTGCAAGGCAAACAGTTACAACCGCTCATTATTGAGCGTTTTAATTATTAAGTTTTTTATTCTGAGTTTTTATAAGACCGAGGGGAGCATTACGGCAAATGTCAAATCAAAAATTGTTTAACGTTGCAGTAGTTGGCGCAACAGGCGCAGTAGGGGAACAAATACTAAACTTGCTCGATAAGAGAAACTTCCCTATTAAGGAACTGAAGCTTCTGTCTTCAGCGAGGTCTGCTGGTACGAAAATCACATTCAAAGGCCAGGAAGTGACGGTGGAGGAAGCGAAGCCGGAAAGCTTTAAGGGCATTGATATAGCATTATTCAGCGCTGGTGGAGACGTTACGAAGGCGCTCGCGCCGCATGCAGTTGAATATGGAACGGTATGTATTGACAATACGAACGCTTACCGTATGGACCCAAATACGCCGCTTGTTGTGCCTGAAGTGAATATTGACAAGGTAAGCGAGCATAAAGGTATTATTGCGAATCCGAACTGTTCGACAATTCAGATGGTAGCTGCGCTTAAGCCGCTTCAAGACAAATACGGCATTAATCGCATTATCGTTTCGACTTATCAAGCGGTATCTGGAGCAGGTGCGAAAGCGATTGAGGAAATGCTGCGCCAGACGCGTGCATCCCTTGACGGCGAAGCGGTCAATCCGGCTATTTTGCCAGTAGGCTCGCTGCCTGTGAAGCATCAAATCGCCTTTAATGCGATTCCGCAAATCGACAAGTTCCAAGAAAACGGCTACACGCTTGAAGAAATGAAGATGGTCAATGAAACGAAGAAAATTTTGGATGACCAAACCATTGAGGTTACTGCTACTTGCGTACGTATTCCAGTCGTTTACGGCCATTCGGAATCGGTTTTTGTTGAGCTGAAAAATAACTACGATCTGGAAGATGTCAAGCAGCTGTTGTCTGACGCCCCGGGTGTCGTGCTGGTTGATGATCCGGCGAATCAGCTTTACCCGCTCGCAACGGAAGCAGCCGGCAAGCCGGAAGTATTTGTCGGACGTTTGAGACGCGATCTTGGCCATGAAAATGGGCTTAACCTATGGATCGTATCGGATAACCTGCTTAAAGGGGCCGCATGGAATGCGGTTCAAATCGCCGAGCACATCGCACAGGCTTAACGAATAAACGGTGCAAGGACTTGATAGCTGGCGGCATCTTGCCTTTCGGTGATGGGGGAAGAGGCTTATGCGAACTCTCGTTATGAAGTTTGGAGGAACCTCGGTATCATCCGATTTTGCCAGAAATCATTGTTTGGAGCATATTAAGCGTGAACGCGAAAATGGTTTTCAGCTCGTCGTTGTCGTTTCGGCTATGGGTCGCCTAGGCGACCCTTATGCTACGGATACGCTGCTTGATTTAGTACGAAGCAATGGTGACTCGCTTCCGCTGCGTGAGCGGGATATGCTGCTGGGCTGTGGTGAGATGATTTCTGCCGCGGTCTTATGCAGCTTGCTTTGTTCAAAGGGCATTCCCGCTACCATCTTAAGCGGATATCAGGCAGGCATTATAACGGACGGGCATTTCGGCCAAGCGAGAATTACCGACTTGCGTCCGGAGCAGCTTCTAACGAAGCTTGGTGAAAATAAAGTCGTTATCGTTACCGGTTTTCAAGGCGGTAACGAAAGCGGAGAGCTGACTACGCTCGGCCGTGGCGGGAGCGATACGTCGGCGACTGCACTTGGCGCTTCGCTGCGTGCAGAGCGAGTAGATATTTATACCGATGTTAACGGAATTTTGACAGCTGATCCGCGAATTGTGAATGATGCAAAACCGCTTCTTGTCGTCAGCTATGCAGAAATTTGCAATATGGCTCGTCAAGGGGCTAAGGTCATTCACCCACGCGCTGTTGAAATTGCCCAGCAAGCCAGAATACCGATTCGTGTGCGCTCGACCTTTTCGCTCGATGAAGGAACGTTAGTAACGGATAGCCCGCTCCATGCTACCGGAATGGTAAGTGACCGTCATGTAACAGGCATTGCGCATGTAGCGGGCATTACACAAATTTCGGTGCAGACGGTCGAAGGCAAGGCGGACGTCCAGCTGCAGGTTTTTCAAACGATGGCCCGTCATCATATTAGCGTAGATTTTATAAATGTGACGCCAAGCGGAGTCGTCTATACCGTATTTGATTACGATGCAGCGAAGGCTGTAGCCGTACTGACGGACTGCGGTTATGCGCCAACCGCGATTAGCGGCTGTGCAAAGGTATCTGTCATTGGCGGCGGCATGAACGGTGTTCCAGGCATTATGGCCCGTATTGTAGAGGCCCTTACGCTGCAGGGAATTGCTATAATGCAGGCGGCGGACTCCAATACGACCATTTGGGTACTGGTTAAAGATGCGGATATGGCATCTGCGCTGCGTGCGCTGCATGCCAAGTTCGAGCTTCATTTGTAGCAGGAAACAAAGGCAATAGACTTGTTTTGCGAAGCAAAGCTTTGGGCCTGAGCTTGCGAAGAAGCTTTTGCTTTGCGAAACTTGAATGTAGATAGCTTACGAAGTAAGTTTTGCTCCGCAAAACTTTAAGACTATGCTTACGAAGTAAGTTTTGCTCCGCAAAACTTTTAGGAGGAGTCAAAATGGAATATGGAAGGTTAGTTACGGCGATGGTCACCCCATTCGATGCCGCTGGCGGAATTGATTGGGATGCGACTGGGCGATTAATCGATTACTTAATTGAAGAGCAGCTTAGCGAGAGTCTTGTTGTATCCGGTACGACGGGGGAATCTCCTACACTTACGGATGGGGAGAAAGAAGCGCTATTTCGTTTTTCGGTAGAGCGCGTTGCTGGACGGGCTAAAATTATCGCAGGCACAGGAAGCAATGATACGGCTCATTCCATCCATTTGACAAAGGTGGCAGAGGCGTGTGGAGTTGACGGCGTGCTGCTTGTTGCTCCTTATTACAACAAGCCGAGCCAGGAAGGCCTTTATCAGCATTTTAAAGCGATTGCGGATTCGACGAAGCTTCCGGTTGTATTGTACAACGTTCCGGGCCGTACAGTCGTGAATATTTCGGTTGAAACGACGCTGCGCCTAGCGGCGATTAGCAACATTGTAGCTACAAAAGATTGTGCATCATCGGAACAGATTATTCAGCTTGTAGCAGGCGCTCCAGAGGGCTTTAAAGTTTACAGTGGCGACGATGCGGCAACGCTCCCGACTTTAGCAGTAGGCGGTTATGGCATTATTAGTGTAGCTAGCCATGTTATCGGCAAAAAAATGAAGCAGCTTATCGATGCTTATGTGAGCGGAGACGTTGCTTTGGCGGCTAAGCTAAATGCTGAATGCTTCCCAGTATTCAAGGGTTTGTTCGAATGTCCGAACCCGGTACCGAACCCGGTTGCTCTGAAGCATGTAATGGGACTGAGCGGCTTCCCGGTTGGCGGAGTTAGACTTCCTTTGGTAGGCGTTACCGAATCGGAAGCTGAATTTTTGCAAAACCTCGTCGATTCATCAACTGCATTTTAATTCAAGCTCTTCATAAATCATTAAGCTGGTGCCTAGGCGCCAGCTTTTTTTTATTCACTTTATTTATTTTTCCTAGCATGCACTTTCATATTATTCCAATTACAGCTGCACTCCCTATTTTTTATATGCAGCCGGTGATGGGGGCAATATGCGGTTTTAAAAGCAATGGGTGAAGAGGAAGAAGCGGAGGGGAAAGGTTTGGGAGTGAGAAGCGCGAGCGTTCGCTTTTGCCTTGTGATTTCTACCGCTGAAGCTTTTACGGTTCGGAGAAATCACAGGGGAATGGCGATCGACCCCCAAACCTTTCACGCAGCGCCCTAACCCGATCCCATTCTTTTACACTGGACAAAGCCTCTCAGCCTTGTATTCGATCTTTTTCATCATGTATAATAAGTTCAAGTGATCGGGTGCGGAAATGATTTGCAAATTAAGCTAAGAATGGAGCAGCTTCCTTCTTGTTTAACAGGAAAAAAACATGACCTCATCAGGTTGGAAAAAGGAGGGATAGTCATTGTCCAAAAAGAATGTGCAGGATAAACTGTTGATTTTTGCATTAGGCGGTATTGGTGAAATTGGTAAAAACATGTACGTCATTCAATATGACAATGATATTGTAATTGTAGATGCGGGGCTTAAGTTTCCGGAAGAGGATATGCTCGGCATAGATATAGTTATTCCGGACATTTCGTATTTGAAGGAAAATCGCGAGAAGGTGCGCGGCATTGTCATTACACATGGACATGAAGATCATATCGGCGGGCTTTCCTATATGCTGCGCAGCCTCAACGTTCCGGTATATGCCACGAAGCTGACGCTGGGACTGATTGAAGGCAAGCTGAAGGAAGCAGGACTGCTGGGCGAAACGAAGCGAATATTGATTAATGCGGATTCGGAGATAGAGCTGGGCAGCATCCAGGTATCCTTTTTCAAAACGAACCACAGCATTCCTGACTCCGTAGGCGTATGCTTGGAGACGCCAGAAGGTGTCGTCGTACACACAGGAGACTTCAAGTTTGACCATACGCCAGTCAATGAGCAATATGCTGACATTAAGCGGATGGCGGAAATCGGGCAGAAGGGCGTACTTGCGCTGCTGTCTGACAGTACGAATGCGGAGCGTCCAGGCTATACGCCTTCAGAGAAAAATGTAGGGGAAGAGCTTAAAGATATATTCCGCAAATCGCCGCAGCGTGTCGTAGTTGCAACGTTTGCTTCCAACGTTCACCGTATCCAGCAGGTCATCAACGCAGCTATTGCTACGGATCGCTATATTGCTGTAGTAGGACGCAGTATGGTCAATGTGGTCGGAATCGCTGGAGAGTTAGGTTATTTGAACATTCCAGACGGCATGATTGTTGAACCGGAAGCAGTAAATAAACTGGCCGCGGATCGCGTCGTTATTTTATGTACGGGCAGCCAAGGAGAGCCCATGTCAGCTTTGACACGCATGGCGCGCTCGACGCATCGTAAAGTCGATATTTTGCCGGGAGATACGGTCATTATTGCAGCGACGCCCATTCCGGGCAATGAGCGGTATGTAGGGCGGACAGTGGACGAGTTGTTCCGTCTTGGAGCGAACGTCATCTATGGTCCAGGCTCGGTATCTGGAGTCCACGTTTCTGGTCACGGCAGCCAGGAAGAGCTGAAGCTGATGCTTAATCTGATTAAGCCCAAATATTTTATACCTATTCATGGTGAATACCGGATGCTGCGTCAGCATGCTTTGCTGGCCGAGGCGGTTGGCATTGAGAAATCCAATATTTTCGTTATGGAAAATGGCGACACTGTAGAGGTGCAGGGGGGCAAGGCGCGCAGAGGCTCGAAGGTTCCAGCAGGCAATGTGCTGATTGATGGTCTTGGCGTTGGCGATGTCGGCAATATTGTGCTGCGGGATCGCAAGCTGCTGTCTCAGGATGGCATTCTCGTCGTTGTAGTGACGCTGCGGAAGCAGGAGGGCACCATTGTGTCCGGACCGGATATTATTTCGCGCGGCTTCGTTTATGTACGTGAATCGGAAGGTCTGCTCGATGAAGCGAACAAAATTGTGTCTGCTACGCTGCTGAAGCTGATGAACGATAAAGTGAACGAATGGGCTTCGCTAAAAACGAATGTCAAGGATGCACTGGGACGTTTTCTCTATGAGAAAACGCGTCGCCGGCCAATGATTTTGCCGATTATTATGGAAGTGTAGTTTAAAAATAAAAAGGAGTGACGGACGCCCGGATAGCCGGAACGTTCGCCACTCCTTTTTTTCGTTGAAACAGAGCAGCCGATTAGGATTTTGCTGCTATAGTAGCGCTGCTGTCGATTTTAGCCTTGCCGCCGCTGCCAATCCAGGTACGCTTCCATTCCTTTTGAATGAACGCGAGCATGAGCATGCTGAGCAGGGCGATACTGCTGAGAATGAGGAAGCCTGGCGTGTAGGAGCCGGTTGATTGATATAGGCTGCCGAGAATAAGGGGGAGGAAATAACCGCCAACACCGCCTGCTGCGCCAACGATACCGGTCATTATGCCAATCTCTTTGCCAAAGCGCTGCGGTACGAGCTGGAATACAGCGCCATTGCCTGCGCCGAGACACATCATGCCAAGGAACAACAAGGTACTTACTGCATAGAGTGGAGGCAGCAGGGAGATGGAAGCTAGCATAACACCAGCTCCAACATACAGCGACATCAGGACGCGAATCCCCCCCAGCTTATCAGAGAGCCAGCCGCCTACTGGTCGAAAGAAGCTTCCGGCAATGACACAAATCGTTGTAAAATCTGCCGCCTGTATGGCGGAAAGTCCATACTGCGTATTGAAGAAAATCGTCAAATAGTTCGACATGCCGACGAAGCCGCCAAACGTTACACTGTATAAAAGACAAAATAGCCAAGCGTCCTTTTGCTTTAGAACCTGCGCATATTCGGAAAGTTTTTTAGGAGCAGGCTGATTCGGACTTTCTTTTGCAAAAATCGTGAATATTACAAATACGACTGCAATAGGGATGAGGGCGAGTCCAAATACGGCTTCCCAGCCGCCAAAATGCTGTGCCAGCCTGTTCGCAAAAAGCGTTGTCAAAACCGTACCGCTGTTTCCGGCTCCAGCAATACCCATCGCAAGTCCTTGATATTGTGGCGGATACCATCTGCTGGCAAGCGGAAGCGCTGCTGCAAAAGATGCTCCAGCTACACCGAGCAATAAAGCGACAAAATGGAGCTCAGTTAACGAGTCAACGAACTTCCAGCCCCAAATAAGCGGAATCATAGTGACGAGCATGCCGATTTGGCCTGTTCTTTTTGGACCGATATGGTCTGTCATGAAGCCAAGCACAAGCCGGAGCACCGAGCCGCCCAAAATCGGGAGCGCTACAAGCTTCGCTTTTTGTGCAGCATCCATCGGATAATCGCTGGCGATGACGACAATGAGCGGCCCCATCAAAATCCAAATCATAAAGCTGATATCGAAATACAAGAAAGAACTGAACAAGGATGGTTTATGTCCACTTTTCCAAAACGCTTTTTTATCTAACATGTCTCTCTCTCCTCTATGATTGATTTTCACGTGCTCAGTCAGCATGGATGATGGCGGTTCTCGCATTCCCGGGGTGCATGGCGCACCGCAATTCCAGCTGTACATATGAAGAAAAGGCCGCAGTCTGCCCCAAGCTAAAGCTCGGACGGATTGCGGCCTCATTGCCGAACGCCAGCACGACTCTGTGCGGACGATAGTTGCTCACCTCATTGTGAACTCAAGCTGAATTATAGAATACCACTCAAGTCATGTCAACAAATATTACATAAAACTTTATTTTTCTTTAGTTGCTTAATTTGCGTCATATATATTGACATGAATGTCGAATTCTTTTATGCTCATCATAATCCAAATATAAGGCTGCACAATGATGTGCCGCCGCCCGCCGGCAATGAAGCCCGCTCCCTGCAGACAGGGAACGGGCTTTTATGCTTATTTTCAGCTATAAGAAGGAGGAGTCGAGCATGGCAGTTGCCCGTGTAGATCGTGTTCATATAAAAAAAGGTTTTAGCGTTGACGAAGCGGTTCGCTGTTTACTCGAACATACGCTTCCAGGAAAGGTGGAGCAAGTGCTTTTACAGAAAGCTGCTCAGCGAGTGCTTGCCGAGGATTTTTACTCCCCATTTCAAATGCCGCCTTTTCGCCGAGCAGCAATGGATGGATATGCGCTCCATGCTGCTTTTACGCAGACGGCTTCACCTGGCAACCCGATTCGGCTTATTGTAACTGGCGAGGTGCAGGCAGGGGCGGGAGAAATAGCTTGGCATACGGGCTCTGGCAGCCGTCCTCTCATTAATGAACAGCTGACGGCCGTACGTATTTTTACAGGAGCTCCTGTGCCCAATGGTTTTGATGCTGTAATTAGGCAGGAGGAGATTCAGTCGCCGCCGAGCCTGCATGGACAGCAATCGGATGCCGCTACGTGGGGGATGTCGCAAATTCAAATCAATCAGCCCGTGCAGCTGGGGAAAAATATTGCCGAAGCAGGCGAGGATATAGCTGAAAACAGCCTCGTCATTAAAAAAGGCACCATGCTTGGTTCGAAGGAAATGGCCATTCTCGCCTCTTTTGGACAGGAACACGCTTCTGTAGTCGCTCAGCCGGTAGTTGCAGTCATTCCTGTTGGAGACGAGCTGCTGCTTCCAGGCCAGCCCTTGCAGCCTAATCGGATCTATGATGCCAATGGCTTCGCCGTGGAAGCGTTTCTACAGGAGCAGGGAGCATCGGTTATTCGTTCCTTGCCCATTAAGGATGATGCCAAAGTAATTGCTATGGCGATTAAGCTAGCTGCTGAGCAGGCGGATTTGGTTATTACAACTGGCGGCATTTCGGTAGGTGATTACGATTGCGTTGCTCATGCGGCAGACTGCCTTGGTTTTGAGCCTTTGTTCACGAAAGTGATGATGCGCCCTGGGCCGCATTCATCGGCATTTATAAATCAAGGCAAGCTGCTGATCAGCTTGTCTGGCAATCCTGGAGCATGTTACACAGGGCTTGTGCTGTTGGTGAAGCCAATCGTAAAACATGGGATGGGGCTTGATGGAAGTGAGGCGGAGTGGAAGCAAGCTATATTAATGGACGATGTGGATAAGCCTTCGCCGTATCCCCGTTATATTCGCGCATTTGTGTGGATGGAGCAGGGGGAATGGCGGGTTAGGCCGCTGCCGAACGATAAATCGGGAAATATTGCTGCTTTTGCCGGGGCAAATGCATTGGCAGCCATTCCTAGTGAAGGCCTTCAGGCAGGAAGGCAGGCCGCATTTCTTAGTTTGACTTAATGAGGGGTTGCCATTTTGGCGATTTTACAATAATTCGGCCGTAAAGTGACGTTTTGCAGGAGCAGGGGCATAAATAAACGCGACATTCCCATACTATGACGAGCCGTAGGTTCAGCCAAAACGGTATTAGCCTTGTTCAAGAGGGGGAATTCGCCGATGTGGCCGTATTCAATGAGTTTAACAGGAGAACAGCCTGAGCCGTATGACGAAGAGAAGAAAAAGGCGGCTGGAGCCCTTGACGCTTTGCAGCAGTTGGGCCAGGTAAACATTCCTCAGGCCGAGTCCAATATTTTTTGCATGACGATTATTGGACAGATTGAAGGGCATATGGTGCTGCCGCCGCAAAATAAAACGACAAAATATGAGCATTTGATTCCACAGCTGGTCGCAGCCGAGCAAAATCAAAAAATTGAAGGTGTGCTGATCGTGCTCAACACAGTTGGCGGTGATGTGGAGGCGGGGCTTGCTATTGCAGAAATGATTTCTTCTTTGTCAAAGCCGACAGTTACGCTCGTACTCGGTGGCGGACATTCGATTGGCGTTCCGATAGCTGTAGCGGGCAACCTATCCTTCATTGCTGCGACAGCAACGATGACCATACATCCGATTCGCTTAAATGGCACCGTGATTGGCGTTCCCCAAACGTTCGAATATTTGGATAAAATGCAGGAGCGCGTCGTTCGTTTCGTTACGATGCACTCCAAAGTGTCGGAAGCGACTTTCAAGGAATTGATGTTCAAAACAGGAGAGCTGACACGCGATATCGGAACAACAGTCATTGGCGGCGACGCAGTTCGCCATGGCTTGATTGATGCGGTAGGCGGTCTTGCAGATGCGCTTCGGGAGCTTAAGCGGCTAGTAGAGGAGCGCAGGCAGGCGGGAATGCCGGGGGTGTTTAACTAATGTCTGTTCTATATACGATTGTTCCGCTGGAAGAAGTGCTGGCGGGCTGGCAGGCGGAGGAGGAAATCAATCAGGGCCGCGAAGTTTGGGTGGATGGCGTATATATGCAGGTAGAGCCGATTGCGCCAGGGATGGGCAAAGTCATTCGACTCATTCATTGCGGGCTGGACGATTATTTAAATCCGCAGCTTTCGCCAGGAGCTGTTGTCAAATATTGATAAAGGATTTTGCTGTTTAAGGGACTATCGAACGAATAGGAACATTTGTCCACCTATGGTATAATGTTTTACCGGGGGTGACGAACGTTGGCTAAGAAAAGAAGGGGCAAGAAATCGCTCGCAGCAAATTTGAAATATGAGGTTTACGGTATTTTACTCATTACGGTATCGATTATTGCTTTATCGGGAGAGGCGACGGTAGGACGTTCATTGTCCAAACTGTTCGGCCTCTTTCTGGGTAAATTTTACTTTGTGATTGCACTGATTGGCATATATGTGGGGCTGGTCGTGATGGTCAAACGGATGTGGCCGAAAGGCTGGTCCAATCGGAAAACAGGCATGCTTGTGCTCGTGCTTGCCTTTACGCTGTGGAGCTCCATTGCGGAAATCGACCGCAAGCTTGGGGATACGACACTGCTGTCTGGCAAAGTGATTTTGAATCAGTTGGACAGCGACTTAAGGGGAGAGCTGCTTACTTCCAACCCGCAGGATTTGCGCCCGCTTAAGGACAAGGCCATTAGTGGTGGTTACGTTGGAGCGCTGCAATATTCCGTACTTTTCACCTTGTTTGGGAAAATCGGAGCTCAGTTGCTCATGCTCGTCATGATTGCAATTTCCATTATGCTCATAACGGGGAAATCGTATGTGGAGCTGTTCAAGACGCTGCGTACCCGCTTTGTCCGTATGCTCAAGCTGCTCGCAGCCAAATGGTCGGATTATTCCGCCGAGCGGGCTGCAGCACAATCATCTAGAAATGCAAGCGTAGTATCGTCAGCAAGCACCGTGCTTACTTCGGACAATACAATTGACGATGATGAAGAGGATTTTGCGCCCCGTCCAGTCAAAAACAAAAAGTCATTGTTTTTCTCCTGGCGACAATCCGATAAGGCGAAGGCTGCCGCCAGCCATGACGAATGGGAGCTGGAGGATGATCCGCTTCACGGTGAGTCTGGCCGTGGCGAAGAGGGCGCGGCAGTACCGCATTGGGCGGAAGATTGGGATCAGGATTGGGACAGTGAGCAGGATGAATTTGCTGCCCAAACCGCGCCTAGCACAGCAGCTTCCTCAACAGCTGCTGCAGTTCCACTGCCAGAGACAAGCGCTAGCTTATGGCCTAGCGAGCAGGAGGATTTGGCTGCTAAAGCTGCCCAGCCGTACGCTCATTCCGACATAACGGATGAGCAGGAATGGTCAGAGCCATGGAGGCCGCAAGAAACGCAGGAGCAGCAAGAGCTGGTACATATAGAAGGAAATGAAGCAGAAGATTCGGAGTATGACGCAGCCGAGCAGGCGAATGAGGCATTTGGGGAGCAAGCTGTTCAACAAGGTGATGATGAATATGATGAGCCTTTATTGGATAGCGAGAGAGCGGCAGATGGCCATTTGGACGCTGCTGCAGTCCCTGGCTCAAACGCTGCAAGCAATGAAGCGAACCAACAAGCAGCCGAAAGCAAGCCGGCGCTAGCCGCATCAAACGTCCCGGTAGTCAAGCCGTACGTTTTACCGCCGTTTACTTTGCTGTCCAAGCCTAGCCATATGGTTAGAGGCGGCGTTGGCTCCAGTTCCATGGAGGCGAAGCTTAAGCTGGAGCGCACACTTGAAAGCTTTGGCGTGAAGGCGAAGGTGCTTGATCCCGTTATCGGTCCGGCCGTTACCCGTTTTGAGGTTGAGCCGGCATCGGGCGTGAAAGTTAGCAAAATTGTCAGCTTGACTGATGATATTGCACTTGCGCTTGCAGCTAAGGATATTCGGATGGAAGCGCCTATTCCAGGCAGATCGGCCATCGGCATTGAAGTGCCGAATATGGAAATATCGATTGTTACGATGCGCGAAGTAATGGAAACAAAGGAATTTTATGATTCCCCTTCCAAGCTGTCGATTGCCTTCGGCCGTGATATCGCGGGCAAGCCAATCGTGGGCAATTTGGCGAAAATGCCCCATTTGCTTGTAGCGGGAGCGACAGGGTCCGGTAAATCAGTCTGTATAAACGGTATTATTACTAGTATTTTGTACAAAGCAACGCCGGATGAAGTGAAGTTTCTCATGGTCGATCCGAAAATGGTGGAGCTAAACGTATACAACGGTATCCCGCATTTGCTGGCGCCAGTTGTAACTGATCCGCGTCGCGCATCGCTTGCGCTTAAGAAAATCGTAGTCGAGATGGAAAAACGCTATGAGCTGTTTTCCAAATCGGGAACGCGAAATATTGAAGGCTATAACACTTTAATGGCAGACAATCCGAAAGCGGTTCTGCCTTACATCGTCGTCATCGTCGATGAGCTTGCCGATTTGATGATCGTAGCGGCTAACGATGTCGAGGATGCCATTGCCAGACTCGCGCAAATGGCCCGTGCGGCAGGCATTCACCTTATTATTGCAACGCAGCGTCCGTCTGTTGACGTCATTACCGGTGTTATTAAAGCGAATATTCCATCGCGGATTGCTTTTGGCGTTTCCTCACAGGTCGATTCGCGAACGATACTCGACATGGTCGGAGCGGAAAAGCTGCTCGGCCGCGGCGATATGCTTTACTTGCCGATGGGTACCTCCAAGCCGACGCGGGTACAGGGCGCATTCCTTTCCGATCAGGAAGTAGAGGCGCTTGTCGGTTATGCCCGAGGGCAGGCAGAAGCGGAATACAAAGAAGATCTTGTACCGGAAATTGAGGAGGAGACGGCTAGCTCCGACGAGGTCATGGACGAACTGTATGATCAGGCCGTTCAAATCGTCGTCGAAGCAAAGCAAGCGTCGGTATCCTTGCTTCAACGCCGCATGCGTATTGGCTACACAAGGGCTGCAAGGCTCATTGACGAGATGGAAGCCCGTCATATCGTGGGGCCATACGAAGGCAGCAAGCCGCGTGAGGTGCTGCTCACAATAGATCAGCTCGAAGCGGGACGAATCAGTTCTTAAAATGTCAGCAGCGAAAAATTTTGCATAGAAGCTGCACTGATTTCTCATACTAGACTTAGGCAACGCTGCTAATTAGCGTACTATCTTGTAAGAGAAAGGCAGATCCTTCTATGAAAAAGCGACTAATGGTCATAACAGCAGTACTCGTTTTCGTCTTGTTTGGCTCCTACTCTCTCCGGCATATGCATCAAGTCAAGACTTCGGAGACGTTCAGTAATGCTACGCTCAAGGTTGGTTCCTCGGGCAATGATGTGTACGAGCTGCAAGGCAGGCTGAAGCATCTTGGATATTTCAGCGGCAAAGTGGATGGACAGTTTGGAGCAAGCACGAAAAATGCCGTTACCTGGTTCCAATGGAAATTTGGAATGAAGGCCGACGGTGTAGTTGGAGCTTCGACAAAGCTGAAGCTTTGGGAAGCGACTAAAGCCTGGAAGCCGGCAGCAGCAGAATCTTCATCTGGACAAGCTGGCTCGGGCAATACAGCTGCGCCTAGCAAAGGCGGCGGAGGTGGAAGCTCGCTTTCCAAGGGCAACAAGCTGGGCCTCAGCGCCAATGATTTGAAGCTGATGGCCAACGCCGTTTACGGCGAATCCCGAGGCGAGCCTTATGAGGGGCAAATAGCCGTTGCAGCCGTCATTTTAAATCGGCTGCAATCGACGAGCTTTCCGAATTCGATTTCGGGCGTTATTTTTCAGCCGGGTGCCTTTACCGCGGTTGCAGATGGCCAAATTTGGCTGACGCCAAATGAAACTGCCAGCCGTGCGGTGATGGATGCCATCAATGGCCAGGATCCATCAAATGGCTGCTTGTATTATTTTAATCCGGAAACGGCAACCTCGAAGTGGATATGGACCCGGCCTCAAGTGAAAACGATAGGCAAGCATATTTTTTGCATGTAGAGCCTGTAAAGAAGCAACCGTTCTGCCTTAACGCAGCTCTGGTTGCTTCTTCCTTTTCGCATCGGTTAGAATGGTATAGGAAGCTCGAAATTGGAATACATTTACTTGAAGCATAGAACGTTATGCTTTTTGTAGGCATAAGAATTTAGTTTGGAAGGAGCTAGCGAAGGTGACACTTTTCGAAAGAGGACAATTTGGTCGAATACGGCTGCATGTGCTGCCAACTAAGCGTTTCAAGACGTTCGCGATTTCCTTGTTTGCCGGGCGAGTGCTTGCAGAAGACACAGTTACAGAGACAGCTCTTATTCCTTTTGTGCTGCGCAGAGGGACGGCGGCGACGCCTGAGACGAAAGCATTTCGCGAGCGGCTCGATGATTTGTACGGTGCCGGCTTCGGCTTTGATGTATATAAGCGTGGAGATTCTCAAATCGTTCAATTCCGCATGGATGTTATTAATGATCAATTCGTATCTTCGGACACGCCGCTGCTTGCCGCGTCATTAGGACTGCTTGGCGAGGTGCTGACTGAGCCGCTGCTGGAAAATGGCGCATTCAGCCGTAAATACGTCGATGCGGAAAAAGTGACGCTCACGAAGCGGCTGGAGTCCATCGTCAATGATAAAATTCGCTATGCCGCTGAGCGCTGCGTTGAAGAAATGTGTGCGAATGAGCCTTATAGGCTGCATCCGCTTGGCAAGCTGGCTGTAATTGACGAGATAACCCCGGAATCTCTCTACAAGCAATACAAGAAGTGGCTTGATGAAGCCGCGCTCGATTTGTACGTAGTAGGCGATACTACGCTTGAGGAAGTGACAGCTTACGTACGTGATGCATTCAAGCTGACAGACGGAGCAGCGGCAAATTATCCAAAGGCAGACGTTACCCATCAGGTGCGCGACGTTCATACGGTTGTTGAACGGATGGATGTGACCCAAGGGAAGCTTAATTTGGGCCTGCGTACGGGCGTCGCTTATGGCGATGACGATTATGCAGCAGCACTTATGTATAATGGTGTGCTGGGCGGATATCCGCACTCCAAGCTGTTTTTAAATGTGCGCGAGAAGGAAAGCTTGGCTTATTATGCCGCTTCCCGTCTTGATGGACATAAAGGCATATGCACGGTGCAGTCAGGTATTGAAATCGAGAACTATGAGAAAGCGGTCAATATTATTCGCGAGCAGCTTGAGAGCATGCGTCAAGGCGAGCTGTCCGAGCTTGAAATGAGCCAGACGAAAGCGATGATAGCGAATCATTTGCGCGAGCTGCAGGATTCCGCTTATGAAATGATTGCTTACGATTTTAACGCGGTGCTGTCCGGCAAGGAAAGAAGTGCCGAGAAGCTGCTTGAGCAGGTGCAGGCCGTTACTGCTGCTGATATTGTCAGAGTCGCACAAAATGTGCAGCTCG
Source organism: Paenibacillus sp. BIHB 4019 (assembly GCF_002741035.1). Taxonomy (NCBI): domain Bacteria; kingdom Bacillati; phylum Bacillota; class Bacilli; order Caryophanales; family Paenibacillaceae; genus Paenibacillus; species Paenibacillus sp. BIHB 4019. Next base: position 6,163,553 of record NZ_CP016808.1, on the reverse strand, counting down.
ATACGATTTATTATTTGCGTGATCGGAAGGAGGCGTAACCACCGTGCAACCATTGGAGTATAAGGGCGTACAGGAGACGCTTTATCGTGAAGTGCTGGATAATGGGCTTGAAGTCATAGTGCTGCCTAAAGAGGGCTTTCATAAAACCTACGCAACATTTTCGACGAAATATGGCTCCGTAGATAATTGGTTTGCAGTCGGCGATGAGGAAGCAGTCAAAGTTCCCGACGGTATTGCCCATTTTTTGGAGCATAAAATGTTCGAGGAGCCAACTGGCGATATTTTCGCTACGTTTGCTTCCCAAGGCGCTTCAGCGAACGCTTTTACGAGCTTCGACCGTACCGTCTATTTGTTTTCGGCGACGGAGCAAATTCCTGCCAACTTAGAGACGCTCATTAATTTCGTGCAAAATCCTTATTTCACCGATGCGAATGTGGACAAGGAAAAAGGCATTATTGAACAGGAAATCAATATGTACAAGGATAATGCGGATTGGCGCGTTTATTTTGGGCTTATTGATGCGCTGTACCACACCCATCCGGTTCATATTGATATTGCCGGCACTGTAGAGTCGATTTATCAAATTGACAAGGAAACGCTGTATCAGTGCTATGAAACCTTCTACCATCCATCCAATATGCTGCTGTTCGTCGTTGGCGGCGTAGATGCGAAGGAAGTATTTGAGCTTGTAAGGCGCAATCAAGCGGCCAAAAACTTCAAGCCGCAGGGCGAAATTCGCCGTTTATTTGAGGATGAGCCGACCTCGGTCAAAACGCCGCACAAAGTAACGAAGCTACCGGTATCGCTGCCTAAATGCATGTTTGGTTTTAAGGAGAAAAACACAGGGCTATCCAGCGAAGAGCTGCTTCGTCAGGAAGTTACTTCCAAGCTGATGCTGGACGTATTGTTCGGGCCAAGCTCCGCTTTGTATGAAGAGCTATATGAAAGCCAGCTTATTTCCGATTCCTTTGGAACCGAATATAATGCAAATCCCGGTTATGCATTTTCGGTGCTTGGCGGAGATACGCCAAATCCAAAGCAGCTTCTGGCTCGTGTTAAGTCTGCTATTGAGCAAGCGCTTGAGAGTGGACTCGATGAAATCGCCTTTGAACGCTCAAAACGAAAAAAAATCGGCGGTTACTTGCGGATGCTGAACTCCCCTGAATCCATCGCTGGCGAATTTACACGCTACCGCTTCCGCGACAGCGATATGTTTGATGTACTGCCGCTATATGAAAGCTGTACGCTTGAGCAGGCAAATGAGCGCCTGCGCGAGCATTTTGATTTTAATCAGCTGGCGGTATCGATAGTGGAGAAGCCTGAGGCGTGAAGACGCTGGGGGAGATGACTGTGCTTATAACAGGGGGAAGCCGTGGCATCGGCGCCGCAATTGCGCGGCGCTTCGCGGCGGAAGGCATGAATGTCGTCATCCATTATTTAAACGCCCACGAGGCGGCAAATGAAACAGCAAGAGAATGCTTGCAGCTTGGCGGTGATGCCATGACTATTACCGCTGATTTGCGCTCCAAGGAGCAGCTGCTGCGCATGCGAGACAAGCTTGAGGCACATAACCGAATGCCGGATATACTCGTCAACAATGGCGGTGTTGCGCATTATGGCATGCTCATGGACGTATCGGAGGAAGAATGGGACGACCTGATGGCTGTCAATTTGAAGGGAATGTTTTTGTGTAGCCAAATTTTTATGCCGCGCATGATTGAAAATCGTTTCGGCCGAATTATTAATGTTTCCTCCGTTTGGGGAATATCTGGCGCCTCCTGTGAAGTGCTGTATTCCACTTCCAAGGGAGGGATGAACGCTTTCACGAAAGCTTTGGCTAAGGAATTGGCGCCGTCGGGCGTTACAGTCAATGCGGTTGCTCCTGGAGCGGTAAATACCGAAATGATGGATGGATTCAATGAGGATGAGAAATCGGCATTGGAGCAGGAAATTCCGCTGGGCCGCCTTGGCCAGCCGGATGAAGTTGCTTCGCTCGTTTATTTTCTCTCGCTGCCGGAATCTTCCTACATTACAGGTCAAGTCATAAGTCCGAATGGCGGCTGGCATACGTAAGGAAAAATGCTGTTTTTTGATGGCAAATGATCCGCATAATCTGCCTCGTATCGAAGCAAAATAATGACTGTTGATGATTCTTCACAAAACAAGGAGGCGAAGAAAAATGTCAACCGTTCTTACAAACTTCGATACGTGGAAGCAGTTTTTGGCTGACAAGGTGCAGCATGCGAAGCAAATCGGAATGAATGATGAGGCCATCACCAGCCTGGCCTTCGAAATCGGTTCTTTTCTCGATGAAAAGGTCGATCCGAAAAATGAGGAGCAGCGCGTATTGAAGGAACTGTGGGATGCAGGCGACGATTCCGAGCGTAAAGTTCTAGCCTGCCTCATGATAAAGCTGGTACAAAAGGCGTAATCCGCTACATGTTATTCGCAGAAAAGCCTCCCGCACGGAGGCTTTTCTGCGAATATGAATCATAACCGCAAGCACTGGCCGTTATCTTTTCAATAGTTTTGATGTGAGGTTGCAGGATTGTGGCGAAAATTGTAGAATAAGATTTTGACGGACAACAGGAAATGTACGGTCAACAATGTGCTGGGATGGTGATTAGGCTGGAATCAAAACAATGGTATATGGAATATAAGATACATAAGAACAGGCCAGGCTTGCTCGGCGACATAGCTTCTTTGCTTGGTATGCTGGAAGTTAATATAATGACGATAAACGGTGTAGAAGACCGGACGCGCGGGATGCTGCTGCAAACCGATGATGAAGAAAAAATCGTGCTGCTCGGCAAAATGCTGAAAAAAGTTGATAATATTACAGTGAACAAGCTGCGGACGCCAACTATTGTAGATATTTTAGCTGTGCGCCATGGAAGATATATCGAACGGGATTCTGACGATCGCAAAACATTCCGTTTTACCCGTGATGAACTGGGTATCCTCGTTGACTTTCTTGGCGAAGTGTTTAAACGCGAAGGCAATCAGGTAATAGGTTTACGTGGCATGCCGCGCGTAGGAAAAACGGAATCCATCATCGCTGGCAGCGTATGCTCAAATAAACGGTGGGCGTTCGTTTCTTCAACGCTTCTCCGCCAAACGGTAAGAAGCCAGCTATCGGAAGAAGAAATGAACGAAAATAATATTTTTATCATTGACGGCATTGTGAGCACGATTCGTTCCAATGAGCGCCATCATGCCTTGCTGCAGGAAATTATGGCTATGCCTTCGACGAAGGTCATTGAGCATCCCGATATTTTTATTAAAGAGTCCCAATATGATCACAGCCATTTTGATATTATTATAGAGCTGCGCAATACGCCGGATGAGGAAATTACGTACGAATCGTTTACTGCAAATTACTCGGATGATTTTTAAGTTGAAAGGAGGAAGCAGGCATGTCTAATCTTGGAGCGCTGCTCCGCAAGGCGCGTGAAGAACGCGGGCTGACGCTTGACGATATTCAGGAAACGACGAAAATTCGCAAACGCTACCTCGAAGCTATCGAGAGCGGCGATCACAGCGTGCTGCCGGGAAGCTTCTACTTGCGGGCCTTTGTGAAAAATTATTGCGAAGCTGTAGGGCTTGATACCGAAGAGGTGCTGCGCCTGCACGAGAAGGAAGTACCGAATACCATTACAGAAACATTAACGGAGCCTGTTACCACAAGGCCTCCCAGACGGGTACAGTCTGTCGGTTCTGACCGTATTGGCAAGCTCGGCTTTAATGTGATGATGTGGTCATTTTTGATTTTGATTGTGGCAGTCGTATGGATTTTCGTCATTAATCAAAAAGACAAACCGTCTGATATGGTCGATCAAGGTACGAAAATTACCGATGAATCTGCACCGCCTACGCCAACGCCGGAAGCTGGAGCGTCAACGGGCGCTGTTGCACCTACGATTACACCATCTCCTACACCGACAATTCAGGAGGATGTGACGGTTACTTTTTCATCGAAAATCGGCAAGGTCGACCATTATGATGTAGGTCCAGGAACGGCCGTGCACAAGCTGGAAATCAAGGTTGCCGGCGGAAAGAGCTGGATGGAAGTCCGTGAAGGCGGCTCAAAAGGCAGTGCGCTGCTATCGGAAAATGCAAATGACGGCTCGACGCTGAGCTTTGAATTGACGCAGCCGTTATATATCAATGTGGGCCGCGCCGATTTAGTCACGATTTCAGTTGATGGCGTGCTTGTTCCCGATGGGGATCGTGCAGGCTCGAAAAAAATCCAGTTGAATCCTGCGGCATCGGCGAATGCAGGCAGCCCGGAAGCGACTGGTTCGGCTACGCCATAATACGGATAAAAGCTATTTTATAGGGGAGTGGAGTTACATGTCTTCAGAAAGTTCATTTGATATTGTGTCCAAGGTGGACATGCAGGAGTTAAACAATGCGATTCAGCAGGCGGAGCGTGAAATTGAGACACGCTTTGATTTTAAAGGCAGCAAAAGCAGCATTAAGCTGGAAAATGAAGAGCTGGTTCTCGTCTCTGACGATGAGTACAGATTGAATAGTGTAATTGATATTTTGCAATCGAAAATGATTAAACGCGGCGTGCCGATCAAAAATATGGATTACGGGAAAATTCAGTCAGCTTCAGCCAATACCGTTCGTCAGCATGTTAAGCTTAAGCAGGGCATTGATCAGGAGCATTCCAAAAAAATTAATATTTTGATTCGCGATTCGAAGCTTAAGGTGAAAAGCTTGATTCAAGGCGATCAAATTCGCGTAAGCGGCAAAAGCCGTGACGACTTGCAAGCTGTTATGAACTTGCTGCGCGGTGCTAACTTGCCGATCGAGCTGCAATTTACAAATTATCGTTAACCGCATGTGGCGGTATTGAAGTCCTCTTTTTTCGCTTTTGGCGAGAGAAGGGGGCTTTGTTAAACCTGTTTTTCTTCATTTTGACACCAGATTAAACAATGTATTATACTTGATAAGATAGTTTCGCGGAAGGGATCTGGGGAGACGCAGATGACAGAACAGGTGATTGCAATGATGGGCAATGGCAGGACGGATTTTGTTTTATTCGGGGAGGATGAGGTATGAATCTCGCCAATAAAATCACGCTGGTTAGAATTATTTTAGTGCCGATTATTATGGTTTTCCTACTCGTTAATATGAATGTGGGCTCAGTTGTATTTGATGACTATTCCATTACATATAACCAGATTATTGCGGCGATTATTTTTATTGTGGCAGCGAGTACGGATGGTTTGGACGGGTATATCGCCCGTAAGAACAAAATCGTAACTAACTTAGGCAAGCTTCTCGATCCTCTCGCTGACAAGTTGCTTGTTGCGGCGGTTCTGATCTCCCTCGTGGAGATGGATAAGCTGGCTGGCTGGATTGCCATCCTGATTATTAGCCGTGAATTCGCCGTTACGGGACTTCGTCAAATTGCGCTGCTTGAGGGCAGTGTTATGGCGGCCAGCAACTGGGGCAAATGGAAAACAGCTATACAAATTACGATGATTATCTCGCTTTTGCTTAACAATTTCCCATTTGCCTTCATCTCATTTCCATTTGATTTGATTGCAAGCTGGGTCGCAGTTGCGATTACGCTTTATTCCGGAATTGATTATTTTGTGAAAAATAAACATCTAATACCGGTTGAATAACGATGAAACGCGCTTTGCCGTTTTTTGAAGAGCATCTTTCCTGTTTCGGGAAGGATGCTTTTGCTTAAAATATAAGCATTTATAATGGGCTTATATTTTATCGCGAAATGGCGCTGCCATTACCTAAAGGAGGATGAATAGCATGAAAGCAGAAATTATTGCAGTAGGTACAGAATTGCTGCTCGGACAGATTGTAAATACAAATGCACAGTATTTGTCCCAAGAGCTGGCCGCGCTAGGCATTGATGTTTATTTTCAAACCGTAGTCGGGGATAACCCTGAGCGTATTCGCAAAGCGATCGTGACAGCGAGAGAACGCGCTGACCTGCTCGTGTTTACGGGCGGTTTGGGACCCACGCTTGATGATTTGACGAAGGATGTGCTGGCTGCTTATTTGAGCCGCGGTTTATCCTTGCACAAGCCTTCCATGGATAAAATCGAAGAGCTGTTCAGCTCAAGAGGCGTACATATGGTTGAAAGCAACCGCAGGCAGGCATTGTCTATCGATGGCAGCGTGCCGCTGCACAATGCGGCGGGACTTGCGGTAGGCAACGCTCTGACGGAGGATGGCACGCATTATATGCTGCTGCCGGGACCTCCGCGGGAAATGAAGCCGATGATCGACGGGCCAGGCAAGGAATGGCTGCGGACGCTGCTCGGGCATGAGCAGCCTCTTTATTCGCGGTTGCTGAAGTTTGCAGGCATTGGGGAATCCAACTTGGAGGCTAAACTGCTCGATCTAATCGAGGCTCAGGTTGACCCGACCATTGCTCCTTATGCGAAGGAAGGCGAGGTAGCTATTCGCGTTTCGACGAAGGCGGCCACGCAGGCAGAGGCCGACGGCAAGATTGATGCGACAGTGGAGCAGATTATTGAACGCATTGGAGAGCATCTATACGCCCAAGAGGACATTCCGCTGGAGGAGGCGGTCATAAGACTGCTTCGCGCTAGCAGACGCAAGCTAGCTAGTGCTGAGAGCTGCAGCGGCGGTCTGTTAGCTGAGTTGATTACGAGCGTGCCTGGGAGCAGTGGTGAATACACGGGCGGTGTTGTAACGTATACGAATGAAATGAAGCATGCGCTGCTTGGCATACCTCTTGCGCAGCTAGAGGGCGAAGGGGCTCCTGGCGCCATAAGCGAATCGACAGCTGCGCTAATGGCTGAGCGGGTGCAGCAGCTTGCAGACAGCGATTTCGGCGTGTCTATTACAGGTGTTGCTGGCCCTGCGGAGAGTGAAGGCAAGCCGGTAGGGCTTGTTTATATAGCTATTGCCGAGCGTGGCAAGGAGACGATGGTTTATCCATTGCAATTAAGCGGCAGCCGGACGATTATTCGCGTTCGCGCTGTAAAAACATTGCTGTACCGTTTGTGGCTTGCTATTCAAAACTAACTATATAAGAGTTCTTCGACCAAAATTTGGCGAAAGCTGTTGCTTTTTGCTGTAAACGGGCGTATACTGAACTCAACTTACGGAAGAACCGTGGCGAAGATAACTTTGCTGCGGTTTTTTTTGTTTAGTTACAGTTATTTAAAAGTTGCATGCCTTCCGTCGGCTTCACAAAAAAAACGAATGTATGTTCGAAAAAGTGCTTGGCAAAGGGTCGGAAAAAGGTTATCATTATATTATAAATAACGAAGGATGTGAGTTGATTGGCTGATCGTCGTGCTGCGTTAGATATGGCTATGCGTCAAATTGAGAAACAATTCGGCAAGGGCTCTATCATGAAACTAGGGGAATCAACACATATGCAAGTGGAGGTCGTGCCGAGCGGCTCGCTTGCTTTAGATATCGCACTTGGAATCGGGGGTTTCCCGAGAGGACGTATTATTGAAGTATATGGACCGGAATCATCTGGTAAAACGACCGTTGCGCTTCATGCGATTGCAGAAGTTCAACGTGCAGGTGGACAAGCTGCCTTTATCGATGCGGAGCATGCACTTGATCCGTTATATGCAAGCAAGCTGGGCGTTAATATCGATGAATTGCTGCTTTCCCAGCCAGATACAGGGGAGCAAGGGCTGGAAATCGCAGAAGCGCTCGTTCGTAGTGGCGCGGTTGACATTGTTGTTATCGACTCCGTTGCAGCACTTGTACCTAAGGCTGAGATCGAAGGCGATATGGGTGACTCGCACGTTGGTTTGCAGGCACGCCTAATGTCACAGGCACTTCGCAAGCTTTCCGGAGCCATCAGCAAATCGAAGACGATTACGATCTTTATTAACCAACTGCGTGAGAAAGTCGGCGTCATGTTCGGTAACCCTGAGACGACACCAGGTGGACGCGCTTTGAAATTTTATTCCAGCGTACGTCTTGATGTCCGCCGGATTGAGACATTGAAGCAAGGCAATGATATGATTGGTAACCGTACACGTATTAAAGTTGTCAAAAACAAAGTGGCTCCGCCGTTCAAGCAAGCCGAGGTTGACATTATGTACGGTGAGGGCATTTCCAAAGAGGGTACGCTCGTGGATTTGGGCGTGGAACTCGATATTGTACAAAAAAGCGGTGCATGGTTCTCTTACAATGGCGAGCGCCTCGGTCAAGGCCGGGAAAATGCTAAGCAGTTTTTGAAAGACCATGAAGATATTGCCGACGTCATTGATAAGCAAATTCGTGATGCCAGCAACTTGGTAGCGACTGCTACTCAAGCGACAGGGCTTGGTCAAGAAGAAGAGGACGAAGACGATTTTGATGAGTCTGAATTGGACTAATACGCTCAATTAGTAGCGAAATGGATAAAGAGTGATGATGACGCCGTTCCTTTCTAGGGACGGCGAACTTGTTTTATTTAGCATTTATAACTAGTTGCAAAACGTAACATGGAGGGCCTATGATTGAAATCAGAGCGGTTGAGAAAGACAGCAAGCATCGAAGCCGCTATCTTATATTCGCGGAAGGCGAAGAGCCGATTTTATCGGTTCATGAGGATCTGTTGATCCGCCATACACTGTTTAAAGGACAACTTCTTACAGAGGCGCAAATAGAGGAAATTGGCAGCGAGGACGAGCGCTATCGCGCTTATGCGATGGCTGTTTATTATTTGGGTTTTAAGCCGCGGACAAGCAAGCAAATAGAGCAGTATCTGAAACGGAAACTAATTGCTGAGGATCATATAAATTACACCATTGAGCGTTTAGAAAAGGAACATATTGTGGATGATGAACAGTATGCGATGCAATTTGCCGCTCAGCGAATGAAAAGCAGCCAGAAGGGCAGGCGTTACATTCAGCAGGAATTGCTGCAGCGGGGTGTGTCGAAAACAGCTGCGCTTGCCGCTACTTCGGCAATTGACAGTGAAATGGAGCTTGAAACAGCTATTGCTACCGCTTCCAAAAAATGGCGAACGATAAAAGGCGAGCCGTTTGAGCGCAGACGCAAGCTGGCAGCTTTTTTAATACGAAGGGGCTTTCCTGTAGACATTATTAAAGCCGCAGTAAAATCAGCGGAAGAGAATGCATAATCAATAAAGCAAAAAGATCACGTTGGGCTTTTGCTTGACAATTGATTTTACCAAAAGATAAAATGAATTTGTATTCCTTCCACATCAAATCTATTTTCCTTCCAAAAATTGATTTGAGAAGATTATTTTCGGCAAGTTGTTAGAAGATGAAAACGGTATGGAAACCGACTAAAATCAAATATCATTCCAAGCGTTTGCTTTTGTGAATGCAACGAGGAGGTGAACAAGAGGATGAATCCTATTTGGACGATCTTGATCAGTCTCGTTGTTGGCGTTATTTTCTTTGGAGTTGGTTATTTTATTCGAAAGTCGATTGCCGAAGCCAAAATTTCCAGTGCTGAGCAGGCTGCTATCCAAATCGTAGAAAATGCGAAAAAAGAAGCAGAAGCGCAGAAAAAGGAAACGGTGCTGGAAGCGAAAGATGAAGTCCACAAACTTCGTACCGAAGCTGAAAAAGACATTCGTGAACGTCGTAATGAGGTTCAGCGACAGGACAGACGTTTACTCCAGAAAGAGGAGTCGTTGGATAAAAAATTAGAAGCGCTGGAACGCAAAGAAGAATTAGTTGCCAACAAAGAGAAACGGATCGATGAAACCCAAGAACAGATTGATACCATCTATAAGCAGCAGCTTAGCGAGCTGGAGCGAATTTCCGGCTTGACGATGGAAGGTGCGAAATCGATTATTTTGTCTAATGTTGAACAGGAAGTACGACATGAGACAGCGCAGATGATCAAGGAAATCGAGCAGCAGGCTAAAGAAGAAGCAGATAAAAAAGCACGTGATATTATATCGCTCGCTATCCAACGTTGTGCGGCTGATCACGTAGCAGAAACGACTGTATCAGTCGTCTCCTTACCGAATGAGGAAATGAAAGGCCGCATTATCGGACGCGAAGGTCGTAATATCCGCGCTCTGGAAACATTGACCGGTATCGATCTTATTATCGACGATACACCGGAAGCGGTCATCCTGTCCGGCTTCGATCCTATCCGGCGTGAAATTGCCCGAACTTCACTTGAGAAGCTTGTCGCTGACGGACGTATCCATCCTGCTCGTATTGAAGAGATGGTTGAGAAATCACGCAAGGAAGTGGACGAGCGTATCCGTGAATACGGTGAGCAAGCTACTTTTGAGGTGGGTGTGCATGGCTTGCATCCTGACTTGATTAAGATTTTGGGAAGACTCAAGTATCGGACAAGCTACGGTCAGAACGTGCTCAAGCACTCCATGGAGGTTGCTTACTTGACTGGACTTATGGCTGCCGAGCTGGGCGAGGATATTACTCTCGCGAAGCGTGCAGGCTTGCTGCATGACATCGGTAAAGCACTTGACCATGAGGTTGAAGGCTCGCACGTTGAGATTGGCGTTGAATTAGCCAAGAAGTACAAAGAACATCCTGTTGTTATTAACAGTATCGCTTCCCACCATGGCGATTGTGAAGCCACGTCGGTTATCGCAATGCTGGTTGGTGCAGCTGACGCCTTGTCGGCAGCACGTCCAGGCGCACGCCGTGAGACGCTCGAAACGTACATCAAGCGTCTGGAGAAGCTGGAGAATATTTCGGAGTCATTCGATGGTGTTGAGAAATCGTATGCCATCCAGGCCGGCCGTGAAGTACGCGTTATGGTACAGCCTGAGAAGATTGACGATACAGAAGCATTCCGACTCGCTCGCGACATTACGAAGAAGATTGAAAGTGAGCTTGATTATCCAGGCCACATCAAAGTCACCGTTATTCGTGAGACACGGGCTGTGGAATACGCGAAGTAAACAGCATAGCAACGCGGAAAAGTGGCTGCCCTGCAGCCACTTTTCCTGTCTGAATAGGTAAAAGGAAGTGAGCAGCAATGAACGTATTATTTATTGGAGATATTGTTGGAAGTGTAGGGCGTGCAGCCGTTAAGCAGGTGCTTCCAGCGCTTAAATCGAAATACAACCCGCATATTATTATCGTAAACGGCGAAAATGCAGCGGCCGGCCGGGGCATTACAAAGAACATTGTCAATGAGCTGTTTGAATGTGGTGTTCATGGGATTACGATGGGCAATCATACTTGGGATAACAAAGATATTTTTGACTGGATAGATGATGAGCCCCGTATCGTAAGGCCTGCGAACTTTGCGGAAGGAACGCCAGGACAAGGCATGGCGATTATTAAAGCGAACGGCAAGCAGCTTGCCATTATAAATTTGCAGGGAAGAACGTTTTTGCCGCCGATTGATTGTCCGTTTCGCAAAGCGGATGAGCTAATCGAGGAGGCGCATGAAACGACGAAAAATATTTTGGTCGATTTTCATGCGGAAGCGACTTCGGAAAAAATTGCAATGGGCTGGCATTTGGCTGGTCATGCTTCTGTCGTTGTAGGGACACATACACATGTTCAGACGAATGACGATACGATTTTGCCAGGCGGCACAGCCTACTTGACGGATGTTGGCATGACGGGTCCGAAGGACGGTGTGCTGGGGATGGAGCGCAATGCGGTGCTGCATCGGTTTATGACCCAAATGCCTACACGTTTTGTCGTGGATGAAGGCAAATGGCATTTGCATGGCGTGTCGATCCAAATCGACGATGCGACAGGCGAAACGACCAAATTCCAAAAAATTAGACTTGTAGAAGAAGATTGGCTGCTCATGTAGCAGCTTTTTTTTGTTGAAAGTTTTGATAATTCAGAACAGTTCGTTAATTTCGGCAATAAAAGCAGGAATTTTTCTACCTCTCTCGAATACTATTGCTAGTAGTGGAATCCATCCATCATTCCCGAGGAGGTACATTTTTATGGATGTATTAAAAGTTTCAGCAAAGTCCAATCCAAATTCCGTTGCAGGTGCGCTGGCCGGAGTTTTACGTGAACGCGGCGCCGCTGAATTACAAGCTATCGGGGCGGGTGCACTAAATCAAGCAATTAAGGCAGTTGCGATTGCGCGAGGATTTGTTGCTCCCAGCGGGGTGGATTTAATTTGTATACCAGCATTTACAGACATCGTGATTGATGGCGAGGATCGGACAGCGATTAAGCTCATTGTTGAGCCTAGATAAGCGCTTAAACGAAGCCTTAAGTCGTTAGAGAAATGTAGAAAAATGTTCATATGTAACGCCTGCCTACAATCGCGTAAGCAGGTTTTTTGCTTTATAGTGACATATGTTGTTGTGGGATAAAACAAATAAATGTTATGATTGCCCTAGCATGTTGCAGGTTAAGGCACATGATCCTTGTTGCAAGGAAAGCAGATCAATAAGCGAAGGGAAGTAAAAGCAATGACACAAAAACTAGTACCTGTAGGGGTATCGGCACGCCATATTCATTTATCTCAAGAGCATGTCGCGATTTTATTTGGAGAAGGCTACGAGCTGACGGAGGCGAAAGCTCTCTCTCAGCCAGGACAATATGCAGCAAATGAAACGGTTGCCGTAATCGGACCGAAATCTTCTTTTCCTAAAGTAAGAATTCTTGGACCTGTCCGCAAGGCGACGCAGCTTGAAGTTTCCCGCACGGATGCTTTCTCGATTGGCGTAAACCCGCCTGTTCGCGAATCCGGTGATATTAGCGGTTCGGCTGGCATTACGCTGAAAGGGCCTGCTGGCGAAGTGACGATTGAGGAAGGCGTTATCGTTGCAGCGCGCCACATACATTTCCACACGAGCGATGCTGAAAAATGGGGCATTGCCGACAAGCAAAAGCTGAAAGTGCGTTTTGGCGGAGATCGTGGCGTCGTATTTGAGGAAGTGATCGCCCGTGTATCCCCAGATTTCGCATTGGACATGCATATTGATACGGATGAAGCGAATGCTGCTGGCATTAAAAACGGTGATACAGCTGAAATTGTCGGCTAATCATCCTTTTTCCAAGATACAGCTTGTGAAGCAGCTGTACTGGGATCTTCTCATTTTTTTGAAACGGATAGCAGCTCCTTCGCTGCTATCCGTTTTTTTGATTTTTTCAAGCAAATAAGAAGGCGTTTTCAAGATTTGTTGGAAAAAATAGAGCATTAGCAGCAACAGTAATGGATTCGATGGACTTATATGTGTTATAATTTCTTATTGATGTTTAAACACGGGTGAGCACAAGGATATAAGGATGTGACTAAAGCATGACAAAGGGGAATTCAGCGGATTTGAAAGCCGCTAATAAAGATAGGGATTACTCGAAATATTTTGATTTCTCTGATGCGAAGGTGCTTAGCGAGGAAGACGGCAAAATCACCTATCGAATTAAAGGACGCAATATTCAAATCAATGCTGCTCCGAACCACATGGAAGAGAAAAAACGGGGCAAAGAGGATATAGAGGTTCATTACGATTTTTCCATACCGGAGGAATTCCGGACGCTGGGCAAAGGCAAGTTTTATTTGATTCAAACGTACGGCTGCCAAATGAATGAGCATGACACGGAAGTTATGAAGGGCATGTTCGAGGAAATGGGCTATACGGCGACGGAGGATCGGACTGAAGCGGATGTGGTGCTGCTGAATACATGTGCAATCCGGGAAAATGCCGAGGATAAAGTGTTCGGGGAGCTCGGGCATCTTAAGGTGCTGAAGCAGCAGAAGCCGGGCTTGCTGCTCGGTGTATGCGGCTGCATGTCGCAGGAGGAATCGGTTGTCGGACGTATTTTGCAAAAACATTCCTTCGTCGATATGATTTTCGGTACCCATAACATTCACCGTTTGCCGTTCCTGCTGCAAAATGCCTATTTCAGCAAAGAGATGGTTGTCGAGGTGTGGTCCAAAGAAGGCGACATTATCGAGAACATGCCGAAGAAACGTGAAGGCATGCGGGCTTGGGTTAACATTATGTATGGGTGTGATAAATTTTGCACTTACTGCATTGTGCCTTATACAAGAGGCAAGGAACGCAGCCGCCGTCCGGAGGACGTCATTGCCGAAGTAAGGGAGCTGGCAAGACAGGGCTTCAAGGAAGTGACGCTGCTTGGGCAAAACGTGAACGCTTACGGCAAAGATTTTGAAGATATAGCGTATCGCTTTGGCGACCTCATGAACGATATGTCTAAAATCGACATTCCGCGTGTTCGTTTTACAACGAGCCATCCTAGAGATTTTGATGATCATCTCATTGAGGTGCTGGCGCAGCGGGGCAATCTGGTCGAGCATATTCATCTGCCTGTTCAATCGGGCAGCACGGAAGTGCTTAAACGGATGAGCCGGAAATATTCGCGTGAAATGTATTTAGAGCTTGTGGGTAAAATTAAGGCGGCTATCCCGGATGCTATGCTGACCTCTGATATTATCGTCGGGTTCCCTGGCGAGACGGATGAGCAGTTCGAGGATACGCTCTCGCTCGTTCGCGAGGTGGGCTTTGATTCAGCCTACACCTTCATCTACTCGCCGCGTGAGGGCACGCCAGCTGCCGGTATGGAGGATAATGTTCCACTTGATGTCAAGAAACGTCGGCTGCAGCGTCTTAATGATTTGCTGAAGCAGATGAGCCTGGAGAGTCATGAACGGATGATTGGCACGACAATCGAGGTGCTGATTGAAGGTGAGAGCAAAAATAACGCAAATGTGCTAGCTGGACGTACACGTACGAACAAGCTCGTTCATTTGGAAGGCCCGCAGGAATGGATTGGCCAGCTCATTCAAGCGAAAGTAACAGAGGCGAAAACCTGGTATATTAAAGCAGAGCCTACAGGTACTGAGCTGCGCGAAGCGGTTGTACTCTAAACGAAATAGGTAACAGCAAGGCGATAGAGGTTTACACTTGAAATATAGGGAATGATAACCTAACGCTATCCTTAATCTATATTTCTACGTGAAACGGCAGCTTTGCCGCCAAAGGCCGGCTTCAGCCGTTTACACTTGAAATATAGAAAAGGATAACCTAGCGCCATCCTTAATCTATATTTCTACGTGAAACGGCAGCTTTGCCGCTAAAGGCCGGCTTCAGCCGTTTACACTTGAAACTAATTAACAGGAGAGATGATATATGTCTGAGCAACAAACGGTCCAAGGCAATACGGAGCATGGCCATCACCATCATGAGCATGGTGAAGGATGCGGCATTCCAAAGTTTGATACGCGTGATTTGCTAATTCGCGAAGACATTATGAAGAAGGCGAAGGAGCTTGCTGACCTGATTTATACTTCTGAGGAAGTGCAGCATTACCGCCGTGCGGAAAGCCAAATTCAAGGCAATACGAAAATTCAGGAATTAATTGCGACTGTAAAGAAAAAGCAGAAGGAATTAGTCGCATTTGAGACAACTTTCAAAAACGAAACGATGGTCAAAAAAATCGAGCAGGAAATGGAAGTATTGCAAGATGAGCTGGACGGCATTCCGATTGTAACGGAGTTCCAGCAAAGCCAGTCCGACATCAACTATTTGCTGCAGCTCGTTATTTCCATTGTACGGGATACGGTTTCTGAGAAAATCAATGTGGAGGCAGGAGCTGAGGAAGCGCCTGCTGAGTGCGACTAACAACTTGTCTGAGGTTGAACTAGCGGAATTCGGGCAAGCGCAATGAAACAGGAAAGGGGCTGTGCAATGGTGGAATACCATTGCTTTCAGCCCCTTTTTTTTATAAACCTTGAGGGTAACGTGTGTGATAAAACGGAAGGAATTTACGGTGTTGTTGTGAATGGAACAGCAGAAGCGGCGTTTTTATTGCCAGTTGAAGCTTGTATGCGCAAAATATACGGCTTTAACGCCAGAGTTATAATGACGGCCAGTACGGACTTGGCAGCATCGCCGGGGAGAAATGGGTAGCAGCCATTAATCATTGCTTTTTGAAACGAGAGGCCTGTTGCTTGCATGAGCCATGGGATACCGATGACATAAGCGAAAAAAGAACTAAACAGCTCGAAAATGACAAATAGCAAAATAGCAGTTGCGATCCGGTTTTTGGCTGCAAAAGAGCTATGAAGCAGCTTGGAGGTGAAGAAGCCCACAAGCAGAGCGCAAAAGGGGAAGGCAACCAAAAAACCGCCGGTAGGTCCAGCTATCATGCCGAAGCCGCCATTTCCGTTAATAAGCGGAAGCCCGATCGTAGCTAGTACAACGACAATCAAAATAGAGAAAAATCCATTTCGTGCACCGAGGAATATTCCTGCGAGTGCAACGGCGAGTGTTTGCAGGGTTATCGGGACGGGTGAAGCGGCAAACTTGAATTGAAGGCTGCTCATGACGATAAATAAGGCAGCGAACAAGGCTATGTACACCATGCTGCGAATATTCGTACTGCTTTTGATCAATGAAATCGTCTCCTTTAAAATGAGGATTGCTTTTATAATGTTAACCAATTATTATTTGCTTATGGTTAACAAAATGGATTGTAGCACAGAGCGGCGCTTTGGGGAAGAGGGCAGGTGAAATTTTTTTGAACGATTATTTGATACGGGTTGAGGGGCTGACGGTAAAGCCACGCGTTTTTGATGCGGCGAGTGAGCAGCCTCCAATTATAAGAGCTGTCAGTCTTGCCCTGAAGGAAGGGGACTGGCTGACGCTGCTAGGGAGCAATGGCAGTGGGAAAAGTACGCTTGCAAAGGCCATTGCCGGATTTCCTGTGGGCGAAAAAAGCGGGACTTATTTGATGGGGAGCAAGCTTGCTGCCTACAAAAGGCCGATTCCAATTGTGATGCAGCAGCCTGAGGCTTCCATGCTAGGCGCAACACCTTGGGAGGACGTTGTGCTGATGCTGGAGCAGCATGGAATTGCTAGCGATGAAATAGCTGCATTGGCAGAACAGTCGCTTAGACTAACCGGCTTGCTGGAACGGAAGGACCAAGCTGTCGGCACCTTGTCTGGCGGGCAGAAGCAGCTGACAGCTATTGCTGGCTGTTTGGCGGTCAACTCGCCTGTGCTGGTGCTCGATGAAGCCACGGCAATGCTTGATCCTGAAGCAAGCCTGGCTATTGGGGAGCAAGTGCGGGAGCTTCATGCCGCAGGAGGAACGATCATATGGATTACGCAAAAGCTGGCTGAGCTTCGACATGGTGATCGAGTCGTTGTGATGGAACAGGGCCAAATCGTTTTTGACGGGACTACAGCGTCGTTTTATGAGCGTCATGCTATTTTAAAAGATGCGGCGAGTACGGGGAGTGAGGATGAGGGGCGGAGCTGGTGCGAGCGGCTCGGTTTTGAAGCCCCCTATGCGGTGCAGACAGCTTGGGAGCTGGAGAAGCTGGGCATCGTAATAAAACCTTTGCCTTTGACCATAGACAGGCTTGCGGAGGCGCTGCAAAGATGACCGACCTTAGCTGGAGACTGGAAGAGATACGCGTCTGTGCGGCGGGAGAACGAGACAAGACGCTTCTGACTATTAAAGAAAAGCTCGTTTTTAAAGAAGGCACGATTACACTGCTCATTGGCAGCAATGGTGCGGGCAAATCCACGCTGCTGGAAACTATGGCAGGGCTTCGCAAGCTGAACGAAGGCGAAATTGCGCTTGGCGCTGATAACCTTTGGGTGAAAAAGGGCAGGCGCAGACTTCTCAGCCGCAGCGTTGCGCTGAATACGGGCATCGCGCTCCAGCATTCGGAGTCGCAATGGTTTGCGGCGACCGTGAAGGAGGAGCTCCTTTATTCACTGAAGCCGTATAAGCTGGAGCCGCCTGATAAGGAGCGGCGGCTGCAAGAAGCGCTGCAAGCAGCAGGCTTGCCTGCCGAGCTGCTTGCCCGCGATCCTTGGTCGCTCAGCGGCGGACAGCAGCGGCGGCTAGCACTCGCTTGCCTGCTGGCCTGCGAGCCGCAATGGCTGCTGCTGGATGAGCCGACGGCGGGGCTGGACGCCGAGGGCATCAGCCGCTTGTGCGCCGTATTAGCGGCGCACAAGGCGGCTGGGCGCGGAGCGGTCGTGGCAACGCACGATCCGGGAGCGCTGCTGCCGCTTGCGGACGAAGTCGTCGTGGTCGTGGACGGCTCAGTCCGCGAAGCGGTCGCTGCATCGGCGTGGGCGAACGCACACGCTGCAGATGCAGCTGCGCCGCAGGCGCTGCGCGCGCTGGCGAAGCTGCGCTGCTTCGCGGCGCCGCCGCCGGGCGCTGGCGCCGCCGTATGGCCGGCGCCACAGGCGCTTGCGGCGGCGATCCATGCCGCCGCAGCGGCGCTGCCTGGCGCGGCGGCTTTGCCGCTCGCCGCGCCGCAGGCGCCTCCGGCGATGGAGCTGCGCCCATCGCCGGGCGCAGACCCCACAGCGGCGAACGCTTCGCCGCCGCTGCCTAAACCCAAGCGCCGGCAGCTCCCGCCGGCGCAGCCCGAAGCGCAGCGCCTGGCGACGCGCTTCGACCCAAGAGCGCTTATCGCCGCCTACATGCTGCTGGCGGCGTCCATCATCATGCAGCATAGCTGGAGCGGCTTGCTGCTTGCAGGAGCGCTTGCAGGCGCCATATGGCTGCCGCTGCGCGCCCAAATGCGGCCTTGGCTCGGTTTTATTCGAGCCTACGCCTTAATCATTCTGCTC
The DNA here is from genome assembly GCF_002741035.1 of Paenibacillus sp. BIHB 4019. Taxonomy (NCBI): domain Bacteria; kingdom Bacillati; phylum Bacillota; class Bacilli; order Caryophanales; family Paenibacillaceae; genus Paenibacillus; species Paenibacillus sp. BIHB 4019. The sequence continues at coordinate 6,145,030 of NZ_CP016808.1, read as the reverse complement.
TTCGGGGCAGTAGCCGGAGCGCAGATCCAGCCCTTATCGTTTGATTGGGAGCAATCGGCACGAACGATGCTCCGCTTGGCGACGCTTTTTTGCGCCATGCTGCTGGGCTTGCCGATGCTGCTGCTAATGACGCCGCTGCGAATTCAGCGGGCGCTGGAGCAAACATTCGGCTGGCTGAGCCGATTTAAAGTGCCGATCTCAGCGATTACGTTGACTGTGACCTTAATATTTCGCTTTATTCCGCTGCTGCTTAAAGAATGGGAGCGGTTTGCGAAAATCGCGCATGCGCGAGGGAAAGCAATTACGCCAGTAGGCTCATTGCCGCTCTCGATGCTGGCATCGGCGATTATCCCTTACATTCGTGCGATTTTGCGAATAGCGGAGCAAATGGCAGAAGCGCTGGAGGCGAGAGGGTTTGGCAACAGTGAGATTCGTTCGACACAAGGCTTCCGCTTGCGCTTTGGCCGTCAGGATGTGCTGCTGCTTGCCGGGGCGGTATTCGGAGCTGCTCTGCTGTATGTGGCAGCATTATTTTAAACGTTCAGGATGATAAAGGTTTAGCTGTCTAATTCGTATTTTTCGAGGAAGCAAGCAGGCAGGCTTTACTGACATTCGAACCCTGTACTTAATCCCTCTGCTACCGAAATGCTGCCATCTAATGAAGGTGAGCATATATCTTGAAAGGCATCGCTATGCTCTTATTTTCAAGTGTTTATATTATTCCTTACACAAAGGTATCTTTGGAGGACACAGCAGCCGCTATTTCAACCGAATCATGGGTATTGGGACAGGCTGCGGACTCAGAAGCCGCTAATATGCTGTCCATTGCCTTTTTGGCAGGATGAGGAGGGCAATAGCGGATCTCCTGTCCGCATGCGGCCTGAAATCGGAGAAAAGCAAGAATAGCGGAACCTCAGTCCTCCAAAAAAGGAGTGAGGGTCCAGAGTTTCGTGTTCGCAGCAACAGCAGCGGTAAATGCTGAAACAGCGATACCGGAAATAACAGTGCCTGGGTGCCTGTCTTTGGGGGGAATTTCAGTATCGACAGTAGATACTCTAGGCAGCAAAATAATCGGCAAAAAAATCACAGTGGATGTCAATCACTTTACGAATTATGCGGTATTGGCTGTAGATAGTCATCCAATTAAAGTTAATTTTAGTGACATCTCTGGGCATTGAGCGGAGACAAAGATGAAGCAAGCAGTCAGCAGCATTGTGAATGGGTATGCAGACAGCACCTTTAAACCGGGTAAAATGGTTTCTCAAGCAGAATTTGTTGTGATGCTGATGAATAGACCCTCTGCTGAATTACAAAAATAGCGCCGCAGGCACTTGCACCTGTGGCGCTATTTTTCGTTTTGGTCAAAGGCTAACTTCATCACGAACGAACGGTTGTGTCAGCACGCTTACAGCTCAATGCCCTTTTTCTCTGAGTTCCTTCCTATACCACCACGCACTAAGCAGCGCTGCGGCAGCGCCGAGCAGGCCGCCGAACCAGAAGCCGCTATTCATGCCCCAGCTGTCGTTGAGCCAACCGGCTAGAAAAGGGCCGGAAAACATCCCAATCGAATACACGGCCTGATAAAGGCCCATTGCAGTAGCTCTCCCAGCAGGCTGGACGTCACGAATCGAGAGCCCGAGCAGCAGCGGCAAATGCAAGCCTTGAGCGAAGCCGTTTATCGCTTGCGTCAGAACCAGCATAGCGAACGAATCCGTATAGGCAATGGCCACCGTACATATTGCGCTTAACACGAAGCCAATTCCAATCGTGACCCAGTTGCCAAAACGCGGCGCGAACCATTTGGCGGTGAACATTGAAGCGAGCGCATGCGGCAGCATAAAGGCAAAAACAATGAAAGTCAGCCCATACCCGGTAATGCCCAGCGTCTCTGCCTTGAGCGGCGTGAAGCCAAACATCGTTATGAACAGCACGCCATGTGCGAGAATGGAGAGCAGCGATACTTGTAGCAAGAGCTTCGTGCCGATAATGCTGCGCGCCATCGCGAGTGTCATGCCGACGCGCTCATGCAGCTGTTTCTGCGGTTCTTTTAAAATTAGGGCTAGCAGCAGCCCTACCCCGGCGATAACAGCCCCAGTAATGAATGGTGCTGCATCACCCCACATATCGGTCACTGTTCCGCTCATCAGCATGCCGAGCATTTGGCCGCTAACGATCATCACGCTGATGCTTCCCATCGCCTTCGCAGCATCTTCTGCGGCAAAATAATTGGCATACATGACTGTAAAAGCAACCCATGTCGAGGCGCATATGCCAGCCATTGCCCGGCCTCCGAGCGGCCATAGCCAGTGTCCAGGCACCAGAAACATCAGGCAGCTCAACAGGGCAGTCACCATGCCCAGTATAATAAAAGGCTTGCGCTTGCCGAAGCGGTCAGAAGCGACACCAACTGGGAAACGTACGAGCATTTGAACAAAGCCATAGCTGCCAAGCACAATGCCAATCAGCTGCATCGACAAGCCGCGGCCGCTCAAAAAAGGCGATAAAGTCGGTACATAAACGTACATTGAAGTCCAGTATAATAGCGTAACAATCGTAAACAACAAGCGCTGTGAAGCAGTAGAATGAGCTGGTTCAGAAGCTGACAAAGCAGTAGACATCTTTATAAAACCCCTTTCATCACTACTTTAGCCTACGATCCGGCTCTTTGTCACCCATAAATATGGTTAGTTTCTTCAAAAAAATGGGAATGGCGAGATTTATATTTTTGGCAAAAGATAAATAACGCTAGTATCGTGAAGCCGTAATGTGGTCCCGAAGGGGCGAACTTCTGCCGATTATGGATTTATCCAGCATGTGTAAATAAATAAGATTGTGATTAGGCCTTGGGCCGCTTTATGCGAACAAGGTTTTTCTTTTTCCTGCATTGGATGAATTATGTAAAATTATGAAACATTTTCGTCGTTTTTTGCGTTAGAAACTAGGATGAGTACATAAAAAAATAGGGAGGGGTCTGTCTGTGAGTCGATTAGGGTTCAAATTAAAATTTTTTGTCATGATGATTATGATCGCCAGTTTATGTGCGGACCTTGGTACAACAGGCTCGAAAGCGTTTGCCGAAACGGCAGGCATTGAGCTGAAAGCGGAAGCAGGTTATCAGGGCAGTGTGAAAGTGGATAAAAGAATGCCTGCCCATCTCACATTGACGAATCGGACGAATGCCGACTTAAAGGGCGAGGTAGTCATTTCGATTATTTCGCCTTATGGCGGGATGACGACCGATTATGTCGTGCCGGTCGAATTGCCGAAAGAAACGCCCGTCGAGCTGACGGTTTCATTGCCAGGCACGCAGCTGAGCAAAGACAATAACAAAATCCGCTTTTTTGAAGGCGCATCAGCCAAAGGGAAGGAAGTAGCTTTCATTGGCAAAGCCTTTTTGGATAGCAATGGCACTTCCGATTACACTTTCGGGGTTCTTGCAAGCGATCCCGATACATTAAATTTCATGCCTTCGCTGAATGTGCGAGGCTATCAAATTTCCGTAATGCCGCTGACGCGGGAACAACTGCCGAACGAAGCATCGCTGCTTGATTACTTTGATGTCCTTGCCATTAATGATGTTGCGACTTCGGATTGGAGCGAGCAGCAGGTGGCGGCTATTACTGGCTGGATCAGCAAGGGAGGCACGCTTCTGCTCTCTGGAGGCGCAGGCTACAGCAAAACAGCGAAAGCTTTTGCAGCTATTGCGCCGGTTGAGCCGGATGGCGGGACGGTGTCACAGCCGATTTCGCCTGAAATGGCGAACGCGGGCGAAGCAAAAAGCGCAAGTGCAGGCGATATGACACTGTCGACAGGCAAGCTTGCCGCTGGGGCAACAAAGCTGTTAGGCGGGGAAACGCCGATTGCGGTGGAGCGCAAGCTGGGACTTGGCAAGGTGCTGTACATTGCTTTTGATCCCGCATTGGAGCCCATTGCGTCTTGGTCGGGAAGTGCCACGTTATATGCGAATTGGCTGCAAAGCTCGTTATTTCCGATGCAGCAGGGCTATATGAGCGGCAATAATGCGTATTGGGGCTTTCAACAAATTGTAGATCAATTTCCTTCGATTACACCGCCTAATTTTGGCCTGCTGCTCGTCATGTTTATCATTTATATGATTATTGTAGCTCCAGTGCTGTATTTGGTGCTGCGCAAGGCAGACAAGCGAGAGTGGTCGTGGTGGCTCATTCCGCTTATCTCCATTATTTGCGCTGTTGCTATTTTCTTCTTTGGTGCTGAAAATAAACGTTTTATGTCTACCCACACCGTTCAAACCGTGCAATTATCTGGCCAAGGCGGCGGCGTGAAAACCGGTGCATTTTCGATCTTCGTTCCGAACGGCGGCGAAGTTGTTGCCCGCTTCGATGAAACGCTCCCCCTCACACCTTATGCATCAGGCAGCAGCACGGGCGACTTGAATTTGCGCAGCGACAGCAGAGTGGTGAGTATAGAAGGACAAACGACAGCCGAATGGAAAAATGTAGAATATTGGTCGACACGCAAAGCCGTGTTTGAAAATGTTCCCATGCAGGAGCAGGTCGGACAATTCAAGGTGTCCTACCAGAACAGCAACGGGCAAATAGAGTATATCGTTAAAAACGACACCTTGAACGATTTAAAGGATGTAGTTGTGGTAATGAACGGCAGCAGCTATTCAATCGGTGATTTAAAGCAAGGGGAAAAAGGTTCTGCGCTCATTTCCAACAATCCCAACACGAATATGGGATATTTTAATTACGGCAGCATGATGTTCCCGTATCAGAGCGGCAATCAGGATACGTTCAGCAGGCAGCGCACGCTGGTCGAAACGTATTTTAATATGAACTACAGTTCTTCGAAAATACCGATGATTTATGGTCCGGTCATTATCGGATTCAGTGAAAATGAAGACGCACTGTTTACTGTTAATAATAATAAAGTAAAAGCTGCTAATTTGACGATGTGGGTGCAGAGCTTGGGCGAGATGGAGCCGGATGAAAACGGCCGCCTTGTCGTGCCGGCAGGCTTCGTAAATCCCGTTATTATCGACAATAGTGTCAATCGATTAGAAAATTATGGGAACTCAACTTTTTCAATTGGGCAAGGCGAGCTAGTGATGGAATACAGCTTCCCTCAACGTGAACACTTGACCTATGATCAACTGGATATTCATCTTGACCCTTCCCAATCCGGGCAAAATTTGAAGTGGCTCATTTGGGATGAAGCGCAAGGCAAATGGATTAAAGTAGCAGCGGAAATGGACGATCCTTCGAGCTATCTCATTGACGGCTTCAAATTGCGGATGAAGCTCATCGTAAACACGGATCTCGAGACGAGAATGCCGCAAGTGGCAGTGGAAGGCGAGGTGGCAAAGCATGAATAAGGCGGAGCAGGCGGAAATACAAATGGAGCAGGAAGCAGGGCTTGTGCCCGAGCAGGAGCAAGCAGCCGTTCCTATGATTGAAATTAAAGGGCTTAGCAAGTCTTTCGGCTCGTTCCATGCGTTAAAATCGCTCGATTTGACGATTGCCAAAGGCAAGGTGTTCGGTTTTGTAGGGCCGAATGGAGCAGGGAAATCAACGACGATGTCCATTTTGGCTACACTGCTGTCTCCTACGTCAGGCTATGCCAAAGTAGATGGTTTTGATGTGACGAAGCATCCGGCAGAAGTGAGAAAGCGCATTGGATATATGCCGGATTTCTTCGGTGTGTACGATCAGTTTAAAGCGGTCGAATATTTGCATTTTTATGGTGCGAGCTATGGGATTCCCAAAAAAGAACGGGAAGAGCTCATTCCACAGCTGCTTGAGCTGGTCAATCTCAGTGACAAGCGGGACGCTTATGTCGATACGCTGTCGCGTGGCATGAAGCAGCGGCTGTGCTTGGCACGGTGCCTGGTGCATGATCCCGATTTGCTCATACTCGATGAGCCCGCTTCCGGGCTTGATCCGCGGGCGAGAATCGAAATGCGGGAAATATTGCTCGAGCTGAAGGCGATGGGCAAAACGATTATTATATCTTCGCATATTTTACCGGAGCTTGCGGAGATGGTTGACGAAATTGGCGTTATCGAGCATGGACAGATGATTGCGCAGGGCAATGTGTCGGATATCCAGAACCGGCTGCGGGTGAAGCGGATTTTATATATTCGGCTGCTGGAGCGGCTGGACGAGGCTGAGCAGTTTTTGCAGGAGCAGCCGCATGTGACGCGTCTGATGCGCGATGAACGGGGCATTCATGTCCATTTTAGCGGACAGGATATCGAACAGGCTGAGCTGGTCGGCGAGCTGATTGCGGCGGGCTATCGCATTATTTCGTTCAGTGAGGGGCAGACGAATTTGGAAGATGTCTTTTTGGAAATTACGAGAGGAGGGGACGGCTTCGAATGAGAAACGATACAGTAAGCAAAGACTGGCGCAGCAAGTTGATCAATCCGGTGCTGGATAAGGAATTCCGCTTGCGGATGCGGACGCCGCGCACGATGTGGACGCTGCTTGCCTATTTATTCGCCATTGGGCTGTTTGCCCTTAGCTCCATCTATTTGCTCAATATGAGCTCGGGCAATACTGCTTCCTTTAATCCGACTGAAAGCCGGATATTGTTTTATTTTCTCAGCTTCGTACAGCTTGGCCTTATTTCCTTTATGGCTCCGGGCTTGACGGCTGGCGTTATAAGTGGCGAGCGCGAGCGGCAGACGCTTAATCTGCTGCTTACGACGCAGCAAAGCTCGACAACGATTATTTTAAGCAAGCTGCTGTCTTCCTTGAGCTTTATGATTTTAATCGTCATAAGTACACTTCCCATATACAGCATGATGTTTCTGTTCGGCGGCATATCGCCGGTGCAACTGCTGCTCGTCTTTTGCTTTTATTTATTTTTGATGATCGTAATCGGTGCATTCGGCGTTTTGTTTTCCACCCTCGTCAAGCGGACGATGATTGCTGTCATTTTGACGTATGGCGTGACCTTGTTTTTGTACGCGGGCACGGCGCTTATCGGTTATGTAGCGATAATGGTATCGATGCAGGTTTCAGGAAACAGCTCTTCTAACGAATGGATCGCGCATATTTTTGCATGGAATCCAGCGGTGGCGATGTACAGCATTTTGGACCCTAATATAACCAGAGAAATCGTTTATTCAGGATCTGGTGCAACAGCAACTGAACCGATTCTGCAGCTATGGCAGGAGTTTATGCTCATTTATCTCGTATTGGCTGCTCTAGCCATTTGGTTAAGCATCCGCTACTTGCGCCCTCGCATGAAGCAAAACCGGAAATAAAGGATGAGAAGTCGGTATTAAATCAGGAGGGAACACGAATGGAGCCAAGCGGAAGCAGTCGGGCTAAAGAAGAACAGCAGCAGCTTCCTGAGCTGTTATTGCCGGTGCGCCTGAGATTGACGATGTTCACGATGTGCAAGTATGGGCTGAAAGGCTTGCTTATAGGCAGCTCGGCAGGCTTGCTACTTCTCGTCGCAAGCAGGCTGTGGCCGCTGCTCCATGCGCGGCCAGCGGCTGTGATTTTGGCGGCAGCGGGCCTGCTGGCGGGGCTGCTGTATGGGCTTTGGCGGCGCGCCTCGCTGCGTGATGCGGCGAGAGCGATGGATCGGCATGACACGGATGATGCCGTGTCGACCGCGCTTGATGGATGGCTGCGCCCGGCTGGGCAGCCATCCGCTATTGTGCTGCTGCAGCGGCAGGAAGCCATCGCGGCAGCGAAAGCTTATGCCGCTATGCTGAGCAAGCGGCTGCCTTGGCCCGCATGGCCGGCGTGGAAGAGGGCCGTGCTGGGGGTTGGCGCGGTATGGGCCATTTCCGCGCTTTTGCTCGTATGGGCTAATCCGCTGGATCATTTGGCGGAGGAGCGGGCTGCTGAGCGGCAGCAGCTCGAAGCGCTGCGGGAAGAAGCGGCTGCGCTCGCGGAGGAAGCGGAGCAGGCAGATGTGCCCGAGGAGGCGAAGCGGCAGCTTGCCGAGCCGCTTGAGAAGCTGCGCAGCAAGCTGGAGGAAAACGACAGCGACATGGAAGCGGCGCTTGCGGAGCTTGCCGAGGCGATGCGCGAGCTTGAACAGACGGCGGAGCTGGCGAAGCAAACGGCATCGCAGCTTGATGAGGCTGCGGAAGCGATGCAGCGCGAGCCTGCGCTGAAGCAGCTGGGAGCTGCTCTGCAGGACCGGCTGGAATCGGGCATGCGCGAAGCGATTAGCGATATGCGCTCGGAGCTGCAGAAGCTGACGCCTGAGCAGAAGGAGCAGCTGGCGCAGGCGCTGGAGCAGCTTGCCGAGCAGCTGCCGCAAGACAAGGAGGCGCTCGCATCCGCATTGGCAGAAGCCGCGGAGCAAGCGCGCAATTCCGAAGCGGGTGATGACGCTTCGGGCGAAACAGAGGGCGGCGATGGCCTCGCTGCCCTGGAAGAAGCACTGGCCGGCGAATTGTTGCAGGTACAGCTGGAGCAGCTGGCTAGCGCTATGGCGAGCCAGCTTGGACAAAGCGGACAGCCGCTGGCGGGCCAATTGGCTGCCAGCGGCGGTACCGTGCCGCCGAGCTGGGCAGCGGCGGCCTCCGGCAATAGCTCGCCTGGCGGCAGCAGCGCTGGCGGAGCATCGGGCTCGCCGAGCGAGCCCGGATCAGGCGCCGCGCCGGGAAGCTCCGGCGCTTCTGGCAGCGGCGGCGATCCTTCGTCCAGCGGTGCTGGAGCAGGAGCTGGAGCAGGAGCCGGTGCTGGCTCAGGGACAGGCGCCGGGGCTGGAGCTGGCCAAGGTGCTGGAAGTGGCTCGGGCAGTGGGCAAGGAGGCTTGCAAGGCGGTACGGGAGCGGGCGGACGAACGCTTGTAACAACGCCGCGCACGATGGCGGGTGAGGGCAATGTGGAGGAGGACGGCGGACCATCCACTGGCGGCCAAGAGCAAACGGGCGGCAAGTCGCCGATGATTGACGGCACGACACGCCCTTACGAGGAAGTGTACAGCGAATATGCGACCGAAGCCAAAAAAGCGCTTGGGCGCTCCCAGCTGCCACAGGCCATGCAGGATAAAGTAAAGCAGTATTTCGACAACATACAGCCGAACCGATAAGGAGCGAGGTGGACAAATGATAGAATCCAAGGAACAGATTACACAAGCGGCTGAGCGTATAGCTGCGCTGCAAGCGGAAATTGGGAGCGTCATTGTAGGGCAAAAAACGGTAGTCGAGCAGCTACTGTGGTGCTTGCTGGCAGGCGGTCATGCGCTGCTGGAAGGCATTCCCGGTCTTGGGAAAACAATGCTTGTCCGCACGGTGGCGGATACCATTTCCTTGCAATATTCAAGGATTCAATTTACGCCCGATTTAATGCCCGCGGATATTACGGGAACGACGCTGATCGATTTTACCGAGCAGGGGGCAGCGGGACGCAGCTTCCAGCCCGGGCCGATCTTCGGCAATTTGGTGCTGGCCGATGAAATTAACCGTGCTACGCCAAAAACACAAAGCGCATTGCTCGAAGCGATGCAGGAAGGCACGGTGACAGCTGGCGGAGAAACCCGCCAGCTGCCGCGTCCTTTTTTTGTATTGGCAACGCAAAATCCTATCGAGCAGGAAGGGACATACCCGCTGCCAGAAGCACAGCTTGACCGCTTCCTGCTCAAAATCGGCGTCAGCTATCCGACGCGCGAGGAGCTCAAAGAAATTGTGCTGCGGACAACGGCGGCTGTTCAGCCCCGCGCCCAAGTGAAGATGAACGGGGAAGAGCTGACCGAGCTGCAGCTGTATGCCAAGCATATTTTGGTCGCTGATGATGTGCTGGACTTGGCGGTCAGGCTAGTGATGATGACGCATCCCGCTGAAGCGGATGCTCCTGATGATGTGAAGCGATATGTCAGATTTGGCGCCGGACCGCGGGCGCTGCAAGCGATTGTGGCAGTCAGCAAAGTAAGGGCGCTTTGCAGCGGCAAGCTGCATGTATCGTGGAGCGATATTCGCGAGGTAGCTGTGCCAGCGCTTCGGCATCGGATCGTGCTCGGTTACGAGGCACAGGCGGCAGGCATAACGACGGATCAAATGGCTGAATCCATCTTAAGCGCATTGGAGCTGACAAGATGAATGGGCAAGGCAGCGGTTCTGGAAGCGGAGCCCAGCATTCAGCGTTCAGCGGCGCCTTAGCCAAGCTTTTTCCCGATTCCTCGCTGCTGCATCGTTTGGAGCGGATGAAAGTGGCGGCGGGCAGCCGAGTGAAGGGGACGATGGCTGGCAAGCGCCGCTCCAGCACGCTTGGCGGCTCGCAGGAATTTGCAGACTATCGTCCTTATGCGCCAGGCGACGACATTCGCCGCCTGGATTGGAACGTATATGGCCGAACAGGCAGAGCGTATATGCGGCAATATTGGGATGAGCAGGAGCTTACGCTGCATGTGTACGTGGATGTATCTCCATCGATGAACTTTGGCGGCGAACAGGCTAACAAGCTGCGCTGCGCCTTGCAGCTGGCGGCCAGCGGGGGATACGCTGCGCTGTCAGGCGAGGACCGCGTTGCGGTCAAGCTATTTGGCGGCACAGCTCAGGCAGAGCTTCCCTCGCTTCGCGGCAGGGGCTCCACTGCGCGTTTATTCCATTTTTTGGCGGCGGCACTGGAACGGGAAATGGAGCAGCCGTCTTTTCAACAGGGCGACGCGCTTCAGCCATCTATGACGGGCGTAGGAAGAGCAATGGAACAGCAGGCGGCAGCCCTGTCTATGAGGGAAGCTATTCAGCAGGCTGGTCAGCTCCCGCATCGTACGGGCGTCACTTGGGTCGTATCCGATGCAATGTATGAATCGGGCATTGAACAGACGCTGCTCAGCCTGCTTGCTGCCCGGCAGCAGGTTGTTTTTCTCCATTTATTGAGCCCAGAGGAGCTAAACCCAGCTTTGACAGGTGAACTGAATTTGCTTGACAGTGAACTCGGCACAGGCAAGGAGGTTGCTTTAGGCAGCCGTTTGCTCGAACAATATCGCGTTACGGTTAACGATTATTGCAGCCATCTTAAGAAGCTTTGCGCAGAGCGCGGAGCGCTTTATATTTTTATTGATACGAGCAAGCCGATGGAGCAAACGGTTCAGCAAACGCTGCTGCGCGCTGGTGTGCTGCACAGTCATAGTTAATTTTGAACGGGGACTGATGTGAGTAGAAACTTGCAACTTGGGTGAAAGGAGGAGGAGAAATGCAGCTGCTATCGCCGTTATCTGCTTTATTCGGCTTGGCGCTTCCAGCCATCGTTTTAATGTATTTATTCAAGCGCACGTATATGGATACTGAAATCGCGAGCCATATGCTGTGGAATCGCATGCTGCGCGAGCAGGAAGCGAATCGTCCATGGCAAAAGCTTCGCACCCGCCCGCTAATGCTGTTGCAGCTGCTCGCAGCTGCTGTATTAGTGCTGGCGCTCATGCAGCCGTATCTTACCGCCGATAGCCGCAGCGGCAGTCATACCGTCATCGTACTAGACCGCTCCGCAAGCATGACAGCGGCTATGCCCGGAGGAAGCTCGCAAGGCAGCTTGCTGCACGCCGCTGTACAGCAGGCGGAGCTGTGGCTGAGCGAGCAGCAGAAAGGGGAGCTCATTACTTTGCTTGTAACGGGCGAGCAGCCTCGCATTATTTTGTCCAAGGAAACGGATCATGAGCTCGTGCTGCAGCAGTTGAAAGCTATAACGCCAGATTTCGGTGCTCAGGACAATGTAGCGGCTTTATCACTAGCGGACTCGCTGCTTGCGAATGAGCAAGGCGGGAAGATTTTGCTTTTGACCGATGGCAGGTGGCAGGATGCGGACTCCGTTAACCTGCTCACGCTTCATGCAAAGCTTGAGCAATTCAAGCCTACTGCCCCTCAAGCTGGCAGTAATAATAGTGCTATTTTATATTTTGGCATTCATGCGGCAGTTGGAGAGGATGGCAAGCGTGCAGGCGTAGTGACGCTTCGCAATGACAGTGCTGCTTCCAAACAGATTCAGCTTGCTGTTTATGCGGACAAGGAATCGGAGCCTGCGGCGACGAAGTCGGTCAAGCTTGAGGCTGGAGGCTGGACGAGCGTAGATATGAATGGCCTGCCGGAAGAGGCAAGCTATTATACAGCCAAAATCAGCGGAGCGACCGATGATTATGCGGCGGACAATATCGCCTATCAGTTTCCGATTGTATCTAAAGCGCAGCAGGTGCTTTTGGCTACATCCGGCAATTTGTTTTTGGAAAAAGCGCTCCAGCTCGCCGGGGTAAAAACGATAAAGGTCGATCCAGCACAATACGTTCCTTCCAAGGAGCATGTTAAGGACATCGACTGGGTTATTATGGATGGAGACATAGCGAAGCTTCGTACGGACAAAAGCTGGCAGGAGCTGTTTGCCTCCAAGCCCGTCTGGTATATTGATCATCCGGAAGCAACCGGGGAAGAGACGGCTTCGCCTGCGAATAGCAGGGTGGCGATAGCCGGCCATCCCGTTACCGCCTACCTCTCATTTGAAGATACCCATATTGGACGGATGGTGAAGGCGAACGATGCGGGGACTTGGGGAGAAGCCATCGTCACCTATGGCGGCTTGCCTGCTATTTATGCAGGCTCGGTGCAAGGCAGGCCGCAATTGCGCTTTACCTTTGATATGCAAAGCAGCGATTTGCCGCTGCGGCCGGAGTTTCCCGTGCTAATTGTACAGGCTGCGGACTGGATGAGCGGTGGCAGTCAGGCTCAGCTAGGAACGGCGGATGCCGGAAGTGCGCTACAGCTTGCTTTTTTAAATGAGACAGTAAGTGCCAAGTGGGAAATGATTGAAACTATAGGCGGTTACAGCGAAAAATCGCTGCCTGACAGCAATCTGTCTGCGGCGCTTGCTGCGCAAGAACCGGCAATCGCCCCAGCGGTTCCGGGCTTGTACCGTTTAATGGAACAAAACGCAGAAGGAGAAACGATCGGCCAGAGGATGCTTGCTGTAAATGCGGCTTCCGCCGAAAGTGCATCGATGTCTGCAACTGCCGATATTAAGCCGATTGCAGCTGCTTCCTCTGAGACAAGTCAAAATCAGGCTGATGCGGGAAGCGCTGCGGGCAGCATGGAGACGGCAAATGCTGCAAATGTTTTTGCCGCATGGCTCGCGCTGGCACTGCTTGCGCTGATGCTGGTGGAATGGGAGGTATACCGACGTGGGAATGCAGGCTGATTCACCTTGGGCGCTTCTTCTTCTCATTCCGTGGGCAGCGGCGGTGTGGTGGATGAATCGAGGTACGCTGCGGCTGCAGGGCACTCGTAAAAAGATAGCCATTGCGCTGCGCGCACTCATCCTGCTGCTGGTCATTGCGGTCGCTGCTGGCGTGCAGCCATACTGGCGTGTCGAGCAGCGAAACGTTATTTTTGTAGCGGATCGCTCCGCATCCGTCAATGCCGATGCCTCTTTAGGCGAGTGGATTGCCAAAGCCTCGGCAGCGAAAGACGAAGAGGACCGAAGCGGAATTGTGTCCATCGGACTGGATGCGGCCATCGATAAGGTACTCTCGCCTGATGAGCTTCCAAGTGCGGAACGATATACGTTCCGTTCAGGTGTAAATGAAAACTTCACGGATCTGTCTCAAGCGCTGCGCCTTGCGTCTGGCATGCTGCATGAAGCCGGCGGCGGCAAAATCGTGCTGCTCTCCGATGGCGCAGAAAACGCCGGAAGCATGCTGCGCCAAGCGGAACTGCTAAAGCATGCTGGCATTGAGGTGGATGTCGTTCCGATAGCTGCCCCGCAGCGGGTGGACGCTTCGCTCGAAGCGATGGACGTACCGCAAACGCTGCGTCAGGGCGAGAAGTTTACGTTTGAGTTTACGATTAACAGCACATCATCTGGTACGGCCAAGCTGAGGCTCTATGAAGATAACCGTGAGCTTTCGACAAGTGATATCGTGCTGGAGCCGGGCGAAAATCGTTTTGCCCTGCAAAGCGCTGCGCTTGAACCGGGCTTTCATCGTTTCCGGGCCGAGCTATATGCCGAGGGCGATGAACGAGAGCAGAACAATACTGCTTATGCGTTCAGCAGAGTTAGCGGTCCGCCTGCTGTGCTTATTGTCGAAGGCGTGCCGGGCTCATCGGGCAATGTGGAGGCAGCTTTGAAAGCCTCGCTTATTCGTTACGAGACGATTCCGCCTGAGCGGCTGTCTGTACAGCTGGCTTCATATGCTGCTTATGACAGCATTATTTTAAATAATGTTCCGGCAACCCGCATTGCGGCAAAACCGATGGAGTGGCTCGGCAAAGCGGTCAGCGATTATGGCATCGGCCTAGTCATGCTAGGCGGCGACAACAGCTTTGGTTTGGGGGGCTATTTTCAAACGCCTATCGAGAAGGCGCTGCCGGTTTACATGGATTTGAAGGGCAAGCGTCAGCTTCCGTCGCTCGGCTTGATATTAGTAATTGACCGTTCCGGCAGTATGTCTGGCGGCAAGCTGGAGCTAGCTAAGGAAGCGGCGATGCGAACGATTGAGCTGATGCGTCCCGAGGATTCGGTAGGCGTAGTCGCCTTCGACTCGACGCCGTGGTGGATCGTGGAGCCGACCAAGCTGACGGATCGCGACGATGTTTTGGGTAAAATCCAAGGTATTCAGGCTGAAGGAGGCACGGAAATTTTCCCGGCTCTGGATACCGCATACAACAAGCTGCTGGAAATGGATGCACAGCGCAAGCATATTATTTTGCTCACCGATGGCCAATCGGCTTCTAATCCGGGATATGCTGCGCTGACACAAGGCATGGTCGACAATAAAATGACGATGTCTACAGTTGCAGTCGGAGACGGTGCGGATCAGGCGATGCTGGAGCAGCTTGCGAAGCAGGCAAAGGGACGGTTTTATTTTACAAACGATGAAAGCACGCTTCCGGCTATTTTCAGTCGTGAGACGGTGTTAATGTCACGAACGTATATTGTGGAGCAAAATGCGCCGCCGCTCATCGGGCAAGCTGGAAGCTGGGCGACGATGTGGCAAAATGGCTTGCCGGATTTGCAGGCATACATCGCAACGACATCGAAGGAAACGGCAGAGGTCGCGCTGCTATCCCCACAAGGCGATCCGATTTTGGCACGCTGGGCTTATGGCTCAGGACGAACGGTAGCCTGGACGAGCGACTTGACTGGAAAATGGTCTCGAGACTGGGTGCAGTGGTCCGCCTTGCCAAATGTGCTTGCCGAATGGATTAAATGGACGTTTCCCCAATTTGAGAGCACGCCTTATTCAGCTTCAGCGGAACTGGATGGTCGAGAGGCGATGCTGCGCTTGCGTACCGAGGGCAGTGATACAGCAGCGAAGCTGTCTGCTGTGGTCACGGACGAAGCGGGCAAAAGCACGACGCTTTCTCCGCTTCCCGCGGCTCCGGGCGAATATGCGGCAAGCCTCCCGGTGTCTGAGCCGGGCGTATATTTAATGCAAGTCAATGAAGAGACCGCTGCTGCGGGCGGAGCGGAAACGCCAAATACGGGCGGCGGCACGACGACGGGGTTTGTCATTCCTTATTCGCCTGAGTATCGATTGACGGGTGAAAATGGAACAGAAGCGCTGCAGCAGCTTGCCAACGCTACTGGCGGACGCCTGCTGTCGCTGGATGCGCCGCAGGAGGTTTACCGCTTCAATCCCGTAGAATCCAGGCAGCCTTATAATTGGACCCGTGAGCTGCTCCTATTGATTTTGGCGCTGTGGCTGCTCGACATTTTGCTGCGCCGGCTGTCGCTGCCTTGGCATCGAATCGGGCGAATGCTTTTGGCGAGGCTCGGATTAGCGGGCGGACGTTTGCAGAGGAAAGAGCCAGTCGCCGCTGCACCTTCAGGTGCGATGAGTAGGCTGCAGCAGCGGAAAAGCCGCACCGCAGGTTTTTATGGCGAGCATGCGGGCACAAGTGATGCGGCTTCTGCCTCGCCAGCAGCTGGTCAGGCGAAGGGTACTGGTGCAGACCTTGCTGGCGTGCAGCGAGCTGCGATCCATTCGTCGCACACTGCCAGTGGCACAGAACGAGTCCAGGCTGTGCGGCCGGAGGGACAAGGTCAGGCTGGCAAGCAACAGCGAGACGTCCAGCAGTTTAAATCTGTAGGCACAAGCAGTCAATCGTCAGCTCCGCCTGCGAATCCAGAGGGGAAGCCAGCTGGCAATCAGGCGACGGTCAATCGTTTGCTTGCCGCGAAGAAGCGCGGCAAGCGGTAGCATAGCATTTTTGACAAGCTGCTAGGCTAGAATGTTGGTTTTGTTTAGAGGAATGGACAATGGCGGCGTCGAAAGTTACAATGCACATAAACGATTTTTTCGGAGGAGCTGACGTAACGATGTATAACGAAATCACGCCGGAGCAAGTAGAGGCGCGTCTGAATAATAAGGAAAAGTTTCATTTAATTGACGTTCGTGAGCTTGACGAGTGGGAAGAGGGGCACATTGCCGAAGCAGCGCACTTGCCATTGTCTGAAATTCAGGAGCGTTTGGATGAGCTGCCTAAGGATGAAAATATTATTTTCGTCTGCCGCAGCGGCGGACGCAGTGGCAAAGTATGCGGCTTCCTCGCGCCACAGGGCTACTCTGTCACTAATATGACGGGCGGCATGCTCGCTTGGCCGGGAGCCATTGTGACTGGAGCGTAGCACAGAGCGTTAAAATGAAAAGCAGCCTTGCAACCGCTAGTTGGCGGATTGCAAGGCTGCTTTTTTTGATAGCTAGGTTCACAGTTGTTGAAAGCAAGGTCAGATTAAGAGATATAGAAAATAATACCCTTGCCCTCCGTGGCTGCTTTGCTGTAGAAAAGTCCAATTTCAACAAAATTGGCGTATATATAATCAAAAAATTCCTGCTCATCCTCATCACTTCCCACAGGATAAATCGCATTTTCCACCAGAGCGGCGAGCGAATAGCGTTCTCTGAAACCAGCCTCCGAAATGGCACTGATGGCGATAGAAGCTTCCGTGACTTGCTTATGGTTCAAATAGAAGGCGCCAAACTCACTAAAATCTAGCGCTTGATCGTCCAGCATAGGCACTACATAGCCTATGGGCGGCGAGCCATTATCGATTTCTTCGCATAACACATAGTGAATAGCCTGCCATGCTTTATCAATATCCAATTTTCCAAAAGCATCTGGTGCCATTTCCTCCATCAAAAGCTCACCTTGAGCAATTTGTTCAATTTGCTCATTGTAAACGGCTAAATAGATTCCTATCATCCCCATATAATGGACACTCCCATCGTTTGGTCTATTTACATGATTGTTACGGTTTTGGGCAGGTACTGTTCATCTTATATTAAATCAGTAATAGGTGGTTGTATTTTATTGGGAATTTTTTTATTTTCTTTAGTCGCATAGAATGCGACTTTGGTAAAGGATAAGTACGTGCAAACGAGTTTCAATCCACGCACTCCACACGGAGTGCGACCAACGGTTGACCGTAAGTTCTTCAGCCTAGGATTGTTTCAATCCACGCACTCCATACGGAGTGCGACATTGGGGCTCGACGGCACGCTTGCTGACTTGGAAGTTTCAATCCACGCACTCCATACGGAGTGCGACAAGGAGATGGTTATGATGGCAGAAAAAATATTCGGTTTCAATCCACGCACTCCATACGGAGTGCGACCATGCACATCACAAGTTTAATCTGGTCCGAGCATGTTTCAATCCACGCACTCCACACGGAGTGCGACCGGCAGCCGCGGATATAAACCTAAGGGGAGAGATGTTTCAATCCACGCACTCCACACGGAGTGCGACAATTGAGAACAACTTTTCATACCATGCTTCGAAGGTTTCAATCCACGCACTCCACACGGAGTGCGACAACCGCGCTTAATCTGACTGTCACTAAATGTCAAAGGTTTCAATCCACGCACTCCACACGGAGTGCGACAGCGAAAATATCGCTTATTAATCCCATCATGGCATTAATTAACTCTTTTTTCAACGAAACAATATCAAAACAAGATAAGAAAAAACTTGACATTTTTGAAAAGAGTTTGATTTCGTCATTATTCGACAAATTGTGAGGTGCGAATCCCCCGAGGTTTTCATGTGAGCTTCACATTCGCACCAAAATAAGTCCAAGGAGGATAGAGCTTTTTTATAATGAAAATATACATGTATTACTCTTATAAATACGTTTTTATCGCTCCTGCTTTCAAAAGAAAGCCTCCCCTTCTAACTGCTTGTACCATCTATATTATCATTCTCAGCCTGTACACATGTCCGCCCCGCACCGAACATATGATGATATAAATACCTTGGAGCGCTATGAGGACATATACAATTTTTGCAATTAGCTGTAGTGGAAAGGCGAAAGGGCGGGTGGGCAATTGGAGCAGCGGCATAATGAGAGTGAAAATAGCGTGACGATGCAATATGCAGTGGGCGGCATGAGCTGTACAGCTTGCGCTGCGCGAATCGAGAAAGCAGTGGGCAAAATGGAGGGAGTTCAATCGGTCGCGGTCAGCTATCCCGCAAGATCGGCTTGGGTACAATTTGTGCCTGAAAGCTTGCGGTCTGAGGAGATTATGGCGAAAATCGGGCACATCGGCTTTCAAGCTTCGGCAGCCGAGCACAGCAAAAAACAGTGGAAGCAGGAACGCAGAGTTCTTGGCCTCCGGCTTATGATCTCGCTGCTGCTTACGCTGCCGCTGCTTGCTGGAATGACCCAGCATCTGCCCTTGCTAAGCGGTCTCCCCATTCCGGCTTGGCTGCTGCATCCATGGCTCCAGCTCGCGTTAGCTACCATCGTTCAATTCGTCATTGGGCTGCCTTTTTATATTGGAGCTTACCATGCGCTGCGTTCGCGTGCAGCGAATATGGACGTGTTGGTCGCGGCAGGAACGTCTGCCGCTTATTTATACAGCCATTATATTGTTTTTTCTAGTCTACCGACTGGAAAAGCGCTTGGCGCTGGACATACGCTGCCGCTTTATTTTGAAACCTCTGCTGTCGTTATCAGCGCGGTGCTGCTCGGCAAATATTTGGAGATGACAGCTGCATCGCGGGCGCAGGATGAGGCGGGCGGATACAGCCAATTGGAGGTGCAAACCGCAACTGTAGAACGGGCAGGCCAGTGGGTCAATGTACAGACCGCTTTCGTACGGGAAGGCGAAATCGTGCGCATTGCCCCGGGTGAGACGGTCCCGGTTGACGGCGTTTTAACGAGCGGGGAAACCGATATGAATGAATCGCTGCTGACAGGAGAAAGCTTGCCGGTCGTTAAACGGGCGGGGGACCGAATTTGGGCAGGAACAACGAATGTGGGAGCGGTGCAGCGCATCCGTACAACCGCTGCGGGACATGCGACGTTGCTCAGCCGCATTAGCGAGCTGCTTCGTCAGGCGCAGCGCTCCAAATCTGCGATTCAGCAGCAGGTGGACCGGGTGGCCGCTTGGTTCGTTCCGGCGATGCTCGCCCTTTCGGTCTTTACCTTTGTGCTTTGGCTGGTGCTGCTGGACCCCGGCAATTGGCATCAAGCTTTCCGCTGCGGGGTCGCCGTTATGCTCGCCGCCTGTCCATGTGCACTAGGTCTTGCTGCGCCTATTTCACTGGTCATTGCTTCTGGCCGCCTGGCGAAGCAGGGCATTGTGTTGAAACAAGCCGGGGCGCTGGAGCGGCTCGCCCGGCTGAATACGCTGCTGCTGGACAAAACCGGAACGCTCACCGAGGGTAGCCCGCAAGTTAGCGCCGTATGGGCTGCGCCAAATCAGACGCGTTCAGCCGTGCTGCGTTTGGCCGCTGCCGCTGAAGCAGGTTCCACGCATCCGCTAGGGCAAGCGATAGGGCGTGAAGCGGGGCGTGTCGGGTTGACACCGCCAGGCGCGTCGGAAACGGTTTATTTTCCCGGCAAAGGCGTTCAAGCGGTAGTGGAGCGCAGGCGAATAACCGTCGGAAATGCAACCTTTGCCAAAGCCGAACAGTGGAAAGCGAATGCGGAGGTCGCCGCAGCTTTAGCTGCTTTTTGCACAGAACGGGAAAAAAGAGGAGAAACACTGTTATATGTAGCGTCAAATGGCCTGCTCATCGGGGCTATTTCGCTTGCGGATCGGGTAAAACCTCATTCCTTTGCTGCTGTTCAGCAGCTTCAACGTTATGGATTGCAAGTGATGCTCGCAACAGGCGACCACCAAATTCCTGCTCATACTGCCGCCCGCCAAGCAGGCATTACGCAAGTGTTCGCCGGATTGCTGCCTGAGCAGAAGCTGGAGCTCGTAGAGCAGCTTAAACGTTCGGGCAAACGGGTCGGCATGGCTGGCGACGGCTGGAATGATGCACCTGCGCTTGCTGCTGCCGACGTGGGCATTGCGATGGGCAATGGCACGGAAGCGGCGCTCGCCGCCGGACATTTAACGCTGCTTCAGCCGCGTATGACCGCGATTGTTGATGCGCTGGGCATCAGCCGGCTGACGGTGCGCAATATTAAGCAGAACTTGCTGCTTGCCTTCCTATATAACAGCAGTATTGTGCCGTTTGCCGCCTTCGGTTTGCTAGAACCATGGATGGCAGGGGCAGCGATGGCGCTGAGCTCCGTGTCTGTAGTTGGAAATGCGATGCGGCTGAGCTATATTTTGCGGCGGCACAAGCAGCTCGCTGCTTAGCGTGAGGTGGACAAATACGGAAAAACGATGGTATAGTTACTACGTCTAACCTACATAATGATGAGGGCCAGCGCCAAGCAGGGATACCGCATTTTCGGCACAGCTGCCGCGAATGCTTTTTTTATGCCTGATTAGCCTGAAGCATCCCTCCGCATGGAGAGAACATACCATTTTAGAGGAGTGTATACGATTAATGAAAGTTAAAATGAACCATATGCTGAAAACAAGCCTTGCCATTTGGCTGATTGCAACGCTAACACTGCTTGCCGCTTGCGGCGGTGCGGTAAACAATAATAAGGAATCTGCTGCACCAACTGTCGCACCTTCTGCATCTCCATCCGCCGAGACAGGCGCCGCATATCCGCTCACCGTAACCGATGGAATGGATACCAAGCTGACCTTCGAGCAGGCACCTGAAAAAATTGTAACGCTTGTGCCAAGCGAAACGGAAGTTGTGTTTGCTGTAGGAGCAGGCAAGCAAGTAGTTGGCGTGGATCAGTACAGCAACTATCCGGAAGAAGCGAATGATATTGAGAAAATTGGCGATATGACGACTAATATAGAAGCTGTCGTGAAGCTGAACCCGGACCTTGTGCTGGCATCCTCCAGCATGAATGGCGATGCGATTGCCAAGCTGCGTGAATTGAATATTCCGGTATTTGCCTCCGATCCGAAAACGTATGGCGAAACGATTGCCCATATTGAGTCGGTCGGCCAAATTTTGAACCGGGTGAAGGATGCCGAGACCGTTGCAGGACATATGCGCGACGTCATGAATCAGGTCATGAATGCGGTGAAGGATGCGCCTGCGAAAAAGGTGTATTTGGAGTTCAGCCCTGGTTACACAGCAGGATCGGGCACGTTTTTGGATGAGCTGCTGACGATGGCGGGCGGTACCAATGTGGCAGGCTCGAAAGAAGGCTGGTATGAAGTCAGCGCCGAAGAGATCGTTAAGCAAAATCCGGAAATTATCATTTATCCGGATATGAAGGTAAAACCGAACCCTATCGTTGCAGCGATGGACAGCCGGGCAGGCTGGAACGTCATTGACGCGGTGAAAAACAAGCAGGTTATCGCGGTTGCGGAAGATCCGCTCGTACGTGTAGGACCGCGGCTTGCCGACGGTTTGCTTGATCTGGCGAAGGCTGTTCATCCAGACCTCGTTAAATAGCGGATGAGACATCAATGGTTAGGCTATGGAGGAGCAGCAGTGCTCCTTCTTGCTGTTTCTATTATCGCAAGCTTGTCGATTGGCTCCGCAGGCATTTCCTTTACCGATGTGTGGGGCATTTTGCTGCACCAGCTGCCATGGCTTAGAGATCAGCCCGTTAGCTGGAGCGAAGGAGAAATTGCAATTGTAACCCAGGTCAGGCTGTCCCGTGTGCTGCTGGCGGTGCTTGTAGGCGCATGTCTGGCACTGGCAGGCAGCGGTTTTCAAGGCGTGCTGCGCAATCCGCTGGCCGATCCTTATACGCTCGGAGTTGCTTCCGGCAGCTCGGTTGGCGCTGCGGCATTGATTTTATTCGGCTATCAGGCGGCAGTTGGCATTTGGACCATTCCAATTGTCGCTTTCATAACCGGAATTACGACGTTATTAGTCGTTTTCTGGCTGGCGCGCAGCTCGGCGGGGCTGCAGTTGGAAACGCTTATATTATCCGGCGTTATTATCCAGGCGTTCCTCGGAGCTTTCGTATCGTTTATGGTTTCGCTGTCCAACAGCGTAGTGAACCAGATTTTATTTTGGCTTATGGGCTCGCTGGCGATGAAAAGCTGGGCGAACGTCTATATGCTGATTCCCTTCCTTATTATTGGCGTCATTGTGCTGATCGCTTATGCGCAGCATTTGAATGTTTTTCTGCTTGGCGAGGGGCAGGCGGCGCATCTGGGCATTCGGGTAGAGCGTACGAAGCTGGTCGTGCTGGCTTGCTCGACACTGCTCACAGCGGCTGCTGTATCGGTAGCGGGCGTCATTGGTTTCGTTGGCCTCGTCGTACCGCATGTGATTCGCTTGATCGTTGGGCCGGATTACCGCTTGCTCATTCCCTTATCTGCATTTGGCGGCGGCATATTTGTGCTATGGGCCGATACGCTTGCTCGTATGGCGCTTAGTCCGAAGGAAATTCCGCTAGGCGTAGTAACGGCGCTGATCGGTGCCCCATTTTTCGCTTATTTGCTGCATCGGCGCAAGCGGCTGGAAGGAGGGGGATGATGGCTATCATGCTTGAAGCACGTCAACTTGGGACGACGATTCGCGGCAGAAATGTGCTGAATGACTTAACCTTTTCCTTTGAAAAAGGGTATACATACGGCATTATCGGCCCCAATGGCGTCGGAAAATCCACTTTACTGCGGCTGCTTTCCGGCGTATTGCCTCCTTCGCAAGGTGATATTTTTCTGGCAGGGCGCAGCATTGCCGCCTATTCACGCAAGGAGGCAGCGCGCAAGCTTGCGGTGCTCCAGCAGGGCGTGCTCCCGCCGGTAGGTTTTACGGTGCGTGAAGTGATTGAAATGGGGCGCTTTCCGTATCAAAATTGGTTCGGCAATGAGCCTGGCGACAGCTCGCCGATTATTAACGAAGCGATTGCTGCAATGGGGCTTGAGAAGCTGGAGCAGCGAACAATGGCTGAGCTAAGCGGCGGTGAACGGCAGCGCGTGGCGCTGGCAAAAGTGATCGTGCAGCAAGCGGAAGTCATTTTGCTTGACGAACCAACGACCTATTTGGATATCGGATACCAAATTCAATTGCTGGATACGGTAAAAAGCTGGCAGCGTGAGCAGGGTATTACCGTTGTAACCGTGCTGCATGATTTAAATCTAGCCGCTTTATATTGCGATGAAGTGCTGGTACTGCATAAGGGGAGTATTGCAGCTCTGGGCAAGCCGCAGCATATTTATACGACGGAGCTTATTCGCGACGTATACGGCGCTGAAGCTTCCATTATGAATCATCCGTTAACGGGGGTGCCGCAAATTTTGCTTGCGCCCAATGTACGAATAAACAATGGGGAGCTGGAATGAAGAGATGAAAGAAGAATTTTGCAAGCTGCTGGCGAACGCAATTGGGAGAATCCCGGCATTTAATGAACAGGAAGCGGAGGCGGCAAGACGCCATTCCGACCAATTGACGAAGCCGCCGGGCAGTTTGGGCAAGCTTGAAGATGTTGCTTGCCAGCTTGCGGGAATTTCAGGCGAGCGCTGGCCAGATATGGAGCGCAAAGCGGTCATTATTATGGCTGGCGACCACGGGGTGTGCGAGGAGGGGGTCAGCGCATTTCCACAAGCGGTAACGCCTCAGATGGTGCTGAATTTCTTGAATGGCGGCGCAGCGGTCAACGTACTTGCCCGCCAAGCGGGAGCTGACGTGTATTGCGTTGATATAGGAGTGAACGCAGAGCTTGCGCATCCAAAGCTTTTAAGCCGAAAGATCATGTACGGAACTGCCAATATGGCGAAAGGGGCTGCGATGACGAAAGAGCAGTCCATTAGAGCGATTTTGACGGGGGTAGAAGTCGTGGATGAGCTTTACGAAAAAGGCTACCGCGTCTTTGCGATAGGAGAAATGGGCATCGGCAACACGACGGCTAGCGCTGCCATCACGACGGTGTTGACAGGGCTTCCGCCCGAAGAAACGGTTGGCAGAGGAACAGGCATTAATGATGAGGCTTGGAAAAATAAAGTCGAGGTTGTTAAACGGGCTATTGCGGTTAATGCACCTGATGAACTGGATCCCTTCGACGTACTGATGAAGCTGGGCGGAGTTGAAATCGCTGGATTAGTAGGCGTTATTATTGGAGCAGCAGCAAACAGCTGTCCGGTCGTTATAGACGGCTACATTTCCTCTGTTGCAGCACTAGTAGCTTCGCGTATTTCTGATAAAACAAAACCAAGCATGATCGCGTCCCATCTTTCCTATGAGCAGGGTCATGCGAAGCTATTGAAGGCCGTGGGCTTAAGCCCAATGATTCATATGGATATGCGGCTTGGCGAAGGCACAGGCGCGGTATTATGCTTCCATTTTATTGATGCCGCAATAAAGCTCATGCAGGAAATGGCCACTTTTGAAAGTGCAGGGGTATCGAAAGCGTAGGTGAAGCTGAAATGGCAATGTTAGTAACAGGCGGGACGCGCAGCGGCAAAAGCTTATTCGCCGAGCAGCTCGCGATGAGACTTGGAAATAAAGGCATTTATATAGCAACAAGCCGCATTTGGGATGAAGAAATGGCTGAGCGCGTAAATAAGCATCAGCAGAGTCGCGGCGCAGGCGTTTTTGAATGGAATACGGTCGAGGAGCCGCTTGACCTTGCCGAATTGCTGGCGCAGCAGGCCCAGGCAGCGGCAGCTATGGCGTCAGCCGGAGAACAGCCGCCAGTCGTGCTCGTAGATTGTCTAACCCTTTGGTTGACGAACGCTTTAATGGCAGCGGAGGAGCAGGCGGGACAACCCGGCAAAGAAGCAGACGAGCAGCTGCATCGCCAGACGGAAACGCTCATTGAAGCGATTGCCGCCTATCCATATCCGCTCGTATTAGTAACAAATGAGGTAGGGGCGGGTATTGTGCCTGCTTATCCAATGGGCAGGAAATTTCGCGATGAGGCAGGACGGCTGAATCAGCGGGTGGCTGCGGTTTGCGATAAAGTGTTTCTCGTAACGGCGGGCATTCCCATTGAGCTCAAGGCAGCGGCTTTCCGCTGGGAGCAGCTATGATCTTCTATTCCTTGCCGGACATGCTGTGGCTGATCGCCGTAGCGATTGTCGTCGATTGGATCATTGGCGATCCAAAATGGCCTACGCATCCTGTCATTTGGATCGGCAGGCTCATTGCTTGGCTGGAGCAGAGGCTGCGAAGCAGCGATAAGCAAGAATCCTCCAAGCGCCTCAAGCTAAAGGGCGTCTTGTTGATGCTCATAACGTTGGCTGTTTCATATGGCGTCATGTGGGGAATTGTCGCGGCCGCTTCGCTTATTCATTCTTGGCTCGGCTATGCGGTGACCATATGGTTTATATCAACGACTATCGCGGTCAAAGGGTTAAAACAGGCAGCGATGCTCGTTTATGCCCCGCTTGCGGCTGGAAACCTTGAGGAAGCACGCAAATACGTCGGCTACATTGTCGGACGGGACACGGACAAGCTGGGTGAATCAGAGGCTGCCCGTGCTGCTGTGGAAACGGTGGCGGAAAATACAGTCGATGCGCTCGTATCGCCTATTTTTTTCGCATTAATAGGCGGAGCGCCGCTTGCTATGCTGTATCGGGCGACAAACACGCTTGACTCTATGGTCGGTTACCGCAATGATAAGTATATTGATTTTGGCTGGTGCTCGGCACGGACCGATGATGTGCTCAACTATATACCAGCGCGGTTGACGGGAGCTCTGCTCGCGTTCTCGGCGTGGCTGCTGCCGGGCATGTCTGCCGGCCGTTCGGTCGCTGCGATTCGCAAATTTGCCCATCGCCATCCGAGCCCAAACAGCGGCATTCCCGAATCGGCTGTTGCTGGTGCGCTCGGTATTGAACTGGGCGGACTCAATTATTATTTTGGAGAGCCTAGCGAACGTGCACGTATGGGAGAGCCCTTGCGTCCATTGTCTGCTCGGGATATCATTTTCACAACTAGATTATTGTATTTGGTAAGCCTATTACTTGTAGTCGGGGTGCTGGCATTATGGCTGTTCGTTCATTAAAGCTGCATGCTCAGGCGCTGGTCGCCGCAATTCAATTTTTGACGAGAATTCCAGTACCGTTAACCGTCCCGTTTGAGCCGCAGGTGCTGTCCCGCAGCACAGCTTACTTTTCGATTGCGGGAAGCATCATTGGAGGCATGATTACGCTAGGCTTTGCTGCTGTGCAGAGCTGGCTGCCTGCTGGGCCGGGAGCTGTATTGCTGCTCGCATTGTGGCTCTCACTTAGTGGCGCGCTGCATATGGACGGCTGGATGGACACGGCAGACGGCGTGCTGAGCCATCGCTCGCGGGAGCGGATGCTGGAAATTATGAAGGATAGCCGCGTAGGCGCGATGGGTGTCCTTGCCGCGGTTTTGCTGGTGCTGTTCAAATTCACCGTGTTATATGAGCTTCTTTATAATACAAACTCTATTTATGCGCTTCCACTGCTGGTCACAATACCGGCGTGGAGCCGCTGGTGGATGGCGGCGGCGATTGTCATTTGGCCGAGTGCCCGTGAGGGAGAAGGGATCGGCGCTTTATTCCAAGCGGCCTCGCTGCGGCATGTATGGTCGGGTTTTGTGCTGACCTTCCTGCTAGCGTGCGGGATCGGCCTCGCCTTTGGATTGCCGCTCAGCACGTCAGCTTTCACAGCGGCAGGTGCTGCTGCTGTGACGATGGCGACAGGGACATTCATGTCTTTCTGGCTCGTCCGCAAGCTGGGAGGCTTGACTGGCGACACCTACGGCGCCATGAATGAAGCGATTGAAGCTATATTGTTGCTTGCACTGCTATTATTGACAACTCATTAGAAGAGGGGAATACGCACCATGCTTGAAAGATACGGACATGGCGGTGACCTGCGTACGGCAGAGGAAAATTTCGGACGGCCAGCTGATCAGTTTGTCGATTTCAGCTCCAATATGAATCCGTTAGGCCCGCCCCCCTTGGTACATAGGGTGCTGCTATCTTATGCCCAGCAAATTGGCAAGTATCCTGACCCTGCGGTACGCGGATTACGGGCGAAGCTTGCGAAGCTGCACGGCATTGACGAGCAGTGCATATTAATTGGAAATGGTGCGGCAGAGCTGATCGATCTGACCGTTCGTGCTGTAAATCCTATTATTACGAGCCTTGCGTTCCCATGTTTCAGCGAATATGGCGACGCCGTTCATAAAATTAGCAGCGGCATTGCCCCGATCATGCTGAATACGGAAAATGGCTTTGAGCTGACGGAAGAGGCGATCCAAAGCATGACGACCGAGATGGAAGAGCCCTTTTATATGCTGGGCTCACCCAATAATCCGACGGGCCGTCTTGTTCAACCGGCAATCATCAAGAAGCTGCTGGCTGGCGGCGCTACGGTGGTCGTGGATGAAGCCTTCATGGATTTTGTGCCTGAAGAAGCGGATTATTCGCTGGTGAAGGAAGCGGCCGGCAATGACAGGCTGTATGTCATCCGTTCTATGACAAAATTTTATGCCATTCCTGGCATTCGGCTCGGGTATGTGGTCAGTACGCCAGAGCGGATTGCAGAGCTGCGGCTGCTGCAGGTTCCTTGGAGCGTCAACTCGCTCGCGCAGCTCATTGGAGAGGGCGTATTGGAGGATGCGGAATATGCAGCGGAGACGCTGAAATGGCTAAATGAGGAGCGGCCTTGGCTCACTTCGCAGCTGGAGGGGCTTGGCTTTTCCGTAACGCCAAGCGAAACCAACTATGTGCTCGTAAGGCTGCCGTCTCTGCCTCAACTAACAGCTGCTGCTTTGCAGCAGGAAATGGGCAGCCGCGGCGTGCTTATTCGCGATGCTTCCCATTTTGTCGGACTTGATGACCGGTACTGCCGCTTTGCGATCAAGCTCCGCAGCGATAATGAAAAGCTGCTGGAGGCGCTGGCCCAATGCCTGGATGATTTTAAAGAGGATAGTAGGGATACGCATGAGTAAGCAATCAGAAAACAATGCCGGGCTGACAATTATGGTGCAGGGCACCGCTTCCGATGTGGGAAAAAGCTTGGTGACAGCCGCTTTGTGCCGGATTTTCAGACAGGATGGTTATACCGTCGCTCCCTTCAAATCTCAAAATATGTCGCTTAATTCCTACGTCACTTGGGATGGCAAGGAAATTGGACGTGCACAGGGGATGCAGGCCGATGCTTGCGGCGTGCTGGCAACGACGGATATGAACCCGATTTTGCTGAAGCCGACGAAGGAGATGTCTTCACAGGTCGTTGTTCATGGGAAGCCGCTGCGCGATTTCAGCGCGCGTGAATATCGGGAGAGCTACTTGCCGCAGGCTGGCGTCATCGTGCGCGAGGCGCTCGCCCGTCTGCGCAGCAGCCATGATATTGTCGTGCTGGAAGGCGCGGGCAGCCCTGCGGAAATTAATTTGAAAGATCGCGACATTGTCAATATGCGCATGGCTGCTTGGGCAGATGCGCCCGTCATTCTGGTGGCAGATATCGACCGGGGCGGTGTTTTTGCTTCGATTGTCGGTACGCTTGAGCTGCTTGAGCCGCATGAGCGCGAGCGCGTATGCGGCTTCGTTATTAATAAATTTCGCGGCGATGTAGGACTGCTGCAGCCCGGAGTCGATTGGCTGGAGGAGCGGACGGGCAAGCCGGTGCTGGGCGTATTGCCTTTTTTACCGGGACTTGCGCTGGAGGATGAAGATTCGCTGTCGCTGGATCGCAAGCTGGAAGAACAAGTAAAACAGCGGCCTGATACACTTGATATTATCGTGCTACGCCTGCCGCGCATATCGAATTTTACCGATGCTGACCCGCTTTACTTTGAAGCGGATGTCATGCTGCGTTTTGTGGACAGGCCAGAGCAATGGGGCACTCCTGATGCGGTTATTTTGCCAGGCAGCAAAAATACGGTTGAGGATTTGCTGTGGCTTCGCGAAATGGGCCTTGCCCAGCAAATAACTGCGTTCGCTGAGAAGGGTGGATATCTCGTTGGCATTTGCGGGGGCTATGAAATGCTTGGCGCGATGCTGCTTGATCCGGCAGGTGTGGAGTCTGAGCATAAGGAAACACCGGGCTTTGGTTTTTTTCCTTTTGACGTAAAGTTTGCTGGGGAGAAGAAAACGGTTCGTGTAGAGGGGCATGCCCGCGCGGCCGCAGCTTGGCTGACCGAACAGCTGCCTGTTGAAGGCTATGAAATTCATATGGGAGAAATTTTCCAGCATGGCGTGCTGCGCCAGCCCTTTGCCATTCGAAGCCAATTGGCTGGTGTAGAACCGCTGCAAGATGGCGGGCTTGATTATGCAGGCGAAGGAGCATGCTCGGTGGATGGCAGGCTTTGGGGCACGTTTATACATGGCATTTTACATAATGATGATTTGCGCCGGGCGTGGCTGAATGACATTCGTATAGCGCGCGGCTGGGAGCCGCTTGCGGCAGCGCTTCGTTTTCGTGAAAACCGCGAAGAGGCGTTTGATCGTCTTGCAGAGCATACACGCCAGCATTTGAATATGCCGCTCGTTTATAAGGTGCTTGCTGCGGGCGGGAAGCTGGGTAGTTAGCTTAAGTTTCAAATCTAGTAGGATGGAATCTTTAGACAAAGAACGGAAAAGGGAGTGGGCGAGGTCATGGAGGAGCAAGCTGCGCAGCGTTTGGGAAAGAAAAAAAGCTGGATCATCGCAGGCATTATGCTGGCGTTTCTTGCCTTTTGCGCGCTGCTGCTTTACGGAATGATTCAGTCGATGCAGCAAAAGGGCGGAGCGGCAAGCGACGGCACCCAGCAGCCTGTTAATTACAGCTATGCGGCTGTGAAAGCGGCAAATGGCTTTATGCTGCATGTTCTGAAAACCCGGCCAGCCAACGTAAAGCCTCAATTGGTGCAAAATAATGTGGCGTTAACGCCGTATTATGGCATCAATGGCGGATTTTTTTATGAAAAATCGCTGCTCAGCATTGCCGTGGTCAACAGCCTTGCAGTCAATGAAGAGCAGGGCGAATATGGCTCCGGCAGCGAAAATGCCAAATATGCCCGCGGTACGCTCGTATGGGATGGCGTGAAAGATCAGCTAAGCGTCCAAATTGCGAGCAAGGCATCCGAGCTTAAAGTTCAGGACCATACACGCTTCTGGGCGCAGGGCGGCATTAGCATGAGCATCGGCAATGATACGGGCTGGCTGGCGCAGGCGGAACAGGAAAATGCTCCTTTTCCCGATGACGCGCGGTTAAGGTCGGCTGCGGTATACGATCAGCTGGGCAACATTTATTTGGTAGTCAGCAGCACGAAGGGGAGCTTGGCTGCTTTTCGCGAAGCGGTTATCGAAAAGATTGGCGACAACAAGCTTGCCGGCGGCATCTTTCTCGATGGTGACGGCTCCTCGCAGCTGCGCAGCGCGGAGGCGACGCTTCAAGGCGATAGCCGTCCCGTTGTGCAAATGCTGCGCATTATGAAATAAGACGGTTTATTGAGGAGAAAAAGATGAATCAACTTCCGATTGATGCGGTTTTGCCGGAGCTGCTTGAGGCGCTGGCTGCTGGAAGCGGCGCCGTGCTGGTCGCCGAGCCAGGAGCCGGAAAGACGACGCGCGTGCCGCTTGCGCTGCTGGATGCGCCCTGGCTGGACGGCCGTAAAATTATGATGCTGGAGCCGCGCAGGCTTGCAGCCCGCTCTGCCGCCAAATATATGGCGGCGATGCTCGGAGAACAGGTAGGCGACACGGTCGGCTACCGCGTTCGTCTGGACACGAAGGTGAGTGCGCGGACGCGCATTGAAGTGGTGACGGAAGGCGTGCTGACCCGCATGCTTCAGGAGGACCCCGCCGTGCTGGACGTTGGCGTTATTGTATTTGACGAATTTCATGAGCGCCATTTGCATGGCGATCTGGGGCTGGCGCTGAGCCTTCAGTCGCAGGCGCTGCTGCGCAGCGATTTGAGGCTGCTCGTCATGTCGGCGACGCTTGCAGCGGGCCCCGTTGCGGAGCTGCTCGGCGGAGCGCCTATCATTGAGAGCGCCGGCAAAGTATTTCCGGTGCGGACGATCTATCGTTCCTCGAAAGTGGAAGGGCGCATTGAGCCGAGTGTTGTCAGTACGATCCTTCAGGCGCTTGCTGCTGATGAAGGGAATATGCTCGTCTTTCTGCCAGGCGTTGGGGAAATTCGGCGCGTTGCCTCCTTGCTGGCAAGAGAAGAGCGAATGAAGGGCGTTAAGGTGGCGGAGCTTTATGGCACGATGCCGCTCGAAGCGCAGGATCAGGCGATTCAGCCGTCCGCTGCTGGCGAGCGCAAAGTGGTGCTGGCGACGGCAATTGCCGAATCCAGCTTGACGGTCGAAGGCGTGCGTATCGTCGTCGATGCCGGGCTGATGCGGGTGTCGCGTTTTTCGCCGCGTACCGGCATGACGCGGCTGGAGACGACTCTGGTGTCGCAAGCGTCAGCCGACCAGCGCCGGGGGCGCGCCGGAAGGCTTGCTCCGGGCGTCTGCTACCGGCTGTGGACGGAGCAGGAGCAAATGCATTTGCAGCCCTTCAGCCAGCCGGAAATGCTGGAGGCCGATCTTGCGCCGCTCGCGCTGGAGATTGCGGTATGGGGCATCCAGCAGCCGGAGGAGCTCGGCTGGCTGGATCCGCCGCCGATCGGCGCGTATCAGCAGGCGCGGCAGCTGCTTGAGCTGCTGCAGGCTGTTGATTCGTTAGGCTGGCCTACGGAGTCGGGCCGGCGAATGGCGAGGCTCGGGCTTCATCCGAGACTCGGATATATGCTGCTTCGCGCGCAGCGGTATGGCGCGGCGGAGCAGGCTTGCGAGCTGGCCGCGCTGCTAAGCGAGCGCGACCTGCTGCCACAGCAGCGCAGCGCGGATGTGCAGCTGCGGCTGGATGCTCTGCACCGCGGCGATGGTGCTGAGGTGGATCGCGGCGCCGTGCAGCGAATTCGCTCGCAGGCGCAGCAATGGAGCCGGCTGCTGGCTAGCGCAGCAGCCGGCGAAGCAGGAGCCTCCGCGCGCGAAGCAGGAGCCTCCGCGCGCGGAGCAGCGGCTGCCGGAGCGGGCCAGCAGGACGCCGCGATGTCCTGCGGCGCGCTGCTGGCGCTTGCTTATCCCGATCGCATTGCGCAGCGGCGCAGCGACGGGAGATATTTGCTGGCGAACGGCCGCGGCGCGGCGTTGCCGGAAGCCCAGCCCTTGTCGCGCGCAGCCTATCTCGTGGCGGCGGAGCTTGACGATGCCGGAACGGAAAGCCGTATTCGGCTAGCGGCTGAACTGACGGAGGGCGAGCTGGCATCGGCAGCCCGCGACCAAATCCGGCAGGAGCGCATCGTGGAATGGGATGCGTCCGCCCAAGCGGTAAGGGCGCGTGAGCGCGTCCGGCTTGGCGCACTCCTCTTGCAGGAAAAACCGCTGCCGAAGCCGGATGCGGAGCTCGTCGCTGCGGCGCTGGCACAGGGTGTGCAGCAGGAGGGCTTGGCCTTGCTGCCGATGTCCAAGCAGGCAGCCCAGTTGCTCGCCCGTATGCGGCTGATGCGGCACTATGACAGCAGCTGGCCGGATGTATCCGATGAGGGGCTGCTGTCCACGTCATCGCTCGCCGAATGGCTGCTGCCGCATATTCAAGGGATGAAGAGCAAATCTGACCTGCAGCGCCTGAGTATGCAGCAGCTTCTCGAAGGCATGCTCACCTGGACGCAGCGGCAGGAGCTGGACAAGCAGGTTCCGACGCATATAGCGGTGCCAAGCGGCTCGCGCATTCCGGTCGATTACAATGACCCGGAAGCGCCGTTCATTGCCGTCCGGCTTCAGGAGCTGTTCGGCATGAAGGACACGCCTCTGCTCGCAGGCGGCAAACTGCCGCTAACTCTCCATCTGCTTTCCCCTTCGCAGCGTCCGGTTCAGGTGACGCGCGATTTGGGCAGCTTTTGGAGCCACGCTTATTTTGAAGTGAAGAAGGATTTAAAAGGACGCTATCCGAAGCATTATTGGCCGGATGACCCTTACGCGGCGCAGCCGACGAATCGGGTCAAGCCGCGCAAGTAGCTTGCAGAATACATAAAGATAGCAACAAGGAAATGAGGGCTAGGAAATGTCGATGCAGCTTTTTATTTTATTTATACTCGCGATTAACTGCTGGACGTTTACGCTCATGTATCTCGACAAGCAGAGCGCACGCCGCCAGCAAAGGCGCATCCCAGAGAAACGGCTGTTTACTTTGAGCGCTGTTGGAGGCGCTATTGGCGCCTATGCCGG
Organism: Paenibacillus sp. BIHB 4019; assembly: GCF_002741035.1. Classification (NCBI taxonomy): domain Bacteria; kingdom Bacillati; phylum Bacillota; class Bacilli; order Caryophanales; family Paenibacillaceae; genus Paenibacillus; species Paenibacillus sp. BIHB 4019. Next base: position 6,111,636 of record NZ_CP016808.1, on the reverse strand, counting down.
AATGCGGGCATGGCGCCACAAGACGAAGCATCGCTCCTTCGTTATTGGCATACCGCTGCTTGTCATGTTGAATTTGCTTCTATTTGCAGCGGTATTCCACTATGTGTTCGACATCTCGATTTTCAAATAGCGCCGTTTCACCTTGATTGGAAATAAGAAGTTGATTCCCGCTATTCTCCTATGGTATATTGACAGTTCGTTTTCCCACTATATTCTTAGGAGGTAACTGGCTGATATGACGGTTCAAAGTGCCTATCAAGAAGAGCAAGAGCGTTTAGCGCGCTCGCTTGAAGAAATACAATCACAGCTAAGCGCGATAGGCCCGCGCTACACAGGCGATGATTTTACGGAGCAAATGCTCGATTTGCAACGAGAGGAACGGAAGCGGGGACTGGAAATTGCTTTCCGCGAGCCGTATTTTGGACGAATTGATTTTCAGGAGCTGCCGGGTGACGCTAAGCAGGAGCTTTATATTGGCAAGGCAGGCGTAGCTAGAGAGGGCGGCAAGGAGCTAATCGTTATTGACTGGCGTGCGCCAATTGCCAGCTTGTTTTATTCTTTTACAGGCGGTGACGCGGCGGTTACCTATGATTCTCCTGATGGCGAAATCGAAGGGATCGTCTATTTAAAGCGCAATTTAATGGTTCGCCAGGGCAAGCTTGTAAGAATGGTAGACAGCTTCACCCGTGGGCAGGAAGAAGAATCGGTCACCGACGAGTTTTTGCTCTATCGACTAGGTGAAAATAAAGACAATCGGCTCAGGGATATCGTCTCGACGATCCAGCAGGAGCAGGATGCGATCATTCGTTCAGGACGGAGCAAGGCGCTGTTTATCCAGGGCGTGGCGGGAAGCGGCAAGACGACGGTAGCGCTGCACCGGCTCGCTTTTTTGCTCTATCAATATGCCGATCGGATGCGGGCGGAGCGTATGGTTATTTTTGCGCCTAACCGCATGTTTCTCGAATATATTTCCGGCGTGCTGCCGGAGCTGGGCGTGGGCGATATTCAGCAAACGACGTTTGCCGACTGGGCGCTGGATCTATTGGAGCTTGAAGTGCGAATGGATGATAAAACCGATACACTAGAATATTGGTTTGAGCATTATCGCAGCGCAGAGGAAATTGCGGAGGCGCCGGGGCGCTTGAAAGGCTCGCTTGATTTTAAGCAGGCAATTGACGAGCGGCTGGAGCAGCTTGAACAAAGCATCGTGCCTTTGCAGCCATTTGAGCCTGTAGACAAGCTGGTGCTTATGCCGGAGCAAATGCTTGAATGGTATCGCACCGATTATGGCGAGGAGCCGCTGATGCGCAAGCGCGAGCGATTCGTCAGCCGTATTCGCAGATGGCTGGAATCCGAGCTGAAAATGCGCGGCATTCATGATAAAAAAGTACGCGCCAAGGCGTTAACCCGCTTAAATGCATTAGCGAAAAAAATTCCGGCCTACACCGCGCCGAAGCTATATGCGTCTTTCTTCCAAGGCAAGCAGGCGATCAGCCTGGTGCCAAAAGCAATAGCGGCAGCAACGGCTGCCCGCCTGAAAGCGGGAACGATTGCGCCGGAGGATTTGGCGCCGCTCGCCTATATTCATTTGCGCCTGTTTGGGCTGCAAACAGCGCCTTATGACCATATCGTCATTGACGAGGCGCAGGATTATTCGCCGTTCCAGCTGGAAGCGCTGCGTCTTTGCCAGCAAACGCCGTCCTTGACCGTGCTGGGCGACTTGCAGCAGGGCATCCACGCCTATGCAGGCATTCATAGCTGGCAGGAGCTTACGGCGCTGTATGACGAAGAACAGACCGGATTTTTTGAACTGAACCGCAGCTATCGTTCCACGATGGAAATTATCGCATTCGCCAATCGGATTCTTGGTGCAATGGGGGCTGGCGTCAAGGCAGCAGTACCTGTATTCCGGAGCGGAGATGCCGTGGAGCTTGCGCCTGCACAGCCAAGCGAATGGATGGACATGCTGGAGCAAACGGTTCGAGAATGGCAAGCAGACGGCAGCTATCAGACGATCGCAGTAATTGGAAGAACGACGGAGGAATGTGCCGTTATCCATGCGGCTTTGAATGCTGCGGGGGTGAAAGCTTCGCTCGTAGAACGAGGACAGCCCGAATACAGCGGCGGCTTGTCCGTCGTGCCGGCTTATTTGTCCAAAGGGCTGGAATTCGATGCGGTTCTCATTGCCGATGCCGGGGCGCTCGCTTATACCGATCAGGACGCCAAGCTGCTATATGTTGGTTGTACGAGAGCGCTTCATAAGCTAAAATTAGTTTATCAAGGCTCGTTTACCTCGTTAGTAGCGGATGCTGCGGAGGGCGTGCAAGAATTATGACAGTATTAAGGCATTTTGCCGCAAATTCTTGACTTTAGCAGGCCTTGTAACTAAAATTGCTACAAGATGTATATACCTGTATTTTTTGAGGAGGATTTGAGCGGTAGTGACGAAAACAAAGAAAAAAGGTTCAAGCAGCAATCAGCAGCAAAGGCAGCAGCCGAAGAAAAATTCGAGCAGCTCGCTTATTTTTCTGACGATCGGTATTTTGGCGGTTATCGTCGTCATCGTACTCGGCATTAACAACCAGAACAAGCCGTTTGAATTTGACTATGCGGCAATGCCTGTGCAGGGCAGTGTAGATGCACCGGTCAAAATCGTTGAGTTTGGCGATTACAAGTGCCCGGTTTGCCGTGATTTTTCGCAACAAATCAAACCTCAGCTGGAGAAGGATTACATTGAAACAGGCAAAGCCTCCTTCTATTTTGCAAACTATTCGTTCATCGGCAAAGATTCCGTGACAGCTGCACTCGCGGCGGAAGCGGTCTATCAGCAAAATAATGACGCCTTCTGGACTTATAACCAAGCGATTTATGATAATCAACAGAATGAAACTATCGAATGGGCAACGCCGGAACATTTGGTGCAGCTTGCAAAGGATGCCAAGCTTCCTATCGATTTTGATTTGCTGAAGAGCGACATCGAGAACAAAACCTATCAAAAGCAGGTAGACCGCGATAATTCGCTCGTTCGTCCGCTGAATATCGGAGGAACGCCTACCGTCTTTATTAACGGCAAGGCGGTTTCAAGTCTCGATTACGCAACCCTCAAATCAACTATCGAGGCAGCTCTAAAATAAGGGGCCTTGATTAAAAAGGAGCCCGGTCAAAAATGACAACGCCACCCTATGAATCGTGGTTGAAACGTTACGCTTTATATTTCGCCTGGATTATTACGTTAGTCGCAACGGGCGGAAGCTTGTATTTTAGTGAAATTAAAGGGTTTCTGCCTTGCGATTTATGCTGGTATCAGCGTATATTCATGTATCCGCAGGTCATTATTTTAGGTATTGCGACATATCGCGGGGACCGGAGTATCATTAAATACTTACTGCCGATTAATATAATCGGGCTTGCGATTTCCATTTTCCATAACTTCGAGATTTGGTTTCCGAAGGTGGGCGAGCTGGTGCCTTGCCGCTCTGGCATCCCGTGCAATTTTGATTATTTGAACTGGTTTGGCTTTCTGACGATTCCGATGATGTCCATGATCGCATTTGTGCTTATTATCGTGTTTCTGCTGTTGGCTCGCCAAAGCCATGATCAAGAAGCCAACGAAAACTAACTGTATTCCCAAGCAAAGCTCCGAGGCGGACAACGCCATACGGAGCTTTGCTTTTTGCATATTCGGGATGCAGCATAAGTGACAACGCCGTGAACAAACGTCGGACCGATTGTCTAATCTCCTAGCAATCAGCTAGCGAATGAAGGCAAAATGGGGTATCTTAAAAGAAGCGATGTCAAAGCATAAAGAGAGTAGGGAACACCATGATCGAAGTGGAGCAGCAGCTATATAGAGAAGCAGAGCAGTTCATCTTTACCTGTTATGCAGAGCTTGGCAAAAGTGAAGCGGAGGTTGTGCTTCGGCTTGCTGAAATCCGGTCCGAAGTAGAGCGTACAGGTATTTATGAGCATACATATGAAGAGCTCCAGCATGGGGCGAAAATGGCGTGGCGCAACAGCAATCGCTGTATTGGCCGTCTTTTTTGGCATACAATGGAGGTGTTTGACGCCCGTTCGCTGCAGCAGGAAGACGATATTGCAGACGCGATATTTTCGCATATTCGCTATGCGACGAATGGCGGCAAAGTCCGGCCGGCGATTACGATTTTTGCAGCGAAGCAGGAGAAGAACCAAATCCGGCTGTGGAACCATCAGCTTGTTCGTTATGCGGGCTATGAGGACGGAACTGGCGGTGTCATTGGCGATCCTGCCTCTCTGTCATTTACGAAGGCTTGCGAGGCATTGGGCTGGAAAGGTGCGGGAACCAGATTCGATGTGCTGCCGCTTGTTATTCAGAAGCAGGGAAAACAACCGAAGCTGTACGAGCTTCCGGAAGGGCTGGCGCTGGAAATTCCACTGTCGCATCCGGAGCTGGAGTCGTTTGCGGAGCTGGGCCTGCGTTGGTATGCGGTACCTTTCATTGCAGATATGCAGCTGGAAATCGGCGGCATCTCTTACACAGCAGCGCCATTTAATGGCTGGTATATGGGAACGGAAATCGGGGCGCGCAATTTGGCAGATACGGACCGTTACAATCAGTTGCCTGCCGTCGCGAGATTAATGGGATTAGATATGACGACGAATACGTCCCTTTGGAAAGATCGTGCACTGGTAGAGCTGAATGCGGCCGTCATTCATTCGTTCAAGAAGCATGGCGCGAGCATCGTGGACCATCATACGGCGGCCGAACAGTTTACGCGCTTTGAGAAGCAGGAGAAGGAACAGGGACGTGCGGTTACAGGCCGCTGGTCATGGCTTATACCGCCAATGTCCCCGGCAACGACAGCAGTATGGCATCGGAGCTATGACGATACGGAATTAAAGCCGGCTTATTTATATCAGGAAAAGGCTTATACAAGCGGAGGGTCATAAACGTGGATTTTATAATGGAGTATTTATCCTTTTTCGTCATTGTTACTGAGGGAGAGGACAGCAGCTCCTCCAAACGGTACAAGCATTATCAGACGCTGGAGGAAGAGGATTATGAAGATAGCGAGATTAAGCGATTTTTGGATGGGGAGTTTGCCCGCATCGTTAAGCGCAAAGTAGAACGCAACCCGAATTCGGAAAATGCGCCGACAAAAATCGGCCGCTTCATGGTCGAGCCTGGCTATGAGTTGGGCAGCAATCAGAACTATAATTTGTTCCAGCGGCTGCGTGATGCGGACAACAAGGAGCGTTATATTGGCATTGCTGACGAGCTGGTGCATATTTATATGGATACGAGCGCGGTGCGCGGCGGTGCTTTTATAATTGCAAGAGCGAAGCTGAATACTTTTTTTGATGAGCCCTTTTTATTCCTTCTAAAATGTGACTTTGAGCCGAAAATCGCCCGCATCTCCGATGAGCGCAATTTGATTTCGCAAGTGGAAATGGCGATTAGCGCCCGCAGCATCAAGTCGATTCAATATCCGCATATGCCCGAGGAGGGAATATTGGAGCATTGGGAGCTGAAAATTCATCAGGCGTCGCATGCCCGCTATTTTGAGGATTTTCTCAAGTACGTATCCTATGAGAAGCCGCTTCCGGAAGTGATGAGCGACCAGCTTCTGGACATGGTACAGCAGTATATGGATGACAAGTGGGAGGGCGTGACGGAGAGCACTGAACGCCACGAGGAAGAAAATGCGATTGAGGTATGGGCCCACAGCGAGAAACGCGATATTCATGAATACTGGTCACAGGAGCAGGTGACATTGGCATCGGCAGCGCTTGTGGAGCAAAAGCCGGATTTGCCGTTTACGTTCAAGCTGGACAGCGTAACGGTTAAAGGCTTGCTGGCCGAATTCGGTACAGCGCTGCATTTTGCCAAGCATAATGGCCGGTATGTTGTCGTCATTGAAGGGGATTCGTTCCAGTTTGATAAAGGGATGTCGCCAATCGAGCTGCTTCAGCCGCCGGATCTGACCGAGCTGCTGCCGGAGATCGGGACGCATAAGCAAGAGAGCAGCGCCATTGAGGATTTGCAGCGTTATGCGGATGATCTAGCGAATGATCCGAATTATGAAGGCGAATAACAATTGCAGCTGTATTGGCAAGCTATATGGAATTAGCAATAAGGAATAAGAAGGAGGAGCAACGATGGAAAAGCTGCTGTTTATTGAAATCGGCATGGGCTGCGACCTGCATGGTCAAGACGTTACGAAAGCGGCGGTACGGGCTGTGCAAAATGCGATTCATCACAATTCGATGCCGGGCCTGCTTGAAATTTTGCCTGGCGGAACGCTGGATGCGATGAAGGTCAGAGTGCGCCTTGCTGTTCCTTGCGACAAGGAGCTGCTGGATATCGAGCAAGTGAAAGCGGTGCTTCCTTATGGAACGGTAACTGTGGAGCTTGTGGACGGCGGCATGCTGACGACAAGCGGCATTGTGCTGCCGGACAAGGCGGACCGCAACGATTTGATTTACATTGTCAATGCATCCGTTGAGGTAGGCTATTAGTCCGAAATTAGTCCATGCTTCTTATAAAATGCCCGCAGGCAGCTGTAGCTTTACAGCCCGCCTTGCGGGCTTTTTTCATTTCAGCCGGGCCATTTGTAATGATTTTCGCCGTTCATGGAAACAATAGGGCATAGTCCAAAATGGCAGAGGAGATTCGGCATGATTTGGAAGCTGACGGTATTCGTAATTTTGCTTATTTTTACCGCTTTTTTTGTGGCGACTGAATTCGCTGTCATCCGTTTGCGGGCAAGCCGCGTGCATCAAATGGTCGCGGAAGGCGCGAAAAATGCGGCTGCGGTAGACAAGGTCATTAACAATTTGGATGGCTATTTGTCGGCCTGCCAGCTAGGGATTACGATAACAGCGCTCGGACTTGGCTGGCTCGGCGAGCCGACGATTCATGAGGTGCTGCATCCGCTGCTGCATCATTGGGGCGTCGTGGGCGATTTTGCCGATGTGCTGTCTTTTGTCGTTTCCTTTAGTCTTGTGACCTACCTGCACGTCGTGCTTGGAGAGCTTGCGCCGAAGACGCTGGCCATTATTAAGTCTGAGCAAATTAGCCAGTTCACAGCGCCGCTCATCATTTGGTTTTACCGGCTGTTTTTTCCGTTCATCTGGCTGTTGAATGGTTCGGCAAATGGGCTGGTGCGATTAGTCGGCTTTAAGCCGGCTAATGAGCATGAAGCGCATTCCGAAGAGGAAATCCGGCATATTATGTCCGAAAGCTACGAAAGCGGCAAAATCAATAAAAGCGAGCTCAGCTATGTGAACCGGATTTTTGAATTCGACGAGCGGCTGGCGAGAGAAATTATGGTGCCGCGTACCGACATGGTGTGCTTGTATAGCGATAAGCCGCATGAGGAAAATGTTGCGACGATCAAACGCGAGCAATATACGCGTTTTCCAGTGGCGCAAGGGAGCAAGGATAATATTATCGGCGTCATTAATACGAAGCAGTTTTTTATGCATTATGTAGATCAGAAGACGACCGAGGTAAGCTCGCTCATGCAGCCCGTCATGTTTATGCCGGAGGTTATGCCGATTAAAAAGCTGCTGCGAACGATGCAAACGGAACGGGTGCATATGTCGATTTTGCTCGATGAATATGGCGGGACATCAGGGCTGATAACGATTGAAGATATTATCGAAGAGATCGTAGGCGAAATTCGCGATGAATTTGATGCGGATGAAGTGAAGGAAATCGACCAGCTAGGGGAGGGGAGGTTTATGGTAAATGGCAATGCGCTCATTAGCGAGGTGAATACAGCGACGGGAAGCCATTTAGAAAGTGAAGAGGTGGATTCCATTGGCGGCTGGCTGTTTAACCGAATGCCCGACCTCCCTGTAGGGGAGGCGTGGACGTATGCGGAGCTGACATTCATCATTCGCGAGAAAGAGACGCATCGCATTCGCAAAATCGAAATTATCGTCTCCAGTTCGCTATGAGAACCAGCCCGTAACGATGTTATACAAGCTTTCCAGACGCGAGAGCAGCTTGTTCATTTTTCGCCCGTGCTGCATAAGGTTAATGGCCCAGTCCCAATCCACGAGAAAATGAATGACGGTCACGGCAATGATCATGAAGACGATAGCGAACGTAACGATAAAGGCGGCTTGCAGCCGAAAATAAAGCAGCAGCCGCTGCGCCAGCTTGAGCATCGCATTTTCATCCGAATGGCCAGCAAGCTTGCCTACCTGTTTCCCTAGCAGGAACAAGACGACGGCGATGCTGATTTCCAGCAGCCCGGCAATCGTGCCGAGGCCAAATTGCAGCAGGCTGGCGATCGTTTGAAACAAGCCGAACAGCATCGTGAGAGCGGCCGTCATTTTTATCCAAAACGCGAGCTTTTTCCATGTGCCGCTTAATTGAGCGGTAATATCCGGCTGCATAATCACTTCGCTCTTGGTGAGCGCGAGCGGGTCGCCTTCTCTTTTATGGAGTGGGCTATTTGGCATGTTTTCTTGTTGATTCAATAGTGCAGGCTCCCTTCTTGGCATACGTTGAAAATATCACACGACTAATACGGAAGGCCCTTATAACTAGTTGCAAAAACCAAGCTTCCGTTGTCGAAAATCTGGGACTTGCTGAGCAAGACTTGGCGGAAGTCATGTGTTACAATAATAGAGTTTATTTGAGATTAGAAATTAGAGATTAGGATGCAGGAGGCAGGAGAATGGTGGATTTATTAAATGCGATTCTGATGGGAATCGTGGAAGGTTTGACGGAGTTTCTACCTGTATCATCGACAGGGCATCTCATTTTACTCGCGGATTTGCTTAACTTTACAGGAGACCGTGCGAAAACCTTTGAGGTCGTCATTCAATTTGGAGCGGTGCTGGCCGTGCTGGTGCTTTATCGCAAAAGGTTCTTGAAGCTATTGAACTTCAACTTCTCCAAATCATCCGGGATGAACGCGCTGCATATTGCGCTTGCTATGCTTCCGGCAGGTCTAATCGGTGTCGTATTTCATGGATTTATTAAAGAATATTTGTTTAGTACAACTACGGTATTGGTTGGTCTCGTCGCAGGCGGTATTCTGATGATCTTCGCTGACCGGATTAAGCGGAAAGTAACGGCTGAAGAGCTGGATGACCTGTCGTACAAGCAGGCTCTTGCGATTGGCTGCTTCCAGGTATTGGCGCTATGGCCGGGCTTCTCGCGTTCCGGTTCGACGATATCGGGGGGTATGTTTTTCGGGGCGAGCCAGAAGGCTGCTGCAGAATTTACATTTATCGTATCGGTGCCGATGATGGCGGGAGCAAGCGGAATAGACCTGATTAAAAGCCGTGAATTTCTGACGATGGCGGATATGCCGTTGTTTTTGATTGGTTTTATTACCGCGTTTATCGTAGCACTTATTGCTGTCGTTACTTTTATTAATTTAATCAAAAAGCTGCGTTTATCTTGGTTCGCCTACTACCGCTTTGCGCTTGCCATCGTGTTTGCTTTTATTATTTTGTAGCCGGTGCCGGGACAAAGCAGCAGCTTAAATCATTAGGAGACTTTCTTCGCCCTTGGAGGCTGAAGGGAGTCTTTTTTTATGGTTTCGCGGCAAGCGTCAGCGTAAAGCAGAAGGATCGCTAGAACGCCCGCTAGAACGCCCGCCTAGCTCCTCCAAGCTGGCGCACGTACTAATGGGGGGCGGCGCCATGCCAGAACAGTTCTACCAGCTCGCGCGCCGTTTGCTTGAGTGAAGCTTCATCATTGACAACTTTTTTACGGTTGCGGATGCTCAGCATAGCGGTATAGGCGTGGGCAAGCAGCAGCGGGTTGCCTGAAACCAGCTCTTTTTTATCCATAGCCTCTTGAAAAATACCAGCGAGCAGCTCATGGAGCCGGGCTTCTCCGGCACGGATGGTTAACGTTTGCTCCTCTGTGAGGCCTGGAGCCGCTTCGCGCATCATCGTTTCAAAGTCGACATGGGCGTTCGCCATATGCCGTTCAGCCACAATAAGCAGTCGGTCCTTAAGCTCTCCGGAACCGGTAATGATTTTACGCGTTTGCTGGTAAGCAATATTTAAGACGAATAAAATCGCCTCGGTAAAAAGCACCGCTTTATTATTGAAATAGTAGTAGACGCTCGCCTTGGTAACGCCGGATGCTTTGGCAACGCCGTCGAGCGATACTTTCTCGAAGCCAAGCTCCATAAATTGATACGATGCCGTAAATAAAATTTTCTCCATCGTTTGAGCGGTGCTGCTGCCTTTTGGACGGCCAGGTTTGCGCTTTTCTTGTTCATCTACCATGTCGTGACCCTCCATGTTCATGTAATTGTAATAAAAGCAGTTGATTAATTAACCTTCGAGTATATATAATTAATTTAGTCTACAAAATCTATTTTAAACCAAATGACTGAAGATGTGAAACGGAGGATGGGAGTAATGCTAGAGAAATTAGGCAGTGCGGTTGCGGGCCGCCGTACACGCTGGATTACCGTTATCGTATGGATCGTGCTTGCAGGGGCTTTAACCATGTGGCTTCCTGCTGTTGGTGGGCAAGAGAAAAATAATGCGCCCAATCTGGAAACAGACAGCCCGTCCGTGCTTGCAGATCAATTAATAAAGGATAAATTCCCGAATGGGGCTGGTGTGCCGGCCCTGCTTGTATGGCATAGGGATGCCGGGCTTACGGAAGAGGATTATGCGCTCATTCAGAAAACGTCGCAGCTCCTCAGCGAGCAGCCGCTGCCAGAACAAGGAGAATTGCTGCCCCTGCATCAAATGCCGGCTCCTGCGCTCTCAAAGCTGGCATCGGAAGACGGAGGCACGCTTGTTCAACCGATTACCTTTGCAGAAAATACGGATACGGAAATTTTGCGCAGCAATTTGGAGAAAATGCAAGAGCTTGTTAAAGAAGCGGCAGGCGGCACGAGCCCGTTTGACGCGGCAACAACGGGTGTTGATGCGCTGAGTGCGAGAATCAGCGGGCCCGTGGGCATTCAGGTCGACGCATCAGCCTTGTTTAAAGGAGCGGATGTATCGCTGCTTATTGCTACGGTGCTGATTGTACTTATTCTACTATTGCTTATTTATCGTTCGCCGATTTTGGCGGTCGTTCCGATTGTAGGCGTAGGGTTCGCATATTTGGTTACGAGTCCTATTCTCGGCTGGCTTGCATCAGAGGGCTGGATTACAGTAGATGCCCAAGCCATTTCGATCATGACGGTGCTGTTGTTTGGTGCAGGCACAGACTACTGCCTGTTCTTTATTTCACATTTCCGCCAAGAGCTGGAGCGGGAAGACAATAAGATGACGGCGCTCAAAATCGCCTTCCGTGATGCATCAGGAGCGATTGCAATGAGCGGCTTCACGGTCGTTCTGTCCTTGCTGGCGCTGCTTGCCGCCAAATATGGTGCTTACCAGCGCTTTGCTATTCCATTCAGCTTGTCTATTTTCATTATGGGCATTGCCAGCCTGACACTTGTGCCTGCGCTATTGTCCATTATGGGAAGGGCTTCATTTTTCCCGTTCATTCCCCGCACCGAAGGTATGCAGCAGCAGCGGGCAGAGAAGCGCAGCAAGCCGTTTCGCCCGCGCCGCCAAGGCAGCAAGCTGGGCACAGCAGTAGGAAGCCTGGTCGTGGCGAAGCCTTGGACCGTTGTTATCGCGAGCGTTATTTTTCTCGGTGCGCTGGCTGGTTTTGCTCCACAGGTTAAGTTTACGTATGATTTATTGTCGTCCTTCCCGAAAGATATGCCTTCGCGTGAAGGCTTTGATACGATTTCAACAGCTTTCACACCAGGCCAATTGGCTCCAATAACCGTGGCGGCTCAAACCGAGGGCAAGCCGGTAGAGCTAGTCGCCAGCCTTTCGGATATGGATCTCGTTGATTCCGTATCGGAGCCGGTTCAAAGTGAAGAGGACCCCAATTTGCAATCCGTTCAGGTAACGCTAAACATTAATCCTTACTCGCAGGAGGCCATGGATCTGGTTCCGCTTCTTCGCGGAGCAGCAGAGGAAGCGCTGGATAAAGCAGGCGTGGAGAGCGCGGCGGCCAAAGTATGGGTAGGCGGACAGACGGCAACGCAGCATGATTCGCAGCTGTTGACCGACCGGGACAATAAAGTCATTATCCCGCTCGTCATTGGGATGATTTTAGTGCTGCTCATCGTATATTTGCGCTCCATCGTTGCAGCCCTTTATTTAATTGCCACCGTATTATTGTCATTTGGCTCTGCTTTAGGCCTCGGCTGGATTATTTTGCATTATGGTATGGGCGCAGAAGCGATTCAAGGAGCGATTCCGCTGTATGCCTTCGTGTTCCTCATTGCTCTTGGCGAGGACTATAACATTTTTATGATTTCGAGCATTTGGAAGAAAAAAGCGAAAATGCCGCTCAAGCAAGCCATTCGCGAAGGTGTAGCAGAGACTGGCGGCGTCATTACGTCCGCAGGGTTGATCCTTGCTGCTACGTTCGCGGTTCTAGCGACGCTCCCTATTCAGGTATTGGTGCAGTTCGGCGTAATTACAGCGATTGGCGTGCTGATGGATACGTTCATTGTAAGACCATTCCTCGTGCCAGCCATTACAACGCTGCTTGGCAAAAAAGCTTTCTGGCCGGCTAGGACTGAGCTAGTGGAAGCTGAAAAAAGCAAGCCTGGCAAGCAAAAACAAATCGTTTAAGTCGCTGCATCTGTTGCAGCAGCAAAGCGCCTTACCGTCTGGTCGAAAAGATCAGGCAGTGAGGCGCTTTTTTCTAAATATAGGGAAGTATAGCGTTGCGCGAAACGATAGCTTTGCCGCCAAAGGACGGCATCAGCCGTTTACGCTAGCTCTTTTTTGCATAAGCATTAACAGTTGTGAAAATTCTACTGGCCAAGCTTCCGTTCTGGGCGCACAGGAATAAAATATAGGGAAACGAAAGCGCAAAGGGGGTTCGCCAAATGCAAAAGAAGTTCCTTAGTCTAACTTTCTTGATGGTATTGTTTATTGGAATAAGCCTCTGGAGTTCTGCACTGCTATCGGTATCCGCCGCTGATGTCTGTACACCTGCACATACCGAGCAGCAGACGAATGCGACTACTACACCAGCATCCGACTCCAACTGTAACGAGCATGCTGGCCACGGTGCTTCTGATCCGGCTGCAACCGCTGCGGGAGATCAGCTCAATGATGAGCAGGTGGGGTGGCTGCTTACAGGTGCCATTGCTTTATTTCTAATCATCGTTGTCATATGGCGCCGGCAAGTATTCAAGTCAAAGCGCTAGCTGCCAAAAGAAGTGGCGCAGCTTACCTGACAGGGCTGCATCGTCATGCCGCAGACGAATGTAATAGCCAGCGTGCGATTCAGCCATCTGCGGCTTATGCTTTATTTTTCTGCTAAATTGCTAATTGTAATATAAAATGAAATAGATTTTTTTTTGATACATATTATAATGTCGTTTTGAATTAGTAGGGTATTATATCATTCGAAAGGGCAAAACCATGGAAAACAACCAGTTGTAACAGTTGTGATTTGAGATTTAGTTGGTCATTGATTAGAAATATAGATTGGTCACAGCTTAGCCAGTCCCGATGTGGCTTAAAGCCTTGGTACATCGGGATATTTTTATAACCAACTAAATCACGATCTTTTTTAGTATATGCTCAAGTTCTTGTCATTTGGCGTTGGCTGCATCGACGACAGCATGCAACCGATTGCCGAATGCTTCACATCGCCTCGTTGAGACACTAATTTGCCTGACTATCCCGACTCCGATGTCCTCTCGTTCGTTCGCCAAAAATATTCAAAGAGACCCTCCAATATATCACTTTTAGATATTACGGCATTTTTCAAAAGCGGCTTTACAAAAACGTGAAAAATCCGTAAGTATTGATACTGCGCGAAATTGGCTCATTTTTTCATTATTCTTTCATTATTCTTTTATTAGCCTTCGTTATAATCAAATGTAGTTGCCATCCAGTTGCAGAAACCTATCTCTATCCCGCTCTTCCGACAATTTTCTGCTCTTCGTCATCTCATTTCAAGCGTTAAAGTAAAGGAGAAAAATCATGAAAAAATCAGTCATATGTCTATTAATTGCATTATTTACGTTCGGGACTTCATTTTCGCAGATTATACCTGTTTATGCAGATGAGAACGATTTTACTTTTACAATCGGTTCCAATGGCGCAACGGTCACGGACTACAGGGGTACCGATCTGAATGTGGTTATTCCCGCTGAGTACGCGGGTACGACGGTAACCGAAATTGGGAGATCAGCATTTGATACGTACGGTACAGGAAAACCTAAAATTACGAGCGTCGTGATTCCAAACAACGTAAAGGTAATTCAAACGTATGGATTCCGTTATACTGGCCTCACTTCCATAGACCTTCCAGACAGTTTGACAACGATCGGCGCCAGCGCATTCGAGAACAATCCGCTTACAACAGTCGTTTTTCCAGATAGTGTGACGACGATCGGCAACTATTCTTTTTATATGAATAATTTGACATCAATTAAATTATCGGAAAATTTGAAGACGATTAATGGCGGGGCTTTCGACACCAATCACATTACGAAACTTGTTATCCCGGCCAGCGTAACGAATGTCGCCAGTAGTTCATTCTATAATAACAACTTAACAAGCATAACTGTGTTAGGCAATGCAACAACTTTTGGGACAGGGGTATTTGCGGGTAACCCGGGCAATCTGAAAATATTCGGAATTGCGAATTCTCCCGTAGCCGTTTATGCGTCGAGCAACGGACATACGTTTGTGGACGGAACGGCGTTTTTTCAAGCGGTCTCTAGCGCCAAGTCGTTGTTGAAAAGTTACCTGGTAGGCACCAGCGTAGGACAAGTTTCGGCCAATGCCTACAACGACTTATCGGCAGACTATGACGCAGCCATGCTTTTTATCGACAGAATCGGGAATGCCACCATCGCCTCCGACTTGGCTAACGCCGCAACTCCTCTGACTTCTTCAATCGCGGCATTCAATGCGCAAATCGTCCAGGCTGGCAATCCCGCGGCATTGGCAGCGATGATCGCGGCGACACAGCAGGCATTGACGGATCATCCGCAAGGGGTGAACGTGGGGCAGGTGTCAGCGGGAACGCGCACCGCACTGCAGTCCGCAACCAATGCGGCGCAGCAGATTCTCGATAACGCGGGCAATTACACGCAGGATCAACTGGATACTGCCGTTAACCAGTTGAATGCAGCGGTTCAAGTCTTTAATGCCGCTGTTATACAAGCGGGTGTTCCGACTGCGCTGGACGCGGCGATCAAGGTTGCGCAGCAGGCGTTGACGGATCACCCGCAAGGGGAGAACGTGGGGCAGGTGTCAGCGGGAACGCGCACCGCACTGCAGTCCGCAACCAATGCGGCGCAGCAGATTCTAGATAACGCGGGCAATTACACGCAGGATCAACTGGATACGGCAGTTAACCAGTTAAATGCAGCGGTTCAAGTCTTCAATGCCGCTGTTCTTCAAACGGGCATTCCAACGGCGCTGGGGGCGGCGATCACGGCGGCGCAGCAGGCGTTGACGGATCATCCACAAGGGGTGAACGTGGGGCAGGCGTCAGCGGGGGCGCGCACCGCACTGCAGTCCGCATCCAATGCGGCACAGCAGATTCTCGATAATGCAGGCAATTACACGCAGGATCAACTGGATACGGCAGTTAACCAGTTGAATGCAGCGGTTCAAGTCTTCAATGCCGCTGTTATACAAGCGGGTGTTCCTACGGCGCTTGGCGTGGCAATCACGGTTGCGCAGCAGGCGTTAACGAATCATCCGCAAGGTACGGATGTAGGGCAGACTTCAGCAGGAAATCGCACCGTGCTGGAAACTGCGAAGGATGCGGCGCAGCAGATTTTCGATAACGCGGGCAATTACACGCAGGATCAACTGGATACTGCTGTTAATCAGTTAAATGCAGCGGTTCAAATCTTCAATGCCGCTGTTATACAAGCGGGTGTTCCAACGGCGCTGGACGCGGCGATCATGGCGGCGCAGCAGGCGTTGACGGATCATCCGCAAGGGGTGAACGTGGGGCAGGTGTCAGCGGGAACGCGCACCGCACTGCAGTCCGCAACCAATGCGGCACAGCAGATTCTAGATAACGCGGGTAATTATACACAGGATCAACTGGATACTGCCGTTAGCCAGTTAAATGCAGCGGTTCAAGTCTTTAATGCTGCTGTTATACAAGCGGGTGTTCCAACGGCGCTGGACGCGGCGATCACGGCGGCGCAGCAGGCATTGACGGATCATCCGCAAGGTACAGATGTAGGGCAGACTTCGGCAGGAGACCGCACCGTGCTGGAAACCGTGATGGATGCGGCGCAGCAGATTCTTGATAACGCGGGTAATTACACGCAGGATCAACTGGATACTGCCGTTAGCCAGTTAGATTCAGCGGTTCAAGTCTTTAATGCTGCTATTATACAAGCGGGTGTTCCAACGGCGCTGGACGTGGCGATTACGGCGGCGCAGCAGGCGTTGATGGATCACCCGCAAGGTACGGATGTAGGGCAGACTTCGGCAGGAACGCGCACCGCGCTGGAAACTGCGATCGATGCGGCGCAGCAGATTCTCGATAACGCGGGCAATTACACGCAAGCTCAACTGGATACGGCAGTTAACGAGTTAAATGCAGCGGTTCAAGTCTATAATTCTGCTGTTATTCAAGCGGGCATTCCAACGGCGCTGGGGGCGGCGATCACGGCGGCGCAGCAGGCATTGACGGATCATCCGCAAGGTACGGATGTAGGGCAAACTTTGGCAGGAACGCGCACCGCGCTCGAAACTGCGATAGATGCGGCGCAGCAGATTCTCGATAACGCGGGCAATTACACGCAGGATCAACTGGATACTGCCGTTAGCCAGTTAAATGCAGCGGTTCAAGTCTTTAATACCGCTGTTATACAAGCGGGCATTCCAACGGCGCTGGACACGGCGATCGCAGCGGCGCAGCAGGCGTTGACGGATCATCCAGAAGGTACGGATGTAGGGGAGACATCAGCAGGAGACCGCGCTGCCTTCCAGACCGCGATAGATGCAGCGCAGGCTGTTTCCGACGATGCGGAAAATCAATCTCAGACTCGTTTGGATGAAGCTGCTGTCAGTTTGAACGACGCTATGGCGGTATTTGAAGCCGCTTGGGTGGGGATGGTGCTAACCGCATCGGCCAATGATTTGTACGGACCGAGCGACACGCTTCGCTTTACGGTATTTTACGGATATGAAGTAACCGTGATAGGGACACCGGTCGTTCCTATCATGGTTGGAGACAATTCCTCCAGTCAGACGGTATATGCCCCATATATGGGAGCGCGCGGCGAGGCAGTGACAAAACTTACTTTCGAATTCGAAGTTCCCGCTGGGCTCGCGGATGTTGACGGAATAAAAGTTGCTGCATCATTGGAGCTCCCGAACGGTGCAAGCATCGTTCGTACCTCCAGCGGACTCCCGGCTTCGCTAACTTACGTAGCACCGGACACGAACGGAATACGTATCGTGGCGATACCGCCCGAAGTTGCTCTGACGGTTGCACCGAACGGATCGGAACGTAAAGCGATTAGTGTGATGGCAAGCGTGTACGGCGGAGCTGCGGGAAATGCGCTGACGCAGCTCCGATGGCTGCCTGGAAGTCTTAGTGGGGTTGATTTTGCCGGCGGAACGAAAGGAACCGATATTTTGGCCACACCTCAATTCACCATTACTGCAAACGGCGACTATACCGTTTATGCCCTAGACGAAGCAGGCAATGAAGCAGTGAAAACCATCACTGTTACTGGAATCTCAACCCCATCTTCGTCGGAAAACGGCAATCGACCGGTCACATCGGGGACGACTGTGAAGTTAGATGCGAATGGCGGGATTACAATTTTTGTCGATCCATCCGACAGCAAACAAGTCAAGCGTTCGGACGGCACGGTGATCGAGCAAGTCATCCTCCCCGAACGGACAAGAAAGCAAGTGCTGGAACTCCTGAAAAATGCGATGGAACCGTTTGTCAGCATTATAATCGGCAATCGGGAGCAAGCGGTACAGGCACAGTTTCAAGCTGACTGGATCGCGGATATGGTCAAAGCTAATCCTAATACAATTATCGAGGTGAGGCTGAACGATTCTAGCTACCAATTGCGGTTAAGTGCGATCGATCTGATCGGCTTGGCGGAGCGTCTCGACGCGGAAATATCGAATTTGACCGTGAACATCATACAGGTACTGGCCGGCGAGCATATTCGACAAGAAATTGATCAGATCGGCGTTTCCCAAGGTTTTTCTGTTTTCGCCAACGTCATCGACTATAAAGTGTTGGTCGAAGCAAACGGGCAAATGTTGGAGGTGCACGACTATGGCGGATCGTACTCGATCCGGACCATTAAGTTGGACCGAGAGAACACAAACCGTAACCTGGTTGCCATTCAGTATATCCCGGAAAACGGAACCGTCGTTTTTGTTCCGGCAAAGATGGAAACCGGTCCAGACGGCACTATCGAAGCGATTCTGAACGTGCCACATAACAGCTTGTACACAGTCGTAAATGTTCAAGCCCGAACGTTCGCCGATTTAACCGGACACTGGGCGAAAGCGGATGTGGAGCATCTGGCGTCCAAGCTGCTGGTGAACGGCGTGGCGGCCGGCCGATTTGACTCAGAGGGAACCATTACACGAGCGGAATTCTCAGCCTTGCTCGTTCGTGCGCTAGGGCTATCCGTGAAGGAGAGCAAGGGCGGTGATCGTTTTGCGGATGTCCCTGCATCCGCATGGTATGCATCTGCAGTAAATGCGGCAGTGGCTAGCGGGCTGGTTAGCGGCATCGGTGGCGGCCGTTTTGCGCCTAACGATCCAATTACCCGCGAGCAAATGGCCGTTGTGATTGCTGGCGCCTTAACCTTCACCAGCCATGGAACGGGTAGCGATGGGCAAGAGGGAGGCCATCTGGATGCTTTCACGGATGGAGACTCCGTTTCTTCATGGGCGCAAGCTGCGGTAGCCCGAGCATCGAAAGACGGCATTATGAAAGGAATGGAAGACGGACGCTTTGCCCCGAGGGAGAATGTAACGAGGGCGCAGGCAGCGGTTATACTGAAAAGGTTCCTGCAATATGTACATTTTATCGATTAAATCAAGCAAAGTAATCCATCCCAAATTAATCGAGATACTCATTCATAGAATCGTCTGTATAACGATAGGGAAGGAGCTTGCCTCGTGGCAGCTCCTTTTCGTCGTACAAGTAACTGGCAGGTATATGTGAAATGTCGGTTGACAAGAAAATGGTCTAAATGAAATCCACGAAATTTTCGGGCTGTTTTAGTCTCATTTGATCTTATAGCCCACATAAATGATGGACAAGCTTATTAATAAGACGAAATGCAACCGTTTGGACGCATCTGCCGTATAAGTAGTGCTCTGTGCAAGACAGGCGGAAAGGAAGAGATTAAACATGGCCATTCGTTCAGGAAAAAGCATACTTTTAATCATTGGAATGTTATTATTAGGAGGATGCTCGTTATTTGAGGATGCCAAACAGGCGGTTAATTCCGTATCGAGCTCGGCCGATTATGTGACGGGGGCAGCAACATACATGCAGACGCTCACGAGCTTTAGCGAGCAGGCGACGCAGCTTGCGGAGCAAGCCGTAAACGATGCGAGTGCACGCGCTGATTATAAGGAACAGCTGGTAGCGGTGCAGGAGTCGATCAAGCAGTTTGGCGAGCTGCAAGCGCCAGATTTTGCCAAGGACGTCCATCAGACCGTGGTCGATTATAATTTGAAGCTGCAGGACAGCATTGATGCGGTGCTGAAGCAGATCGAAGACGGCAAAGCATTGGTTGACGCAACGGAAATTCCAAATACGATTAACAAAATCAACGAGCTGTTAAATCAAGTGAACCAACTACAGCAGCTGGTGTCGTAACGTAAAGAGAGGAAGAATGGAAGATGAAAGTTAACATTTTGCATGCTAGCATGACGAACTCCAAGGAATCTGGTTTCGTAGGCAAGGTTCATTTTGAAGTAGAGGGCCAGACGAACCAATACGAAATTACCCTTCACAGCCGCAAGGCGACAGAGTGGGGCTACGGTTTGTTTTTTCTGAATGAATCGGGCAAGGAAGAAGATCTTTTGGCGGTTGAGGATGAGCTGGAAGAGGACGATGAGCTGTTTGATTCCCTCGTGAAAGCGGCTTGGGACACGCTGGAGAAGAAATAAATAGCCCGGAAAAAAATAGAGCTGGCGTCAGCCTGGACATGCTGTCCGTGCTTGCGCCGGCTCTATTTGCGCCAAGGCTGATGGCATAAACGCACTTGTCGATCATACAATCTAATGTTATCATTAAGATTACAATTTAATAGGAAGGGAATAAGTGTCAGCAGGCGCCAAAGCGCCCAAGTTGACTTAATAGGGAAGTCGGTGAGAGACCGGCGCGGACCCGCCACTGTGTGAAGCCCTAACGCTTCAAAGCCAGGAGACCTGCTTATTTCAACGACACTGTAAACCTACGTGGATATTAGGAAGGTGTTAGAGATTGGATGGCCCTTCGCTGTCTGCGTTTAACAAGGACATTGGTCTTTTCAAGCATTTCTAACACATATTGTTAGAGGTGCTTTTTTTGTTGGATAGAAATTGTAAATTGCTACATAGAAGGAGTTGGGCATCAATGAGTGAAGCAGGCGTCGGCAAGCTGTTAATTATCGGATTCGGCCCAGGGAGCTTCGAGCATATTACGAAACGCGCCCGTGAAGCGATTCAGGAGAGCGATATTGTCATCGGCTATAATACGTATGTCGACTTGATTCGGGAGCTAATCAGCGATCAGGCGATTGTGCGTACGGGGATGACAGAGGAGGTCAGCCGGGCGCAGGAAGCGGTGCGCCAAGCGGAGAACGGCAAGAAGGTAGCCGTTATATCAAGCGGCGATGCGGGCGTATACGGCATGGCAGGACTCGTGTATGAGGTGCTGATTGAGAAAGGCTGGAAGCGTAATGGCGGGGTAGAGGTTGAAGTGATTCCCGGCATTTCTGCCATTAACTCGACAGCATCCCTGCTTGGCGCGCCGATAATGCATGATGCTTGCACGATCAGCCTGAGCGATCATTTGACGCCTTGGGAGCTTATTGCGCGCAGGGTAGAAGCGGCCGGACAAGCGGATTTCGTCATTGCGCTTTATAACCCGCGCAGTGGCAGAAGAACGCGGCAAATCGTGGAGACTCAGCGGATTTTGCTCAAATACCGCTCGCCAGATACGCCGGTAGGCATTGTGAAAAGCGCGTACCGCGACCGTGAAGACATTGTCGTGACGACTCTTTCTCGGATGCTTGACCATGATATCGGCATGCTGACAACAGTCGTTATCGGCAACTCTACTACTGTCAATTATGACGGGCTAATGATTACGCCGCGCGGCTATCAGCGCAAATATACGCTAGGCGAAGGGGCTCAGCCTTTGAAGCCCCACCAGCGTCTGCAAGAGAAGAATGAGCCATGGGCGCTTCATACGGCAGGAATGCCTGAGCTTCCAGCGGACGGGGGCTATCGCGCGGATGAATATGACGCGACGGACCAGCTGCTCGAGCGGGAGGAGCCGCAGGCGGTTGCGACAGACGAACCGAGAAATGGTAATGGACAGGGCAGCGGAGTAGCGGTTGCTGTAGCACCCCCGGTTGTGCCCGTGAATCCGGCACCAGCCCCAATAAATACAGCCGTTTCGATGAGGGCAGAGGCTGCCCCGGTACCGGCAGTATCGCCTCTGCATTTGGCGATGGAAGCGGTGCTCCTGAATGATCGCAGCAAAGGTATCGAGCCTAGTGCGGCGTTTGGCGCAGTATCGAGCCCTATGCCTGTGTTTGCGCAGCAATCGGTGCTTGAGTTTGCAGTAAGCCCAGGTGTCGCGACGAAAAATTTTACGCCCCAGCAGCTCGTAGCATTGGCGCAGGCTGTTGGCGAGAAGGGTTCGATTGAATATACGCCGCATCATCATTTGCTGGTGCGAATTCCGACATCGGACCCGGACAGTGTGACGGCGCAGCTGCGTGCGGATGGGCTCAGCCTAGCTCCAATCGGTGATGTACTGCAATTGAAGGCTTGCGATTTTTGCAATCTGGAGAAGGCGGAATCGGTGCCTTATGCCGATGAGCTGCAAGACAAGATCGGCGGCATGGCAATGCCGAAGGAGCTGCGCATCGGGTTCAATGGCTGCGGCATGGCATGTTATGG
Source organism: Paenibacillus sp. BIHB 4019 (assembly GCF_002741035.1). Lineage (NCBI taxonomy): Bacteria > Bacillati > Bacillota > Bacilli > Caryophanales > Paenibacillaceae > Paenibacillus > Paenibacillus sp. BIHB 4019. The sequence goes on along the minus strand of NZ_CP016808.1, from coordinate 6,089,481 downwards.
CGCAGTAAACGAGGATATCGGCATCGTGTATCGCCGTGGCAAATTCGATTTGTTCCTCGGCGGAAAAACCGTCGGCCGCAACGCGCATGCCGCGCAGCCAGTTGCCGAAGGCATTGCCGTCGACGAAATCGTGCCACTGATTGAACGCATTATTGCGCTTTATAAATCGGAAGGACATCCGAATGAGCGCTTTCATAAATTTTTCAAACGAATGGGTCAAATAGAAGGCTATCGCTATCAGGAGCTGCCTGTTTTTCATATCGAAGACGCATTGTGCGGAGACTAGCGACAGCAAGGGAGATGAAGGAAGATGGATGCGGTTTTGTTTGTAGGGCACGGAAGCCGGGATGAGAGAGGCAATGAAGAGGTGCGCGAGTTTGTCGCCTCTGTAGCGTCAACACTGAAAGCAGATATGGTAGAGCTGTGCTTTCTGGAGTTTGTCACGCCGACGATGAAGCAGGGCTTTGATATTTGCGTAGCAAAAGGGGCGACCAGGATCGCCGTCATTCCGATTACGTTATTTTCGGCAGGGCATGCAAAGCTGCATATGCCTGCGGCAATTGATGAAGCAAAGCTGCGTTACCCAGCTGTAAATATTATTTATGGACGGCCGATTGGCGTTCACGATCAGGTACTGGAAATTTTGACCTCCCGCCTTGGCGAAGCGGTTGTCGCAGAGGAAAGCGAGCTTGCGGATACGGCTATTTTGATCGTCGGCCGGGGCAGCAGCGATGCGGATGCGAACAGTGAGCTATTCAAAATTTCCCGCTTGTTCTGGGAGCGTCTAAAAGTGAAATGGGTCGAAACCGCCTTTATTGGCGTTACGGCACCTTTGATGGATGAAGGGGTAGAGCGCTGCCTCAAGCTGGGCGCCCGCAAAGTCATTATACTGCCTTATTTCCTGTTTACCGGTGTCTTAATTAAACGGATGGAAGCGGCGATGGAGCAATATACGGCTGCATATCCGGATACGGAATTTGTGCTTGCAGAATATTTCGGCTTCCACCCGCTGCTTAAAGAGATTTTGAAAGACCGCGCAGCAGAAGCGCTGCAGGACGAAGTGAAGATGAACTGCGATATGTGCCAGTTCCGCCTGCAAGCGATGAAAGACCATGACCATCACCACCACCATGATCACGACCACGACCATCACGACCACCACCATGATCATCATGATCACGACCACGGTCATGAACACCATGCACACGACCATGGCCATGACCATCATCACGATCATGAACACCATGCGCATGATCACGAGCATCATGAGGGCCATACGCACGAGCATAATCATGACCACCATGACCATGATCACCACGAGCACGAGCATCTTGAAATCGGCGAGCTTGCTGCTGATGATGGTAAGGAAGATGCACAGAAGAAAAAAGATCCGTCCAAGGCGGCTACGCTTGTCGGGGAGGGTTAAGTTATGATTTTTATGTTATGTGGAACAAGCGATGCGAGGGAGCTCGCCGTACAAATTAAGGCGCAGGGCTATAGCGTGCTGACTTCGGTTGTGACCGACAGTGCGGCAAGCAGCTTGAAGGAAGCCGGACTTGACGTGCGAGTGGGACGTCTGACCGCAGACGAAATGGCAGCTTACCTGAAAGAAAATCAGGTACAGGCTGTCGTGGATGCCAGCCATCCTTTTGCCGAGGAGGCGCATCGCAATGCGATGGCGGCGGCCGAGCAAGCATCGGTGCCATATATTCGCTATGAGCGCGAGAGCTTGACCTTTGACGGACAACCGCTGATTAAATATGCGGATGATTACGCCGAAGCAGCCGAAATGGCGGCTGCGAAGGGCGGCGTCGTGATGCTGACGACAGGCAGCAAAACGCTGCAGGTTTTTACCGAGCGTCTGCTAGGCTTGCCTAACGTGACGCTGATCGCCCGTATGCTGCCGCGCCTCGATAATATGGAGAAATGCGAAGCGCTGGGACTGCCGCAAAAGCATATCGTTGCGATGCAGGGGCCATTTTCCAAAGCGCTCAACCGCGCTCTTTATGAGCAATTTGGCGTGACGCTGATGATTACGAAGGAGAGCGGCAAGGTCGGTTCTGTGGATGAGAAGCTGGAAGCCGCGCTTGAAATGGGTATTGAGACGATTATTATTGGGCGCCCTAAGCTTGCCTATGGGCATGTTTTTTCGCGCTTTGACGAAATAAGTGATACATTAAAGGAAATGTTGAAATAAATAAACGTTAGATCAAGATTGAAGGAGCTGAGCGAAAAACATGGATTTTATGACGGATTTTAAACCGCTTACTGTACAGCCGCAGGAAATTGAAGCACGCAGCTTTGAAATGATTACCGAGGAGCTTGGGGAGCACCCGTTCACGGATGAGCAATATGCCGTTGTTCAGCGCGTTATTCATGCTTCGGCAGACTTTGAGCTGGGGCGCAGCATGATGTTCCATAAGGATGCGGTTCAGGCGGGCATTAAGGCGATCCTTGCGGGCAAGCCTGTAGTTGCTGATGTGCAGATGGTTCAGGTTGGCATCAGCAAGCCGCGCATTGAGAAGTTTGGCGGCGACGTGCGCGTATACATATCGGATGCAGATGTAATGGAGGAGGCGAAGCGCCTCAATACGACCCGGGCGATTATTTCCATTCGCAAGGCGATTCGTGAAGCGGACGGCGGTATTTATGCGATTGGAAACGCACCTACGGCGCTGCTGGAGCTAATTAGACTGGTGAAAAATGGCGAAGCGAGGCCCGGCCTTATCGTTGGCGTGCCTGTCGGCTTCGTATCGGCAGCAGAATCGAAGGAGGAGCTTGCCAAGCTGGACATTCCGTTCATTACGAATCTCGGACGAAAGGGCGGGAGCCCGGTTGCCGTGGCTGCGGTTAACGCGATTTCCCTGCTGGCAGAGCGCCAAGTGTAAAAAGCGTGGACAAGAAAGAGGATAAGCCGCTTCGCCATGGCTATACGACAGGCTCGTGTGCGACTGCCGCGACGAAGGCGGCGCTGACTGCGCTGATTTTGCGCGAGCAGCAGACCGAGTCGGAAATTGTGCTGCCGATTGGCGAGCGGGTCACTTTCACCATTGTAAGCTGTGAGCTGACCGGAGATTCCGCAATAGCAGAAGTTATAAAGGATGGCGGCGATGATCCGGATGCTACGCATGGCGCAAGCATTTTTTCAGAGGTCAAATGGCATGACGGCGAAGGTGTTTTGCTGGATGGCGGCATTGGGGTTGGACGGGTAACGAAGCCCGGCCTGCCCGTGCCGGTTGGCGAAGCTGCCATTAATCCGGTGCCGCGCCGCATGATTCATGAAGCGGTGGAAGAGGTGCTGCGCTCCTTCGAGCTGGAGGGGCGGGGCGTAAGCGTCGTCATTTCCGTGCCGGAAGGCGAGCGGATCGCGCTCAAAACGTTAAATGGCCGCCTTGGTATTATAGGTGGCATTTCGATACTTGGGACGAGAGGCACCGTTGTGCCGTTCTCGACCGCAGCATATAAAGCGAGCGTCGCGCAAGCGATTAATGTCGCAGCCGTCAGCGGCTGCGACCATCTTGTTTTATCGACAGGTGGCCGAACGGAAAAGTTTGGGATGGAGCTATATCCCGATTTGCCGGAGGAGGCTTTTATCGAGATGGGCGATTTTATCGGCTTTTCGCTGAAAATGGCTCGAAACAAGCATATTCGCAAAGTAACGCTAGTCGGCATGATGGGCAAGTTTTCGAAGGTGGCGCAGGGCGTCATGATGGTGCATTCCAAAAGCGCGCCTGTCGACTTTGGCTTTCTCGCCGAAATAGCAGAATATGCTGCTGTTCCCGAAGGACTTGTGGAAGAAATTCGCGGCGCGAACACGGCCTCGCAGGTTGGAGATATGATGCAGGAGCGCGGCATTGATGCTTTTTTCGAACGAATGAGCGAGCTGTGCTGCTATCACAGCAAGAAGGAAGCTGGCGGGCAGCTTATCGTCGAGACGGTCATTATATCAATGAAAGCCCAGCTGTTAGGCAGAGCTGAACAATAGCGTTTTAAAGCTGCATTTAAGCTGCGCGGCAGCAAAGGATCGGGGGAGATAGAGCTTGGGGAACAAAATCAAAATGATCGGCATTGGCGATGACGGAGCAGCAGGCTTGCCGTCGCTTTATGAAGGCTGGATTCAAGAGAGTGAAGTACTAGTTGGCGGCGAGCGCCATTTAGCTTTTTTTCCGCAATATGCGGGCGAGAAAATAGTCATTAAAGGCGGCTTGGCTGACCTGGCCAAGCAGCTGCAGGCGGAGAGCAGACGGACGGTCATTCTCGCTTCCGGCGATCCGTTGTTTTATGGCATAGGCGGTTATTTGGCCGGCAAGGTGGAGCTGGACATTTATCCGGCGCACAGCTCGGTGCAGCTTGCATTTGCGCGAATGGGCGAAAGCTGGCATGATGCGCTGCTCACAAGCGTTCACGGCAAGAGCATCAAGGGGCTGGCGCAGCGTATCGACGGCAAAGCGAAGATTGCGCTGCTGACCGACGATAAGAATAATCCCAGCGTTATTGCCCGTTACTTGCTCGACTTCGGCATGACTGAATATAAAGCTTTTTTGGCTGAAAATTTAGGCGGAGCGGATGAGCGCACGGGGTGGTATGAGCTGGGCGAGCTTGCGGAGGCGGAATTTTCCCCGCTGAATGTATTGATTTTGAAGCGTGTGAAGGCGAGCCCGTCGTGGCCGCTCGGCATTGCTGATAGCGAATTTGCCCAGCGCAAGCCAGACAAGGGGCTAATTACCAAACGTGAAATCCGCGTCCTTAGCCTAGCAGCTATGCAGCTTAGGGAAACGAGCACGGTTTGGGATATTGGCACATGCACAGGCTCCATGGCGATTGAGGCTGCACGGATTGCCCGCCAAGGCGACGTATACGCCATTGAGAAGAACGAAGGCGATCTTGCCAACTGTGTGGAGAATGCCCGAAAATTCAGAACCGATCTGACGACACGGCTGGGACGCGCGCCTGATGGTCTGGACGCATTCGCTGATCCCGATGCTGTATTTATCGGCGGCAGCGGCGGCGAGCTGCGCGAGCTGCTGCATATTTGCTGCACGCGGCTCAAGGAAGGCGGACGCATCGTCGTTAATGCGGCAACGATTGAGACGATGGGCAAAGCGATGAGCGCTTTTGAGGATGAAGGCTTTAAAACCGATATAACGCTGGCGCAGCTGTCGCGCAGCAAACCGATACTCGATTTGACACGTTTTGATGCGCTTAATCCGATTTTTCTAATTACGGCTTGGAAGCAGCCAGAGATACTCACCGAGGAGGAAAGCAGCAATGACTAAGCTCGGCAAATTATATGGAATTGGAATTGGGCCAGGGGACCCGGAGCTGATTACGGTTAAAGCTTTTCGGCTTATGAAGGAATGCCCGGTTATCGCGTACCCGCGCAAAAAGATGGGCGCCAAAAGCTACGCGCTGACGATAGCTGAACTGTATGTAAATGCAGCGGAGAAGGAAATGCTCGGACTGACCTTTCCAATGACGAAGGATCGCGAATCGTTGGAGCGCCAGTGGGAGAAGACGGTGCAGCAGGTATGGCAGCCGATTAGCGAAGGCCGCGATGTGGCGTTCGTTACGGAAGGCGATCCGATGATCTACAGCACCTATATCCACCTGATGCGGCTTATGCGCGAGCGCCACCCTGAAGTGGAAATGCAGGCGATTCCCGGTATTTCTTCGTTTAATGCGTCGGCTTCCCGCCTGGGCATTCCGCTTGCCGACGGCGACGAGCATGTGGCGATTGTTCCGGCAACGCCAAGCTATGAAGCGATGCGTACAGCGATTGAGCGCCATGACTGCGTCGTATTCATTAAAGTTGCCAAGGTGCTGGATTTGATGCTGACTGTATTGCGCGACCTGAAGCTGGTTAAGAACGCTTATGTGTTGACGAAGGTTACATCGTCCGAGGAGCAGGTGTGGATGGATGTTGAAGAGCTGCAAGGGCGCGAGCTTGAATACTTGACATTAATGGTGGTGAGAAAATGATCGTACATATTATTGGCGCAGGCCCAGGCGATCCGGATCTCATTACGGTAAAAGGGCTCAAGCTGCTGCAAGCGGCAGATGTCGTCATGTATACCGATTCGCTCGTCAACGAAGAATTGATTGCGAAAGCCAAGCCCGAAGCCGAGGTGCTGAAAAGCGCCGGCATGGATTTGGATGAAATGGTTGGCATTATCGTAGACCGGGTAAAGCAGGGAAAAAGCGTAGCCCGCATTCATACTGGCGACCCAGCAATGTATGGGGCTATTTTGGAGCAAATGGTGCTGCTTAAACGCGAAGGCATCCATTGTGAAATCGTGCCGGGCGTTAGCTCGGTATTCGCAGCCGCTGCTGCGGTTGGGGCTGAGCTGACGATACCTGACCTGACGCAAACGGTCATTTTGACACGGGCCGAAGGACGGACGCCTGTGCCTGAGCTGGAGAAGCTGAAGGATTTGGCGGCGCATCGCTGTACGATTGCGCTCTTCCTCAGCGCTACGCTAACGCGCAAAGTGGTGCAGGAATTTAAAGATGCCGGCTGGGAAGACGAGACGCCGATCGCCGTCGTTCGCCGGGCGAGCTGGCCGGATCAATTAATTATCCGCACAACGCTTGCGGAGCTTGACAATGCGATGCGCGAGCATGGCATTCGTGCGCATGCGATGATTTTGGCCGGCTGGGCGCTTGATCCAGAGCTGCACAACAAGGACGCGCACCGTTCGAAGCTGTATGACAAAACGTTCACGCACCGCTTCCGCAGAGGAGTGAAGCCGGAATGAGCGCAATCATTCAGCTGGAAGAAGGCGTCATTCCGGAAATTCGCCAGAAGCACGAATATGCGGTAGTTGCGATTACGAAGCATGGCGTGCAGACAGGCAGACGGCTGCTGGAAAATATGGGCGCAGTCGATTTGTATTATATGGGCAAATTCGAAGCAGGGGATGAACAAAGCCGCGGCATTCAGCTGTTTAATGGCTCGGTGCGTATGCTGTTTCCTGCCTTGTTTCCGAAATATAAAGGAATTATTTGTATCATATCGCTTGGCGCAGTTGTGCGAATGATTGCTCCATTGCTGCAGGACAAGAAGAAGGACCCAGGCATCGTCGTTATTGATGATAAGGGGGAGCATGTCATCAGCGTGCTGTCCGGCCATCTCGGCGGAGCGAATGAGCTGACGAGGGAGACGGCAGCGGCTATTGGAGCGCGTCCGGTGCTGACGACGGCATCGGATGTACAGCGTACGCTGCCTGTCGATTTGTTCGGGCGGCGCTTTGGCTGGGAGTGGGAAAGCGATGCAAAGCTGACGCCTGTCAGCGCCGCTGTCGTTAATGAGGAGCCCGTTGCTATTGTGCAGGAGTCGGGCGAACGGAACTGGTGGATGCATGATACCCCAATGCCTCCTAATCTGGTCATATACGACTCTATTGCCGCAGCAGAGGCGGCAGCGCCTAATGCGGCGCTTATAGTCACACACCGCCTGCTGGAGGCAGATGAGCAGAAGCTGCTGGATAACGGCGTGCTTTATCGTCCGAAGGTGCTGGCGCTTGGCGTTGGCTGCAATCGGGGAACGTCGGCAGAGGAAATCGAGGCGGTTATCGTTTCCGCTTTGGAAGGCATTCGGGCTTCGATTCGCAGCGTTAAAGCGATCTGCACTATTGATCTCAAGAAGGATGAAGAAGGGCTGCTTGCGGTATGCGCTAAATATGGCTGGCCGCTCGTGACGTATACGCCTGCGGAGCTGAACGAAGAGGAAATCAGCGAGCCTTCCGAAACGGTATTTAAATTTACGGGAGCTTACGGAGTAAGCGAGCCTGCGGTAAAGCGTTATACGAAAAACAATGAGCTGCTGCTGGGCAAGCAAAAATCTGGCAATGTCACGATTTCAATTGGACTTATTCCATTTGTATAAGCCGTGCAGCACTGCTTTTTTGAAAATATAGGAAAGTTTATGATTGTTCGATCCTTTCTCTATATTTCTCGAATGAAACGGGCTGTGCCGCCTGAGGACGGCGAGAGCCGTTTCACCTTGCCGTAAGCCCTTAACGAAAGGAATTCACACATTATGACGATAGCAACGCAAAAAAGAATCGTGATTGCCGGAACGGGCAGCGGAGTTGGCAAAACGACGACAACCGTCGGGCTGATGGCTGCTTTAGCGCGCAGAGGACTAGCGGTACAAGGCTTCAAGAGCGGGCCCGATTACATTGATCCGACCTATCATACGGCGGCGACAGGACGGCAGTCACGCAATCTGGACAGCTGGATGTGTCCGCCCGCTACGGTGAAGGAAATATATTCGCGTGCTGCGAGCACGGCGGATATTTCAATCATTGAAGGTGTGATGGGCTTATATGATGGCAAAAATCCGCTTTCGAACGAAGGCAGCACCGCTGAGCTTGCCGTGCTGCTGGACTGTCCTGTGCTGCTGGTCGTCAACTGCCAAAGCATGGCTCGCAGTGCGGCAGCCATTGTGAAGGGCTTTCAGGCGCTGGATGACCATGTGCGCATCGTTGGCGTCATTGTGAACAAGGTCGGCAGCGACAGCCATTATGAGATTGTGAAGGCGGCCATTGAGCAGGAGTGCGGCATTCCAGTCGTCGGTTATTTCAAGCGCAGCAGCGAGCTTCATATCCCTGAGCGTCATCTGGGCTTAGTCCCTTCGATTGAGCGGGGCGAGCTGTCGCCATTATTTGACCAGCTGGCGGCGATGTGCGAAGCGTCGGTTGATCTTGAACACGTGCTTGCGTTAGCGGAAGCGCCGGTTATTCGTGGAGCAGCAGCGGGTACTTCCTTATTCGAGAGGAGAAATCCCGAGGGCAGCGTGCGAATAGCGGTTGCCAAGGACGCGGCGTTTCATTTTTATTATCCGGATAATCTTGAGCTGCTGGAGGCGTATGGCGCCGAGCTTGTATACTTCTCGCCGCTTGCAGGGGAAGCTGTGCCGGAAGAAGTATCGGGCTTGTATATTGGCGGCGGCTTTCCAGAGGAATTTGCCGAGCAGCTGGCGCAGCAGCAGCACGTTCATCAGTCGGTGCGGGATGCTATTGCTGGCGGCATGCCAACGCTTGCCGAATGCGGCGGTTATATGTATTTAACGGAGCAGCTTACTAATACGAGCGGCAATAGCTATGCGATGGCTGGCGTGCTGCCAGGAAGCGTAGTCATGCAAGGCAAGCTTGCCGCGTTAGGCTATCGGGAGGCAAAGGGACTGGGCGCTAATTTTTTGCTGCCGGAAGGCGACGAGGCGCGCGGACATGAATTTCATTATTCGGTTTATGTGCCCAGTGCCGATAGGGAAGAACTGGAGCCGGCCTACGAGACAAAGGGCAGACGCGGCGTAAAGCAGGAAGGGGCTCAGCTCGCGCAGCTGGTAGCAGGCTATACGCACTTTCATTTTGCCTCAAATCCGGTGATGGCAGAGCGTTGGATTGCTGCATGTATGGCCTATGCTGCCCGTAAAGCATAATTTGCGCTGATGCGCTTACGCTTTTTGAAAATATAGGAAAGGATATGAATGTTCCATCCTTTCTCTATAATTCTCTGAATGAAACGCGCCAAGCCGCCAGAGGAAGGCGACAGCCGTTTACGCTTGAAATATAGGAAAGCATATGATTTCCCGATCCATTCTCTATATTTCTACGCGAAACGGAAGCTTTGCCGCCAAAGGAAGGCGACAGCCGTTTACACTTGAAATATAGGAAAGCATATGATTTCCCGATCCATTCTCTATATTTCTACGCGAAACGGAAGCTTTGCCGCCAAAGGAAGGCGACAGCCGTTTACACTTGGCCATTTTAAACATTTCGTAACTTTTAAACGTATTGTTTCCGCTATCATAGTAATAATGAGTGACCTAAACATATAACCGGGGGATGTCCAATTACTATGATGGATTTTCAATATAAAATAAATCGTTTAAGACAATGCGAGTCTATATGCTACACGATATGCCTAAAGCTATTGCAGGACGAACAGCAGGCGGCGAAAGCGGCGGAATGGCTGCTCAAGCGCCTGTTTACAGACGAGCAGTTTTGGAAAACGTCCGATTCAGCAAGGGATCGGTATATATTTCGTATCGCAAGCAATGCTTATTTAAATCAATCACAGATGCGCTCCTTTATGAAAACTTCATAAGGGGCGTGTTTGTTGTTAAGGGAAGGAAGCAGAGCGACTATGATCAAAACAGGCAATACGCGCAGCATTACTATCGCACTGTTCGTGGCGACCTTTCTGGCAGCGATCGAAGGGACGATCGTCAGTACGGCTATGCCGAGCATAACGCGAGAACTGCAAGGAACCCAGCAGTATAGCTGGGTTATTTCGATTTATTTGCTTGCTACGGTCGTCACGACGCCGATTTACGGCAAGCTGTCAGACTTATTCGGCCGCAAAAATATGTTTATGATTGGGGCTGCGATTTTTCTATGCGGCTCAATGCTGTCCGGCCTTGCGCAGACGATGACGCAGCTTATTATTTTTCGCGCGATTCAAGGTCTGGGGGCTGGTGCGCTCACGACGATTCCATATACGATCATCGGTGATTTATATGCATATGAGCAGCGAGCGAAGGTACAGGGCTGGATGTCGAGCATTTGGGGAATAGCTGGTATATCGGGTCCTTTGCTCGGCGGGCTGCTAGTCGATTTTGTCTCGTGGCGGGCGATATTTTATATGAATTTGCCATTTGGCATTGTCGCGATGTATCTGCTGGGCTCTACTTTGAAGGAAGCCTACGAGAAGCGTAAGCGCTCGATTGATTATGGCGGAATTGGAACGTTTGCGGTAGGCATGTTCTGTTTTCTCTATGCCTTGACTCTGCTGCGTTCAGAGACGGGCGAGCAGGGTGCCAGCTATACGGAGATCGGGCTGCTTTTTGCAGGGGCTGCAGTGCTGATGACGCTATTCTTCTACATTGAGAAGCGTGTGCAGGAGCCGCTGATACCGCTTGTTTTGTTCAAAAACCGCACCATCAGCATGGTGAATTTGCTCAGCTTTTTGCTATGTGTCGTCAATGTTGTTATTATTTTTTATTTGCCGCTCTGGCTGCAAGGCGTATATGGAAAAAGCGCTACCTATTCCGGTTTGGCGATGATTCCGCTTTCGGTCAGCTGGCCGCTCGGCTCGATTCTCGCAGGCACATGGATTTCGCGAATGGGGCTTAGAAACATAACGCTAATTAGTGCGTTTTCCCTCTTATTGGGAAGTTTGGGTTTTATGTTCCTGAATGCCACGACGCCGATTGCCTTGTTTATGCTGTATATGTTTTTAACGGGCTTAAGCTTTGGGCTTGCGCTAACCAGCTGTACGATATCTGTGTCATCCGCTGTAGAGCGGCAAATGCGCGGTGCCTCGGTTGCAACGAATAACTTTATACGCACGCTTGGCCAGACAATCGGAATCGCTTTATTCGGCCTGCTGCTGCACACTGGCAGCACGAATATTATTGATCCGCTATTGCTGGAGGAAAGCTTGCACCAGATCTTTACGATTGTGGTCGTTTTGTCCTTCGTCATCGGCGCGGTATCGCTAGCATTGCCACGTATTTCTTCTGCAGAACGACAGGAAACGAAGCACGCTTCTTAAAATATTTGTCATAAATAATAGGCGGAGTGCAACTTTTCAGATTATATTGCGTCCAAACTTTTGGCGGATATGTAGAGAAATCGCAATTTATTTTGGAAAAGGAGATTCACATGCTTAAAAAAGTCAGCTTATTTGCACTCGTATTCCTTTTTGTCTTTACCTTGGCTGTGCCGAAACAGGCGGAAGCAGCGCAAAATGTCCTAGGTCAAGAGCAGCTCGTTCTGCTTCAAAAGTCGAATAAAATGTATCACAATGGCACGCTGTATACAGCTACGCAGCCGGTAACCGAGCTGAAAGGCACGACGTACGTTTCGGCTCGCTCGCTCGCAGAGCGGCTCGGCGGCAAAATCGTATACGACAAGGTAGCCAAGGAGTATGTGCTGACGACAGAAAAAAACGTGCTTCGTTATGCCATTGGCAAATCCTCCTACAATGTGAATGGAGCGGTACAGTCGTTTACTGGAGCGCCATACAACTTGAAGGGAACGCTGATGATTCCGCTTCGTACGCTGCTGCAGCCGCAGGGCATTACGATGAAAGTGAACAAGGCGGAGAAAAAAATTACGCTGGCTTGGACGTTTAAAATTGCGCCAGTCGCAACTTTTACAGTAAGTCCTAAAGTCATTTATGCAAATGAAACACAGGTAACTTATACGAACCAGTCGAGCAGCAGCACTCCCATTGTGGACGAGCGTTGGGAAGGCAATTTGTCGATGTTTGACCAGCCGGGCATGTATACGGTAACCCATTGGGTGCAAGATTCGGATGGCGTCTGGAGTGAACCATATTCGGTAACGCTTGAAGTGCTTCAACCGAATTTGCCTCCAGTAGCGAAGTTCGTCACTAACAAAACGAGCTATTTGATGGGCGAGCCGATTGAATATACCGACCTCAGCAGCGACGAAGAAAATGGGATTACGAGCACGAGCTGGACGAATAAGGAACAAGGCTTTTTCGAGCCGGGCCCGCAGACTATTACCTTGAAAGTAACGGACAAGCATGGGGCAAGCAATGAATATTCGCTCTCCATTATGATTGAAGATCAGGAGCTGTATTCCAAGCAGGATTTTGGCATGTTATTTACGCCGCCGGGAGAGCGCTTCTCGATTAATGGATCTTCCGTTCTGAACTATGATGTCATTCCTTATTCCTTGACAGAGTATGGACAGCAGACGCTGCTTCGCAGCAACAGTCCAGAGCGAATTGTCAATGAAGGCGTGTATTATACGGATTCGGCTTCAGGCAACGTTCGCTTGATGTCGCATAACGTAAACAACCGTTTAAACAATGTGCGCATGTACATCGTTGCTACGAACGAGACCAATCAGGAAGCGACCGTTCAGACACAGCGCGTCGGTATTGGCGGTCCTGCGCTGTATGTATCGGCAACAGGCAAATCTTCCATTAGCAAATATTTGACCTCGCGCATGAATCCGGTCATGAATGATATTACAACGATTCCAGCAGGCGAGAGCCGTCTTATTTTGAAGCAGCTCAGCGATTTGAAAATTTCGCCGGACCGCGTATTGACGATGATGGCGGATGTTTCGACCTCTGGTCCAATCAAGTTCAGCTACGTCATCATTGATGACGGCAAAGATGTTCTGTCCGAGCTTCCACTACTGCCTTACTTGGATCCGGATGGCATTCACATTCGCGGCACATTCGAAAAGGCTGATCGTACGATCAACCTGACCCAGCCAGTAGGCGCACAGCCAGGCCGTATGGTATTTGGCGATAAAGTAGTGGATACACGCCTTACAACGATCGATAAGCTTACAGGTGCAACGATTTACAATGAAGGAAATTATGGCGTCGTATACGTCGTGAAGCTGTTCAATGTTCAGCCTAATACGCTCATTGCCTTGAACCCGCGTGGCGGACATTACGGCGGTGCCTTCCTCGTTAACAACAATGTTGTTCTGACGACAAACAACTCCTTCCTAGCGAATAACGGTGAAGCGGGTGTTCTATACCGGACGGGAAGTTCAACAGAAGCGGTAACGATTGTATTCTCGCCGGCATCCGGTAGCAATTTGCCAATCAATTTGCTGTTTATGCCATTGCCAGAGAAGAAAAGCTAGCGAATACAGCAAGCAAATTCAAGCAAAAGCATCTTTGTGTTCACAAATGTGAACACAAAGATGCTTTTTTTATTGCCATAAGGAATTTCCGAACATTAGGCAGCATCTGAACATTTATGATAGCTCGTCGATTTGGGGTAATGTGTCTGGATGTTGAATTCATAAATGAGTTTAAATTGGAATTTTTACAACCCTACTGCTTAAATCGGGAAATACGACAAAACTCTAGTTCGCATCTTGATTCTCGATTGATTATTTCAGTTGCAGCCAGACGCGAAATTAGAGGAGCCAGAGTATTGGCAGAATGCATCACCGTCACATAAAGTCCCTTTATCTGATTATGAAAGCCTACAATCGGATAGCCATCCTCTGGCATTGGTCTCAAACCTACTTTGATGCTTTCCAGCTCCAATTGCTCCCCGCCCTTCAGGCTGCGACGCAGCGTCTCGAAGGCACGTTTGCCCACAGCCTCGGGCCCATTTTCCTCCGAATCATCGATATAATCTTCCGCAGCTAGCAATGAATGATCGGTTAGCTGACGCGCTTCAAACTGCGCATTTGAGATCAATGTGTGAATTAGTTTACTCGAGGTCTTCATGCGAATCAGAATGGAAGGTGACGGCGTTACTGGTATGGGGCAACCTAACGCATTGCAAAGCTCGGATACGCCTGTACCCGCAGCTAATACCACAACATCCGACTCCATAAATCCCTTGGATGTGTGAACGCCTAATAAGCGTGAATTTTCTTGCTGCAGTTGTGTAACGTTGGTATCAAACTGTACCTTTGCTCCGTACTCCTGTGCTTTCCTTAACAATAGTTCCGTTAATCCGATCGGATCAACTGCTCCTTCATCAATGGCAAACATCGCATCGTTCGGATACTCCTTCAAATTCGGTTCCAATGTCTCAATCTGCTCTCGGTTTAATTTTGGAAGGCGGATTTACTCATTTAGGTTCGAATCGCCCCACGTTAATGCTCCGTGCCATTGAATTTGTAATTCGGATAGCTCTTGCTGCAGTGCATGATATTCTTCTGAAGCACTGTCATACAAATGTCTGTACTGAGGAGCCACCCTATGTGTTGTATGTATCCAGGCAAATGATTTTTCTGTAACTTCACGGGCTGCGGTAGGGAGTCGTTCAATAACGGTTACATCCTGATTTCGTTTTGCTAGTTGATAAGCCATACAGGCTCCGACTATTCCTGCTCCTATAATTACTACTTTTTGTTTTTCCAGCAGTGACGCCCCCTTTTTCAGCCTATTTTAACATAAGCGTTGTATGTCAGTTAATAGAGCAGACTTAAAGAATCAGGAGAACTATGCGGCAGAACGTTACATAATAGGGGATTAATCTGTTTATTTCAATAGGCTCGCATGGAAGGCGCTGGAGTGGCGCTTGATGATTATTCTTGAAAAGGCGAACGATAGCGCAAGCTTTTCGATTAATTGTAAGGGGAATTTCGAACAATAGAAGCTGTTCTATGTCACATTTTACTTTGAAAGCGGTGTATTTCGTGCGTTTTAGGCATTCGCCCAAGACAACATGTTAAGTTTAATTACATATACTATTGATAAATCGGGTTTAGTGCTTTATTATGTTATAAAACATGACTCAAGATTGAAAGAGGGCAATTCAATGACAACTATACTTATTCGCAACGCAACGATAATGACGATGAATGAACGTGGCGATATTTTAACGGGTGATTTGCTCATTCGCGGCAAGCGTATTGCTCAGATTGGCGGGGAGATCGCGGCGGATGGAGTAGATCGGATCATTGAGGCTGATGGCAAAGTTGTGCTGCCGGGCTTCGTACAAACACATATCCATCTATGCCAGACGTTATTTCGTGGGCGTGCAGATGATCTGGCTTTAATTGAATGGCTCCGTGAGCGGATTTGGCCGCTAGAGGCAGCTCACAGCCCCGATTCGGTTTATTATTCCGCGATGCTGGGCATAGGCGAGCTGATCCGCAGCGGGACGACGACGATTTTGGATATGGAGACGGTGCATCATACCGAGTCGGCGTTCCAGGCGATATTAGAGAGCGGCATTCGCGCCATTTCTGGCAAGGTGATGATGGACCATGGCACGGAAGTGCCGCTGGCGCTTCAGGAAAATACACAGCAATCGTTGCAGCAAAGCGTCGACTTGCTTGAGAAATGGAATGGCGCTGGCGACGGCCGCATCCAATATGCTTTTTGCCCAAGGTTCGTTGTGTCTTGTACAGAGGAGCTGCTCATTGGGGTACGCGATTTATCCGAGCAATATAAGGTCAAGGTGCATACCCATGCTTCCGAAAATACGGGAGAAATCGCGATTGTAGAAGCGGAACGCGGCAAGCGCAACGTCGTTTATTTGGATCACATCGGGCTGGCAAGGCCGAATTTGATTTTGGCCCACAGCATTTGGCTCGATGAGGAAGAGAAGCGGATTATTAAGGAGCGAGGCGTTAAGGTTACCCATTGCCCCAGCTCCAACATGAAGCTGGCATCGGGCATTGCGGAAATTCCCGAGCTGCTGCGCGAAGGCATCGATATTGGCATCGGAGCAGATGGCGCGGCGTGCAACAACAATTTGGATATGTACCAGGAAATGCGGTTGACCGCTTTTATTCAGAAGGTGAAGCATGGCCCAACGGTCATGGATGCGCGCACTGTGCTGCGGATGGCTACGATGGGCGGCGCGAAGGTGCTTGGCATGGAAGAGGATATTGGCAGCTTAGAGGAAGGCAAGCTAGCGGATTTGCAAATGCTTGATTTGGAAGACTTTCATGTGTATCCATCCTATGATGCAGATTGGTTCTCGCGTGTTGTATATGCGGCAACCCGCGGCGATGTGGATACCGTCATCATTGACGGACAAATCGTAATGGAGAAACGCATAATGAAGACGATTGACAAGCCGCTTGTGCTGCGGGAAGCCGACCGTTCGCTTCGGGGACTGCTGGCAAGGCTGTAGCATTTTGGCTGTAGGCCAGAACTTGATTTCATCATAACGTTTTAAAAAAAGAGGCGGTGGCTGCTTGTGGATATGCACGAAGTGCTGGATTCAATTGTGAAGCTTGAGCAGCCGGCCGCGCTTGCAACGATTATACGAGTAGAGGGCCATGCTTACCGCAAGGAAGGGGCAGCCATGCTGCTGAGGCTGGATAGAACGAAGACGGGCAGTATTAGCCCAGGCTGCCTGGAGGCAGATCTACAGGAGCGGGTTAGCCGCGTGTGCTCTGCCGAAGCTTTTGAAATCATCATCTATAATATGCAGCCGGAAGAGGACATCATGTGGGGCGATACGATCGGCTGTGGCGGCATTATCCATGTGCTGCTTGAGCCTGTAACGACAGCACTCAGAAATCAGCTGCTTCAAGCCAGAGAGAGGCTTCGGGCAGGAGAAGCGGTTGTATTGGATCGAAGCTGGCCGAAGGCTGGAAATGGCAATTGCACCGGCATCGTTTATAGATTAGGGCCTGCCTCAGCGGCAAGCGAATCCCGCAATAGCTGGAAAGCTGGAGCTGAGCTTGTAGAAGAGGCGGGGACATTTTCGACGAAGCTGGAGCCGCGACCACGGGCGATTGTGTTTGGGGCAGGACCGGATGCAGAGGCGCTTTGCACGATGCTTCCAGGCTGCGGATTTCATGTGGCTGTGGCGGATTGGCGTACACATATCAGTACGGAAAATGAGGATAATAGCTGGTTTAATGTGGCGAGAGTAACTGGAAAGCCTGAGGAGCTTGCCTCCAAGCTGCAATTTAATAAAAATGACTTTTTCATCGTATGCAGCCATCAACTCCACTACGATTATCAACTGATTCAGCTGGCATTGGAGGCGCGCGCGATATACATCGGCGTTATGGGCTCGCGTAAGCGGATTAAGCAGTTATTTGGCGAAGGGACGCTTCCTGAAAATGTTTATGCACCGATCGGGCTTTCGATAGAGGCAGAGGGACCGTACGAAATTGCCTTAAGCATCGCTTCCGAGCTAATAAAGGTACGGGCAGCGTTTCGTGCGAAAAGTAGGGAGGCGATTCGCGATGAAGGTGTCAGGCATTTATTTGGCGGCTGGCCTCAGCAGCCGGATGAAGCAGCCGAAGCTGCGGCTCCCTTTATCGCCGGGAGCTATGCTTGGCAGCCAGGCGCTTCATGCTCTATTAAATAGTGCTATTAATAGCTGGGTCGTCGTTCACCGAATCGACGATGAACTGGAATGGCTATACACTCCTCAACTGGAGCGGGCTTGCCGCGCAGCACAGCTGCACAAGCAGGAATGCCCGCTTTCGGCGCAGGGAATGTCCCACTCGCTGCGCACTGGTCTTGAAGCTCTGCTTGCTCTATATCCACATACGGAGGCCGTCCTGATTGCGTTAGCTGACCAGCCTTTTGTGACGGCAAGGATGGCAGAGCGCTTGGTTGAGGCGCTGGAACACAATTCCACGCTTGATTATGCGGCATACAGCAATGGATCGGCAACGATGCCTCCGGCGCTGCTGCGAGCAACGATGTTTTCTGCTCTGGAGGAGCTTGAGGGTGACCAAGGCGCAAGACAGCTGTTTGCCACAGGCAAGTATAAAGGGGCAGTACTGGATTTAAACGGGGAACAAGATTTTGCGCTTCATGATATAGATGAAGAGGACAGCTTGCAGGCTGCTATTGGTTTTTGGAACAGGAGGGAGAGCGATGGCCATGAATAAACAAACGAAGCCGGAATCTCCCATCGTATGGCAGCCAAGTAATGCAGCGGAAGCTTGCACGCTTAAACAGCAGCTTGGCGAGGACGGCGTTTTCGTTGCTGGAGGTACGCTGCTTCGTACGTGGTGGGAAGCGGGAACTGCCCGCATGCCTGGCCATTTGATCGATATTAGCGGTATTTCCAGCATGCAAACGCCGATTACGCTTGCTTCCAGCAGTCACGATCGGCAAATTTGTCAGATCGGAGCGGCGGCGCTGCTGTCAGAGGTCAGAAATGACTCTTATATAAGCACTCATTATTCACTGCTGACCACTGCGATGAAAAATATCGCTGCCCCATCGATTCGGAACCTGGCTACGCTTGGCGGCAATGTGCTGTCCCGCGTAGGCGACGCACTTCCAGCGTTAATCGTTTATGAGGCCATGCTCCTCTGGCACGATGGGCAAGGAGCGTTTGAGCAGCCGCTTGCAGAATGGCTGTTGGAAGCGCAGGCCAATCACGCATGGAAAAATCGTTTGCTGCTCGCCATTATATTGTCGCCAGTCGATCTATCGAAACAGGAGGGGAAATACAGGCTGGATGTCTATCACAAGGTTGGCCGCCGCGAAGTATTCACGCCATCGATAGCAACTGTTGCGATAAGCGCCGTTGTAAGTGCCGAGCGGCATATCGTTGATATGCGACTTGCGGTTGGGGGCGGGCAGACGATGCCAAAGCGGCTTGAGCATGCAGAGCGATTGCTAAAGGGCAGCAAGCTTGACCATTCGCTGCTCCAGACTTGTTATACGTCAGTCTTGGAACATTTTCATCCGGTAGGCGATGTGTTCGCTTCGGAAAGCTATCGCCAGAAAACCGCTGCCAATCTAATAGTGTCAGAGCTGTGGAAAGTAATGCAGCTCAAATAATAATTAAATAAGCAAGCAAGCTTAGCGTTCATAGGGGAGAGGTGATAGCGATGCTGTTGAACCGCGAGACAAGTGGAAAGCGGTGGCGAATCAGGCCGGATGGGCTGGGGAAAGTAACAGGCCGCCTTGCGTATTTGACGGATATGTCGGCAGCGGGCATGCTCTATGGCCGGGTTCTGCGCAGCCCCCATCCACATGCCCTTATCCTCAGTATTTGTACCGAGAAGGCGTTGCAGTTGGAAGGTGTCCATGCCGTGCTGACGCATCTCGATGTGCCCGGTTTGAATCGCTATGGCATTGCCCATCAGGATCAGCCTGTCTTTTGTGAAAATAAAGTTCGTTATGTCGGCGACGCGGTGGCAGCTGTAGCTGCAGAGACGGCTGAACTAGCCGAATATGCTCTTTCTCTTATTGAGGTCGAGTATGAGCTGCTGCCGATTGTTGACGATGCCGAGCAGGCGCTTTTGCAGGATGCGCCGCTGCTTCATCCGCAGGGCAATGTGCTGCACCGCAGCCAGTTTAATAGAGGGCAGCTGGAACGCGGGTTCGCCGCCTGTGCCCATATTGTAGAGGAGACTTATTTCACGCCGAGACAGATGCACACCTATATGGAAACCGAAGGCGGCCTGTTTGTACCCGAGGAGGATGGGCGGTTAACGGTATATTCGCCTACTCAGCATGGATTTATGGATCGTCTGCAATTGTCGCGGATTGCCGCGATGAAGCAGGAGCGAATCCGCATCGTCTCAAGCCCGATTGGCGGCTCCTTTGGCGGCAAGGACGAATTGAATGTGCAGCCTTATGGCGCGCTGCTGGCGCTAAAAACAAACCGCCCCGTTAAGCTGCATCATTCCAGATGGGAATCAGTCCGCGCCGGTCTGAAACGTCATCCGATGAAAATTTCGATGAAAACCGGTACAGACGCCAGTGGCCGCCTGCTTGCCCATCAAGTGCGGATCATCGCCGACACTGGCGCATATGCCACGCTGGGAGCAGAGGTGCTTAACTTTGCCGTTGAGCATGTACTTGGGCCATACCGCTACGATCATGTGGAAGTAGACGGTTATTCCGTCTATACGAACAACGGAATGTCCGGTGAGTTCCGCGGCTTTGGCGGAAATCAGGCGATTTTTGCACTGGAAGGGCATCTTGACCGGCTGGCAGAAAAGCTTGGGATGGACCCTTGGGAGCTGCGGCGGATCAATATGCGGATGCCGGAAGATCCAGGCCCGTTCGGCCAGCCGATCGTCGTAACCGAAGGCGCCATGCAGGTGTGGAATGCAGCTGAAGCGAGCGGCTTGTGGCAGGAAAGAGGGATGCCGGATGGGGCTGAGGAGCGCGAGCCGTGGATAAAGGTGGGTATTGGTTCAGCCTTTACCATGCACGGCGGCGGGCTTGGTGTAGGTATTCCTGATCCGGCAGGCGGCCGGCTCTCGCTGGCGGCCGATGGCCGAATTGAAGCCGTATTCGGTTATGAGGAATTTGGGCAAGGCTTGCTTGCTACGCTGGAGCTGATGCTAATTGAGCAGTTCGGCTTGGCTGAATCCGATATCCGAATGATTATCGGGGATACCGATCTTGTCCCCGACAGCGGCTCTACAACAGCTTCAAGAGCAACCAGCATGATGTGGAAGACGCTGCAAAATCTGAAAGCGCCGTTTACATCGCAAATGCTGGAACGGGCAGCGAAGCTGCTGGGAAAAACAGCCGGCGTGCTCGTTATGGGAGCAGGAGGCATTTATGAGGCAGAAGGCGATTCCATGCTGCTGACGTATAAGGAGCTGGCGGAGGCCGAAGGGGAGCCGATCAGCTGTTCGACTGCCTTTCAGTTCCCTGCATCAGATACCCCGCGAACAGGAGCCCATTTTTTATATACGTATGCGGCCGTTGTTGTGAAGGTTGAGATCAATCAACTGACAGGACGAGTGAAGGTGCTTGACCAGTACCATGCGGTAGCGGCAGGGCCTGTCATGAATCCCCAGGGCTTTCTCGGGCAGATCGAAGGCGGCAGCAGCATGGCGCTTGGTTTTTCGGTAACGGAAGATGCGGTCATGCAGCAGGGACAATATATGACGAAAAATTTAGATACGTATCTGGTGCCAACGATTGCGGAGCATCGCGGTATGGTCACCGTTGAGCCGATTGAGCATTTGCCGCAAGAAGATAGCTATGGTCCGCGCGGCATTGGCGAAGTAGGCTCGGTTACGCTTGCTCCGGCTATTGCAGCTGCCATTCATCAGGCGGCGGGCATCCGCGTGACGAAGCTGCCAATTGAGCCAGAGCTGCTGCAAATGGCTTTCGCTTTTGCAGGAGAGGCGGTGAGCGAAAGATGAGCAAGCATGAAATGCTGGGAGTGACGCGGGGCACTGGGCAGTCGGAGCTGGCCTGTACCATTAATGGCGAAGAAATGAAGCTTGAAGTTGCAGGCTCCAAACGGCTGCTGAGTATGCTGCGCGACGACTTGGCTCTTACAGGGACGAAGCGGTCTTGTGAAATTGGCCGCTGCGGTGCCTGCATGGTGCTGGTGGATGGCAAGCCAATTAATGCTTGCTTGACGATGGCCTACCAATGCGCGGGCAAACAGATTACGACAATTGAAGGTATAGGGGCGGCTGATGGTGGAATTGACCCTGTGCAGCGCGCTTTTCTAGAAGAGGGAGGCTTTCAGTGCGGTTATTGCACGCCTGGCATGATTATATCGGTCAAGGCGCTGCTGGATCGAAATGCTGACCCGAGCGAGGATGAAATTGAAGAAGCACTATCCGGAAATATTTGCCGCTGCACCGGCTACGGAGGCATTAAACGGGCTGTAGAGCGGGCGATAGAGTGGAGGAGGAACGCGCCATGAA
Source organism: Paenibacillus sp. BIHB 4019 (assembly GCF_002741035.1). Lineage (NCBI taxonomy): Bacteria > Bacillati > Bacillota > Bacilli > Caryophanales > Paenibacillaceae > Paenibacillus > Paenibacillus sp. BIHB 4019. Next base: position 6,067,393 of record NZ_CP016808.1, on the reverse strand, counting down.
ATTGGACTTATTAAATACGATGAGCCGTGAGGCATTTATGGAAGCGCTTGGCGCTATTTTTGAACATTCGCCCTGGGTGGCGGAGCTGGCATGGGAGAATAAACCCTTCCGCTCAATAGAGCAGCTGCATGAGAGCATGGTGAACGCAGCTTATACGGCGGGAGAGGAGCGGGTGCTTGTGCTTATTCGCGAACACCCCGATCTGGCAACTCGAATCAGCATTGGCGAATATTCCACAAAAGAGCAGCAGGGGGCGGGACTAAGCCAATTGACGCCTGAGGAATTTGAGCAGTTTGCAGCGATGAACCGCCAGTATACGGAGAAGTTTGGTTTTCCATTTATTTTAGCAGTTCGTGGCAAAAGCAAAGCAGATATCAAGGAAGCGATGGCAGCGCGAATCGGCAACAGCCTTCAGGAGGAGCTGGAGGAGGCAAAATGGCAAATCGCCCGCATCACCTTTTTGCGCCTGAACGATTTAATAGAAGAGTGAGACTTAAAAAATCATACCAAAATTGATATAGAGCAAAGGGAGAGGGTAAATATGTTGAAACTTGGCAGCGGACGTACACTTTATTATGGCAAAGGGGATGTATTGACTTATCGGACCTATGCAGCGCCACTGGCGGTAAAGCGCATCCCAGAATCGGCTTTTACCGGCGATACGAACGTTATTTTTGCCCATAATATTACATTTGCCGTAAGCGGCGAGACATTGCTCACCTCCTTTACTAAAGGAGACAATACGCAGGTTGTGGCGACAGATTCGATGAAAAATTTTATTTTGCGGCAAACGGCCGACTTTGAGGGGAGCACGACAGAAGGGCTGCTTGCGTTCATCAGCAAGCAATTTCTTAGCCGCTATCCGCATATTGAAGCTATCGAGCTGAGTGCGGACCGCATCCCGTTCCATACGCTTGAAGTGGCAGACGGCAGTGAGGGGCTGGTCGATAGCCCGCTTGTGTACCGCCGTTCCCATAATGATCATGCGAGCGCTTCGATGAAGCTTGTCCGCGACGGCGAAGAGGGAGCTCCGGTTATCGTCGAGCATGAGTGCGCGATTACTGATTTGCAGCTGATTAAAGTAAGCGGCAGCTCCTTCTATGGATTTGTCCGTGATGAATATACGACACTGCCGGAAAGCTATGATCGGCCGCTCTTTATTTTTCTAAACATTTATTGGAGCTATGCAGACGTTGAACATGCGGTAGATACGGTCTTTGGACAATACGTTGCGGCTGAGCATATCCGGGATATTACCCATAATGTGTTCCACGAATATAAAACGCCATCGATTCAATATTTAATTTATCAAGTCGGCTTGCGTATTTTGACCCGTTTCCCGCAATTGGCGGAGGTGCGGTTTGAATCGAATAACCGGACATGGGAAACGGTGGTTGACCATACGGAGGAGGATGCAGCCGCTGTCTACACCGAGCCGCGTCCGCCATTCGGCTTCCAAGGCTTCACGCTTACCCGCGAGGATTTGGAAAACGAGGAAGCCTCGTCATGAGCGGCAAAATAACGACGCATGTGCTCGATATTTCTACGGGGAAGGCTGCGGCAGGGATGGGGCTGGAGCTGTGGCAGTTGAGCGAGGAGACTGGAGAACGGCTGCTGCTTCAGGCCGCTTCCACCAATGCGGATGGACGGCTCGATGCGCCCATGCTTGCTGGCGAGAGGATGCAACCAGGCGTCTATGAGCTTGTGTTTAATGCCGGTAGCTTTTTGTCACGCGATAATGGCGCTGCGCGGGAGTCGTCTATTGAATTTATTTTTCAACAAATACCGATTCGATTTCGCGTTAAGGATGCGCAGGCGCATTATCATATTCCGCTGCTGGTTGCGCCAGGGGGCTACAGCACTTATCGCGGTACTTAGAAGAGCAGAGTGAACAGGCGGGCTTATGTTATGGAAAAAAGGGGTGGATGCGCATGGCTTCCTACTATGATTGTATCGTGATGAATGGTTTTGTTGTGCTGCCTGACCAAGTGAAAAAGCTGGATATTGGCATTCGCGATGGCCGCATTGCCGCCTTGGAGCCGTCTCTCGCAGGTGCCGAGTCGGGCTCTCGAATCGATGCGGAGGGGCAGTATGTGCTGCCCGGCATGGTCGATATTCACGTGCATTTCAATGAACCGAATTTGGGGCATTGGGAAGGATTTGCGAGCGGCTCTGCCGCACTAGCTGCCGGAGGGACAACCTGCTACGCTGATATGCCGCTCAATGGCAATCCGCCGACTGTTACGACCGAGGCGCTTGCGTTGAAAGCAGGCCAGGCCGAAGGCCATTCAGCAGTTGATTATACGTTCTGGGGCGGGCTTGTCCCAGGGAAGCTGGATGAGCTTGCCCCTATGTTCGAAGCGGGCGTCGTCGGCTTTAAAGCATTTATGTCCAATCCCGGCGGCGAAGGGGAAGGGCGATTTCGCGAGGTTGATGACTGGACGCTGTATGAGGGGATGAAAAAAATCGCCACGCTTGGCGGATTTGTTGCCCTTCATGCCGAGAGTGACGCCATTACGTCCCAACTGGCAGATGCGGCCCTAACAGCCGGCCGCCATGATGCTGAGGCATTCGCAGCCTCGCGTCCGATTATTGCCGAGCTGGAGGCGGTGAACAAGGCGCTGTTGTTTGCGGAGCAGACGGGCTGCAAAGTTCATTTTGTCCATATAAGCAGCTATGACGCGGTGGAGCTGATTGATCGGGCGAAGCGGCGCGGCTTGCCGGTGACGGTGGAAACCTGTCCGCATTATTTGCTGCTGACACAGAAGGATATGGCGGTGCTTGGAGCAGTTGCCAAATGCGCGCCTCCTCTGCGCAGCGAGGAGCAGCGCGAGGGATTGTGGCGAATGATTGGCGAAGGCAAGCTGGACGTCATCGCTTCCGATCATTCGCCATGCCCGACTCCGATGAAGAAGGATGCTTCCAAAACGTTTTTCGAGGCATGGGGAGGCATATCCGGGGCACAGAGCAGCATGGAGGTGGTGCTAGGCGAAGGGTGGATCAAGCGTGGGCTGCCGCTGCCATTGTTATCCGCTTTGCTGTCGGCAGGACCTGCGCAGCGCTTCGGGCTGTATCCGCGCAAGGGAGTTATCGCAATCGGCTCTGACGCGGACCTGGCTATTATAGACGCTAATGCGGCCTATGAGCTGCGGGAGGAACATTTGTTTTATCGGCACAAGCATAGCCCTTATGTGGGGAAAGAAATGGCCTGCCGAGTCGTGGTGACACTCGTTCGAGGAACCGTTGTATATACAGCTGACGGAGGCCTTGCACAGCCAGCTTCGGGCAAGTTGCTGCTACCGTTTGAGGCGGGTTCGGAAAAGGGTATGATGAAGGGGTGTGTTTGATATGACAATGGCAAGCAAATGGCAGCTCGCCTCCTTCGTCCCTAAGCTGCTGGAGGAATTATCCCAGTTCGGCGCTGATCCGCGCGGTGGTGTGACTAGGCTGCTTTATACGGCAGAGTGGCTGGAGGCACAGCAATATTTAGCCGAGCAAATGCAAGAACTGGGCATGGACGTTTATTTTGACCGAGTAGGCAATTTATTCGGCAGGCTGCAAGGCAGTTCAGAAGAAGGGCCGGTTATTATGACGGGCTCCCATATCGATACGGTGCAATCGGGCGGCATTTATGACGGGGCTTATGGTGTCGCTGCCGGAATTGCCGCTTTGGCGCATTTGAAGGAAACGTATGGGCAGCCTGTAAAAACGCTTGAGGTAGTTTCGCTCTGCGAAGAGGAAGGCAGCCGTTTTCCGCTTACGTATTGGGGCTCGGGCAATATGACCGGGCTATATGATTTAGAGCAATGTGCGGAGCGCTATGATGCAGCCGGAACTAGCCTGCAAGAGGCGATGCTTCATTGCGGCTTCGGCAAAGCGGAGCAGCGTGCCGCCCGCCGATCAGATATTGCAGCGTTTGTGGAGCTGCATATTGAGCAAGGGCCTGTTCTGGAACGGCAGCAGCTCAGCGTTGGCATTGTCGAGGCCATCGTCGGGCAGCATCGTTATACGGTAACGGTGGGCGGAACAGCTAATCATGCCGGGACGACGCCGATGCCGCTGCGCCGCGATGCACTGGCTGGAGCGGCTGCAATGATTGTGCAGCTGGAGACGGAAGCGATTTTAACGGGCTCGCCGCTCGTTGCTACGGTTGGTAAACTGGCGGCAACGCCAAATACGCCGAATGTTATTGCTGGTTCCGTTAGCTTTACGGTCGATGTACGCCATATAGATGGGACCGCGATTCGTGAATTTTGCCAAACGGTATTTCAGCAGTTTCAAGAAATCGCTGGCGAGCGGGAGCTGCGGGTGACGATTGAGCAATGGATGGAGGCCGCGCCTGCCCCGATGGACGGACAATTGCGTGTCCGTCTGGAACGTATTGCGAAGCAATTAACATTGCCTTATACGGTCATGCCGAGCGGGGCGGGGCATGACGCCCAGCTGCTGTCAGGCATTTGTCCTACAGCGATGTTATTCGTTCCGAGCCGCGGCGGCATTAGCCATTCCCCAGAGGAATATACGTCGCCGGATCAATTGGCAGCAGGGGCGGAGATGCTGTCCGCTTTGTTATATGAACTTGCTTACGAGGAGAAATGATGATGAAGAGCTACCGAGAACTGTCGCCTTCCCCCCGCACGATTATGACACCTGGCCCCGTTGAGGTTGACCCGCGTGTGCTTCGTGCGTTATCTTATCCTATACTGGGCCAATTTGACCCCGAGTTTACGGCACTGATGAATGATACGATGGAAATGCTGCGCAGCTTGTTCCAAACGGACAATCGCTGGGCTTATCCGATAGATGGAACGTCGCGTTCAGGCATTGAAGCGGTACTTAACAGCTTAATTGAGCCGGGAGACAAAGTGCTGGTTCCGATTTATGGCCGTTTCGGCAATCTGCTTTATGAAATTGCCGAGCGCTGCGGCGCAGAGGTTGTGGCGCTGGAGAAGGAATGGGGCGAAGTTTTTGAGCCGGATGAAGTCATCGCTGCTATTTCGCATGAGCGTCCGGCGCTTGTGCTAATGGTCCACGGGGAAACGTCCACAGGCCGGATTCAGCCGCTGGACGTGATAGGCAAAGCGTGCAGGGAGCAAGACATTCTGTTTGTCGTTGATGCGGTTGCGACCATCGGCGGCGTTCCGCTTGAGACAGATGCCTGGTGTATCGATGCGGTCATTGGCGGCACGCAAAAATGTTTATCCGTTCCATCGGGCATGGCCCCCATTACGTACAACGACAGGGCAGAGCGGAAAATTGCCGCCCGTAAAAAGGTCGAGCGGGGCTTGCTCGTTCCCGGCGATGCCGCAAGCAGCAACCGGCGTCCAGCAATCCAGAGCAACTATTTGGATTTGAGCCAGCTTCAGGATTATTGGGGGCCAGCAAGACTCAATCATCATACGGAGATGACCTCAATGCTGTATGGCTTGCGCGAAGGGCTGCGTATTTTGCTCGCTGAAGGACTTGAGGAGCGGTTCGCGAGACATCGCAGACATGAAGCGGCGCTAATGGCAGGGCTTGCAGCGATGGGATTAACCTTGTATGGCAATCCGGCTTGCAAGCTTCCGGTTGTCACCTGCGTGACAATTCCTGAAGGCGTGGATGGAGAAGCTGTTCGCAGCATGCTGCTAAACAGCTTTGGCATCGAAATCGCCAGTTCGTTCGGTGAGCTAAAAGGGAAAATTTGGCGCATCGGCACGATGGGCTACAGCTGCAGCCAGAAAAATGTGCTGCATGTGCTCGGTGCGCTTGAAGCCGTACTGATTCGGCATGGCGCAATTGTGCCAGCTGGAGAAGGCCTGCAGGCGGCACTGGCTGTGTATGAGAACTAAGGCCGTTTAACTTATGCTATTTTATACCGCCGCCCAGGTTTCCTGGAAATATAGGAAAGTATACGATTTCGCCATACTTTCTCTATACTTCTCGGACTGAAACGCGCCACGCCGCCATAGGACGGCTTTCGGCCGTTTAACCTGGTTCGGCGGTTTGCTATAGCTTTTGCTTTTATTTTAAATTTAAAGGAGTGCTTACGATGAAAGATATAGTGGTGCGGGAGCAATTGAAAAAGCTTCCCAAAATCGATTTGCACTTGCATTTGGATGGCAGCGTCTTGCCAAATACGCTTCGCGAGCTGGCAAAGGAGCAAGGCAAGGAGCTGCCCGTTGAGGAAGGCAGCGAGCTTACCCCGTGGATGCTTGCAGATGAGAGCTGCACGAGCTTAAAAGAATATTTGAGCAAATTTGCGTTTGTGGAGCCCTATTTGCAAACGCCAGAGGCGCTGGAGCGCGTAGCTTATGAAGTGGTTGAGCAATCGGCGGCACAAGGCTGCCGTTATATCGAGGTGCGTTTTGCGCCGCTGCTGCATATTAAAGGAGGTTTGTCGCTGGAGGAGGCGATGCGCCATACCCTTCATGGCTTGCGGCGTGGAGAACGGGATTTCGGCGTGAAAGCGCGGGGCATCGCCATCTGCCTGCGCCATGACGCCTATGAGCGCAATGAACAGGTCATACTGGCCGCTGCCAAGCTGCATGGCGATGGAATCGCCGCGGTAGATTTGGCTGGTGATGAAGCTTCCTTCCCGCCAGAGCTGCATCGTTCCTTATTTAAACTCGCTGCTAGCAAAGGGCTGCCGATTACGATTCATGCTGGAGAAGCAGGCGGTGCGGAAAATGTGCAGGAGGCGATTGAAAGCCTGGGCGCCACACGTATCGGCCATGGCGTGCGCATTACGGAAAATCCTGCTATTATGGAAATGGTACGCCGTACAGGCACGCCTTTGGAGCTATGTCCGCTGAGCAACATCCAGACGAAGGCCGTTAGCGGCTGGGAGGCTTATCCGATTAAAGCTTTTCTGGCAGCAGGCATTCGGGCGACCATTAACACGGATAACCTGACGGTTTCAGGTACGACGATTGGTTTGGAATATGAGCTGTTGATGGAAAAATGCGGCGTGACGCTGGAGGAAATCGGCAGGCTGATTTTGAACAGCGCCCATGCCGCCTTTTTGGAGCAGGAAGAAAAACGGCAGCTGATTGCCGACATTGAACAGGGGCTCGCAGCCGCGGGAGTGAAGCCTGCCGTATAAGGAGAGTCCCTGATTCGGAAACAATGGAGGAAGTGACGTATGCGAACCATTTTAGCCGTAATTGGGGATTATTATCATCCTGCGGAGGCGATTGCCGAAGGCTTGCAGCAAAGCTTGGCGCCATTTATGGAGTCAGGGGACATCGAGCTCAGCTATACGACGGTCAAATATTTGGCCGAGGAACTGGCGGCGAAGCCGGATGCCGTCATTTTGTACAAAGATAACAATATCAATCCCGCTGATGAACAAGTGCAGCAATGGCTTGGCGACGAGACGGAGCAGGCGATTTTGCGGTATGTAAGGGCGGGCGGAGGCTGGTTCGCCTGGCATTCCGGGCTTGCTTCATATCCGGCAGAAGGTGGCTATGCACAGATGACGCGGGGTTATTTTCAGCACCATCCGGAGCAGAAGCTTGTGCGCTCCATAACGGTTGAGCCTGCTGGGCGTTCAGGCGAGGAGCATGTCAATATAGCGGCAGACCAAGCATTCGAAACGGTAGATGAGCATTATTTTGTCCACTGTGATGAAGCGTCAACAACGGTATTTATGCGGACGTATTCCGAGGATGGGCAGTCGATTGGCGGGTGGTCCCATGCCTATGGGGAAGGCCGCGTATGTTGTTTGACGCCTGCGCATAATCGCGAAAGCCTGCTGCATCCGGTGCTGGGCGAGCTGGTAAATGCTTGTGTGCAGTGGTGCGCCCGTATGGCGTAGCATTGGTATTTTTTTATAAACGATCATTTAAGGTCTTATAAACGCTTGAAAAGCGCGGTTCCTGCAAATGATAGAGGAACTGCGCTTTTGTCTGCTATAATAAGATCATAAGGATTACGATTAGAGGGTGGTGTAGCCGAATGGACAAAGTGATCGATGAGCAATGTGACGACACATGTATGGGAACGAAGCAGGAAGGTGCAGATCTGCTGACCGCAAAGGTCGAGGAGCAGACGGCCATTGATCTGGCTGAAATGTTCAAGGCGCTAGGCGACCCGACGAGGGTTAAAATGATTTATGCGCTGCTGTCGCAAGAGCTGTGCGTGCATGATTTATGCGTCGTGCTGGATATGGCACAGTCGGCTATTTCGCATCAATTGCGTTACTTGCGCAATGTGCGAATTGTAAAGCGCCGCAAAGTTGGGAAAACCGTCTATTATTCGCTTGACGATGATCATGTAAAGGAAATTTTCATCCAGACGCTTCAGCATTTGCATCACAGCTAGGTGTTGCGTCCATATTAAGGAGAGGGTCTAGACGTGACAGTAGTGTCGCCAGTTATTATACAGGCTCGCGAGGAGCATATTGCGGATGCTGTCGCTTTTGCAGCTCTAGTGCGAGAAGAGGTTATGCCGATGTTTGCGGTAAATGGAATGTCGCCGGATCTCGTGAATTTCTCCGAGCATTATTTGCACCAGGAGGGAGCCGGTTTTTTCCTGGCACTTTCGGAGCGTGGAGAAATATGGGGGTGCATCGGTGTGCAGCCCTATGATAACCGAATTGAGACGGCTAAGTATGAAGCGAACCGGCCAGCCGCAGAAATAGTGAAATGTTATGTAGCTGCAAGCAGCCGCAGAAGCGGTGTAGGCTCGCTGCTTACAGCAGAGGCCAAGCGTTTTATTGCAGAGCAGGGCTATAGCGTAGCGTATTTGCATACGCATCGTTTTCTAAAGGGAGCCGTCGATTTTTGGCAGCGGCAAGGCTTTGCTATTACGGCCGAAGATCAGGATGAATGGCAAACGGTACATATGGATGCAAGTGTTAAATAAGCGTACTTATCGTATTATACGAACTTTAAAATGCAATTTGTGACCAGACCGATTCAGGCGCGCAGCGCTTGGGTCGTTTTTTTTGGCATAGATTGTGCCAACCCTTGACATACCCCCATGGGGTATTATATGATGAAAACAACAAGAGATACCCCCATAGGGTATGAAAAGGTGGTAGCTACAATGGAGAACAGGCAGACTACACTGGAAATTTCGGGTATGACATGTGCGGCATGCGCGAATCGTATAGAGAAGGGCTTAAATAAGCTGGAAGGCGTATCGCAAGCGACGGTCAACTTCACGATGGAGACGAGCCATGTCGAATATCGTGCGGATACGATCGATTTGGCTGCGGTCATCAAGCGGATAGAGCAGCTTGGGTTTACAGCAGAGGAGAAGGTAGAGCAGAAGCAGGATGGGGATCGCCGGCGTGACGAGATCCGCAAGCAGCAGCTGAAGTTCATCTTATCGGCGATATTGTCGCTGCCGCTTTTGTGGGCAATGGCGGCACATTTTTCATTTACGTCGTTTATATGGGTGCCGGATTTATTGCTCAATCCGTGGTTTCAACTAGCGCTGGCAACTCCTGTGCAATTCATAATCGGCTGGCCCTTTTATAAGGGGGCATTTAATGCGCTGCGGAGTGGGGGCGCGAATATGGATGTCTTAGTGGCGCTTGGAACATCGGCCGCCTATTTTTACAGCCTGTATTTGACGTTGAAGCCTGAAGAGCATGCAGGGATGGCTAATATGCCCGTTATGCAGGAGCTGTATTATGAGACGAGCGCCTTGCTCATTACGTTGATTTTACTTGGAAAATGGTTCGAAGCGCTCGCTAAAGGCCGTTCATCGGAAGCAATTCGCTCGCTCATGGGACTGCAAGCGAAAACAGCGCTCGTCGTGCGCGATGGCTCCGAAGTAAGCATCCCGGTCGAACAGGTGATCATTGGCGATCAGCTTATTGTGAAGCCGGGCGGCAAAATTCCGGTCGACGGTATTGTACTGGACGGCAGCTCAGCGATTGACGAATCGATGCTGACTGGAGAAAGCCTGCCTGTTGACAAGCAGTCAGGTGATCAAGTATTTGGGGCGACTATTAATAAAAATGGCGTCTTGCGCATTCAGGCTACGAAGGTTGGCAAAAATACGACGCTTGCGCAAATTATTCACATCGTCGAGCAGGCGCAGGGCTCCAAAGCGCCGATTCAGCGAATAGCAGACCGTATTTCCGGCATATTCGTTCCCATCGTTGTAGGAATCGCCCTACTCGCTTTTGCTTTGTGGTACTTCTGGCTCGATCCAGGCATGTTCGCTGAAGGGCTGGAGAAAGCTATCGCGGTGCTCGTTATCGCTTGCCCATGTGCGCTCGGACTTGCGACACCGACCTCTATTATGGCGGGATCGGGCCGGGCGGCAGAAGTAGGCGTTTTGTTCAAGGGCGGCGAGCATTTAGAATCGACCCATCGTATTACTGCGGTGCTGCTCGATAAAACAGGTACGGTGACGGAAGGTAAACCTTCACTGACGGATGTTATTGTCGAAGGAAATATACCGGAGCAGGAACTGCTGGCCCTCGTTGGGGGAGCCGAGAAACGCTCGGAGCATCCGCTCGCCGAAGCAATTGTAGCCGCAATTGAAGCGCGAAACATTGCACTTCCCGAAGCGACGGAATTTTCAGCCATTCCGGGCTTTGGCATTCGGGCAACTGTAGCAGGACGCGATGTTGTTGTCGGAACCCGTGCTTTAATGGAGCGTTACGATGTTGCACACAACAGCGAAGCGCCAATGGCTAAGCTGGAGGAAGTTGGGAAGACGGTTATGCTGACGGCTGTTGACGGCCAATATACAGGCATGATTGCGGTTGCCGATACGATTAAACCTTCATCCAAGCAAGCGATTGACCGGCTCAAGGAGCTTGGCATTCAGGTCATGATGATTACAGGAGATAATCCACGGACGGCGGAGGCTATTGCGAGCGAGGCGGGTATCGAGCATGTCATTGCTGGCGTGCTGCCGGAAGGAAAAGCCGAGGAGGTTAAGAAGCTTCAGGCGGCTGGCATGAAAGTAGCAATGGCTGGTGATGGCATTAATGATGCTCCGGCGCTGGCGGCAGCAGACATCGGCATGGCGATGGGGACAGGAACGGATGTTGCCATGGAGACGGCAGATGTCACACTTATGCGCGGCGATCTTAACAGCATTGTCGACGCCATAACGATGAGCAAAAAAACGATGCGCAACATCAAGCAAAACCTGTTCTGGGCGCTGGCCTACAACGTCATCGGCATTCCGATAGCGGCAGCGGGCCTGCTTGCTCCTTGGCTGGCGGGGGCGGCGATGGCGCTTAGCTCCGTATCGGTCGTACTCAATGCGCTGCGCTTGCAGCGGATGAAAATCAAAGCCTGATGCTAATGGCAGGGTTGCCCAGCCGCCTAAAAATCGGGTATTCTAAAAGGGTACTTCATTTTGTTTTTGGGAGAGGACAACATCCAATGAATAAAAATGCAAAAATTGGTGGCGGCGGCCTTCATCATATTGCGCTGCGCGCATTTGACTTTGAAGCAACCGTGAAATTTTATACAGAAGGACTTGGCTTTACGCCAAGACATAGCTGGGGTGAAGGAGACGGTCGCGTTATTATGCTCGATAGCGGCGATGGCAACTATCTCGAAGTATTCGCTGGCGGCAAAGCGCCGGTGTCGGACGAAGGCTCCTATTTCCATTTGGCTTACCGCTCCGAAAATATAGAGCTGGCGGTTCAGTCTGCAGTAGCAGCTGGCGCAGTTGTAACGGTAGAGACGAAGGAAGTTGTGCTCGGCGACAATCCGCCAACTCCAGTGAAAATCGCTTTTGTTAAAGGCTTGAATGGCGAAATCATTGAGTTTTTCCAAAGCACAGGTGACAATCAGCTGTAAGCAATCGGCAGGCTATAAGCAAGAATCATCATCTTATGTCAAAAATGCTGCGACAGCCGAAGGCGATGCCTTCGGTTGTTCCGGCTTATGGCCTCCCATTATGAAGGCGGGCCGCTATTTTTAAAATATAGGAAAGGATATGATGTCGCCATCCTTTCTCTACATTTCTCGGACTGAAACGCGCTGCGCCGCTAATGGACGGAGTCAGCCGTTTCACCTTGTTAGCGGTTTTAGTAGTAAGGAGGGGTTGCATGGTCGTTGCTATTGGTATTGCAGCGCTTGCGCTGCTGTTTTATTTATTTTTGATATTGCCTACGCAGTGGTTTAAAGTGGAGCGTTTCCAATATCAAGCGGGATTAGGGCTCAAGGTGCTGCAAATTAGCGACCTGCATGTTGAAAATATTCGCATCAGCCCGAGGCGAATCCAGAAGCTGATTGCAAGGGAGCAGCCGGCATACATATTTCTCACCGGAGACTTTACCCAGAAGTTGCGTTATTTACCGAAGGTTAGGCAGTATGTGCAGGCGATTTGCGCAGGCGGCATTCCGGTTTATGCGGTGTATGGCAATCACGACCATCGAATAAAGCCTTCCGGAGTGCGCGTGCTGAAGAAGCTTCTGGAACAGGAAGGCGTTACCGTTCTGACTAATGAGAGCATCGATTTAGGCGCATTTCAGCTGGTTGGCATTGACGATTGGAGCAGCAAAAAGAGCAAGCCGGGACAAGCTTTTCTCCACGTTGACCCGTCAAAGCCTATTATTGTGCTCGCACACGATCCGAATACGGTTCTGCATATTAAGCATTCCTATGATTATCTCATGGCGGGCCATTTTCATGGCATGCAGTTTAATGTCCCGTTCCTGTTCCGGTTTATTAACAAGGGCAAGCTTGCTGCTTCTGGTATTTATAAAGGACAGCACAAATGGAGCAACGGCACCTTCTATATTTCCAAAGGTATTAGCCAGACCGAGCCCAATGCCAGATTCCTCATTCGCAGTGAAGTGACGGTGCATCAGCTGTAGCGCGGGCTGCATGGGTGCTTACTTCAATTGGCATACCGGATGATGGAAATATTACAAGGTATTCATCAGCCAATGGGGACTATAGGACGTTTGAGTTCAAATCACTAATGGCTGATTAGCAAAATAAAAAATACGGTAAGCAGCTTATCCTTATTAGGAAGACGAGCTGCTTTTTTTCTATTGAAAAAAACGCATCGTATACTCGCTAAAAGAAGCAGAGTATACGATGCGTCTTGCATGGCTGTGAAATGTCTTGTCTTTCAGGACTTATATTCCTCGGCTGTTAAGGCGAAGAGGAAGTGATCCTCCCACACCCCATTAATTTGTAAATAGCGAAGGGCAAGGCCCTCTTGGCGAAAGCCGGCACGCTCCAGAACACGAATGGACGGCGTGTTTCTCGGCATGACCCCAGCTTGCAGGCGATGGAGGTTAAGCTGCTCGAAAGCATAAGCGGTGACCAAGCGAACAGCCTCCGATACATAACCATTGCCTTGATGGGCGCGATCGAGAAAATAACCGACATTGGCATTTTGCAAGGGGCCTCTTATCACATTAGACAACTCCATTCGCCCGATTAACTGCTGCCCCAGCATAATGCCGAATGGATAAGCTGCAGCTTCAGCCTGCTTCTGAAGGCCTAGAGCAATATGCTCCTGCTGGCCTTCCAGGGTCAGGAAGTTGTTGGGGCGGACGGGCTCTACAGGCTGGAGGAAGGCTTGATTGCTTAATCTAAGTACAAGCATGGCCTCTGCATCAGCAAGCTCAAGGGGCTTTAAATAAATGTTCTGCTTTATTGTCATCAATGGATGGATGCTCCTTTCTAAAGCGACCCCTCAACTCAGAGGCGCTTCCTCTGGGATAGAAGCTGGCAATTAAAAAATACTAAGCTTAAAAGGCTTCTTGTATAGCGGATAAAGCCATTTGACCCCGCTCGGCGTCAACGTATCTGCAAATAAATGGGATAAATATCCAATGACTGCAACTCGCATAATGCCCTCAAGATGAAGCTGCTGCTCCAGTCCCCAGGCGATTGCGCCCCATGCTGCGGTAGCCCATACCGTATGGGTCATTCCGCGATGCTTGAGCCAAGGCGCCAAGGCGACGAAAGCGCCAAGGCCGATAAGCCAGTTCATGCCGAACCAGAAGCCGCCGTATACAAAGGCCCCGCCGATAGCGCTCACAAGTGCATTGCGGATGACGCCGCGCTTCGCGACAAGCCCTAGCAGCACAACGCCAACGGAAGCAACAAGCAGCTTCCACCCTACCGTATGATTCACCACATACAAATAGCTGACAATCGCAATCATAATAACGCCGCCCCAAATAAGCAAATCATGAATGAGCTTGGACACTTTGCCAAGCTTGCTGCTCAAAATACTAGGGCCGTCAAGATCCGCGCTTAACGCGGAGATCGCGGCAACGGCTACATAAGCAGCCGCATTCGCAGGGGTGAAGGAATAATAAGCTGCCGCACCGGCTCCAATAGCCATGCCAATCGTAAGATGTGTCGTGCCTTTCATTGTTCCTCCTAATGCCTGGCTATTATCCAGCTATGTATTCAAACGTATGTTCGCTATGTTATTATACAAGAAACAGTCCAAGGGAACAAGAGTGCGTATCATTTCTTTCGTTTATTTCAAAGGAGGAGGCCTTAAGATGGATGAAACGATAATATTTTTTGAATCGCCTGCGGAATGGCGCAGCTGGCTGGAGCAAAATCATGAGCAGGAGACGATGCTTTGGGTCGGTTTTCGTAAAAAGAGCAGCGGGAAACGATCGATGAGCTGGCCAGAGTCAGTAGACGAGGCGCTGTGCTTTGGCTGGATCGACGGAATTCGCAAAAGCATAGATGAGGAGAGTTACAAAATCCGCTTTACACCGCGGAAAAAAGGCAGCATCTGGAGTGCCGTTAATATGCAGCGTGTGCCGGAGCTAACTGCAGGCGGCCTCATGCATCCGGCAGGGCTTGCCGCGTATGAACGGCGCAAGGAAGCGAAATCTGCTGTGTATGCATATGAGCAGAAGCCGGAGCATATTGCTTTGGCGCCAGCGGAAGAAGCAGCTTTTAGAGAGCAGGAAGCGGCATGGAGCTATTTTCAGAAGCAGCGTGCAACGTATCAGAAATCGGCCCTATGGTGGGTGATCAGCGCTAAGAAAGAGGAGACGCGCAGCAAGCGGCTACGCACCCTAATTGATGACTCTGCGATGGGACGAACCCTACAGCAATTTACGCCAATCGTCAAAAAGGGGCAAGCGTAAACGGCTATCGCCGTCCTCTGGCGGCAAAGCTACCGTTTCGCGTTGAAATATAAGCCGATTATAAGTATGAAACTTATACATGCTTATATTTAAAGAAAAAATTTTGTTTCTTTTTTGCAACACTTTCTGCCACATTTACGTTGTATAGTTATAAGCATAGAAACGAGTAAGGGAGCGGTACAAAATGAAAAAAGCTATTCTCAGCGCAGCACTCGCCATCGCTTGTTTATTAACACTTAGTTTGGCCGTAGACAACGGCAAAGGCAATGCATCCACCAGCCCGATTAATCAGACGACCGTCTATATGGATCATATAATCAAACAAAATAACGCCTATGTCGCTACATATGATGAAATTCAGTGGTACGAAGGAGAGGCGGCGAGCGTTCAGTTCCGCCAGCATGAACAAGATGCTGAAATGACGGATGCACCGGACGGCTACTACATTGTCAATGACGATCCTCAGCTTCACGACCTGCCGATTGCAGCAGATGCTGAAGTATTTATGCAAATTTACAATCGTACGGGCAATGCTGCAGAAGCAGACATTCAATGGAATGAGCCGATCACCGTTGACAAATTCGTCTCGATTATGAATTCCGACGATCCATTCCAGCTCAACAATTTCCCTTATCACATTACGATTAAAGATGGGCAAATTGTAAAAATTGTTCAGCAATATATTCCGTAAAATATCCCGTAAACCAGAGTGTGAATCCGGGGCTTTGAAGCCAAGGACACATAACCCTAACTCTGGACTTGATGAATAGCTGTAGCGAAGCTGCTATGCAATTATGCATAGCAGCTTTTAATTTTGCCATTAAAAAAGTTAATGACAATCGATTGACACGTCAAAGAGGGCCGTGGTATCATTCCTGATAGTAAATATTACGAATAAAAAGACGGGTGTTCAGCTCGTTTTTTTATTTGGAGTCTAATCGTAATGATTACATATATTTAGCGGGAGATACATACCCGAAAGGGAGAGGGAGTTTGGTTATGCGATTGTTGAAGGGGAATAAAGCGAATAAACGATTATTTTTCACCATCCTGCTGCTCATCCTGTCTATAGTCATTGCAGGCTGTGGAAAATCTGCAAATTCATTATCGGAGGCGGGGAATACGGGGCAAAGCGCAGCGGGTGCTGCGGAAGGCAAAGCGGTAAAAAAGCTGACGCTGCTCTACCATTTCAAGAGCGGAAGTCTTGACCCGCATAATGATTACATTGTTTTGAAAGCGGGCGTTGTTGAAACGCTTGTGCGTATGGATGATAAGCTGGAGCTTCAGCCGTGGCTGGCATCCAAGTGGGAGTCGGTAGATGCCTCTACGTGGCGGTTTA
Organism: Paenibacillus sp. BIHB 4019; assembly: GCF_002741035.1. Taxonomy (NCBI): domain Bacteria; kingdom Bacillati; phylum Bacillota; class Bacilli; order Caryophanales; family Paenibacillaceae; genus Paenibacillus; species Paenibacillus sp. BIHB 4019. The sequence goes on along the minus strand of NZ_CP016808.1, from coordinate 6,051,011 downwards.
CGATCCGCGAGGGTGTTACTTTTCATAATGGCGCCATGCTTGACGCAGCTGCTGTTAAAGCTTCGCTCGAACGTGGCATAGCTGTGAACAAAGCGCTGGACACAACACTCAAGATTGCTTCGATTAAAGCGGAAGGCCAAGCGCTTACGATCACGACAAAGGAACCTCTGCCGGCTTTTCCTTCTGAGCTTGTTAACCCATATAGCGGCATTATCGATGTGGCTGCTGAAAAAACAAGGGGTACTGAAGCGTTTAATAAAGCGCCAATTGGTACGGGGCCCTTTCAAATAAAAGGCTTCACGCCGAATATGGAAATAAATCTAGCCCGTTATGACAGCTATTGGGACGGTGCAGCGCTGCTTGAAGAAATTACGTTCAAATTTAATGAGGACGGCAATGTACGGGCGCTGGCGCTTCAGGCGAAGGAGGCTGATCTGGCTTTTCAGCTTCCAGCAGAAATGGTTGACGTCATTAAGCGGGATCAAAATTTAAAGATAGCGTCTCTTGCGGGTTTGCGAGCGCATTTCCTGCTTTATAATCAGCAGCAGCCCGCTTTAAAAGACGTACTTGTCAGACAGGCGCTGGACTTGCTCATTGACCGTGAAAGCATTGCGGAGGACGTCATGCTGGGCAACGCTTCTCCTGCCAATGGCCCTTTTAATGCGAATCTGCCTTTCGGTAGCCAGGAGGCGGTTCAGCCGCTAAATACGGAAAAAGCAAAGCTGCTGCTTGAACAGGCTGGCTATGCGCAGGGCAGCAGCGGCAAGCTGGAGAAGGATGGAAAGCCGCTGACGCTTGAGGTCATTACTTATAAAGGCCGCCCAGAGCTTCCGCTCATTGCCCAGCTTTTGCAATCCGATGCCGCCAAAATCGGTGTATCGCTAACGATAAAAACAGTAGAAAATGTAGATACCTATTTGCGCGAAAATAACGATTGGGATTTGGCCACTTACAGCAATTTGACTGCTCCGCGCGGAGACGGGGGTTTTTTCCTTAACTCGGCGTTTATGATAGGCGGTTCGCTTAATCCGGCTAATATCAGCAATGATGAACTAAGCACGATCATCGGGCAGTTGAATGCTGCGGGAGACGTAGCAGAACGCGCCAAGCTGACCCGAGCAGCCGTTCAGGTAATAAAAGCACAGGCTTTGCATTCCTATGCGGTATATCCCAACGTGATTGTAGGCATGAACAAGAGGGTGACTGGCTGGGCGCCAGGACCAGAAGAATATTATCTAGTAACAAACAAAATGGATGTGTCTTAATGTGCTGCAGCTTATAAAAAAACGTTTGATTCAACTCGTATTTGTACTGTTTATTTTGTCATTAATTATTTTCATTCTAATGAAGCTCGCTCCTGGCGACCCGGTGCTTACTTTGCTGCATGCCGATGAAATGTCGATTACACAGGCCGATGAGGCTGCGCTTCGCGAGGAGCTTGGCTTCGACCAGCCCGTGCTCATGCAATATGGACAATGGATGCTGGGGCTCATGCAGCTTGATCTGGGCACTTCGTATTTAAAAGGCCGCCCCGTGCTGGATGAGCTGCTGGACAAGCTGCCGGCAACCATTCAGCTCACAGCTAGTGGATTGGTCGTTATGGTAGCCATAGCACTACCGCTGGGCCTCGTCGCTTCACGCTATCCAAACCGCTGGCCGGATCATGTGAGCCGAATACTTGCGCTTATTGGGGCCTCGATTCCGAGTTTTTGGATGGGGCTGCTGCTTATTTACTTGTTTTCCTTAAAGCTTGGGTGGCTTCCAACAAGCGGCAAGGGCAGCTTCGCCCATATGATTTTGCCATCCATTACGCTCGGCTTTGCAATGGCCGCTGTCTATGCAAGGCTGCTGCGCTCCGGGCTGCTGGACAGCTTGTCTCAGGATTATATTAAAGCAGCGAGAGCACGGGGCCTGGCTGAAAGGCGCATCTTGATGGGACATGCACTGCGTGCCGCGCTGCTTCCGGTTATTACGGTGTTCGGTGTCAGCTTCGGCAATTTGCTCGCAGGATCTGTCGTCATTGAAACGCTATTTGCTTGGCCTGGCCTTGGAAGCTTGGCGCTTGAAGCGATTTTTGAACGGGATTATCCGATTATTCAAGGGTATGTGCTGGCAACTGGACTATTTGTTGTCATCGTCAATCTGCTTGTTGACCTCAGCTACAGCTTGCTAGATCCGCGCATTCGCTTAGGGAAAGGAGCTGCCTCATGAAGGGAATAACCGCGGAGCTTTCGCTTCCGCTTAGACGAAACGCTGCGGGGCGGAGAATGCTGCAAAATCGGACGATGATGCTGGGCATGGGCTTGCTTGGAAGCATTGTGCTGCTTGCGCTCTTCGGACCGATGATCGTCCAAAATGATCCCTTAACGGTGCAAATGGGGGAGCGGCTGCTTTCGCCAAGCTGGCAATACCCGCTAGGAACGGACCATCTCGGAAGATGCATTTTCACAAGGCTTGTAATAGGTGCGCAGCTTACGCTCGGCATTTCCGCCATTGTCCTTGTCACAGTAATCGTGTTAGGCGTACCGCTCGGGCTGATTTCGGGCTATATCGGCGGACGCTTCGATACGATTATTATGCGGCTTGTAGACGGCATGGGGGCACTGCCGGAATTTATATTTGCTATCGCGTTTGCCGGCTTCCTCGGGCCCAGCCTGCCTAATTTAATTTTTGCCATTGTGCTTGTAAAATGGATCGGCTACGCCCGAGTCGTGCGAAGTGTCGCATTATCTGAGCGAGAGAAGGAATATGTGCTGGCGGCTAAAGTTGCGGGATGCAGCACTTGGACGATTTTGCACCGCCACTTGCTCCCGCAAATGATTTCTCCCGTTGTCGTGCTCGCGGCACTGGATATTGGAAAAATCATTATGATTATCTCCATGCTCTCCTATCTGGGACTGGGCGCACAGCCGCCAACACCGGAATGGGGCGCCATGCTCAATGATGGCCGGCCTTATTTCCAATCTGCGCCGCAGCTTATGATTTATCCGGGACTTGCCATTATGGCCATCGTCATTGCCTGCAATCTGCTTGGTGAAGGGCTGCGCGAGGCGCTGGATGTCCGCAGCCGTTAATAGCGCTACAAGAGTAGCGAGGGAAAGGAGGCGTATGATCTGAAGACGCAAATAATGGATATGGAAACGGAACACATGGAAAAAGTTCATATGGAGAAGGCGGAACAGGAAAATGCCGCGTCAGTACTGGCTTCTGTTGAAGCACCGGTGCTGGAGGTTTCGCAGCTGCAAATTTTCACGCGGCAAGGGAAAGAGCAGCGCTCGCTCGTTCATAATGTTAGCTTTGTGATTCCTAAAGGCGAGACATTTGCGCTCGTAGGGGAAAGCGGCAGCGGCAAAAGTGTAACGGCAAGCGCTGTTCTTGGGTTGATGTCCGGTTCGCTCGCTATAAGCAGCGGGGAAATTCGTTTTTGTGGCGACAATGTTTTGGATTGGAGCGATAAGAAGCGTCGGGGTTTGCGTGGACGCGAAATCGGTTTTATTTTTCAAAATTATCAGGAGAGCTTTACGCCATTTATTACGGTTGGCAAGCAGATGAATGAAACGCTGCGCTCTCATGAGAAGCTGACAAGGCGGCAGGCGAAGGAACAGGCGCTGGAATGGCTGGAGCAGGTTGGCCTGCCTGCAGAGCGTGTCTACAGCAGCTATCCGTTTCAATTGAGCGGAGGGCAGCTGCAACGGGCGGCCATCGCTGCGGCGATGATGCTGCAGCCTGCGCTGCTCATTGCCGATGAGCCGACAACGGCACTTGATGTCATTTCCGGCGAAAGGGTGCTGGGTGTGCTTGCCAATCTTCAGAAGCGAACGGGCTGCTCGGTACTGCTCATTTCCCATGATCTGAGGCATGTCGTGAAAAGGGCCTCGACGATAGCCGTCATGAAGGGCGGCCATATTGTTGAGCTGGATACAGCAGAGCATATTTTGTATGACTGCCATCATGAATATACGCAGCAGCTGCTGAATGCAAGGCCATATATTACTTAAATCACTTATTTATTAAATAACGTAACGATGAGAAATCAGGAGGTGAAAAGCAGTGGAGCCTTTGTTGCGCGTAGAGCGTTTATGTAAAACCTTCAGGAAATCGAAGGAACAGGTTTATGCGCTGAAAGAAATTTCCCTGCAAATTGCGAGGGGCGAATGCGTTGGCATTGTTGGGGAAAGCGGCAGCGGAAAAAGCACATTAGGCAAGGTGATTTTGGCGCTGGAGCGGCCGGATAGCGGTGAGGTATGGCTGGATGGGATTCCGCTGCTTCAGTTAAAAGGGGCAGCGTTAAGAGAGCAGCGCCAGCATGTTCAAGTGGTGTTTCAAGACCCTAACGCATCGTTGAACAGCAGAATGCCGATTTGGCGATCCATTATGGAACCTCTTGATAATTTTCCGGAGGTGATGCCGCCTTTTCTGACGGGGGATCGCTCAGATAGGCTTGGTATGGCAGCGCAGCTGCTAGCGCTGGTCGGCCTGCCGATGGATCATCTGAACCGATATCCGCATGAGCTTAGCGGCGGGCAGCGGCAGCGGGTCGCCATTGCACGGGGCATCAGCCTGAACCCGAAGCTGCTCGTCTGTGACGAGCCAACCTCAAGCCTCGACGTTTCCGTTCAGGCGCAAATTTTGCAGCTGCTCAAAAGCTTGAAGCACACGCTAGGCATGTCCTATTTGTTTATTTCCCATGATATCGCTTCCGTCCAATATATGAGCGACCGCATGATCGTCATGAAGGACGGGGCAATGATTGACGAGTTTGCGAGCACCGAGTTGACACACCAGGAAAGGCATCTCTATACCAAGCTGCTGGTAGAGGCGGCAAGCTAGTCTCCCCGCCTGAAACAGGCATAGAAAACGAAGTAGAGTTATGGAACAAAAATAGGCGGTTTTATGCTTTTTGTTTCAGGGGAACTCTCTGCTTAAAGCTTGATTTGATGGACACAGCAGCAGCTATTTTAACATAATAACGTGTTATGGCACAGGCAGCGGACTCAGGAGCAGCTAATGCGCTGCAAATGGCCATTTTGACAGGATGAGGAGAGCCATAGCGGCTTTCCTGTCCGCTTGCCGCCTGAAATCGCAGCAAAAGCCAGAATAGCGGAACCTCAGTCCTTCAAAAAAGGAGTAAGCGTCCCGAGCTCTGGGGTGTCAGTAACAATCACAAGCTCCGGTATGCACATACACCTTGGTTATTATCTTGATCTGAAAATTATAGTTTGAAACATTTTAAAAACTATGCTAATATCAAAACCATCTTAAAAAGCGAGGAAGAGAAAACATACGAAGGCGATTATGTTCAGAGAGCAGGGGGAGTGCTGAAACCTTTGCCGTAATCCTTGTATGCTGTCGTCTCGGAGCTTTTGATGGAAAGCGGAGCCTGGATATGCTAGGCACCCGTGAGTAGACTCAAACGGAATGGCACACGTTATCGTGCGGCAGGTAAGGCATTGCCTTATCTCATGAGGCTGGAATGGCAACATTTCAGTGAATCAGGGTGGTACCACGAAATGTTTCCCCTTTCGTCCCTTGAGCATGGCAGAAGTTTGCCATCGCTTGCGGATGAGAGGGGTTTTTCTGTTTTCAAAAATAGGATAAGCGAGGAAGAGAAAACATCCAAAGTCGATTATGCCCAGAGAGCAGGGGGAGTGCTGAGACCTTTGCCATAATCCTTGTATGCTGTCGTCTCGGAGCTTTTGATAGAAAGCGGGCCTGAATATGCTAGGCGCCCGTGAGTAGACTCAAACGGAATGGCACACGTTACCGTGCGGCAGGTAAGGCAATGCCTTACCTCTTGAGACTGAAATGGCAGCATTTCAGTAAATCAGGGTGGTACCACGAAATGTTTGCCCCTTTCGTCCCTTAAGCATGGCAGAAGTTTGCCGTTGCTTGCGGATAAGAGGGGCTATTTATATTTTAAGGAGGCAGTCACATGGATCAATCATCTACACTTACGAGCGAATTACAGCAGCAGGAACAGGAATGGGTAACCGGATCGAAAATGCTATTAAGCGGCTTGCTGATGGAAGGGGTAGATTGTGTATTTGGCTACCCGGGTGGAAATGTGCTTTATATCTATGATGCGATGGTTCGTAATCGGGATTTCAAGCATATTTTGACCAGGCATGAGCAAGGGGCCATTCATGCGGCTGACGGCTATGCGAGGTCAACTGGGAAGGTGGGCGTTTGCATCGCCACTTCTGGTCCAGGCGCAACGAATTTAGTGACCGGCATTGCGACAGCCTATTATGATTCTGTGCCATTAGTCGTAATTACGGGCAATGTATCTACAGCGGTAATGGGTACGGACGCCTTTCAGGAAGCAGATATCGTTAGCATGACGATGTCAATCACAAAGCATAGCTATCTCGTTCGTGATGCAGAGGAGCTGCCGCGAATAATCCATGAAGCGTTTCATATCGCCAGCACGGGTAGGAAAGGGCCGGTTTTAATCGACATCCCAAAAGACGTATCGAATCAGAAAATGCTGGCTCAGCCTGCCAGTCCTATTCATATACGCGGTTATCATGGCAATCCGATACCGAATCCTGCGGAAATAGATCGATTAATCGAGGCGATTGCCCAAGCTCAAAAACCTGTTATTATAGCGGGAGGAGGGGTCGTTTATTCCAATGCCTCCGAGGAGCTTATCGCGTTTGCGGATAAAACGAACATTCCAGTTGCGACGACCTTGCTCGGTTTGGGCGGCTTCCCAAGTGCGCATCATCTATGGCTGGGTATGCCGGGCCATCATGGTGCATACGCGGCGAACATGGCGATCCAAAATGCCGACCTGATCCTTTCCATCGGTTCAAGATTTGATGACCGGGTAACGATGAAGCTGGATGGCTTCGCTCCACAGGCGAAATGGATTGCCCATATGGATATCGATCCAGCTGAAATTGGCAAAAATATTAAAACGGATATTGCGTGCATCGGAGATATAAAGGCAGTGCTGCAATATGCCAATACGCGCGCGGCAGCTTCCGATTCCAGCAGTTGGATCGCTGAAGTGAAGCAAAATAAAAGGCGGTATCCATTAAGGTACAACGACTCCGATACGGTGCTTAAACCACAGTTTGTTATTGAAATGATTCATGAGACGACGCAAGGAAATGCGATTATTACGACGGACGTAGGGCAGCATCAAATGTGGGCGGCGCAATTTTACAAATTCAAGCATCCCCGCTCGCTCATTACATCCGGAGGCCTTGGGACGATGGGCTTTGGCTTCCCCGCTGCAATCGGTGCCCAAATCGGAAATCCAGAACGTCTAGTCGTTTCAATAAATGGTGACGGTGGCATGCAGATGTGTGCGCAAGAAATGGCGATTTGTGCAATCAATCAAATTCCCGTTAAAATCGTCGTAATTAACAATCAAGTGCTGGGCATGGTAAAACAGCAGCAGGAGCTCATGTACGAAAGGCGCTATAGCCAGATCGATCTTGCTGGCAGCCCGGATTTCATTAAACTTGCTGAAGCGTATGGCATTAAAGGGCTAAGAGCAAACAATAAAGAAGAGGCTATTCGCGTATGGGAAGAGGCATTGCAGACACCGGGACCTATACTTGTTGAGTTTGTCGTGCCGACTGAAGAGAATGTATATCCGATGGTTTTAGCCGGAACGACATTGGATCAGATGATTATGGGAGATTTTGAATAAGCAGCCTAATCAAATTGATTAATGAGATTAAATAAACGATTAGCCCGCTGCTTGGCGAATTGTAATGGATTTTTCGGTCGAAAATTAATGGCATTAATGACCAAAATCGACAAATTCGGCGGCTGATCGGCAATCTATTTTAGGTGATTAAATAAATGCTGTCGTTTTGTGCAGATTGGCTTTGTCAGTGTCAGCTTTCATCGTTTACAATGAAGAGGAATGGAGCGGGTGCCGAACTCGGCATGGCTGCTCCGCCACACTGGGTAAGGGGTGACTTGCGATGACAGACAAAAAAAGAATTTTGCTGGATGTAGACACTGGGGTTGATGATGCCATCGCGATCTTATACGCGCTGCTTTCGCCTGAAATCAAGGTGGAGGGCATAACGACAGGGTATGGCAATACGACGGTTGAACAAGCTACAGACAATACGCTAAGAGTGGTGCAGCTAGCCAATTGCGGCTACGAGGTTCCCGTTGCCGCCGGGGCGGTAGCGCCAACGGTAAGGCCTTCGCGTGGAACGGATGCCCATATTCATGGGCATAATGGCATTGGAGATGCGGTGCTGCCGCCTTCCTCCCAGCAGCCGCTGAAGGAAAATGCGGTAGATTTCATAATTCGCAAAGCTGCGGAAAATCCAGGAGAGCTCACACTCGTTACGACGGGCAGAATGACGAATTTGGCGCTTGCGCTGAAAAAAGCTCCTGAGCTGGCAAGGCAGCTAAAGCAGGTCGTAACGATGGGGGGAACGCTGTTTGCGCCCGGCAATGTGACGCCGGTTGCAGAAGCTAACATCTATGCCGACCCGGAAGCGGCGGCGGCGGTTTTTGCCTCCGATGTGCCGCTCACGATTGTCGGGCTTGATGTGACTGTGCCTACAAGGCTTACGGGAGCTGATCTGGACAAGCTTGCCCGCTACGCGCCGGAACATAAGCAAGCGATCATTCGCTTTTTGAATGAATCGCTGGGCGTTTATTTTGAGTTTTACCGCAAGGTAAACTATTTCATTGAGGAATGTCCGATGCATGATGCGCTTGCCGTTCTAGTAGCGCTTAATCCGTCGCTCGTTACGACACAAAAATTTAATGCCGTCGTTGATTGCAGCAGCGGGCTGACAGCGGGTATGATTGTAACAGACAGAAGACCACGTCCATCTGTGGGCAGAAGTGTGGAATTTTGCGTTGAGGTGGATTCCGCCAGAGCGATTCGCCAAATGATGTCGGTATTTTGGAGCGAATAAGGCTAGGGAACAAAAGAACAGTCAAGTGTACGTAATTAAGGGAGGATTTTGGCAGATGGAGCAGCGTTTTTCGCGGGAATCAAAATGTTACAAAACAGCAAGGGTGTTTCCAACAGATGTGAATAATCATAATACGCTGTTTGGCGGAAAACTGATGGCTTATATCGATGATATTGCGTCCATTGCGGCGACAAAGCATTGCCGTCGTTCCGTTGTTACCGCTTCGACGGATTCGGTCGATTTTCTATATCCCATCCGCCCGACGGATTCCGTATGTCTTGAAGCGTTCGTTACTTGGACAGGCCGTTCCTCCATTGAAGTGTTCGTCAAAGTGGTGAAAGAGGATTTGCTCCGCGGTGAGCGGGAAGTGGCGGCGACGTCCTTTCTGACATTCGTTGCGCTTGATTCGGACAGGCGTCCGGTAGCTGTGCCAGCGGTCGTTCCGGAAACGGAGGAGGAGCTTAAGCTGTTTGAGACAGCAGAGCAGCGGGCGGAAATGCGCCGTACCCGCCGCGAGCAGAGTAAACGCTTTGCTGAATTTTTGACGGTTAAGCATCCTTGGGACTGAGTGTAAATGAGGCCTGCCAATAGGTTATAAATTTTGCTGGCGGTTCGTATCGCATACGCGATTACGGCCGCAAGTACAGCACGTATTGAATGCAAGAGTATACAAACAAGGATAGGCCTGTACATATGCCTAATACGATAAAAACTGTTTTTTTGCCGCTCAAATGGACACCAACTTTCATCAAATCTTTCTTTATTATAAAGCAGATGAGAACGAAAGTCATGGCGACGCAATAACAGCCCATTTTTATAGAATCAAAAGAGCAGCAGCGCCCCTTCCAGCCGATAAGGCAGAAGGGGCGCTGCTGCTCTTTTGTTATAAGGTAGTAATGACGCGATCTACGATGCCGTATGCTACAGCCTCCTCTGCGGAGAGGAAATAATCGCGGTCCATGTCCAGCTGAATTTTCTCCAGCGGCTGGCCGGTTCGCGCGGCAGCAATCTGGTTGAGATGCTCCCGAATGCGAACAATCCGATTGGCAGAAATCGCAATATCGCTCGCTTGGCCCTGGACGCCGCCATGCGGCTGGTGAATCATTACCTCGCTGTTGGGCAGTGCAAAGCGCTTGCCTTCGGCACCCGCAAGCAGTAAAATAGCGGCGAAGGATGCTGCAAGCCCTACACATATCGTACTGACATCCGGCTTAATATATTGGATGGTGTCATAGATGGCAAAGCCGGCAGAAGTAGAGCCGCCCGGACTGTTAATATAAATACTGATGTCTTTCGTCGGGTCTTCCTCTGCGAGAAACAGCAGCTGGGCAACGATGCTGTTCGCCAGTTGGTCGTCGATGGCTGAGCCGAGAAAGATAATGCGATCCTTCAGCAGCCGTGAATAAATATCATAGGATCTTTCGCCGCGTGCGCTTTGCTCCACTACGTAAGGAACATAATTGGTCATAGGTATACCTCCATTTAATCAATAGGATGTTTGCTAACACTTAGTAAACGATTATCCAGGTTCAAAAGGATATGCAGCGCTGAAATCTTTTTTTTGCCCATCAGCGTATCTTATTGCGAGCTTCATTCGTTTACAAGGTGAAACGGCCGAAAGCCGTCCTTTGGCGGCGCGGCGCGTTTCAGTCCGAGAAATATAGAGGTAGGATGAGAAAATCATATCCTTTCCTATATTTAAAAATAAACGGTTCTGCCGCGTCTTCGCCCGGAATCTGGTTAAGAGGAGCGTTGTCCCATGCGTGTGAAAAATAAAGCCGCTTTACCGAACAAATACGCGGGCCAGCAGCTGGCATCGCTGCGCAACTACAGCATCTCGCTGACAGGCTCGAGCTGGGACGCCGATGATTTGGTGCAGGAATCGTGGCTGAAAGCGAGCCTCTCGGCGGATGCGGCCAGCCATCAAAATCCCGAAGCGCTGCTGAGGCGCATTGCCAAAAATAGCTGGATCGATCAAAGCCGCAGAAAAGCGGTCTGGAAAAAAATAAGCGGAGAAATGCTGCATTTGCATCAGCAGGGAACCGCAGTTAATAATCAAGAAGCCAGCGAGCTTGAAATTGTTTTTCATGTGCTGGTGAAGCATATGACAGCTGCGCAAAGGGCTGTTTTTATGCTGCGGGATGTTTACGGCTGCTCAAGCCTTGAAGCTGCGGAGCTATTGGGCATGACAGATGGGGCAGTAAAAGCGGCGCTTCACCGTGCCAGACAAGCGCTTAGAGCTGTGCGCCAGCAGCTGCTTCAAGACGGGCTGCCCCAGCCGCAGGAGGAACATATGAAAACCTATGTAAGGTCGCTGGCCGCCACTTATTTGTCCGGCGACATGAAAGCAGTTGCGGCGTTAATGCAGCTTAGCGAAAATGATCCAGAGCTGGCCGTCCATATGGCGCAGCATGAGCTGGGCCGCCTTCCATCACGGCGTGAGACGATTCCGGCGGAAGCGCGGAACAGGGCGCTGGAGCATGCTTTTATCCAAAACGCAGCCTAACCTTTTACTTGGATAGCTAAGGGGGATATTCATAAATGCACATCCGTCCATATGACCATCAGGATGTGGAAGCGGTAGTCGAGCTTATGGCCGATCTTGGTTACCCAACCCATAAAGAAGCGTTAAGCGCCCGTATGGAAAAAATAGCTTCCATTCCATCCTATTATACGTTTGTTGCGGTGCAAGACGGGCAAGCCGTCTGAATGTAGCCAGTGTGTAACACAAGCCGTTTTAAGTGGACAGTCGTGCGACCGGCAGATAACTGCGGAAATCACACTTCTGTCCATTTTTTTGTGCCAAAGTTCATGTATGATAAGATTTAGCGTTCAAATTGAGAACGGTTATCACAATTTTGGGAGGGTCATTATGTTTTATTTTAAGAATGCAGCAGGTGCGGGGGCGCTCATTGTTATGCTGACAGCCTCCGTTATCGGATGCAGCGGGGCAAATAACAGCAAGGTGGAGCAAATGGAGAGTCCATCTCGGCAGCAAATGGAAGCATCGCCAGCGGTGACTACAGCCGCCAAAACGTTTACCGATGCGATGGGGAAGGAAGCCGTCCTGCCGGAAAACCTTGACCATGTGGCTGCTATAGCCTTTGTTGGGGATTTGCTGGCGCTGGGCGTCAAGCCGGCTTATACGACAGAATATAATCTGAATACCTTCGGCGAGCTGCTGAGCGGAACGGAGAGCATCGGCGACCGTCCGGTTAACTTGGAGAAATTGACGGCATTAGCGCCCGAATTGATTGTTACCGATGATACTGACGACAAGAAGGAAGTGGAGCAGCTGTCTAAAATCGCGCCTGCGATTTCGTATGCTTTTTGGACGCCAGATCCGTTTGAGCATATGAACAAGCTGGCGGAGCTGCTTGGCAAGGAAGCGGAAGCGCAGGCGTGGAAGGAACGATACGACGCCAAGGTGCAGGACGCCAAGTCGAAGCTTGGAGCAGCTGTGAAGGAAGGCGATACAGCGCTGCTGCTTATCGTTTCGGGCAAAGATATGGGGGTGTCAGGCATTCGCAACGGCGGATATACACTTTACAAGCAGCTTGGCTTGGCATGGCCGGAAAACATGCAGCCGCTTATGGACGAAAATGAAAATTTCGGCTATGAATCGCTGACGCTGGAGGCGCTGCCGTCGTTTGCCGCCGATTATATTTTTATTGAGATGGATGATACTTCGGAAGCGACTAAGGAGATGTACAACGACGTAGTTAACAGTGAAATTTGGCAATCGTTTGATGCGGCGAAAGAAGGACATGTTTATACGGTCAGCAATAAGTGGGGCCTTGGCGATGCGACTTCCCTTGAAGCCCAACTGGATGAAATAGCAGCCCAGCTTGTGAAATAACATCAGGATGCAAAGATAGCGTTTTAGAAACGTTATCGTATAAACTTTATAGAGAGCTTGTCAACGCTACCGTTGGCGGGCTTTTTTTGTTGCCTCCAGAAGACGAGCTTTTGCCACTGAATGACAGCGACAGAAGCCCGGCTTTCATATAAAATGAATAGAAAATCATTGATAATCATTTTCACATTTTATAAAGGCAGGTTTGTTTATGTCGAGAACAGATATTTTCCCTGTGACGAAGCATTCACTTCGAGCAGTACAGGAGACCATTGCATATCTAGAGCGCGCTTATTCGCAAAATATAACGATTGAGCAGCTTGCAAAGCAGGCGAATATTGGGAGCTGGCAGTACAGGCAGCTGTTTAGGCGCATAACCGGCTTTAATCCGAATGAATTTGTAACGGAGCTTCGAATGAAGCGGGCTAAAGAACTGCTGATTGTATCGCAGCAGCGCTTAAGCGAAATTGCCCGCACAGTAGGCTATGAGGATGAGTATTATTTTAACCGCCGTTTCAAAAAAAGCACCGGCATGTCGCCTAGGCAATATATGCGCAGCAAAAAGTCGAATTTGCGCATCATTGCACTCTCGAACTTTGGCGATATGATGGCGCTCGGCTCCCAGCCGCTTGCTGTCGATCATCATCTGATCAACTGGCTGGATCAGGAGCAGATAAGCGGAATGGCGAGCATAGATGGCAGTCTTTCAGGAGTGGAGAGGGCGGCTGTGCTAAAGCCGGATCTTATCGTTGTGAATGCCTACACACCGCAAGAACTGCTTGCAGAGCTGTCGCATATTGCTCCGGCTGTTCATCTGGAGTCCAAAGGCAGCATGTTCCAGCACCTGAATGAGGTTGCGGTTTTGCTTGGCAAGCGGCAGGAGGAGAAGCTCTGGCTCGATCGCTACGCAGCGAAGGCGAGACAAATAAGGGAGCAATGGCTGCCGACCATTGGACGTGAGGAGACCGCTATTTTTTTTCATGTCGTTGGTGAACAGCTTTATTTGTATCGGCCGCAGGAGATGCCTGTCATTTACGAGGTGCTCGGTTTTAAAACGCCGCTGAAGCTGAAGCAGCTAATGGCAGAGTGCGAAGCGCGGCTATTTGTGCCGCTGGAGTCGTTTCTGGAATACGATGCTGACCGTATTTTTATCGTATGTGGACAAATGCAAGGCGCGCGGGAGACGTTCGAAAAGCTTTTGGCGCATCCAGAGTGGAGACAATTAACGGCTGTTCAAAGCGGCAGGGTGTATATCTTCAAGGAAAGCTGGACACTGGACGGCATAATAGCTCTGGAGTGGCAGCTGGACGGAATTAGCGAGCTGCTGGCAGGCGGACAACGTTAGAAGTAGACGGGCGAACCAAGCAAACTAAGAAAACTAAGGCCATCCTATGCCATGTTTCTTCCATTGACAGTAATAGTTGTCTGAAATATAATTGCTTAAGTCAACTATATTGCTTTTGCATCAATGAGGGGGAACGGCATGCTGTCTCAGGAACAACGCCCGCGCTTATGGACTACTGCATTTATTACGCTTACCGTTTGCTCTTTTTTAGTTTTCTTTAATTTGCAGCTTCTGCTATCTCCGCTTACGGCTTATACGAAAAGCACCTTTATGGCAAGCGATGTATCGGTTAGCCTCGTGACGAGCGTGTTTGCTGTTTCTGCGATTTTGACGCGCTTTATGACGGCATTTGTGATGAAAAGAATGCCGCGATCGGCCATTTTGTACACAGGCATTGTGCTTGCGGCCCTATTTACCGCCCTATATATCGCGGCCGATTCTGTAGGCTCCTTGCTCATCATGCGTGTCTTCTATGGCATTGGCTTTGGCATAGCGAGTACAATTATACCTACGCTCGTATCGCAAATTATTCCCGCTGGGCGAATTGGCGAAGGAATTGGCTATTTTGGCTTATCCACGAGCATTGCGATGTCCATTGGTCCAATGATAGGACTTAATATTTTGAAGCAATTCGGATTCGAGGCGTTAAGCATAACGGGTACGGCAGCTATATTGCTCATTATCCCGATTCTTTTAGTGTTTCGTCCGCTTCCGCCAGAGCCTCCGCGCCTTAACCAGGAAGAGCGGAAACTGGCTTCCGCGAGCAAGCCGCCTTTTAATTTCCAGCTTGTATTTCCAGCGCTATTAAATATACTGCTGTCGATTACATACAGCGGAATATTAAGCTTTATCGCCTTGTACGGGGAGAAGCTGGCGATCAATCAAATCGGTTTGTTTTTCTTGTTTAATGCGGTGACGATTATTATTGTTCGTCCGATTTCCGGAAAATTGTTTGATAGCAAAGGGCATGCCGCGGTGCTGATTCCTGGAGCGTTATGTGTCATTGCAAGCTTGACGGTGCTGTCGTTTACAACTTCCATTTCGCTGCTGATCGTATCGGCCCTGCTGTATGGTCTTGGATTCGGCGCTGTCCAGCCCACAATCCAAGCTTGGATGCTGCGCAGCTCCAGCCCGGAGCAGCATGGTGCCGTGAACAGCATGTTCTACAACGCAACCGATCTTGGCGTAGCCACAGGTGCAATTTTGTTAGGCGCTATTGCCTCAGCAACGAGTTATGAAACGATGTATCGCTGCGCTGCTGGCGTCATGATTATTTTTTTGCTCGTATATTTGATCATTAGCCTGACGGCGGCTGCAAAAAATAAAAAGCGGGGCTGGAGCAAGCCGGAAGCGGTCTCCCAAAATATTTCAATGAAAAACAATTGACACGACCTTACTTGTCATGTAACATGTTAAATGAATTACGATCTAACATCAGATGACAGCAGGGCATTAAACCATATATTTTTTCGTATAACCTCGTAAGCCGTATCCAGCTGCAGCTGGATATAAGAACAGGTCGGGGGTATCTACAGGAAGCCTTTACTTCCTAACTACGATAACAAGGATCAAGCTGTATTGGTCGTTGCTATGTGGTTAGGATTTTTTGTGTTGTCTGGGCACGTTTAGAGAGACAATCAAGGAGGTTTAAAGGCACAAATGAAGTATTTATTATCGGTTTTATTCGGTGCGATTAGTTATGGTGTGTTATCGACAATCGTAGTCCTGGCATATGGTCAAGGCTACCAATTAGGAGAAGTAGTTGGAACGCAGCTGCTGACGGGATTTATTTTGGCCTGGATGCTGGCTTTTTATACAAAATGGCGGGAGCAGCGCAAAGCCCGTACAGCCCCAAACACAGGTTCTTCAATTACTCGAGCGGCAGAGGCTGCCAAAACGCTTGCCTCTAAGCTAACGTGGAAAAGCAGAGTGCTGCTGATGCTTTCAGGCATGCCCACAGCGATAACGGGCTTGTTGTATTATCATTCGCTTCGCTATATTCCAGCCTCGCTGGCAATCATATTATTATTTCAATTCACATGGATCAGCGTATTGATTCAAGCTTTCAGCAAGCGCCAACGTCCTAAAGGCATTATGATGCTGGCATTGATTGTATTATTCGGAGGCACGCTGCTCGCTGCCGGCATTATGGAGGATGGCGCAGCCCAGTTCAACTGGATCGGCATTATTTTCGGCTTATTGTCCGCCGTGAGCTATTCCTTGTTTATTTTGTTCAGCGGCAAAGCGGTGCCAGCCGTGCACCCGGCTTATCGCAGTGCGTGGATGATTACTGGCGGATTGCTGCTCGTGTTTATTTTATTCCCGCCAATGTTTCTGTTTAATGGTTTGATATGGGGACAACTGCTCGTATTCGGTTTCCTGTTAGGGCTGTTCGGTGCGTTTATCCCGCCTGTCCTGTTCGCAATCGGAGTGCCGCATATTGGTGAAGGCATGGCTGGCGTATTAGGCGCAGCCGAGCTACCTGTAGCTGTCACGATGTCGGCAATTATATTGAATGAGCATGTGAGCATGCTGCAATGGCTGGGCGTCGCCGTCGTCCTGGCGGGCATTTTGCTGCCGGAGCTGAAACGCTTCAAAGGGCGTTCACAGCGCACAATGGCCACCTAACGTTTTTTTAACCAAGCATTGAAACCTTTGGTCGATTTTTCAGTCTGTAGCATAATACGCCAAGCGGAACAAGCAAGTATACACAAAGCGATAGCGCCATAACGAGGAGGGAGCCTGAGTAATCAGGCTTTTTCTGTTTTTTTGAATGCTTTTAACGGATAAGGGCAGGGTGTGCGTAAAAGTTGTCAAAGCAACTACAGTTGCTTTATCATAAATAGGACATCAATAACAGACATACAACCTGCCAAGGACATAAGAAAGGAGCCGAATAATGGCTGTTCAAATCGGACTTACAGGCTGGGGAGACCATGATTCGCTTTATATTCCCGGTTCAAAGGCGAAGGACAGGCTGGGCCAATATGCCAAATATTTTCCCGTCGTCGAAGTAGACAGCTCCTTCTATGCGATTCAATCTCGGGAACGGTTCGCTAAATGGGTAGCGGAAACGCCGGACTCGCTCCATTTTATGATAAAAGCGTATCAGGGCATGACAGGGCATCAGCGCGGTGAAGCAGCTGCGGCGGCGGCTTTAAAAGACACGGGCCAGATGTTCGCCGCTTTTCGCGAATCCATTGAGCCGGTTATGGAGGCTGGGCGGTTGACTGCTGTGCTTTTTCAATATCCGCCGTGGTTTGATTGCACGCAGGACAATGTCCGGCTGCTACGCGAGACGAAGCTCAGAATGGGCAGCATTCGCTGTGCTTTGGAGTTCCGCCATCAGAGCTGGTTTATGCCTGAGTTTCGGGCGAAGACGCTGGCGTTCATGGAGCGCGAGGGCTGGATCCACAGCGTGTGCGATGAGCCGCAGGCGGGTGTTGGCTCGGTGCCGACCGTGCTGCAAGCGACCGATCAGGAGCTGACGCTGGTTAGGCTGCATGGCCGAAATGTAGCTGGCTGGAATCAGAGCGGAGCGCCCAATTGGCGAGAGGTTCGTTATTTGTATCGCTATAACAGCGCAGAGCTGCGAGAATGGGCAGACAACATCAAGGAGCTGCAGCAGCAGAGCAAGCATATTTGCATTATTTTTAACAATAACTCCGGCGGGGACGCGGCTGATAATGCCAAAGAACTGATGGACCTGCTTGGACTGAACTGCCCCGATGGGGAAGGGCCTTATTTTGTTCGAAATGAGCCAGAGCCGCCAGCGGTTGAGCAGCTGGAGTTATTTTAGAGTGGGAGGACAGGATTATGCCCTATCAGGGACTTGAGCAATCGATAGGCTTTACAATGGGAATGACCTATCGCAAGCTGACTAATTTATTTCAGCAACGGTTGAGAGAGTATGCGATTACGCCAGAGCAGTGGTCGGTGCTTATTCAAATCAGCAAGTCGGATGGCTTGATTCAGAAGGAAATTGCTTTGCGGACAAGCAAGGAAAATCCAACCGTTACCCGGATCATCGACCATCTGGAGAAGGAGCAGCTGATTCATAAGCGGCCTGGCGTTCAGGATCGCCGCAGCTTTGTTGTTTATATTACGGACAGGGGACGGCAGCTTATTAATGAAACAACTGCTATTAATGAATCGGTAAACGACGAAGTGAAGAAGGTTATTTCCTCAGAGGAGTACGAGCTGATGATTTCGCTGCTGCTGCGGATTAATCATCATTTGCAAGCTTCAATCGAGAAAAATTAACCGTTTTGGCAGCTGCTATATTTTTGCGCCACACAAGGTTTCTTGGCATCTGTTGAAATATCCTCTTAACAATCCAACATTTCCCACCGATATAATTAAAAGATCAATACGATGTCATTTAAGACGGGCTGCGCCGTGTACATATATAAAAGCGATATACATGCGCACATGGGATAAAGTTTGGAGGAGGGAATGCTTTGAGCGGTACAGGCCACAGCAGCAAAGATGCCGAGGGGGCAGCTTTCCAGTGGATCAGGCTAACAGGGTTTGGACGAGAAGAGTCGTGCAGGCGGCGAGAGCGGAAGGATACCCGGAAAGCGCTGATGCTCCGTCATTTTTATAAAAACTGTTTTATACCTGCTCTTGAGCAAACGGTGTTTCAGGAAAATCGTTATTACCACATTCATCAAGAACAGCTGATTGAGCTTTTTTTGTCTTCTTTTCGCCAGTTATGCCATCGGCTTTATGCCAGGCAGCAGGAGCGGCTGATTGGAGCCATTAGCATCATAGAATATAGCTTGCAGGCATCTTCCAACGCGGATGAATTATTTGCCTATCGGGTAGAGGCCTATGGCGAGCAAGGATACGACGATTCGGAGCCTTATTTCGAGAACTATAATACCGCCTGGCTGTATCAGTTCGTTCCGGAGCTGATGACGAATTTGAACGAGCAGCGCAAAGCTTATGGGGGAAAAATATTGGGCGGCGATATTGAGGATATGATGCGGGGAGAGCTGGTTTTATTTCATCAGTTTGCGGTCGGGCTTATCCGCAGCGCCATTCCAAGGGCCATTAGCGAGCCGCAATATGCGGCGCTTGCCAAAACAGATTCATTCAACATTCGGCTGGGCCAAGAAGGAAAACAACGTAAAACAATATACATAAAGCATGAAGTCATTGATTTTGAACAATGATGGCTTGAAGACAAGGCAAGAAGAAGGAGCGGACCATGAACCAAGAACAGCTGACAGCTTTATTCACGAAGGAGCAGCGAATCGATATTACGTTTCCGGGCTATCGTCGCGAGCAGGAAGGCCGAGTCATTCGGCAAATCGCGCTCGAAAATGAGAGCGAGGGCGGCTTCGTCCTGTATACGGATTTGAACGAAAATAACGTGGATGAAGCCATTGCAGAGCAATTGGCGTATTTCCGCGAGCTGGGGCAATCGTTTGAGTGGAAGGTGTATAGCGATGACAAGCCTCGCAATCTCAAAGAACGGTTGCTGGCGCACGGCTTCGACATCGGCGAAGAAGAAGCCATGATGGTCATTCAGCTTGCCGATGGACATGAACTGCTTCAGTATGAAATTCCGCCTTCGATTCGCCCTGTCACGGATGCGGCGGGCATTGAAGCATTGGTCGCGCTGGAAGAAGCGGTGTGGGGCGTACCGCATGCCGAGCATGGCGAGCGATTGAAGCAGGATTTGCAGGATAAGCAAATCGGACTGCACATCTACGCAGCTTATGATGGAGACCAAATGGTCAGCGCCGCCTGGATGTATTTGCACGAGGGAACGTCCTTCGCAAGCATTTGGGGCGGATCTACGCTTGCGGAATACCGCGGCAAAGGGCATTATTCAGCGCTGTTGGCTGTTCGGGCACAGGCTGCCTGGCAGGCGGGCTTTCGTTTGATGACGGTGGATGCAAGTCCAATGAGCCGTCCGATTTTGGCGAAGCGAGGCTTTGAGCTGCTCGCTTATACGTGGCCATGCCAGTCGCCTGCGCATAATATTTAATCTAGGTTGTGACTAGTAATAATGATACAATGGTCAAAGCTATAGCGAATAATAGGAAGATGCGGGAGGATAAAATGACGACTTTATTGCTGCTTGGCAGCATCAATATGTTTTTATCGGTAATGCTCGGCGCATTCGGCGCGCATGCATTGAAGAAGAGGCTTTCTGCCGACATGCTGGCTATTTTTCAGACGGGGGTGCAATACCAGATTGCCCACGCGCTTGGCTTGCTGCTTGCCGGCATTTTAGCGGGCGGGGTATTGACGAGCGGGCTCGTCGTAACCGCAGGCTGGTTTCTCTTTGCTGGCATTATTTTGTTCAGCGGCAGCCTTTACGCCCTTAGCCTCAGCGGTGTGAAGAAGCTGGGTGCGATTACTCCGCTGGGCGGACTTTGTTTTTTGATCGGCTGGGCCATTCTTGCCGTTGCGATTATTCAAGGCTAGCTGCATAGCCGTACAGGACGAGAGAGCTTGCCAGCGGCAGGCTCTTTGGTCATTTTGCTAAAGGATTGGGAGGAAATTCGTTTATGTTTACGGGATGGCGCCTTTCGGTGCTGGGACTAGTTATTGTGGGGACGACTGCTATTGTCGCCCCTCTGTTCAAATTAATGGAGTTCGGCAAGACGATTCCATTGTTCATTTTATTCGCATTGTTTATCGGCTGTATGGAGCTGTTGGAATGGAACAAACGCCGCAATCGACGACGCTAATCCTTGCAAGGAGTAATGGACCCTGGAGAATGACAAACTACTGCTTATTAAGAGAAAGGGGATTCAGCAAATGCCGCAAATCGACACGCCGTCTGTCCTGCTGCTTTTTTTCGCACTGCTGGGCATATTGAGCAAAAACAACTCCATCACCATCGCTGCCGTATTTCTGCTGCTTCTCCGGGTAACAAATGTGCACCAGGCTTTTCCGTGGATCGAGAAGCATGGCCTGACTTTGGGCATCATCATATTGACGATCGGCATACTCGCGCCGCTGGCAAGCGGGACGATCAGTATGAAATCGGTCTATGAATCGTTTCTCCATTGGAAATCAATAGCGGCCATCATCGTCGGCGTGCTGGTTGCATATTTGGGCGGGCGCGGCTTTCATCTCATGTCCAGCCAGCCGACGATCGTGACCGGGCTTATTATCGGGACGATCATTGGCGTTGCTTTTTTTAAAGGCGTTCCAGTCGGTCCGCTTATTGCGGCTGGGCTGCTGTCGCTGCTGATTAGCAAGTAAGGGTGAGCCATTCTTCTTGCAAAATGGCGTAGTAATATTCATCCCACCAAGCATGGGCGCCATTAGAAATGCATTTTTTGAAAAAGCCTTCCCTGCGCATGCCTATTTTCTCCATCACGCGATAGGAGGGAATGTTCTCGGGTTGGCAGGTGGCAATTATTCGGTGCAGCTTCAGCTCCTCAAACCCATATTTCAGCATGGAGCGTGCGGCTTCCGAGGCATAGCCTTGATTGCGATAATGCGGGCTGAATACCCAGCCAATTTCATAGGTGTGATTCCCAAAATAGTTATGGAACACAAGATGCCCAATGAGCGGACCGCCGTTTTTCAGCAGTACAGCGTAATTTTGCCTCTGGTCTCCGATATTATCTAGAACGAACTGTTTAGCGCCTTCTTCTGTTTGCACGCCTCCGGGTATGTATGCCATAACAGCAGGATCGCAGGTGTAGGCCCACACAGCTTTCCAATCGTCGGATTTAAAAGGGCGAATCCGCAACCGCTCTGTTGCAATTAACATGTAATGAACTCCATTTCACAATGAATGATTTTGAAAAAGATTTTGAAAATAAGATTTTGAAAAAAAGATTGGATATAAGGGCTGCTTATCCCTCGAATTATACAAAAATCCTTCCTAATTACAAGCTTTAATTGTTTTGGGGTTTTGTGACAATACAAAAGGCACGCATGCTTGCACCTAATAAGGTGAAGCTTGCGTGTCTTTTTTGTGTTTTGCTAGGTATGCGGAACAGGAAGCCGCCGTTACCTTTGCAGCTCCTGCTCCTGTTCGTCCTCTTCATCCAAAGCTTGCGGTGGCGGGTTGCCAATTCGCCATTGTACGCCTTGGGCCGATCCGTGGCCATAGCCTCCGTATTCGCTCGCGCCAGCTTGGGCATTGACGCAGGCCGGTCCGATAATGGTCGTATTTTGAATCGGCGACAGCACATGGGCAAGCTGCCCGGCATTAACGCAATAGGCGAGCTGGAATACTTCCTTCGGCGTAATGCGCAGCACGTCAGAGCCAAATACCGTTTGTGGACAGCGGTCATCAAAAATCGTAATAAAATGCGTATACTCGCTGCACGCAATAATCCAGTGCCACCAGCCCATTGGAATGTATACGGCTTGGTGATCGCACACCCGGTAAGTAAGCAGCTGCTTTGTGAAAGGATTCAAAATCGAAACGACAATTTCACCATGCGTGACGAATACAAGCTCCGTCGTATTGGGATGCCAATGCGGCTCAACAATATGATTTTTAGTCATATGCGCATCGAAAAACGACGTGCTTCTTAGCACAGGCAATTCATGTGCGGTTAATTGGTTTAAGTAATTGCAGGAGTCCTTATGGAACAAGGGGGCGCAATTGACATCGTAAAACAAATTTAATGCGGGTGATGTGAGGTCTACATATTCTGTACTCATGATCGGCCTGCCTTTCAGAAATCTTAGTTTTTCCAGCAGTGTATGCAGCAGCCTAGATGGAGGTGAAGAGCTGGCGCGAAAGCCAGCTCAATCGGTGTCTAATGAAATCAGAATATAGTCCATTAGAACAAGTGTATCGTGAATTGGATCTCCTGCTCCCAGGCGCTAAAGTTAAAGCATTAAAGCTAGGGAGGAATCACGTTGGAGCAGCAGGTGAAGATTTGGGAAGAGACGGTTTCCATACCGACATATGGCGTAGGCAAACCAGAGCGAAATCCGATGTTTTTAGAAAAAAGAGTATATCAGGGCAGCTCGGGTCGGGTGTACCCGCATCCCGTAATTGATAAAATCGAAGATGAAAAGAAGCTTCAGCCCTACATGCTCGTCATTCTCGAAAATGAATATGTGCGTATCGAAATGATGCCAGAGCTGGGCGGCCGCATTTATCGGGCGCTGGATAAGACAAATGACTATGATTTCGTTTATTACAACAAGGTAATCAAGCCTGCGCTGGTTGGGCTCGCGGGTCCGTGGATTTCTGGTGGCATTGAATTCAACTGGCCGCAGCATCATCGTCCAAACACCTATGGGCCTGTAGAATATCGTGTGGCTGAAAATAAAGACGGCAGCGCTACAGTGTGGGTCAGCGAAATTGACCGCATGTATGGAACGAAGGTAACGGCTGGCTTTACGCTGTATCCCGGCAAGGCGTATTTGGAAATTTCCGCCCAGCTTTACAACCGTACGCCTCAGCCGCAAACTTTTTTATGGTGGGCCAATCCGGCCGTAGCGGTTAATGAGCATACGCAGTCGGTATTTCCTCCTGACGTCACAGCGGTGTTCGACCATGGCAAGCGGGACGTAAGCCGGTTTCCAATAGCGACCGGCACGTATTATAAAATGGATTATTCCGCCGGCGTTGATATTTCCCGCTATCGCAACATTCCTGTGCCAACTTCTTATATGGCTTACAAATCCGACTATAATTTTGTCGGAGGCTATGATCATGGGGTACAGGCGGGGCTGCTGCATGTGGCGAACCATCATATTTCCCCCGGCAAAAAGCAGTGGACATGGGGAAATGGCGAGTTCGGCATCGCCTGGGATCGCAATCTGACCGATGAGGACGGGCCTTATATTGAGCTGATGACGGGCGTGTATACGGACAATCAGCCGGATTTCACCTGGCTTCAGCCGTATGAGGAAAAGTCGTTCAAGCAATATTTTATGCCTTACAAAAATATTGGGGTCGTCAAAAATGCGTCCATTGATGCCGCTGTTAATTTGGAGGTCGATGAAGAGGCGCGGGAAGCTGTCGTTTACGTTTATGCAACAGCCGTGTTCGAGGATGCCCAGATCGAGCTGCGTGGACGGGGACGCCGCTATATTCAGGAGAAGGTGAGGCTGTCACCGAACGACATATTCAAGTCGATCGTCACATGGGATGAAGCGGATCAGGCTTCTGATTTGCTGCTGTCGGTCCGTGATTCGGCAGGGAAGCTGCTCATTTCTTACAAGCCTGCCAAGCCTTCGCTTGAGCAAATACCCGATGCGGCTAAGCCGCTTGAAGCGCCTGCTGCGCTCAAAACCAATGAGCAGCTGTATTTGGCGGGGCTTCATTTGGAGCAATATCGCCACGCGACCTTTGAGCCGGAGGCGTATTATCTGGAAGGGCTAAAGCGCGATGCTAGCGATAGCCGGATTAATGTCGCCTATGGCACGCTGCTGCTGCGGCAAGGGAAATTTCAGCAGGCGGAAGGGTATTTCCGCACCGCCATTAAGTCGCTGACGTCGCGTAACCCGAATCCGTATGATAGCGAGGCGCTTTATCAGCTTGGTGTTGCCTTGAAGCATCAGGGGAAGCGAGAAGAAGCGTTCGCTGCTTTCTACAAGGCAACTTGGTCAGCGGCTTGGCAGGATGCCGGCTACTTCTCGCTGGCGCAGATCGCTTGCGCGGAAGGCGCGCTTGCGGATGCGCTGGAATTGGTGGAGCGTTCCATCGTGCGGAACGCTCGCAATTATAAAGCGCGCCATTTGAAGGCGGCGCTGCTGCGCAAGCTGGGACGCTGCGATGAGGCGATAGCCTTCGCGGCGGAGACGCTCGGGCTCGATGTGGCCGATTTCGGATCGGCCCACGAGCGCAGCTTGGCGCTAGCTGCTGGGGGGCAGCAGCAGCTGGCGGATCAGGCGCGCGCCGAGCTGCAGCGGCTTATGCGCGGCGATGCGCACAATTATTTGAACTTAGCTGCCGACTATATCGGCAGCGGGCTGCATGAGGAAGCGATTGCGGTGCTTGCGTGCATCGTGTCTTCATTAGAGGGGGCGGCGGCAGATGGCACGGCAGCGGTCTATCCGATGCTTCATTATACGCTTGCTTATGCGTATGAGCAGTCAGGCCACACGGAAGCAGCTGCTGCTTCGCGCCAAGCAGCGGAAGCTGCTGCTCCCCAATATTGCTTCCCGAACAGCTTGTTTGAGCTGATCGTGCTGGAGCAAGCGATTGCGGCCAATCCGCACGATGCGAAGGCGCATTATTATTTGGGCAATTTATTGTATGACAAGAAACGGCATAACGACGCGATTGCCCATTGGGAAGCCTCGCGCGCAGCAGAACCGAATTTTGCTACCGTCCATCGCAACTTAGCACTCGCTTACTACAATAAACGCGGCGACGAGGCGGCTGCGCTTGAAGCACTCGAGCTGGCTTTCGCACTCGATCAGGCCGACGCGCGAGTCTGCTATGAGCTGGATCAGCTGTATAAAAAGCTAGGGCATCCTGCTCAGCAGCGGCTCGCCAAGCTGGAACAGCAGCGGACGCTTGTCGAGCTCCGCGACGACCTGTACATCGAATATGTCACGCTGCTCAATGCGACAGGGCAGCATGGTCAAGCAGTAGTTGCGCTCGCTTCACGCCAGTTCCATCCTTGGGAGGGCGGGGAAGGCAAAGTGACGGGGCAGCATGTATTCACGCATGTTGAACTCGCTAAACAGGCACTCCAGCAGGGGAATGCGTCCCATGCGATACAATTGCTGAACATGGCGCTCGTCTATCCGGAGCATTATGGCGAAGGCAAGCTGCATGGCGCACAGGAAAACAATATTTATTATTATTTAGGCTGTGCGTATGAAGCGCTGAATGATCCGCTTAAAGCGGTAGATTGCTTTAAGCAGGCTTCCCAAGGGCTGGAGGAGCCCGCTAGCGCGCTGTATTACAATGATCAGCCGCCAGATATGATTTTTTATCAAGGGTTGTCGTGGTTAAAGCTGGGCAATGAGCCGGAGGCAAAAAAGCGCTTCCATAAGCTGCTCGATTATGCGGAAAAGCATATTTTCGACCGGGTCGAATTTGATTATTTTGCCGTTTCGCTGCCGGATTTCCTCGTTTTCGAGGATGATCTGAGCAAACGCAACGAAATTCATTGCCGTTATATGATGGGATTAGGCCTTCTTGGGCTTGGGGAGCGCAAACAGGCGGTGGAGCAGTTTGGCGCCGCTCTGCAATTGGATGGCAATCATAGCGGAGCGCGCATTCATAGCTTACTGGCGTTATCCAATTAACGGGTTGCGCAGCGATATCGTTCGATCAGATGATCATGCTGTGCTGGGGAGGCAGCGAGAGTGTTTGAAACTAGTGAAGACCTTAAACGTGCTGCAACGAAAATCTGCGCGAAAGTAATTTACTGAATCTGCTAGCTCTTAGCTCCCATTTATCATACAATTGTTTCTGGTAATCTTATTTTCCAGAAGGAGTATATGATGAAACGATTGATTTGGCTAGGCTGTTTGTCTTATTTCATTATCGGGCTTGCCCATGTTGTGCTGGGCTCTGTATTGCCCGTTGCGCTCGAGCATTATGGCAAAGCCTACAGCGAGGGCGGCACACTCATTTTCACACAGTTCGGCGGATTTCTAGTCGGGGTGCTGCTCTCGCCATGGCTGAATCGGCATTTGGGCAAAAGAGGCGGACTGCTGCTGGCATTTGGCATGCTGTTTGCCGCTGAATTTATGTTTATGCTGCTGCCGCCTTGGGGCTGGCTGTATGCGATTGCCATCGTAGCCGGTTTTGGGTTTGGCATGATTGAAGCGGTAATCGGAACGATTATAATCGCAGCAGTCAAAAATCAAACGGCCGTCGCGATGAGCCGGCTTGAGGTATTTTTCGGCGTTGGCGCCATGGTCATGCCACTTATAGCGAGCGGACTGATTTGGGCCAATTATTGGAAGCTGTCATTTTTGGTCGTTTCTTTTTTTGCAATATTGACTTTGTTCTTATGGGCAAAAGGCTCCTTCGGCGAGCTGGATGCGGTGCTGAAGAAGTCAGTCGCAGCCGCCGCAGCGGAACGGAAGCAGGCGAAGCGCGCAGGCAAGCCGCTTTATCAAGGCAAGGAATGGGTTATTTTTTCCTTATTTATTGTGTTTTTCTTCCTCTATGTAGGGACGGAGATGAGCCTTGCAAACTTTATGCCAGCCATTCTCATTGAGAAGCTGGGCATGAAGGAGGCAGGAGCAACGCTGAGTGTAACCTGCTTCTGGATTGCGATGGCATTCGGTCGTTTGTTCGCTGGCGTCATTGCCGAGAAAATCAAATACCGGGTGTATATTATGGCGAGCTGCGGGGCGACGGTGCTGCTGTTCATCTTATTTCCGTTTATGAACCAGATATGGTCGGCGTTCGCGGTCATTTTGCTGCTGGGACTCGCCATGTCCGGCGTGTTCTCTATCGCGCTCGTCTTTTCGAGCAAGCTGCTTCCAGGGGCAGAGGAATCTACCCCTAGCTTTATGATTGCAGCAGGCGGTGTCGGCGGCGCCGTGCTTCCGCTTACGATGGGCTGGGGGCTTGATCATTTGCAGGTGAACCAGTCTGTATGGCTGCTGGCAGCCTTTTCCGCGGGCTTGATTGTTTTAAGTGTCATCGCCTTTCAACTGGACCGCAGGCAAATAAGCATGCGAGCTGGCGGAGGGTCTATAGGACGACCTAAGCACGAAACATAAAAGGTTAACGAAACTGTAAATCGCCATAGGGCGATTTGCAGTTTTTTTGTTGCCTCAGCATGCTGATCCCTGATTTTTGGCTGCGGGGTGAAGGAAGGAGGAGCGTTGTGTTTTGCCGAATGTATAGCAGAAGCACCTGATGGGTTTTGGAGAGATAATGAGGAAAGCGGCGAAGCAAATATCTACTAGGCTGCCATATGATTATGCCGACTAGCGACCGATATAAGAAATAAGAGTTTAAATATTATTTTTGAAAAAAAGAGGTGAGGGCATGTCTATTGCTCCAGTCAATCCAGTCTTTGAAGTCAAGCTTTCGCCTCTTGGAGATACGGCAATTATTGTCGAGCTCGGCAGCGCGATTGACCGCAAGACGCACGAGCGCGTGCAAGCACTCAGCTCTTATTTGCGGCGCGAGCCTTTTCCCGGTTTTATTGAGCTTGTACCAGCGTATGTAACGCTGACGATTTTTTATGATCCAATGAAGCTGCTAGCGCCGCTAGCCGAAAACAACTGGAATCCGCAGGCGGAAACGGCTGCTTCCCCATATGAATGGGTTTGCCAGCTGCTCTTGGACATGGCCAGCAAGCTGGAGGACGAGCAGGCTGCTGCTCCGCGAATCATGACCCTTCCCGTCTGCTATGGCGGAGAGCTGGGGCCGGATCTTGCAGCGGTTGCGGAGCATAGCGGACTTTCGGAAAGCGAGGTCATCGCCATGCATGCAGCGCAGCCTTATCTCGTCCATATGGTCGGCTTTGCCCCCGGTTTTCCATATTTGGGAGGCTTGCCTGAGCAAATTGCTACGCCTCGGCGGAGCACGCCCCGCCTGCGGATTGAGCCAGGCAGCGTAGGCATCGGCGGCAAGCAGACCGGGGTCTATCCGATTGTCTCCCCTGGCGGCTGGCAAATTATCGGGCGAACGCCAGTGGCGCTGTTCCGCCCTGCGCATGAGCAGCCGAGTTTATTGCGGGCGGGAGATCAGGTTTATTTTGAGCCGATTAGCTATGAGGCGTTTATCGCATGGGAGGCGCAGGCATAATGGGCATTCGAATCAAACATGCCGGACTCCTTACGACCGTGCAGGATCGGGGGCGTCACGGTTATAGGCAGCAGGGCATTATTGCTGGAGGGGCGATGGATGATTTTGCGCTTCGCGCGGCTAATTTGCTCGTTGGTAACGATGCGGGAGCAGCGGTGCTGGAAGCTACGCTTATCGGCCCAAAGCTGATTTTTGAGCAGGATGCGTTAATTGCGATATGCGGGGGCAATTTGTCGCCTGCTGTGCAAGGAACAGCCGTTCCGCTGTGGCGGCCGGTGTACATAAGAGCAGGGAATGAGCTTTCGTTCGGAAATTGCGTCGCGGGCGCTCGCGCTTATATAGCAGCGGCTGGAGGCATTGATGTGCCGCTTGTTATGGGCAGCAGAAGCACGTACACACGTGCGGCTATAGGCGGTTTTGGAGGCCGGGCTTTAAAAGCGGGAGATGTGCTGGCGATTGGTGAAGGAGCCTCGGAAACGCTATATTATTGGGAGCAGGAAGCGGAAGAGCGGCAGGATACCGCGCCGTTTTTTGCAACCAGCTGGTCGATTGGCTCAGAGGGGCGTCCCTTTTATCGGAAAAATCCGGTCATTCGTTTTGTGCCGGGGCGGCATTTTGATGTGTTTACCGAAGGGAGCAGGAAGCATTTTTTGCAGAGCGATTTTCGAATTTCGACGCAATCGGATCGAATGGGCTATCGGCTGGAAGGGCCGCGTCTTGGAACAGTTGGAGCGCTTGAGCCTATTTCTGAGGCGGTATCCATAGGTACGATACAGGTGCCTGCTGGCGGCAGCCCGATAATTTTGATGGCGGACCATCAAACGATTGGCGGCTATCCGAAGATCGCCCAGGTTGCGACGGTAGATTTGCCGCTGCTGGCGCAAGCGAAGCCGGGAGAGACGATTAGATTCAAGCAGATTACTAGGCAAAAATCGGAAGAGCTTTATATCAAGCACGAGCTTCAAATGCAGCGGCTTTCCATGTTTATTGAAATACGTTATAGAGAGGAGAGGTAGAAAAATGACGCTGGCTATCGATTTAAATTGTGATTTGGGCGAGCAATATGGCGTTTATGAGCTGGGCCGGGATGCTGAATTGCTGCCGCTCATTACATCGGCCAATATAGCTTGCGGCTTTCATGCCGGCGATCCGGGAACGATGAGACGGACAGTAAAGCTGGCGCTGGAAAATGGCGTTGCCATCGGCGCCCATCCGGGGCTGCCGGACTTAATCGGCTTCGGACGTCGTGAAATGGCGATTTCGCCTGAGGAAGCGTATGATCTGACCGTGTATCAAATTAGCGCGCTCAATGGCTTCGTTATGTCCGAAGGCGGCGTCATGCATCATGTAAAGCCTCATGGCGCCTTATATAATATGGCGGCTAGGCGAGTGGAACTGGCTGAAGCGATTGCTGAGGCGGTGTACAGGGTGAATCCGGAGCTTATATTGTATGGCTTGTCTGGCAGCGAATTGATTCATGCGGGGAAAAAGCGGGGGCTGCGCACCGCGAGCGAGGTATTCGCAGATCGTACCTACCAGCAAGACGGCTCGCTAACACCGCGCAGTCACGAAGGCGCGCTAATAGAGGAGCCGAATGAAGCGCTGAAGCAGCTCCTTCAGATGATAAGAGAAGGAGCTGTATGGTCGACGCAGGGCGTGAAGGTTCCGCTTGCTGCGGACACGATATGTGTCCACGGCGATGGCGAGAAGGCGCTCTTGTTCGTCCAGCAGATTCGCAAGCTGCTGGAGTCGGAAGGAATTATCCTTGGTGCGCCGGGCTCCCATCAATCCAATTAATCCACTTCATAGGCCTCTCTAATTATTTTCGTTTCTTTAAATTTTCCATAATTTTACGGCCTGTCGGCGTTTGGGCGAGACCGCCCTGCGCCGTTTCTCTATGCTTGCTCGGCATGGCGCTGCCGACCTCCAGCATGACGTTAATGACTTCATCGGAGGGAATGATGCTGCGGACGCCAGCCATCGCCATATCCGCTGCCGCTAAAGCGGTGACAGCGCCAAAGCCGTTGCGTACAATGCAGGGAATTTCTACTAAACCGCCAACGGGATCGCAAATGAGCCCCAGCGAGTTTTTAAGGGCAAGCCCAACCGCGTGAACCGCTTGGTCTGTCGTACCGCCTCGCAGCTCAACCATAGCTCCGGCCGCCATGCCGATCGCTGAGCCGACCTCGGCTTGACAGCCGCCTTCCGCACCGGAAATAAAAGAATTATTCGCAATGACATAGCCAATTGCGCCTGCGCAAAATAAACCTCTAACCATATGCTCATCGCTCCACCCAAACCGCTCCTGCGCGCTCACGAATACGCCAGGAATAATGCCGCATGAGCCTGCGGTCGGGGTTGCAATAATCCGGCCCATGGAAGCGTTGACCTCGGAAACGGCGAGGGCATAGGCCATTGCTCTGCTTGCCGGTTCCCCAGAGGAGGGAGCGTTATTGGCGGTGAAGGATTGCACGCGCTTAGCATCGCCCCCTGTAAGACCGCTCTTGGATTGCGTATTAGCAGTTAGCCCTTTATGCACGGCCTCTTTCATAACTTGGTAGTAGTCTGCCATTTGCCTTAAAATATGCTCCTCGGTATGGCCGGACTCTGCGATTTCTTCCTCAAGCATAATTTGCGATATAGGCTTGGCTTGCTGCTGTCCCGCTGCGGCCAGCTCATGCAAAAACCGATATTTCATCCGGCTCAGCTCCTTAAGGTGAGATCAATGACAGAGCTTTTGATCATATGGGGAAGTTGCTGGATTTTGAGCTGCATCGCAGCTGTTATTTTCGTATCGGCTTCAATAACGGTCATCGCTTCGCCATTCCTCGCTTTTCGATCCACATCCATGTAACCTATATTGATGCCATCCTCGCAGAGCACATGTGTAATGCCGGACAGTACGCCGGGAAAATCGCCATGAAGAAGCACAAGCGTCGGAAACTCTCCCGTACACTGGACATCAAATCCGTTCATCTGATGAATCATAATATTTCCCCCGCCGATAGAAGCACCGACAATTTCAGCATATCGATCTCCTGCCCACAGCTCGACTCTCGCTGTATTCGGATGCGGAACATGCCCGACCCCCAGGCTGAAGTTGATTTCCACGCCAGATGACCAAGCATCTTTAAGCGAATGGCGAATTCGGGCATCATCTGTATCATAATCAAGCAAGCCTGCAGCGAGTGCGAGATCGGTGCCATGTCCTTGGTAGGTTTCGGCAAAAGAGCCGTACAGTTTAATCGCAGCTTTGTTCGGAACCGTACCGAGCAATTGCCTCGCTACGCGGCCAATGCGGACGGCGCCTGCTGTATGCGAGCTGGAGGGACCGACCATGGCAGGCCCGATTATAGAAAATACATTTTTAAAACGCATCGCTTTACCACCGTTCTGTACAGTAATCACTGCTATTTAGAGTAACGCAACACTACTTTTAGTGTCAACATATATGACTTTAAATGTTTTTTAGGTTTGTAGTGTAATGAAATATAACGTTGTGGACGCGATGATGCAGCTGGAACGCCGGTGCTGCTAGGTGTGGCTGTACTGCCGACAGCTTATAAAGCTTATTCATTTGCCAGCGTGCATATATCTATCGTGTTTTTAATGTTGAAAGAAAATAAAGCTGTTGGCGTGGAAAATACGTACACCATTTTTGTTGTAAATGCAACAAAAATGGTGTACTATTTTTTTACCTCAATTGAAAAATATAATCGTAGTGGAGCTGCCAGGGCATTGGTTACTGTCAGTAATCATGTAAAGAATAATGATTAATATAACCAAAAAATAAAAACCTATTTCCTGTACAGATAGGAAAGACGGTTAGCTTTTTGCATATTAAGGAGGCGATATAAAATGACTATAAAAATAATAAAGTGCACCATTGAAGATTTAAGATTGCTTCAGGAAGTGAGTATGGAAACATTTATTGACACATTTAGCAATCAAAATTCGCCTGAAAATATGCAAGCTTACTTGGAAAAAGCATTTAACTTTAACCAATTAGAAAAGGAATTATGTAATAGCTCTTCGGAATTCTTTTTTATATATTCTAATGAGCAAATTGCCGGGTATTTAAAGCTGAACACGGATGGTGCTCAAACTGAATCAATGGGCGACGATTCGCTTGAAATCGAGAGAATTTATATAAGGAAAAAACTTCATAAGCAGGGGCTTGGTAAGCTTCTGATAAACAAAGCTATGCATTTAGCGATTGAACGGAACAAAGGGAGCATCTGGCTAGGCGTTTGGGAAAAAAATGAGGGCGCAATTGCCTTTTATAAAAAAATCGGCTTTGTTCAAACAGGGGCCCACTCCTTCTATATGGGAGATGAAGAACAAATAGATTTAATAATGACCAAATCACTGCTCCCATATTTGCCTGAACGGAAATTCAACTGATGAAAAAGTCATTCGATCGCTAAAGCAGCTTGTCCCCCATCGAGTAGTTAAATGCCGGTTTTGCCAGACGAATTCCCGTGATATTATAAATGCCTTTCCAAACAAGAGGAAATGCTATTATAATTTTAATAAGAATGAGGAGGCTGGCATTTTTATGCTTGCAGGAGGCTGGAAAATGGATGATTTGCGCTTTCCCATCGGATTGTTTGAGCATGAAGGCGACATTACGCAGCGTCAACTGGATGGATGGCTTGCCGATATTGAATCGGTCCCGGCACGGCTGCGAGCAGCTGTATCCGATTTAAGCGAGGAACAGCTCGATACCCCTTATCGCCCGGATGGGTGGACGGTGAGACAGGTAGTGCATCATTTGGCGGACAGCCATATGAATGCATATACGCGATTTAAGCTGGCGCTAACAGAAGA
Source organism: Paenibacillus sp. BIHB 4019 (assembly GCF_002741035.1). NCBI lineage: Bacteria > Bacillati > Bacillota > Bacilli > Caryophanales > Paenibacillaceae > Paenibacillus > Paenibacillus sp. BIHB 4019. The sequence goes on along the minus strand of NZ_CP016808.1, from coordinate 6,017,400 downwards.
AACGCCGACTATTCGTCCATATTATGAGGAAAGATGGGCAGAGCTAAGTGACGGGCGCACAGGTGCTATTGAGTTGTCTTTAGCGCTTCTCGATGCGCTGCACAGCAGGTGGCTGCTGCTGCTTCGCTCGCTAAGCCGCGAGCAGCTAAAGCGAGCTTTTATTCATCCCGAATCTGGAAATACGATTCAGCTCGATTGGAATGCGGGCAATTATGCTTGGCATGGCAATCATCATATCGCCCATATTACCCGGCTGCGTGAGCGCATGGGCTGGAGCATGGAGTAGCATGCAAACGGTGGAACGACTATTTTTTACTCGAAAATAGGGGGCGTTGAGATGAATTTACAACTTGTTTATTTGGATAGCATTAAATCACAGTTCCACTATTACAAAAAGCTTGCTGAAAAAGCGATGAATCAGCTTGAGCCGGAGCAACTGTTTGTGCAGCCTAAAGAGGATGTAAACAGCATTGGCACGATCGTCAAGCATATGTGCGGCAACATTTTGTCCAGATGGACGGATTTTCTGACAGCAGACGGCGAGAAGGATTGGCGGGATCGCGATGCCGAGTTTGAAAATGACTGGGCGAATAAGGAAGAGCTGCTCGCAAGCTGGGACGAAGCATGGGCTTGTTTTTTTCAGGCGATAGATTCGCTCCAGCCGGAGCAGCTTAGCCAAATTGTTTATATTCGCAACGAGGGGCATACCGTTCTGGAGGCGATCAACCGTCAGCTGGCGCATTACCCCTATCATATTGGGCAAATCGTTTACGCTGCAAAAGGATTGAAGGAACACGAGTGGAACAGCTTGTCCGTGCCAAAAAATGGATCAAAGCAATACAATGCAGGGAAATTTGCCAAAGAGAAAGCGATTAAGCATTTTACCGATGAGGAACTAAAACGGTTGGATGGAGATAGAGAAGGGGAACGTATTTGAGAATTTGTTACACGCTGGTTATTGCCTGTTTGCTATTCACGAGCGCATGCAGCGGCGGCACGAATACGAATACTGGGAGCATTGAGCCTGAAGCTGATCCAATTTCGGCAAGCGCATCGCCTAATCCGTTCAGTCAGGGTTATGCAGCGGGTCAGGATCATGCATTGGATACGAGTCAGGGGGATTCGGAATCGCCAATAGCAAGCGCCACGAATGATGACGAGGCTGAAGCAGCAGATTTCGAGTCACTCGTTCCAGCTGGATGGAAGGTGCTGGAGATTTTTGAGGGAGAGCCGGAGCAAACAGAAGGAGATTTGAACAACGACGGCCTTGTCGACATCGCTGCTGTGCTGGAGAAGGAAGACATCTCGCAAGAAGCGCCAGACCGCGCCATTATGATTGCTTTTGGACAGGTGGATCACACATACAAGCGATCTGTTATTGCAGAGCATGCGGTTTTGAGCGCTAATGAAGGCGGCATTTACGGCGATCCGTTTGAAGGCTTGACAATTGAGAAGGGCGTTCTTGTTCTTCGTCATATTGGCGGGAGCAACTGGAGATGGTACAATACGTATCGTTTTCGTTATCAGGATGAGGGCTGGTATTTGATTGGGGCCACAACGGGCTCGTATTTCACCGGCACTCAGCTGATGGAGGATGCGGATGAAGAAGATTATAATTTGCTGACAGGCGATTATATGAAAAAAACATGGGATGCAGCGGCAGGCAAACGCTTGAGCGAGGAGAGCAATCGCGGCCAAAAACCACTTGTTCTTTTGAAGGATTTTGACGTTCGGGCGGGAGAGCCGCAATACTAGCCAAATGCTTTAAAAAACCGTCAAAGCCCGACTTTGACGGTTTTCTTCATGTGCGGGATTGATGAAAATTTCCGCACACGTTACAAATGCCTATACCGCGCCATGCTTTTTCGCATAGGCTGTTATCATTATTAGTAACGAAGGAGCTTAATCCGGATGTCAAAAACCGTCGCAAAACCGGAATTGAATGAGCCTTCAGCCGATGATCTCGCCTTATGGTCTGCTGTTATATTAGTGGTTGGCGATCTTTTTGGGCTATTTGCCGTACTGAAAGCGAGAGCAGAGAAAGAGGATACCTCCTGACAAAGCCATTAGCAGCTTCGTTTTATAAGTATAGGGCTGATGGAGGATAGGATCACCTATTGAGGAGGGGCTAATGATGTCTGATGAACCAAAAATAACCTCTAGCGATCTGTTTAAAATTTCTGCCTCATTGTCGCTATTCGGTTATGGTCTGGCATTAGTTGCATTGGAGAAAGCAGATGCGGACGGCGATAATGAAAAAGCGGTGACTGCAGCATTAAATCGCTTGATCCGAAAACGTCCCTGAGCTCTTATAGGGGGAGCGAGAACAGGCGGGCGCAAACAGGGGGAAAAGCCTGTTCACACAGGCTTTTTGGTCATTATTGGCCTGGAAAATTGCCGCTGAATGGTTCAAAGGCTGACCCGCCTTGCCTGACCCTGCAGATCAACAATGTTAGCATGCTGGTATCGTCCTTTAAAATTTGGAAAAGCTGTACAAAGGACTGAAAATCAAAAGGTGAAGGAAGTGGTTGTTTTTTCTTACTCAAAGCTGAATTTACTTGCATTTGTAAGCTTCGTTCTATTTATTTTTATCGGGCTAACCGTGCAAACCGAATTTGTGAAAATCGTGGATCAAGGGGTGATCCATACTATTCAATTGCTCGAGGCACCGGCATGGACAAGCATTATGAAATTTCTTTCTTTCATTGGGTCAGGCAGTATGGTTGCCCTTCTCTCGGTTCCCATTACGCTGTTTCTGCTGTTTGCATGGAAAAGCCGCAGGGAGACGATCGTGTTTTTAACAGCTGTAATTGGCTCCGCATTGTTAAACATTGGACTGAAGCTGTTGTTTCATCGCGAAAGACCAAGTCTGCATGCGATTATTGTTGAAGCTGGCTACAGCTTTCCGAGCGGTCATTCCATGAGTGCGTTTACCTTTTATGGAATCGTTACATACTTATGCTGGCGTCATATTCCGTTAGAGCAGGCGAGGATATGGCTGCTCGCCTTCAGCTCGATTATGATTGCCAGCATAGGGATCAGCCGAATTTATTTAGGCGTGCATTATCCGAGTGATGTTGTAGGTGCTTATTTGATTAGCTTGGTTTGGCTCATTGTCGTCATTCAGTGCGCGCGATACTTCACTCGTGTAAAGGCTTCTTAAAGCGTTCAAAAGGCACCCAAAATAATAGAAAGCAGCAGAGCAGGCCGCCAAAGGGTTTGGAGCATACGTCCAAATGCCACTTGGCGGTCTTTTTTGAAATTTAAGAATTTATCAGGTTCATACTTATAATCGGCTCATAGGTCACCCTCGAAACGGTAGCTTTGCCGCCAGAGGACGGCAACAGCCGTTTACACTTGCACTAGGTGGATTTTGTCGGATAAAGGAAGCCGTTGTCGAAGAAAATTCAAATACCAAGTTGACAGATAGGGATTGATATGGTAGTTTTGGTCTAAGGTTTGAACCTTAATGTTTTTCTGTTGATTTGGAGGGGTCAAATGCAGTTCGAAAAAGTATCCGCTAAAAAAGTTAGCGATTTTATTTTGGAGCAGCTAGAGGAAGCGATTATCCTTAAAGATTTTCTGGCGGAGGAGCAACTGCCGACGGAACGCGAGCTTGCAGCAGTATTCAAGGCTAGCAGGCTTGCGGTCAGGGAAGCATTATCCGAGCTTGAAGGCAAAGGGCTAATCGAGAAGCGAATTGGAGCCAAGGGCGGCACATTCGTTCTTCCTTTAACGATAAACTCGCACCAGAGAACACGCGAGGAGGTGCGCGGCGGCTGGGACGATATGTTGAAAGTATTCGAGTATCGCTCCATTATAGAGCCGGAAGCGGCTTTCCTTGCTGCTAAGCGGATAAGCACGGCAGAGCTAGAACTGCTGCGGGGTTTTATTGAAACGAGCATGGAAGAGGATTGCACGCGTGAAATGTTCCGCTCCTTGGACGTCAAATTTCACTTGTCGATTGCGAAAGCTTCCGGCAACGATTATTTCGAGAAGGCAGTCAGGAAAATTCGCACCAAAATTAATCCTGCACTGGATTTGATGCCCTATAACGAGAACGTCAGACGGACAAGTTATGACAAGCATATGCTGCTGCTCGATGCGCTTCAAGCCGGCAATGGAAACGGCGCGAAAGAAGCGATGAATCAGCATATCGACGAAACCGTGCATGCGATTTATGCGCGTGTCGTTGTCGAAGGAGACAGTTAACTGGTCAACCGGCACTGTAGGAGGGTGAACAAATTGAAATTAAATGAGCTTCTTGCTCTTGCAAATCAGCAGAAGGAACAACTAGTAGCATGGCGCAGAGATCTCCATCAATACCCTGAAACTGGATTTGAGGAAGTAAGAACTTCGGGAATCGTCGCCGAGCATTTGCGGCAGCTAGGCTTGGAGGTTCAGACGAATATTGGGAAAACAGGCGTTGTCGCACTGCTTCGCGGCGAAAAGCCTGGTCCCACCATCGCGCTTCGGGCAGATATGGATGCCTTGCCGATCGAGGATTTGAAGAGCGTTCCTTATAAATCGAAAATACCGGGAAAAGCACATTTATGCGGCCATGATGCTCATACGAGCATGCTTATGGGCGCAGCCCAGCTGCTAGCAGGTTTAGGGAAGCCGGCAAGCGGAAATATCAAATTTGTATTTCAGCCTGCCGAAGAAGGGCTTGCTGGAGCGAAAGCGATGATGGACGACGGTGTGCTTCAAAATCCCGCTGTGGACGTAATGGCAGGGCTTCATGTCTTTCCTGCGCTGCCGACAGGCTCCATTTCAGTAACGAAGGGAGTTGCCTTCGCTTCAGCGGACAGCATAAAGATCAAGGTGATCGGCAAAGGCGGCCACGCTGCCCGTCCTCATGAGGGAGTAGACGCGATTACGGTAGCGGCACAGGTGATATCAGCCTTGCAGCATGTAGCGAGCCGTCTGGTTGATCCGCTTGAGCCGGTGGTCGTGACCATTGGCAAAATCAACGGAGGCTACATGGGAGCAGCGATTGCACCTGAAGTGGAGATGGTCGGCACAGTCAGGACACTGACACCGGCAGTACGCGATCGGATGCCGCAGCTGCTAGAGGACATCATTCGCGGCGTGACCTCATCCTTTGGCGCGGATTACGAATTGAACTACCAGATGGGCTATCCAGTTGTGCAAAACGATGAAGCGATGGTTGATTTTCTTACCACGACAAGCGAGCAGGTACTCGGCGGGAAAAAATGGATTTATGTAAAGCCGTCGATGGGCGGCGAGGACTTTGCTTTTTATTCAGAAGCTGTGCCAAGCGTGTTTTTCCGCTTGGGGGTTGGAAGCGGAGAGGCCTATACATCCTACCCGCTGCATCATCCCCAATTTGATTTGGATGAAGCTGCTCTCCCTTACGGAGCTGCAATGCTGTCGGCCCTTGCACTTAACTATTTGGCTGATCCGCAATTGTGAATGGCAAGGTTAAACTTATAAATTCTTATATTTGAACAAACAAACAAACTAAACGAATTTCAGGAGGCTGTGCGATTTGAAAAGATGGTATGTACAGGGCTTTGCAGCAATAATAGCGGTTATGCTGGTTGTTACAGGATGCGGCAATGCCGCAGAGACGAAAAATGAGACGCAAACGAATGGCGGGACGGCTAGCGCTCCAGCTGGCGCAGACAAAACGACTTTAACGATCGCTAACTCGACGGATATCGAAAGCTTCGATACCCACAACAACAACAATACGATGAGCGAAGCGGTACTCGTCAATGTGTTTGATTATTTGCTGAAAAATGACGACGAGCAAAACAAAGTGCCCGTGCTTGCCACTTCGTGGGAACAGGTCAATGATACAACATGGAGATTGAAGCTGCGCGAAGGCGTCAAGTTCCACAACGGCGACCCATTCACAGCGGCGGATGTAAAGTTCTCGCTTGAGCGTGTCGCAAAGGATACCACATTGAAGCAAAATACGTATTACAAGCATATTAAAGAAGTCAATGTTATTGATGATTATACGGTTGATATTATTACTGAAACGCCAGATCCGATTATGCTTAATCGTTTGTCCCGTATGGGCGCAGGCATTTTGCCTTCCAAATATATTGAGGAGAACGGCATGGAAGCTTTCTTGAAAGCTCCGGTAGGCACAGGCCCTTATAAATTTTCCAAATGGACGAAAGATGACCGCATTGAGCTGGTGAAAAATGCCGATTATTTCGGTGGAACGCCGAAATGGGAAAATGTTGTTTTCCGCTCCATTCCTGAAGCGTCCACTCGTGTATCCGAGCTGCTGACAGGCGGCGTTGATATTGCTGCTGGCGTTCCGGCAACGGACATTGCCCGTATTGACGGCGTCGATGGCCTGAGTGTAGAACAAGCGAAAATTCAGCGTGTGCTTCATATCATTATGCGCATGACGGAAGGTTCGATTACGGCTGATCCGAAGGTTCGCGAGGCGATTGATCTTGCGATCGACAATCAGGTTATTATCGACAGCATCGCTGGCGGCGCAGGCATTCCGACTAGAACGTCGGTTACGCCGGGCAACTTCGGTTCAGATCCGAGCTTGTATGATACGTTTGAGTACGACCAAGAGCGTGCAAGAGCTTTATTGAAAGAAGCTGGTTATGAAAATGGCGCGAAAGTATCGTTCTCAGCTTCCGTTCAATACAAAGAGGTGGCCGAGGTCGTAGCAGCAATGCTTACGGATGTAGGCTTTGAAGTTAATTTGGAAATTTTGGAAGCCAGCAGCTTCAGCGAGAAGCTGAACTCGAAGAAATTCAACGAGCTGTTCCTGCTGGGCGTAGGAAATTCCTTGTTTGATGCCTCGAACAATTACAATCGCTTCAAGAAAGAAAATGCGGCTGGCGAGACGGATTATAACAATCCAGAAGTAGAAGAGCTGCTGCAATCGGCGCTGCAAAACATGAATTTAGCAGACCGCGAGAAGCAATACCAGAAGGTTCAACAGCAATTTACAGTTGACCGTCCTACTATTTATTTGTATCAAATGAAAGGCATTTACGGCGTCGGAGCAGGCATCAGCTATACGCCAAGGCTCGATGAAATGTATTATGCGGAAGACATTACGCTAAAATAGCAGCAACTATAAAGGGGGGAATAGCGTTCTATTCCCTTCCTTTTGCTTTAATCTATTACAGGGAGAGGGGCCGTTCAGTGGGCAAATACTTGATCAAATCTTTGCTGCAAATGGTGCCGGTTCTATTTCTCATATCCGCCATCGTTTTTGTGCTTGTGCATGTGACGGGTGACCCGGTCAATCTGATGCTGCCGGAAACGGCAACAGCGGAGGATCGGGCCGTTCTGTCTGAGGCGCTGGGGCTGGACCGCCCTCTATATGTTCAATTCGGCCTATTTCTCTTTAATGCGATCCAGGGAGATTTCGGACATTCCTTCCATTACGGACAATCAGCTTTGCCGCTTGTGCTGGAAAGGCTGCCTGCAAGTTTCCAGCTTGCTGGAGCGGGAATGCTGATTGCAACGCTGATTGCGATTCCACTGGGCATTATTTCGGCGCTGAAGCGCAACACTTATTTGGATCTATTCATTTCAGGCTTGTCTGCGCTTGGCAAAGGGATGCCGAATTTCTGGACAGGCATTATGCTGATTTTATTGTTTTCGGTCATATTGGGCATTTTCCCCGTTTCCGGCAAGGGCGGGCCGGAGCATCTTGTCCTTCCGGCCATCACGCTTGGAGCCGGAATTGCGGCGCAAATGACGAGGCTCATTCGAGCAAGCATGCTGGAGATTTTAAACCAGGAGTACATTCGTACGGCGAGAAGCAAGGGACTGCTGGAGACGATCGTTATTTTCAAGCATGCGCTGCGCAATGGACTTATTCCCGTCGTTACGATCATGGGCCTGCAATTTACAAGCCTGATCGGCGGGACGCTCGTAACCGAGACCGTGTTCTCATGGCCGGGGCTTGGACAACTGCTCGTGTCGGCCGTCAATACGCATGATATGTCGATTGTACAGGCTGCCGTATTCGTCATTGCCATCATCGTATTGGTTGTAAATTTATTAACGGATATTGTATACCGGTATCTGGACCCACGCATTAAATACAGTTAAAGCCAGAGGTGAGGCAGATGTCGTTATTATCCAAAACGCAAGCGGATGGCTTGCGGGGCAAGCGGCCCGAGGAAACGGAAAGCCGGTGGCGGCAAGGCATAAAGTCGCTTTTGAAAAGCAAGACCGGTACGCTCGGCATTCTGATCGTACTCGCCGTGTGCATCATTGCCATTGGCGCGCCGTTGTTTGCCACCCATGAGCCAGCGAAGATCAGCCCGGCGCAGCGGCTGCTTCCGCCGATGTGGCTGGAGGGCGGCACGCATGAGCATTTTCTGGGGACGGATAATTTGGGCAGAGATATTTGGAGCCGAATTGTTTATGGCTCGCAAGTATCTTTAATCGTCGGCATTGGAGCCGTTATGCTGTCAGGTGCAATCGGAGCGCTTCTGGGCTTGCTTGCAGGCTTTTATGGCAAATGGGTAAATGCCATTATTATGAGGGTCGCCGATGCCTTTATCGCTATCCCGGCGATTTTGTTTATGCTCGTTGTACTCGCCGTACTTGGACCGGGACTTGGAACGCTAATCTTCGTTATTGGCGTTACCAACTGGGTCTCCTATGCGCGGGTTGTCCGCGGGGAAGTGCTCAGCGTAAAGGAACGGGATTTTGTAAAAGCTGCAAGAGCGCTAGGCGCACGGAATGGGCGAATTATTTTCACCCATATTTTGCCGAATGTACTGTCATCCTTTATCATTATTTCCACGATGAGCGTGGCTACAACGATTATTATGGAAGCGTCACTTAGCTTTCTAGGGCTTGGCATTAAGCCGCCTGCCGTTTCCTGGGGCGGGATGCTGAGCGATGGTCGCCAATATTTGGCTACAAGCTGGTGGGTCGCTACTTTTCCGGGGCTTGCCATTACGATTACGGTTCTAGGCGTTATCTTTTTCGGAGATTGGCTTCGCGATATGCTGGACCCTCGCATGAAATCGAAGGAATAAGAAGGGAAATGAGGGAGCAATATGCCGACACCTTTGCTGGAAGTTAAACATTTGCAAACGAGCTTTAAAACGGACAAGGGCGTTATCCCTTCAGTGAACGGCGTTTCCTTCTCCGTCGAAGCGGGGGAAACGCTTGCCATAGTAGGGGAATCAGGCTGTGGAAAAAGCGTCACGTCGCTTTCCATTATGGGTCTTATCGCATCTCCAGGTACTATAATGGGAGGGGAGATTACATTCCAAGGGCGCGATCTGGTAAAGCTCTCTCGCAAGGAGCTGCGGAAGCTTCGCGGCAACGAAATGTCGATGATTTTTCAAGAGCCGATGACATCGCTTAATCCTGTGTTTACGATTGGCAATCAGCTGGCGGAAGTATTCCGCGTCCATCAAGGCACAAGCAAAGCGGAGGCCAAGCAGAAAAGTATAGATATGCTGCAGCGTGTAGGCATAGCTAATGCTTCCAAGCTGGTTCGCCAATTTCCCCATCAGCTGTCAGGAGGGATGCGGCAGCGGGTTATGATAGCGATGGCGCTTGCCTGTGAGCCGAAGCTGCTTATTGCTGATGAGCCGACAACGGCGCTGGATGTGACAATTCAGGCGCAAATTTTAGATTTAATTTCAAAGCTCAGCAAGGAGCAGCAGACGGGCGTTATTTTAATTACGCATGATTTAGGCATTGTAGCGGAAATGGCGGATCGAGTCGTCGTTATGTATGCAGGGGAAGTTGTCGAAGAGGCATCGGTCATTGATCTGTTCGCTGCTCCGAAGCATCCCTATACAGTCGGTCTGCTCGGTTCATTGCCGAGAATGGATGAGCAGAGGGAGCAGCTAGCGTCAATACCCGGCATGGTGCCTAATTTGCTGGACATGCCAAGCGGTTGCCCTTTCCACCCTCGCTGCTCTTATGCAGGCAGCGAATGCATGGTCATTAAACCGGAGCTTGAGCGAGTTGGCAATGGTCATTATGCGAGATGCCTGAAAAGCGAGGAGGTGTCATGATGAACCAGAGAGGCTTTAATGCGGCGCCCCTGCTGGAAGTGAAAGATTTGCGAAAGCATTACCCCTTGAAGCGGGGCTTGTTTGCCCGAGGCAATGAGTATGTCCGTGCAGTGGATGGCCTCAATTTCACGATTAATCAAGGGGAAACGCTGGGCATCGTCGGCGAGTCCGGCTGTGGCAAATCAACAACGGGCGAGATGGTAGCGCAGCTGCTTGAGCCGTCTTCTGGCGAGATTTGGTTTGAGGGAAGGCGTCTTACGGGAATGAATGAGCAGGACATCCGGCAAGTAAGGCGGGAGCTGCAAATTGTTTTCCAAGATCCATACGCCTCGCTGAATCCAAGAATGACCGTTAAAGATATCGTTGGCGAGCCGCTCAAAATTCATGGTCTGGCGAAAGGGCGCGAGCTGCAAAGCGAGGTAGTCCAGCTGCTGGAAACGGTGGGCCTTGGTGCCCATCAGTTGGACCGTTATCCTCATGAGTTCAGCGGCGGACAGCGCCAGCGAATCGGTATTGCAAGAGCGCTCGCGCTCAAGCCGAAGCTGATCGTCTGCGATGAGCCCGTATCGGCGCTGGACGTATCGATTCAAGCGCAAATTTTAAATTTGCTAAAATCGCTGCAGCAGCAGTTTTCGCTCACTTATATTTTCATCGCCCACGGCTTGCCTTCCGTGAAGCATATTAGCGATCGCATTGCGGTCATGTATTTAGGGAGAATTGTTGAGCTTGCTGATCGTGACGACTTGTTTGCACGGCCGAAGCATCCGTACACGCAGGCTTTGCTGTCGGCCGTTCCTGTGCCTGATCCGACGATCCGCAAGGAACGGATTGTGCTGTCTGGCGAACTGCCAAGCGCTGTCAATCCGCCGACTGGCTGTGCGTTTCATCCTCGCTGCCCTTATGTGCAGCCTATATGCAAAATTGAAGCGCCCGCCCTGGAGCCTTCCGGTTCCAGACACATGGCGGCCTGCCATTTTCCGCTGAACTAGACTAAAGCTAAGATCAAGAGGAGGCGCTTATATGCCTGAGCCTAAACGCTTAATCGAGCCTGAGGATTTATACAATTACAGCTGGATCAGCGATCCGTCCCTTCATCCGGTGACATCTTCAGTTGCTTATGTGTACAAAGAAATCGATCAAGATAAAAATGATTATAAGACGCATATCCGCGTCGTAACGATAGATGGCCAAGAGGATGCTTCATTAACGGATGGTTCAAAGGATTTCGCACCGAGCTGGTCGCCGGATGGCCTGAAGCTGGGCTTTCTGCGGGTGAATGAAAACGGCAAGCAGCTGTGGCTGGCAGATGTGAGCGCAGGTACTGCTGCCCAGCTTACTTCGGCAAAGCATGGCGTTGCTGCTTTCGTCTGGTCGCCAGATGGGAGCGCAATCGCCTTTACGAGCCGAATAAGCGAGGAAGAGGCGCAGGGAAAGCTCACAAAGGAAGAAATCGTCAAGCAGGAAAGCCGCCGCGGCCGAAGCTACGAGCGGACGATTCCAAAGGCGGAAGGATCAGGCTGGTGGGACGGCAGATACAGCCAGCTGTTTCGGATTGAGGTAACGAGCGGAGAAGTGACGCAGCTTACGTCAGGCAAGTTCAATGTATCACAGCCCGTGTGGACGGAGGATGGGAGCAAGCTTGCTTTTTTAAGCAAAAAAATAGATGATTCTGAGCTGGACCCGGATTTAATCGCCTATCAGGATTTGTTTACAGTTAGTGCAGTTGGCGGAGAGCTTTGCCGGATTACGGATCATTCACTGAGCATTAGCCAGTTCAGCTATTCGCCGGACGGCAGCACGATTGCGCTAATCGCCGAAGACCGCAAGTATGGCAGTGGCACCCAAAGCAACATTTATACAGTGCCAAGTAGCGGTGGGGCTCCTGTCGCATGGCAGGAGACAGATGTTCAGGTTGGCAATTATATTTTGAACGACATGCGCACGGCTGCGGTTATGCCCGGCCCGTTGTTTGCTAAGGATGGAACGAGTGTATTCGCAATAGGTACACATCATGGACAAGCCCAGCTATATCGGTTCAGAGAAGCTGGAGCACCGGAGCCGGTCTCATCGGGGGAACGCGACATTTACCAGCTAGAGGAATCCAGAGATAGCCGTTACTTTATTGTGCTGTCTATGGATGCTCATGGATCGGGCGAGCTTTACCGTTTGGATCGACTGAGCGGAGAGGAACTGCGGTTGACGTCATGGAATAAGGCGGCAATGGACGAGCTGGACATCAGCATTCCTGAGACGTTATGGTTCGATTCCACGGATGGCGACCGTATCCAAGGCTGGATGATGCGCCCGCCAGCACTCCCTCAAGGCGAAAAGGCGCCGCTGGTGCTCGTCATTCATGGCGGCCCGCATGCGATGTATGCGCCAGCCTATAGCCATGAACTTCAAACGCTAGCTTCCGCAGGATACGCAGTTCTCTATGTAAATCCACGCGGCAGCTTCGGTTATGGCCAGCGCTTCGCGCAGAGCTGCCGAGGTGATTTCGGCGGCGGGGACTACCGCAATTTAATGGACGCTGTTGATGTGGCGCTTGAACGCTTTGATTTTATCGATCCTGAGCGCTTGGGTGTCATGGGTGGAAGCTATGGCGGGCTAATGACCAACTGGATTATTTCCCAAAATAACCGTTTCCAAGCGGCTGTGTCACAGCGCTGCATCTCAAATTGGCTCTCCTTCTACGGGACAAGCGATATTGGCATTTCCTACACAGAAGGTATCGTAGGCGGGAACCCATGGGAGCAGCAGGGCTTGCTGTTGGAAAAATCGCCATTGACCTATGTGAGCCAAGTGAAGGCTCCTGTGCTTATTATGCATGGCGAGCAGGATTTTCGCTGTCCAGTCGGACAATCTGACGAGTGGTACACCGCTCTTAAGCGGTTAGGCAAGCAAACGAAGCTCATTCGCTATCCGGGCTCTAATCACGCCTTCCTCAAAAACGGAAAGCCCTCTTATCGCGTGGAGGCACTCCGTGAAGTGAACGCTTGGCTGGATAAGCATCTTGCCGCAACTGCTCAAACAGGGGGCGCGCCAGATGAAGCATAAAATGCAATTGCCGCTGCCGATTGCGTTGCTCATTGAAAACTGCCGGACTAGCGGCGAATCGGATGCGCATATTGCGGCTTGTATACGAAGCAAGGATTTCTCCTCCATTATCGATCGAACGGCAGAGCCTTCAATGGCATTCGTAGAGCGTGTCCAGCTTGCAGAGGAGCTGTCTATTGATTTGGAGGAAGCTTTCCGCAGCGGCTATGAATTTGGTTTTTTGCATTTAAATGGTTTGAAGAAGCTGCTTCGTTTCCGCTTCGGCCTTCAAGCGGAGCGGGATTACAGAAGCGCGGATGATGGAGTGCGGGGTTTTGTGCTGGATGAGCATGCAGCAAATGAGCTGCAAGCCCTTATCCATCGGCAGTGGCAGATCGTTCAGTACAGGGAAGCTGATGATAGCGGGAGACGCTTGTTCTCTATTCATTTAAAGCAGGAAAATTATTAATAAAGTACGGAGGGAAGGGCAGCTCATGAGCTGCCCTTTTTTTTGTACAGGTTAGTCCCTTCCCGCCTCATATAGCTTTTGCGCAAGCATGCGCGGCTCGGTTTTTGCGGTAGAAAAATGATCGCCATGCCCGCTTATAAGCCGGAATAAGCCCAGTCTGCTGGACATGTGAGGATGCCAGCCATACATTTGATTATATTGCGGCATAACGTTGTCTACCGTAAAGTACAGATAGCTTCTGGGAGTAGTCAGACTGTAAAATTTTTTGAGATCCAGCTTTTCATATAATGGGCCAGCGGGCTCCGGTGTAATTTGGCTGTACACATGTTTGGCAAAACCGAGGCCTGCAAGATTGACGAAGGTTTCTCGAAAAAAAGGAAACGGCAGCATAATAGTATTATCCTTGGAGCTTTCTCTCAGCTGTTGAAAAAGGGCCCCGGCAGCTGGCGGCAACTCGTCTGCAACCATTTCCCCGTCATTCAGCACGAAGGCATTGAAAAATACGAGCCGCTTCAGGCGGTCCGGAACAAGTTCCGCCACTTTTTGAACTAAAGAGCCGCCAAAGCTATGTCCCACTAGGACAATTTGCTGCAAATGATGGGCGATAATGAAATCTGCAATCGAGCGCGATAACATCCCGTGGGTTACCGCTTTGTTAGGATCTTTGCCGTGTCCGGGATACTCTGGCGTATACACGGCGTGGCCCATTTTGCGCAGCTCAGCAGCTGATTCGTCCCAAAAACTGGCATCCGCCCAAGAGCCGTGGATAAGCACAAAGGTAAGCGGCTGCTGTGGTTCGGTCGGTTGTACTTTCATATGCATCGCGGCATGATGAGGCTGGGCTTGCCAGCCGTTCATCGGATACGTGCGATAGGGATCGTGATTATAGCTTGCATAAGTAGCGTTCATCTTTATATTCCTCTCAAACTAAGATGCTCCACTATATGCCCAGACGTGTAAATAGGTTAATGCTTGGCAAGACTAGCTGCCTGTGAAAATGCGACTAGCCAGACGCTCACTTGGCTGGGGCTGCAAGATGGGTATGGATATCGGCGATCATTAGCTTATATTCTTCGCTCGCGACAAGAGCGGCAATATAACGCTCCCATTCCTCAATCGTTGCGGCACCCATAATTACTTTAATTTTAAACATCGCCAGCTTATTGTTTAGATCGGCATAGTTGCCTTGGCTCCAGAAGCTGTTAAGCTGAGGCAGCGCCGTGTCGGCATAAGAGGTTTTACGCCACTCGGCAACGGCTGTTTCATAAGTGCTCCTTACATTGGCAGGCAACGCTGCTACGCTTTGATTGCCTTTCAGCATATCGGTTTGTCCGAACAGATGATTGATGGCAGAATAGTCCGCGGCACCAAGCTCGGCAATCGCTCCCCATTCGTTTTTCTCCGTCATTTCATAGCCGCGATTCAGCCAGTTCAGCATCAGCCCGGGATCGGTTCTCGTCATAGTGCTAACGATATACATCCCATTTCCCTCCAGCTTCCATGGGGCAATCGCTGGGGTTGCTGAAGTGGCTTGAACGCCGGAAAGCGGCACCCATACCGCTTGTCCAGTTGAAAGCTGTGCTGCTTCAGTGACGCTCATGGCAGCAAGGCCTGTGAGGTTTTCACTCAGGGCGTCCTTCGTCTGTTCCCCGGTTCTAACGGCGAATTCTTTGTCCACCAGCCCATCGCGATAAGCGCGGGCAAGCCATTTCAGCGCCTGTGCTTGTTCAGGCGCAGCGGCATGGTCAATCAGCTTGCCGTCTTTCATGGAGAAACGGTCAGGGCTTCCAGTAAAAGCTTGCTCGACCCAAGACAGCGTACCTAGTCCGGCGGCAAAGGTATAGCCCGATAATCCGATGGTATCCTGTTTGCCATTGCCATCCGGATCGTTAAACGTAAATTGCTTTAATACCTCATATAGTTCATCCATTGTTTTGGGCTGGGCTAAATTCAGCTTATCCAGCCAATCCTGCCTAATGGCTGGGAAGGGCGCGTCATGCTGATCGCCGGGGCGGGCAATGCCATAAAGTTTCCCATTAATGACTCGGCCGCCCAAGGCGTTATTGCCCGCAAGCGCCTTTAAACGCGGATAAGCTTCCAGCTGCTTCGTCAAATCGACCGCAAGGCTCTCCAGCAGCTCATCGTTGTACTGGTACGGATCCTCAAGCAGCATGATAGAAGCAGGATCACCCGCAGCGAACAGGACAGTTGTTTTTTCCTTATAAAATTCCGGATCAGCCAATTGCAGCCGCACATCGACATTCATATTTTCCTGCATATATTTAAGCAGCGGCATAGGTGAAGCTGCCGTGCCGTCATTTGGCTTAGTCATCACGCTAAATTGCGGGAGGGCATGCGGATCGCTCACAAATGCCGTTCGATTGAAGGCGTCCCAGGTGACGCTCAGTCCAGATGCTTCTGCAACGAGCCTCAGCGGCAGCCAGATCATTTTTTTGTCCAAATAAGGGGCTGTTTTCAAATCGTTTATCCGTTTGCCACCCATCTCCATTTCCTTGCGATCCGCCCAAAATACAAGCCCCAGTTTGCTCGGGTGTTCGGCGGTTAACCGCTTCTCAGCGGCATGCCAGGTGAGCTTGTAGCCGTATCCTTCCAGAACGGCTTTTCCGGGAACCATTATTGTTCCTTCGATCATTCGCGGAGGAAGAGGAAGGCTGACAGGCGTATTTTGAAAAGAGACGGAAACTTGCGAGCGCGCCGTATTATTGTTATTGTCAGAAGCGGTATCGTCCGTCCAAGGGCTGGACATGCTGGCAGAAACGTCGGACACTGCGGTGAATGCGGTTACAGTGGCGACTAGCGTCAGGCCAGCAAGCTTGGTTACGTGCAAGAAACGTCGTTTCATAAGTTATCCTCACTTTCAGTTTAAATAATTCCAATAATTACTAGACGTAATTTAGGCCAAAAGGTTACCGTTTTATTCAAATAATTGGCCATAAAAGCGGAATAAATCGGATTAGTCGGTTGGAATCCCGTTCAATTAAATTTATAATGGGAAGGGACAAGGCAAGCGCCTCTATACATGTAGGAGGAAATGAATGATGGAAAGAGCGAAGGAGCTGTTCCTTCTGCATTTCGGCAGCTTTATGAGCATGCGCCAGGCAGGCGTTTATGAAGCGTACAAGCAGTTCGAAATTGATAGGGAAGTAGAAAACGAGTGGTATAACGAATGTATAGACAGCTGCACGAAGCAATTGTCGATTCGAGACTGGGATGCGGCTGCATCGCTGCTGGCCATTATAAAGGTACACAATAATGAGCGAATTATAAAAAATGTGGTCGCCTTCGTGACGAAGCAATTAATGAGTGCGGACAGCATCGTCAAGCTGATGTACGCCGAGCATATCCTTGAAATGATTAAGGCGATGCGACAAACCGTTTCCGATTCCGTCCGCTTTGAGGCTTATGAAGCGGCGCTTCATTTGCTGGAGGATATTATGAAAAAGCCGCTGGTCGTTGATCCGGGGCATGAGCTGTCCCTTTTTAAGCTTAGAGACAAAAGGTCTCTTAACAATCGTGCGCAAATCAGTATCGATACGATCAAAAACGATGGTTATTGGAAGGAATAACAGCTTTAAGGCATATGCATTGAAAAATAATACGAATTCATAATTCGTCTCAACTTTGGGGGAATCACATTGAAATTCAGACCTTGTATAGATATGCATGATGGAAAAGTGAAGCAAATTGTGGGCGAGACGCTTAGTACGGACAAACATGCGGTCGTGGAAAATTTCGTTTCCAGCCATCATTCCGTTCATTATGCCGAAATGTTCAAGAAGGACGAGCTCGTTGGCGGGCATGTCATTATGCTGGGAGGCGGCAACGAAGAGGAAGCGGTTCGCGCCCTTCAGGCGTATCCGGGCGGCTTGCAAATTGGCGGAGGCATTAATGCAGGCAATGCCCAGCACTACCTTGCGCAAGGCGCATCGCATGTCATTGTGACCTCTTACATTTTCAGCAATGGACAGCTTAATAAAGACAACCTGGAGACGATCGTCGCTGAAGTTGGCAAAGACAGATTAGTCATTGATTTGAGCTGCAAAGAGCGTGACGGCAAGTGGTATGTGGTGACGAACCAATGGACGCAGTTCAGTGATTTTGAAGTGAATGAAGCTAATATTCGCATGCTGGAGCAATTTTGCGATGAGTTTCTCATTCATGCTGTTGATGTGGAAGGCAAGCAGAGCGGCATCCAGCAAAGCTTGGTGAAGGCGTTGGCGCAATGGGTGACGATTCCTTGTACTTATGCGGGGGGCGCTCGCTCGCTGGCTGACCTAGAGCTGTTCGAGAGCCTCTCTGGCGGTAAGCTGGATATTACAATTGGCAGTGCATTAGATATTTATGGCGGCGCCTTGCCTTACGAGCAGGTTGTTGCTTATTGCCAGAGCTAGCATGCAATCAATGACAGGAGGAGAATGAAAATGTGCCGAAACATTAAGCCTTTGTTTAACTTTGACCCTCCAGCAACGGAATATGAAATTATGGCAGCCTCGCTGCAATTTGTCCGCAAAATATCCGGCTATAACGCACCCTCGAAAGCGAATGAAGAAGCTTTCCGCATCGCTGTTGCAGAAGTGGCGGCTGCGGCAGAGAAGCTGATGAGTTCGCTTGTGACGAATGCCGAGCCGCGCAATCGTGAAATCGAGATGGAGCGCGCTCGCGCGAAATCAGCCAAACGTTTTGGTACAAGCAACGAATAAAAGCATAAATCAGCAGGAGATCGGGGGATGAGACTTGTACCTCGATCTCTTTTTTTCATAATTAGGGAAGAGGATGGGGGTTTGCGTATGAAGTGGAAGGTAGTCGCTAATGGGAACAGCTATTTAGTTTGCCGTAAAACGTGGCACTCGCCTTTATGGATGGGAATTGTTAAGAAAGATATTCGCAGCATCACGATTCATAATCGCTCCTTTTCAGTTGAGGTATTTGCCGACTGTTCGACGTCCCAGCTTGCACATAAGCTTCTAACGCTTGTGGAACGACCGTAGGCTGGCCGCATTTGAGATCATCCGTAAAGATGATTATAATGAAAGTAAGTTCGCGATTGTTTTACAAATGTGCTTTACACAATTATCCAAATGAAAAGGGGAATTTACATATGTATCCTACACAGCAGCAATTAGAAAATTATGCGGCGCTTGCCGTTAGAACAGGCGTCAATGTCCAACAAGGACAGACGGTTGTCCTGATGACGCCAATAAGCGCAGCTCCTCTGGCTCGGCTGATTGCCATGAAGGCTTATGAAGCAGGAGCGAGGCATGTACAAGTGGAGTATAACGATGAGGAGCTAGCCCGCATTAAGTATAAGCTGGCGCCGGAAGAGGCTTTTGGCGAATACCCAATGTGGCGCGCCAAGGCGTGGGAAGGGTATGTGGAGCAAGGAGCGGCGTTTATTACGATTTATTCGCCGAATCCTGATCTGCTCACGGGAGTGGATGCCAGCCGGGTCGCGGCCGCAACGAAAGCCGCATCGACTGCGCTCAGCGGCTATCGCGGCGCACTGATGAATCATTCGAACGCATGGACGCTTATTTCTTACGCGACGCCAGAGTGGGCAGCTAAAGTGTTCCCGGATGTATCGCCGGAGGAAGCGGTGCAGAAGCTGTGGGAAAGAATTATTGAGGCGACACGCATCGGCCTGGAAAACCCTATTCAGGCTTGGAGCGAGCATAATGCGAAGCTGCTGCAAGTGGTGGAGCTGCTTAATGGCAAGCGTTATCGTCAGCTGCGCTATCAAGCGCCGGGCACGGACTTAACAATAGATTTGCCGGAAGGCCACATCTGGCTAGGCGGGGCAAAGGCGAATGCGAAAGGCGTGCTGTTCAACCCGAATATGCCTACTGAGGAAGTATTTACGATGCCGCATAAGGATGGCGTGAATGGCACGGTTCGCAGCACAAAACCGCTCAATTACAACGGCCAGGTTATCGACGGCTTCTCCTTGACGTTCAAGGATGGCAAGGTGACGGACTATTCGGCTGAGAAGGGCTATGAGGCGTTATCGCATTTGGTCGGAACGGATGAAGGGGCGGCGAAGCTTGGTGAAGTTGCGCTTGTGCCGCATAACTCGCCTATTTCCAACTCAAATGTTATTTTCTTTAATACCCTCTATGATGAAAATGCTTCCTGCCATTTGGCGCTGGGGCAGGCTTATCCGGTTAATCTTGCCGGCGGCACGACCATGTCGCCGGAAGAATTGCTTGCACATGGGGCGAATCGCAGCTTGGTGCATGAAGATTTTATGATCGGCTCAGCTGAGATGAACATTGACGGCATTACGCAGGATGGCTCGGCAGAGCCTATTTTCCGGGGCGGCAACTGGGCAATCTAAATGTCTAAAGCAAAAGGAGCGGTCCCGGTGAGGGCCGCTCTTTTTTTCATAAATGCTTGTGTTATTAAAGCTTTATTTGACGGAAACGTGCACAGTGGATTGATCGACAGAAGTGATTTTTCCATTGACCCATTTCATGGCAGGACGAAGAGGAAGGTAATAAGAATCGTTTGCTTTAACTGCCTTTACATCGGTATAAGAGCCATTGAGGTAAATTTTATAAGTCGTATTTTGAATAACGAGCTTAGTTTTATTTTTTTTCAACGTAATATCCTCATTAGCTGCAATCGTAATCGTATATCCAAATGCTTTAGAAAAGTCACGCAGGGAAATATATGAAGTATCTTCGATGCTGATTAGGTTTTTGCTTAGGGTAAAGGCTTTGTTATTAATTGACAGATTTAAATCAAGATTAGTATAAATCAAGCCGCTATCCGTATAATAGTTACAGTCCCAAACTCTTTCATAATAGTTATAATAAGTATCACTGGATGTATAACGGTCTTCTACCTTTTTGCAATGAGGGTAGGGTGCATTCTGGTTGCTGATTACATTGACTTTTGTAATTGGCGTTGACGAGCTTGAACTGGACGAACTGGAACTAGAGCCGGAGGAGGAGCTACTGCCGCCATTATGAGTGTGATAACCTGTACAGAGTCCTTTCGCTTGCGATTTTGCCGAGCAGTTATGTCCCCCGTTGCTGTCTGTGCGCCCGGAATGTGCCAAAACTGAGGATGCCATCATACAATAAACGAGTACACATACAAGATAGATTGCTGCATTCTTTTTCACAAAAAAACCTCCCAATATTTATCTTCTCTATTTAACGTACTAATAATACCATATCTTACTATTGAATATACGTATACTTATTAAGTTATAATAAAAACACTTATGGAGGGGAATGTGAATTATTTTTTCGAAATGGTTATATTAAGAGAAATATCGCTGAAAGGACCAAGCTTTATTTTAAAAGTAAGCCCTTGACTCGCTGGGTCATTTCCGTTATTGTAATAGAAATTATATGGATATAATGATAAACCTATTGCAATAGCGTTGACCAAGAAAGAAGCGCTCCAGCTTCGCTGTCCAGAGAAGAAACCCACCGGCTGAAAGGTTTCTCGCTGCGAACGAGCATTCTCCTGCCTTGCGAGCTGTGACGGGAATTCAACCGTTGCCGGTACATGCCGTTATCATGTTTGAGGATCGCCAGGCTTGCTGTTAGCTTTGCGGTCAAACTAGGGTGGTATCACGACACATTCGTCCCTGACGATGTGTCTTTTTTGTTTTTTCATACTAAATGATGGTCGGAAAAAGGGGAGTGCGGCTCATGCGCCAAAGTCAATTATTGCTACATACATTACGGGATTCACCTGCGGACGCCGAGGTGATGAGCCATCAGCTGATGCTGCGTGCCGGATACATTCGCCAGCTTGCTGCGGGAATTTATACGTATTTGCCGCTTGGAAGGCGCGTGCTGCGCAAAGTGGAGATGATTGTGCGGGAGGAAATGGACAGGGAAGATGCTCAGGAGCTGCTTATGCCTGCGATGCAGCCGGCTGATTTATGGCAGAAATCCGGGCGCTACACCGCTTACGGCCCAGAGCTGACTCGATTGAAGGACCGCCACGAGCGGGAATTTGTATTAGGGCCAACGCATGAGGAGGTCATTACTTCCTTAGTAAGCAACGAAATCAGCTCTTACCGAAGGCTGCCCGTCACCTTGTATCAAATTCAGACGAAGTTCCGGGACGAGCGGCGTCCGCGCTTCGGCCTGCTGCGCAGCCGGGAATTTCTAATGAAGGATGCTTATTCCTTTGATACCGATTGGGAGGGGCTGGACGCTTCCTATTGGAAAATGTACCGTGCTTATGAACGAATTTTCAATCGTTGCGGCGTTAATTTCCGTGCAGTGGAGGCGGATGCCGGAGCCATCGGTGGAGAGGGCGGCACGCATGAGTTTATGGCGCTTGCGGATATTGGCGAAGATACGATTGCGGTGTGCGACACCTGCGCTTATGCTGCCAATTTAGAAAAGGCGGAGTCGGCGGCCGCATCGTTTGAGGCGAAGCAAGAAGCAGAGACTATGAATAGCGAGCAGCCAGTGGAAAAATTTCATACCCCAAATCTGAAGACGATTGATGAATTGGTTCAAGAGCTGAACGTTAAATCAGCTGAAATCATCAAGACGATAATTTGTCTCGTCGATGACCGCTTAGTTGCCGTTCTCATTCGAGGCGATCATGAAATGAACGATATTAAAGTGAAAAACGCGCTTGGCGCCGAAAACGCAGCTATTGCCGATGCTGATACCATTCAGCGGCTAACAGGAGCGCCTGTAGGTTTTATTGGCCCGATCGGTCTCGATCTTCCATTGCTCGTTGATGATGCGGTTATGAAAATGACGGCTGCTATCGCCGGGGCGAATGAGCGGGACTACCACCATCGTCACATCGTTCCTGCGCGGGATTTCGCTCCCCAGCATATTGGCGACTTCCGGAGCGCGGCCGAAGGAGACGGCTGTCCGCGCTGTGATGAAGGGAAGCTGCAATTTTTCCGCGGCATTGAAGTGGGGCATGTGTTCAAGCTGGGCACCAAATATAGCGAAAAGCTTGGCGCTGCTTTCCTCGATCAAGCAGGCAAAAGCGTGCCGATGATTATGGGCTGCTACGGGATTGGCGTATCTCGCATTTTATCCGCTGCGGTAGAACAGCACCATGATGCGGCAGGAATAGTATGGCCGCTGGCACTTGCTCCGTACCACGTTCACCTGGTTCCGATTTCTGTGAAGGATGAAACGCATATGAAAGTAGCCCAGCAGCTTTACAATGAGCTGCAAAGCAGCGGGGTGGAAATATTGCTTGATGACCGGGAAGAGCGGCCAGGCATAAAATTCAAGGATTCGGATCTGATCGGCATTCCACTGCGGGTAGTTATTGGCAAAGACGCGGAGCAGGGGAAAGTCGAATTTATTCAGCGCAAGGGCAATCAGAAAGAGCTCATCACGATCGAAGAGGCTGGCGAACGCATTCGCCAAATCGTATGAGAGAAATAGTAAGATAAGACGTTCAACGGATGTAACTAGCTTGTGCAGTTGAATATATGTTTATTAAAATATAAGCTGCGTCATTAAAGAGCATTCTCGCAAATGAGAATGCTCTTTTTTACGTTGTCTAAAATCAAGTGATGCGAAAAAATACGTTCAAACCATTTCCTTTTATAAAAAGTGTTTCAAAATGCAACTAATTAGTCAGAAATGCTGAGTTTATTAAAATAACTGTTGCTAAAAAGGTCATATTGATTTACACTCACTAATGTAAACGCTTCGCATTATACGGATGAAAAGTTTAGGAGGATACGAGATGCCACTAGCAATTGAGGGAATTTATCCCGCATTATTGACTCCTTTTACAAAAGATGAAAAGGTAAATGAGGCTGCATTAAAACAGCTTGTCAATCGATTGATTGTTGCAAAAGTGAACGGTATCTTCGCATTAGGAACGAATGGGGAGTTTCATGTTCTGTCCCGCGAGGAAAAATTAAACATAACCAAAATCGTTGTCGAGGAAACGGCAGGCCGTGTACCAGTCATGGTGGGCAGCGGAGGAAACAGTACACGCGAGGTCATTGAGCTTTCGCAAGCGATGGGGAAGCTTGGTGTCGATGCGCTGTCGGTCATAACGCCATATTTTATCCCGCCAACGCAGGAGGAAGCTGAAGAGCATTACCGTAAGGTGGCGGAGGCTGTATCGCTTCCGGTCGTGCTGTACAATATCCCGTCAAAAACAGGATTTTCCCTTGCGCCTGAAACGGTCGGACGTTTGGCTAAACTGCCGAATATCGTTGGCATTAAGGACAGCAGCGGAGATTTTGGCAACATTGAGCAATATATTGCGCATACACGCGGCGAGCATTTTTCCGTCATAGCAGGCACTGACTCGCTTATTTTGAAAACGCTTCAAGCTGGCGGCAGTGGTGCTGTCGCGGCAACGGCGAATTTGCTCCCGGAAACGGTTGTTGCGATTTATAACAGCTGGAAAGCCGGAGATGATGAAAAAGCACAGGCAGCGCAGCAAGCTTTACAGCCATTGCGAGATACTTTTGGCTTGACGAGCCTCCCGGCTTCGCTGAAAAAAGCAGTTGAGCTAGCCGGTATTCCGGTCGGGCCCGCCAGAGCGCCGATTCAAGAGCCGATCGGCGAGGCGCTCAAGCAGATTGAAGCAGCCGTTCAATTTTATAAAATGAATCAGGAGGGATAACGCATGCTGAATGTTTATCACTTTCAGACAGCAGAACGCATCATTGCCGGCGCAAACACCTTGTCGCAGTTGAAGGAGCATTTGCCTGCTATTCATCCTCGCATTCAGCGCGCCTTGATTGTTACGCAGCCAACGGTTCAGCGCAAGGGCTACTCTGGCGTCATTGAGCAGCAGTTAACGGAGCAGGGCATCGCCTTTGATGTATGCACAGCGATTTTGCCAGAGCCGACAGCGCAAAATATAGAAGAAACGTTCGCGGCATATAACGGCAATCGCTATGAAATCATTATCGGCCTTGGCGGCGGCAGCGTGCTGGACGCAGCTAAAATTTTATCGGTGCTGATGACGAATGAGCAAAAAATTGCTGACATGCTTGGCACAAATGTAGTGGCTAAGCCAGGAGTGGCCACCGTATTGATCCCGACGACATCTGGCACGGGCTCAGAAGTGACGCCGAATGCGATAGTTACATTCCCTGATCAGGAGCTGAAAATCGGAATTGTCAGCCCTTATCTGCTGCCGAAGCTCGTTATTCTTGATCCGGTGCTGACGCTGGAGCTGCCGAAGCCGATAACGGCTGCAACAGGCATGGATGCGTTCACGCATGCGCTAGAATCTTTTATTTCGAACAAAGCTAATTATTTCAGCGACATGTTCGCCTTGGAGTCCATCCGCCTCATATCGTCAAGCATTATTGAAGCTTACGAGAATGGTTC
Source organism: Paenibacillus sp. BIHB 4019 (assembly GCF_002741035.1). Taxonomy (NCBI): domain Bacteria; kingdom Bacillati; phylum Bacillota; class Bacilli; order Caryophanales; family Paenibacillaceae; genus Paenibacillus; species Paenibacillus sp. BIHB 4019. The sequence continues at coordinate 5,992,561 of NZ_CP016808.1, read as the reverse complement.
GTCACTAGAGGCGCGTGAGAAAATGCTGCTTGGTTCAACGTATGGCGGGATGGCGCTTACAGCAGCGGGAACAGCGGCGGTTCATGCGCTCGCTTATCCGCTTGGAGGCAAATATGGCATTCCGCATGGCGTCGCCAATTCGATGCTGCTGCCTGGTGTGATGGCGTTTAATATGGATCATTGTATAGATCGGCTCAATCTCGTTGCTGAGCCAATGGGTATTGAGACAGCCGGACTTGAGCCAGAAGCAGCAGCGCACCGTGTCATCGCGAAAATTCGCGAGTGGACAGAGAAGCTGGAAATACCGCAGGATTTAACCGTTTATGGCGTACAGGAGGAAAATGTCGAGGCCTTAGCGCAAGCCGCTTCGCAGGTTACGAGACTGTTAAACAACAACCCGAAGGTGCTAAGCCTGGACGATATGAAAATGATTTATCGCAGCCTGATTGTGAAATAAGGGAGGATTACCGTGAAAATTGCGATTGTCGCCGACGATTTGACGGGCGCAAGCGATTGCGGAGGGCAGCTGGTGCGTTATGGCATGCGCGTATCGGTTCGAATTAATCCCGTTATGGCGGAGGAGCCGCAATATGATGCCGTTGTATTCAACACGGTAAGCCGCTCCTTGCCTGCGAATGAAGCTGCTTCAATCGTCAAACAGATTAGCCAATATATTAATGAGCAGCCCTTTGACCTGATTTATAAAAAAATAGACAGCACGCTTCGTGGAAATATTGGGGCTGAGCTAAATGCGATGTCCGATGTCATTCAGCCGGACTTTACAATTATCGCCCCCGGTTATCCGCAGAACGGCCGGCAAATTATTGAACGCATTCATCATTTGAACGGCGAGCTGCTGCATGAGACGGAGGTAAGCCGTGATCCGAAGACGCCGGTGCTCCAGTCCGATGTTGTAGAGCTGGTAGCTAGCCAGACGGGACGGGCAGTTGCCCATCTTTCCATATTAGATATTGACCAAGGAAAGGTGCATCTTGCTGACAGGCTTAAAGCATGCAAAATACAAAATATGACCTATATTGTCGCAGATTCAGCTACCGAGGGGGATTTGGAGCGGCTGGCGAATGCATTGGCACAGCTGTCCTATAAATTGGTCTGGGTTGGCTCAGCTGGCCTGATGAACCATCTTCCGAAAGCATATGCTGTGGCTGAAAATGACAAGCCGCTGCAAATTCCGCTGCTAGTTGGCAATGATCCCGTTCTGCTCGTCGTAGGCAGCGTGAGCAAGATGGGGCGTGAGCAGCTGCGCAATTTAATGAATCAAAATCTGGCAGTGCAAATCATGGCCCGTTCCGAGAAGCTGCTCGCTGACGAGGCTGGAAAGCAGGAGGAATTGGTTCGCGTCATCGACGAGGCGAGCCGTGCTTTGGCAGACGGTCGCGATACCGTTATCGTCGCCTCAGACAATATCGCCGACACACAAGCGGCCGGCCTAAGGCTAGGCATGGCACCGATCCAAATTAGCGATGCGATTTCCGCCGCTCTTGGCAGCATAACCGTTAAGCTTTTCGGCAAGCTAGCAATCCATAAGCTGTATTTGACAGGCGGCGATACCGCTTATCAGGTGTTGGAGCAGCTTGGCATATCAGCGTTTGAGCTTATGGAGGAGCTGGAGCCGGGCGTGCTGCTAGGCAAATATGAAGCTCGCGGCCTTTATATGGTGACGAAGGCTGGAAATTTCGGTTCTGATCGAACGATGGAGCATGTCATCAAAAAACTGCATGGAGGCGAAGGGATATGAGCAAGCCGATTATCGGTATTACAATGGGGGATGCCGCTGGCGTCGGTCCGGAAATTATTGTGAAGGCGCTGCAGCATGAGGAAGTGCTGAATATATGCCGTCCGGTCGTGATCGGTGATGCGAAGAGCATGCGGAGGGCTATCGAGCAAACCGGTGCAGCATTTACGGTTCACACGGTAAGCGGCACAGCGGAATGCGAATTTAAGCCAGGCGTCATTGACTGCTTTGATCTAAATTTGCTGCCAGCGGATTTAAAGCAGGGCGAAGTATCGGCGGTTGCGGGTGATGCTGCATTCCAGTTTATTCAAAAAGCGGTTGAGCTGGCGCAGGCAGGCGAGCTGCAAGGCGTATGTACTGCTCCATTGAATAAAGAAGCGCTGCACAAGGGCGGACATTTGTACCCGGGGCATACGGAAATTTTCGCCGAGCTGACCGATACGCAAAATTATTCGATGATGCTGTCGTCGCCGAAGCTGAAGGTGATTCATCTCACGACACATGTCGGGCTAAGAAAAGCGATTGACAATATAACGCCAGAGAGAACGCTCGCCGTCCTTCGCCTTGCGCATGCTACGTTGGCTAGAGCGGGCTATGACCGTCCGCGGATTGCGGTATGCGGCATAAATCCGCATGCGGGGGAGAACGGCTTGTTTGGTGAAGGAGAAGAGGAAGAAAAGCTTATTCCCGGCATTCAACAAGCGATTGAAGAGGGGATTAACGCAAGCGGTCCTTATCCGGCCGATACGCTATTTTACCGGGCGGTGCGCGGAGACTTTGATATCGTCATTGCCTGCTACCATGATCAAGGCCATGTGCCGATCAAAGTGCTCGGGCTGGAGGAAGGCGTCAACATTACGGTTGGCTTAAAAGGCGGATTTATCCGCACTTCTGTGGATCACGGCACAGCCTTTGATATCGCAGGGAAAAATATAGCCGATGAGAGAAGCATGCTTGCCGCCCTTGCTACTGCTGTCGAGCTGTCGCCGAAATAAGCGGGGCCCTTGCCAATGAGCTTGAGAGAAGGGATGATCGGCTTCGTTCGGTCCCCTTCGAGTTGAAATGTAAGCGTTATCCTGCATGAGGATGGTACCCGAAGCTGAAAGCGTGGAGGTTTCTTCAAATGGAAAAATTAAGCTCCAGTACAATTATATTTATTTTAATTGTCATCGCAGTTTATATCGTCATTACAACCTATTTGACTTTTAAAATGCGCAGCAAATCCAACTCTGAATTCAATAATGCGGCTAAGTCATTGCCAGCGCTAGTTGTGGGCGTCCTGCTGATGTCCGAATTTCTCGGCACCAAATCAACGATTGGCACCGCGGAATCGGCATTCAAAAATGGATTTGCCGCTTCCTGGTCGCTGCTCGCTGGCGCAATCGGCTTTTTCCTGTTCGCTTTCTTTCTCGTAACGCGTTTTTATAATACCGGGCATTTTACGATTTCAGGCATCATTAAAGAAAAATATGGCACCTCGACCAAGCTGGTCGTTTCTATTATTATGATTTTGGCGCTGCTGCTCGTGAATCTGGGAAACTATTTGAGCGGCGCTGCTGCAATATCGTCTATTTTGGGCATTCCTATTATGACCTGTGCGATCATTACGATGATCATTAGTACGATCTATTTTACATTCGGCGGAATGAAAGGGGTTGCATGGATTACGATTATCCATTCGACCTTTAAATACGCAGGCATTTTGCTGACCGCCTTTATTGCGCTTTATATGGTGGGCGGTTTGAAGCCGATGCAGCTGGAGCTGCCTGAGTATTACTTTACTTGGGATGGCAAAATTGGTGTAAGCACAATCATTGCTTGGCTTATCGGAACTATGGGAACGATTTTCTCCACACAGTTCATTATCCAGGCGATTACTTCCACAAAAGATGCGAAGGCGGCTAAACGCGCTACAATTTATGCTGGACTGCTGTTTCTGCCGCTTGCTGTGGCTGTAGCGATCATCGGCGTTTGCGCGCGCTATTTGTACCCGGATATAGATCCGCTTTATGCGTTTCCGGTGTTTATGCAGCATATGCATCCGATTCTCAGTGCCATTGTCGCTACATCGCTGGTCGCTTCAATTTTTGTCGGGGTTTCTACTGTAGCTTTGTCTACTACAACGCTTGTCATTGAAGACTTTGTAGTGCCGCGTAAAGCGATGACGCCTGAGCAAAAAATGAAGGCGACGCGTATCGCCTCTGTTATTATCGGCATTTTGCCGCTCATCGGTGTCGTGTTTGCGCCGGATTTGCTTACGCTGTCCTTTTTTACCCGTGCCTTGCGGGCGTCTATTGCTGTCGTAGCGGGAATGGGCTTCTTCCTTCCGCTGTACAGCTCCAACCGCGGAGCGACAATTGGGTTGTCTGTAGCGGCTCTAGGTACAACGGTATGGTATTTGCTAGATGACCCATTCGGCATTGATAATATGTATATTGCAGTCGTCGCGCCTTTCATCGTTATGGTTATTGACCGCTGGATCAGCAAAGCTGCAGCTGGGCCGAATAAATAAGCTTACATGCATTCAAACTTATATTGCTTTTAGGAGGGCTATTGCCAATGAGTGAACAACATTCTGCTTTCCACCATGAAATTACAGCAACGCCGGGAGAACTGTATCGCTCCGATGCTTATATTCCATCCCATCAGGTACAAAATCATGCTTCCTTTCTTCATATTTTAGATAATGGCGATGTGCTCTGCGTCTGGTTTGCAGGAACACAGGAAGGCATTCCGGACATCTCCATTTATTTGTCCCGACTAAATAAAGGAGCAACGGCTTGGACGGAGCCGGTCAAGCTATCGGATGATCCGGCACGCTCGGAGCAAAACCCGGTGTTGTTTTCTGCCCCAGGCGGCAAGCTCTGGCTGCTCTACACCGCGCAAAAATCGGGCAATCAGGATACAGCGATCATTAGACGGCGCATTTCGGACGATAATGGCTATACGTGGAACGACATTGATACGCTGTTCGACACGCCTGGCATCTTTATTAGACAGCCGATTACGGTGTTGGACAATGGTGATTGGCTGCTGCCGATCTGGTACTGCTACACAAATCCGGGCGAGAAATGGACAGGGAACAAAGATGTGAGTGCCGTGAAGATTTCGTCCGATCAAGGGAAAACATGGGAGGAAGTAACGGTGCCGGGCAGTGTTGGCTGCGTGCATATGAATATTGAGAAGCTGGATGATGGCACGCTTCTTGCGCTCTATCGCAGCCGCTGGGCGGATTATATTTATAGAAGCGTTTCGGCAGATCACGGCAAAACGTGGAGCGAGCCTGTACCGACATCGCTGCCTAACAACAACTCCTCCATTCAATTTACGAAGCTTGCGAATGGCGATTTGGCGCTAGTATACAATCATAAAAGCGCAAGTGATTCAATGGAGCGCCGTGCTTCGCTGTACGATGAAATAGAAGACGAGGAAGCGGATGAACGGGAGGCTGCAGCGCCTCTCCTGACAGAGATGCCTTCCGGCGAGGAACGGCAAGCATTTTGGGGCGCGCCTCGTGCGCCAATGACGCTGGCAATTTCCAAGGATAATGGCTTGACTTGGCCGATTAAACGCAATATTGAAGTGGGCGATGGGTATGCGATGACGAACAATTCCAAGGAGCGTCTAAATCGTGAATATTCGTATCCGACGATAAAGCAATCGAAAGATGGCAAGCTTCATATCGCTTTCACTTATTTCCGGCAAGCGATTAAATACGTTGTTCTAACCGAGCCTTATATTGCGGAATAAAGGCATACGAATCAGAGCTGCTATGAAATAGGACATAAGACAGAGGAGTGAAGAGGATGCTATTGCAAGGGCAAGCTGCTGTCGTTACAGGAGCTAGCAGAGGCATTGGCAGAGCCATTGCGCTGACATTAGCGCAGCATGGCGCATCAGTAGTCATTAATGGGACGAATGAGGAGCTGCTGCAAACTTTAAGGAATGAAATTCGCCAGCTTGGCGGAAACAGCATCGTCTGTGCGGGTGATGTATCCAATGAGAAGGTAGCAAGCTGTGTGATTGAGGGGGCCGTAAGTCATTTCGGCAAAATTGACATTCTCGTCAACAATGCTGGCATTAATAACCGCAGCTCTACGCTTGAGATGGGGATCGAGGACTGGCAGAAGGTGATGGATGTCAATTTAAATAGCACCTTATATTTTTGCCGGGCTGCACTGCCGTTTATGATCGAGCGGAAGTATGGCAAAATCGTCAATGTCACCTCGACAACCGCAAAGACGCCTCATCGCAATGCGGCGCCTTCATATGGAGCTTCAAAGGCAGGGGTCAATTATTTGACGCAGCATTTGGCGCTGGAAATGGCTAAGCACAACATTTATGTGAATGCCATTTGCCCAGGGCCGATAGACACGGACATGAGCCAGCAATGGACGGAGGAATACCGGAAGGAAGCGATCGCGCGAATCCCTCTAGGCAAGCTTGGCACGCCGCAAAATGTAGCGGATGCCGTATTGTTCCTTGCTTCGTCCATGTCTGATTTTATTACTGGCGAAGCGATCAATTTAAACGGCGGCACGTATATGAATTAACCGGATGAAACAAACAACCGACCCTCAAAGGTCGGTTGTTTGTTTACACTTACAGATTGTTTGACTTGTTTTTCTCTCCATATAGCTCATTGAGATGCTCAATATGAGACATTCCCCATTCATTCATGGCCTGCAATAAAGGCGCCATTCTCATGCCGTATTCCGTAATAGAGTATTCGACCTTAGGGGGGATTTGCAAATAAATTTCACGATGAACGATGTCATGATATTCTAATTCCCGCAATTGGGAGGTAAGCATCTTTTTGGTGATGTCCGGCAATGATTTTTGCAGCTCGCTGAATCTCATCGTCCCTTGTGAAAAAAGCTGATACAAAATAATAGGCTTCCATTTGCCGACTAAAATTTCTAAAGCCGTTTCCACTTTACATTCCTCAGGCATTTGATCGTTTTCCCCTTTCGTTTCCTATGGTATCTTTTTGTATACTAGGTTTAATTAAAGTTCCTACTTCTAATAAATAACTCTAGAGCTTATTATACATCTATGATTTAAACATACTCAAGGAGGAATCGTTACAGTGAAATGGCTTGTGCGAATATTGCAAGGACTGCTCGTGCTTGGATTTTTAATGTTTGGGTTTATGAAGGTTAGTGGAGATCCGACCCAAGTGGAAGCCTTTAATGACATTTATGGATATGGCACGGCGTTCATGTACGTTGTGGGGATTGTTGAAATTTTGGGGGCAGTCGGGTTATTGATTGGGTATTGGAGAAATAAGCTGATTCCTATTTTTAGCGGAGTATTAGCGGTTGTTATGGCTGGAGCTGTATTTACACATTTAAAGGCAGGCCAAGGCTTTGAAGTAGCAGGCATGCCATTGATTTTGCTGGTTTTAGCTTTGATCGTGTTTTTTGGCCAGATAAAGCTGCTTGCTAATAACAGACAATAAGGAGGCGAAAAAGCATGCTGCCATCCCTTTTTATTTGCCACGGTTCACCGTTGTCCGCGATGGCTGAATCGGATTATACCCGGTTTTTATCCGATATCGGGAAAAAGTACAAACCGCAAGCGATCGTGCTGTTCAGCGCTCACTGGGAGGAGCGGCATACGACGATTTCGTTCGCTGAGGGGACATTAAACACGATCTATGATTTTTATGGTTTTCCGGATGAATTGTATCAATTGACTTATCCTGCCCCAGGCTCGCCTGAGTTGGCTGCTGAATTAGAAGAACGTTTTAAACGAAGTGGCATAACGGTTGATAGGGATGATGAACGGGGATTAGATCACGGCTCTTGGATTTTCCTAAGATACATGTATCCAGAGGCTAATATTCCAATTGTGACGATATCGGTAAACCCTTTTCTATCTGCGAAAGAACAGCTCCAAATAGGCGAAGCGCTTAAAGGCTTGGGTGAGGAAAATATTTTGGTAATTGGCAGCGGAACGACCGTTCACAATTTCAATGAAATCAAAATGAATCAAGCGCATCCTGAAGCATGGGCGGTTGAATTTGATGATTGGATAGCGGATAAGATCGTTCAACGCGACATAGCCGCATTTTTGCAATATGAAACGTTAGCGCCGCATGCCAAGCGGGCTGTCCCGAGAGCGGAGCATTTCGTTCCGATCCTTCATGCTTTAGGAAGTTCGTCTGGGGTGAAACAGCCAAAAGTCATCTACAGAGGGTATGAGATGGGAACCTTCAGCCAAATATGCTTTGAGATGTAGGATGAGAACTACAAACGCGAAAGCTCGCAAGGCACGATAGAGGTTTAAATAGCGGTAGTCCAGGACGGTATTGACTTGTCCAGGGCTGCCGCTATTTGTATTGCTAAAATAGTTCTAGCATTTTAATGATAGATAATATGACGCTAAATTCGTTATTGACAGTGGAAAAGGGTGGTGCTATTATAATTAAAACCTTTAATGTTAGATAAGTTAACATTAAATTATAAAAGCGTTATTCTTGTATAAGCCCATTAATAAGGAATGGGCGTTTCTACAGGCAACCGTGAATTGCCCCAGGCTACAAGAGACTGAAAGCGACGCATTTTTCCTATTTAGTGATGCCCCAGGGCTGATCGCAGCAGGGAAATGAAGCTGAAGTCTCTTAAGTCTGGGTTTTTTGGAATAGAAGAGCTTATAAGTTTCACACTTAGGGCGACAATAGAGAAATTTAAGGGAGAGAAGCATATGAGCCTCACAAACACCAGACTTTCCGATTCCATTGCTAATGCCAGAACAGTCAAAATTCAGAAAACGAATGATACCTTTTATGACTTTAAACTATATCCGTTCGGCGAGCGGGGAACCTATATCGCGCCAGAGCTTATTAATGAAATTACCGATAATTTAGCGGTGAGCATAGAGAGCCATTTTCTGAATTACGATTATATCGTATCGCCAGAGCCTGGTGGCCACACATGGGGGATGCTTGCGGCGTATAAGCTGCTGAAGCCGATTAACATTTTAAGGCTGAGCACGGATTTGTATAAAGATATTCATCTGGAGGCCAAGCGCGAAACGGCATACAACGAAAATCGCATTTGCTTTGACGGCTTTCAGGCAGGCGACCGCGTTCTGCTCGTTGATGATGTCATCAGCTCCGGTGCAACGATACGCTCGATTGCTGTGCAGATGGAAGAGATGGGTGTAAAGCTTGTCGGCGTGCAGGCGATCATAGCCAAAGGCGAGCATTACCGCAAGCTGGAGGAAGACTTGCACGTCCCGGTGCGCATTCTTAGCCAGGTTTAAATGCAAAAAGCGACAAACAGATAGTCCATATATGCTTAAGTCAAAGCAGTTAATTACGATAAAGAGGTGGACAATATGACGATTATGGAGCAAAACACAAGGACGGCAGCTAAAAAAAGAGAAGAGAGCGAGCTGCCGCGAAACTGTACCTTTTCTGCTGAGGATTGGCATGTATTGGCGCAATATTGGTATCCGATCGCGATTGCAAGCGAAATTGCAGATAAGCCGGTGGCGGTAACCTTGCTGGATATGAAGCTTGTTTGCTACCGCAGCAGCGACCGGGTCGTCGTCGCCCGTGACCTTTGCTTTCACCGCGGAGCCCCGCTCAGCAAGGGTTGGATTGAAAATGGCGAAATTGTGTGCCCGTATCACGGTTTCCGTTACAATTGCGAAGGCAAATGCACGGCGGTGCCCGCGCATCCCGATTCGCGCATCTCGCCTAAACTAAAGCTCATCACGTATCCGGCCGTAGAGCGTTACGGCTTGATCTGGACGTCACTGATGTCCTTGGAGGAAAATATTCCGCCGTTCCCCGGCTGGGAAGAACCCGATTACTTGAACGTTTTGCCGCCGAGCTTTGATATTGCCGGCTCTGCTGGCCGCCAAATGGAAGGCTTCTTGGATGTATCGCATTTTGCCTATGTGCATACGGAAACGTTCGGCGACCGCAATAACACCGAGGTACCGCAATACAAGGTGAAGCGGGAAGGACAGGAGCTGCTTGCGGAATATTGGAGCACCGTCAGCAACTATGGCAAGGGACAAGATAATCCGGCTCCTGATGATTTTATGTGGCTGCGCGAATTCCGCGTATTTCCGCCATTCGCTGCATCGCTCACCGTTTATTTTCCCGATGAGGGGAGATTGAATATTTTAAACTGCGCATCTCCAGTATCGGCCCGATATACAAGGCTGTTTTGCCCGATATCGCGTAATTTCGATAAAAACGCTCCGATTCAAGATACGATTGATTTTAACTTAAAGGTGTTCCAAGAGGATGCCGAAATGGTCGAAGCGCAGACGCCGGAGGATTTGCCGCTTGATCTTCAGGCTGAGGCCCATATTCCGGCTGACCGTACCTCTATCGCTTATCGCCAGCTGTTAACAGAGCTGGGTCTAGGCAAAAACTACACGTCCTAATTCATTTGTATGAACGAATCTAATATTGCGCGGGATAGAAGAGCTGGCCTCCGGGGCCGGCTCTTTTCCTGTTTTATGGCGAGTTCATTTGCGATTGTGCTTTTTTGATCAAGAAAGCAGATTTTCTATGGCTACTAATGATAAAGTGATAGAAAATACGATTTGATGCTGACTTTGGAGATGACAACTTGAGAAAACTGAGCCTTTATTATTTCTTTTATTATTTAGCTGCGTCATCCTTCGGCCCGTACATTAGCATTTATTTAAGCGAGAAGGGGATTAGCCTCATAAGCATAGGCTTGATTTTGTCGATGCTTTCGCTGACAGGCATCCTCGCTCAGCCGATTATGGGAATTTTAAATGATCGTTTATCTGACCCCAGACGTATCGTGCTGCTGTGCCTGCTGCTCATGCCGGTATTTGCATTAGGCTATTATTATTTTGATACGGTCATTGCACTGTGCCTGGTGTCTTTCTTCTATGCGATGTTCCAATCGTCCTCTGCCCCTTTGAGCGATGTGCTGACGGTTGAAATCGCTAACAGCCAAGGATTCTCCTTCGGCAGCATTAGGCTTTGGGGCGCGCTGAGCTTTGCGCTCGGCTCGTTCATTACCGGATTCGTCTATGGCAAAGTCGGATATGGCGCCAGCTTTATTAGCTACGCCCTGCTTATGGTTCTGGCACTTGTTACGTTTTATACCGTCCCGTATAAGGCTGTGACGAGAGCTAAAGTGTCGTTGAAGCAGCATGCTGCGCAAATATTGCGGCACCAAAGCTTTTTAACCTTCGTGCTGTTCAGCTTTCTCATCGCCACATCGATTGCCATTAATTTTAACTTTCTCCCGATTTACTTCAAGGAGGCAGGCTTTAATAAAGGCTGGATAGGAACCGCTTACAGCATTGCCGCCATTATTGAAGTGCCGATGTTCTGGTTTGCGGTTAAGCTGCATAGACGCTTTGGCTTAATTCCGATGATGATGCTGGCGGCCTTATGCTACAGCGTGAAATGTCTCGTTATGGCTTTCTCCACTCAAATGGGACTGGTGCTTGCAGTGCAGCTGTTTGATGGCATTGCTTTTGCGTTCATGGCAAGCGCTTCGGTTGAGGTGATTAACCGCTATGCGCCGAGCTATGCGAAAGCGACATATCAGACCCTGTTTGTGGCGCTCACTTCCGGCATTGGCGGAATTATCGGCAGTGCCTTGGGCGGCGTGGTCATTTCGCATTGGGGTGTCAATAAGCTGTATTTGTTTATGTTCAGCTTATGCTTTATTGCGTTGGCCGGTTTTACGGCAAGGCGCAAGCAGCTGGAGCCCCGCCCAGACAGGCCGGTAAAGCTAGAAGGAGAAGCGATTCCTTCCTGAAAATAAACAACTGTTCTCAAGCCGAAGAGGACTCTAAGACAGGTTTTTATTTACAAATTCAATAAGGATGCTGTACACTGAAAGTGCTTTCAAAGCTGGAACTTTAGCAGGAGCGATCCATTTTGCAGTCGAAGGGAGTGAGCGGCATGAAACGCCGGGCTAAGATGATGACCATGAATATGATGGTGATTGTGAATTAAATAGTCAGGCAGGCGCTAGCCGTCTGTCACTCTCATGGATAGTTGCTGTTTGTTGTTAAAAACCGCATGGCTATGCCTGCGGTTTTTTTTTGCGCACAAAAATGGCGTAAACCGAGCCGAAGGAGCAGCAAAATCAATGATAAAACTTAAATATTTGTTTAATAATACCGACTTGGCTGAAATGCTGCTGCAAAATTGGAGCTATGATGCGGATTCGCTGGATCTGTTTCAATATTACCGGATTTCGTCTAATGCGATTTATCCATTTCGCTTCGAGGGAAACACAAGGCTGCTGCGCTTCGCTCCCCAATCGGAGAAAAATAAGGCGAATACGCTGGCGGAGCTTGCATTTATCGCCTATTTGAAGGAAAATGGCTTCAACGTACTGGAAGCGATTGCATCAAAGCAAGGTGCCGAGCTGATTGAAACAGCGACACCTTGGGGAAATTACGCAGCTTCGGTATTCAAGCGAGTGCCTGGCCAGTCCTTTGATCAAGCCGATTTCAACGCTGCGACCCTGTTTGTTTATGGGAAGACGTTAGGCGAGCTTCACCGTTTGTCCAGCACATATACGCCCAAGAAGCACCGCCGATGGACGTATGAAGAAGTGCTCGATTGGATCGAAGAAGAGCTGTCAGCCTTCCCGGAGGAAACAGCAGCGCTTTGCGAAGTGAAGCAGCTAAGGAATTATTTTCAGACGTGGCCTGTTTCTGCTGCGCATTTCGGTCTCATTCATTATGATTTCGAATGCGATAATGTGTTTTATGATAGGGAGACGGGCCTGTGCCATGTCATTGATTTCGATGATGCGATGTACCACTGGTATGCGATGGACATTTATGCAGCACTGGAAAGCTTGCAGGAGTTTATAGCACGGGAGGACTGGGAGCGTAAAAAGCAGCATTTTGTCGACGGCTACACGTCCGAATTTGTATGGAATGTGGAGACGGAAGCGATGCTGCCTGGCTGCAAACGGTTTGATAACCTGTACAGTTATGCTCGTGTAAAGCGGGCAATAGGGGAAACGTGGCATAATGAGCCAGCATGGATGATGCAGCTGCGCAGCAGATTAGAGCAGTCGCTTAAGGAAGCGGAAGCTTTCTTCGGGAAAGAAATCGAATAGAGGGAGCTGGGAGCATGAACATTTTAATTACAGGCGCTGGACGAGGACTTGGTTATGAAATGACAAGCGAGGCGCTGGAGCGCGGGCATGCAGTTGTGGCGGGCGTTCGATCGCCAAATGAGACTAATGAAAAGCTGTCGGCACTTGCAGAAAAGTACGGCGATCGGCTGTCGATTGTGGAATTGGATGTCACGAAGGAGGAGGGCATTGCCGCACTCGCTTCACAATTGAAGGAGCAGGGCATGAGCCTTGGAGCGATTATTAATAATGCAGCGATTCTCAATGCTCGAAATACGCAAATCGAACAGCTGGATTTCACCGATGTGGCGCTGACGATGGATATCAATGTATATGGCCCTATGCGTGTAGTCAAGCATTTTCTGTCTCTGTTAACGGAGAAGGATGCCGCAATATTTAATATTTCATCTGAAGCGGGCAGCATCACGCATGCTTATCCAGGCGATTATCCTTATGCGATATCCAAAACAGCGCTCAATATGTTCACGCAGCAGCTTCATGTATATTTACAAAAGCGGGGCATTCAAGTGCTTAGCATTCATCCCGGCTGGATGCGGACGGATATGGGGGGTGGCGAGGCTCCGCTGGATGCAAGCCATAGCGCGCGCGGCATTATTGGGCTATTGGAGCAGCGCCGCACGCCGGACAGCCGTTTTATGTTTGTTGATCATGAAGGGAATTCAATGCCAATCTAGAAAGTCGGAATTAATGATTGACAAATAGCTGTATTTCGTTATACTAGCAGTAATTATTTGGTATGCGTAACTGGCGAAAACGCAGAGCACTGCGGGGGAGCGCATATGTCATAGCAGCCGTTCGCCTGGGCAAAGTATTTGGTCAACTGACCAAATACTTTTCTATTTTAAGGAGAGTTCAAATTGGAACAGATGATAAAAGTAGCCATTAAACGCGCCGCATCTGATGATCTGGAAGCGATGCTTCGTTTATACAAGGAAGCAGCCCGCTGGATATATGAGGCGAAGGGCTTGCGCCAGTGGAGCGAGGATTCTTTTACAATGGAATATTTAGAGAAATTTATTAGTGAAAAAGAAGTGTTCGTCGCTTACTTGCAGGGCGAGCTTGCGGGCTGTTTTTCGGTCGAATGGGATGACGAGCCGCTTTGGGGAGCGCAGTTTCATACGGATGCCGGTTATGTGCATCGGCTGGCTGTATCGCGCAGCTTCAAGGGGCAAGGCATTGGCGGTCAAATGCTCGCGTGGTCAGAAGCATATATTCGCTCGCGTGGAAAAGCCTGGATGCGCCTTGATTGCATGGCGGAAAATCCGTCGCTTAACGCTTTTTATGTTAGCCAAGGCTTGAGCTTATGCGGCAGATACGATGCAGAGGGCTGGAGCGCCCATTTATATGAAAAGAAGCTGTAGCGGAAACGGAGATGGCGCTGGACTTGCGAATGCAAGACTGGTTCAAGCAGCGCTTCCCCTTATTTTTTAATCCCGGTGTATTTGAGCATTATTCATTATGGGACGCAGTCAAAAAACAGGAGGATAATGAGCAATTAAGACACTATCCGCTGTAAGAAGTTTCTTTTTACCAAGCACAAAGGTTTTATGCATTCCCTGATGGTTGTTTGGCCTCGGTTAAGTAATATAGAAAGGCAAGCACCGGCAGAGCGATACCGATCAGGGAAGCTAAAGCCCATCCCCCATAAGCATAGGCCCATCCTCCCAAAAAAGACCCTACGGCTCCGCCGATGAAGAAAATAGCCATGAATAGGCCATTAAGGCGTCCGCGCATCTCACTGCCTAGCGAATAGATAACGCGCTGGCCCAACACAAGATTTCCTGACACCCCCATATCCAAAACGATAGCAGCAACCAGCAGTAATGCCAAAGCGGCGAAAGAATCCCCCCGCACAAGATAGGCAGTTAAAAAAGCAAGGGCAGAAACGGCAATCGCGATGCCGCTCAGCCATTTAGTCAAACCCCGATCAGCCAATCTTCCGGCAATAGGCGCCGCTACGGCTCCTGCTACACCAGCGAGAGCGAATAAAGCGATGCCTTGCTGCGTCAAATGAAAATATTCGGTTAAACGAAGAGGGATGACAGTCCAAAACAAACTAAAGGAGCCAAATAAACAAGCTTGATAAAAGGCGCGGCGGCGCAAAATAGGCGTTGCTTTCAAAAGCGAGCCTAAAGAGCGGATCAATGCCCCATATTGGAGGGACGGTGTTGGTTTCCGCTGTGGAAGCGCACGGGATAGAACAATTGCGAGCAATAGGATCACGATAGCAGATAAAATAAATACCTCCCGCCATCCCCAATATTCCGTTATGAGGCTGGCTAATGGCCGGGCAAACATAATGCCTAGCAGCAGGCCGCTCATTACATTGCCAACAACACGGCCGCGCTGTTCATCTGCTGCCAGGAAAGTGGCATAAGGGACAAGAATTTGCGCAGCAACCGAGCCTATTCCTATAAACAAAGCGGAGATGAGGAAGGTGGCTGTATTAGGGGCGAATATCATTCCGATTAGGGCGATAATGACGACAACTAATGAGCTGATAACCAACCGGCGGTTTTCAATCAAATCACTGAGTGGAACGATAAATAATAGACCGACCACATAGCCAACTTGAGTCAGCGTTACAATTAACCCTGCTGCTCCTAGCGGTATTCCGATGGAGGAACTGATCGGCCCGATTAACGTCTGGGCATAATAAAGATTAGCTACAATAAGACCGCAAGCAGCGGCTAAAAGAAACATTAGCCAGTTCGGAATAGAGTTCACCTTGGACTGTAAGTTGTTCATAACATCATGCCTTCTTTCTGCTCAAATGGATGGCGCGATTCCTTTTTTTAATTATGGCTATATTATATACTATACGTACAGTATTTAAAATGTTTTTTTCAACGCGCCCAAAATTTTATATAATGTAAAGAAAGTCCACAGAAGGAGCTATGACCATTGAATATAAAAAGAGGGCGACCTCGCAACGTTGAAGCGGAGCGTGCTATTTTAACGGCCTCCTACAACTTGCTGCTTGAAATCGGATTTAGTGCTGTTACCGTTGAGAAAATTGCCGAGCAGGCACAAGTGAGCAAAGCGACGATCTACAAATGGTGGCCTAATAAAGGAGCCGTTGTGATGGCTGGTTTTATGCATGCCATAACTGCAAGGCTGCCGATACCGGATACGGGTGCTGTATATGAAGATATTTTGCTTCATGCGACTAATTTATCCCGATTTTTAACGAGTCGTGAAGGAGAGGTCATTACTGAAATTATTGGAGAAGGGCAATTTGATGCGAAGCTTGCTGCCGCATTGAGGGAGGAGTATGTTCGTCCTCGCCGGTTGGAAGCAGGGCAGCTGCTCATGCGTGGGGTAGAGCGCGGGGAATTGAAACGGGAGCTAGATATTGAATTGAGTATTGATTTGCTTTATGGGCCGATTTTTTATCGGTTGTTAGTTACAGGAGACGGGCTGGAGGAAAGCGTGATTAAGTCTTTAATAACGGTCGCTTTCGAAGGAATCAAGCAAGAGAGGGGATAGCAAGCTGGTAGCAAAATGGGATGAGAAGCTTAAGCCTTTATCCGGCACTTTACGAGGAGCAAAGATTCATACTTGTTTGATTAGCCACAAGCAGGAGCTTCTTTTTCAATATTTTAAAAATGTAAAAGCGGAGAAGAAGTTACATAAAATCAATTCTTGTACGAAAAGCATTACTTCAAGCTTAATTGGCATCGCCTATGATCGAGGGCTGCTTCCAGAGCTTTCGACGCCGATTTCCGAGTTTTTTCCAGCTTTTGCAAGAGAGGGAACGGATGAGCGGAAGCGGCTCATTACGATTGATCACTTGCTCACGATGAGCCCCGGCTTTGATTGGCCCGAGATGGGCGAGTGGGGCGGCTGGCCGCAGATGATTCATAGCCCCAACTGGGTGAATTATGTGCTTGACAGACCTCTGCTCCAAGCGCCTGGGGAAAGCATGAATTATAATTCTGGCTGCAGCCACCTGCTGCTGGCGATTTTGCAAAAACAGACGAATCAAAGCGTGAAGCAGTTCGCTGAGCAGTATCTTTTTTCCCCTTTGAAATTTGGCGATTATATCTGGCATGAAGATCCGCAAGGTATTCCGATTGGTGGATTCGGCATTCATATGGCTGTTCAGGACATGCACAAATTTGGTGAACTGTATTTAAACAACGGCAAGTGGGGCAGCAAAAGGCTCATTAGCGAGCAATGGATTGCTTTGACTACGCGGCCCGAATATGCAACCTATGACTTTTTTGGCCCTTACGGTCGGCATTGGTGGACCTGCACAACGTCAACAGGAGAACCATTTTATTTTGCGATGGGCATGGGCGGGCAGTATATTTGCGTCGTACCATCAGAAGAAATCGTCATAACGATGACAAGCGATACGCATGGCTATACGGGGAATCCGATGCAAATTATTAAAAGCCTGCTTTAAGCTGTCAGTTTTATCTAAACTGCTTGCGATATTGGCCAGGCGTCTGGCCGACTCTTTTCTTGAAAAGCGCATTAAACGAATCAATGTGGCTATAGCCGACCATTTCGGCAATTGTACTAATTTTAAGCTGTGTTAAGCGTAAATGCTCACAGCTTTTTTGTATGCGCAGTTGGTTCAAATAGTTGCCAAACGTTTGTCCGGTGTGCTGGAGAAACAGCCGCTGCAAATGCCGGATGCTCCAGCCGGATCTTGTGGCCAGCTTCGCGAGTGTCAGCTCTTCATGAACATGCTGCTCCATAAACTGAATGAGAAGGTTGAAGTGCGACACATCTTTTATTTTCAACGGGCGGTTGTCGCTTCGCAGTCGGTGAATGGTTATGACCAGTTGCAGGAATAACGTATATAGATAAGTGTCCGCTCCCGCTGCCGAGAAGGAAAACTCCTGATACATCGCCACGAGCAATTTTTCAATTGAACCATCGTGATCCTGAATCGAATGATAGGTGGCTTGCCCATTTTGCAGCTCAGCTAAATACTGCTCCAGCAGCGGATCGGTAAACAAGGTGGGCATCGCAAGCAGCAGCTGCGGCGCAAATAAGCAATTATATACGATGAGCGGATGTTGGGAAGGGTCTGTAGAGGTAGGCCTGAACACATGTGGAACGCCGACTGGTATCGTGAAAAACAACCCTTTGCTCACGGCAACAATATCGTCTCCAATATGATGAAAGCCTTTCCCTTCAGCCACAAAGTTGAACTCAATAAAATCATGGGCATGGAGGGGAACCTTGAAGTCCTCCTGATAGCGATTGACGAAAATCGGAAGCTGATTGCCGAAAAAATGATCGCCTTTATACCATTGCACAGGTTTTTTCATCGATAAGTACCTCCTTCATTAGATGGCTGAATGACCGGGATATGTTGGCCTTTTTACAAGGGTTGTCACTGAAAATGGACGCTATAATTATACGATAACAGGGTAAGTGATGAACAGCAGCTTTTCCTGATTAGAGGAGGTCGTCCCATGGTCCAGATCGCAAAAGTCAGATGTGAATATTTGAAAAATCCGCTTGGCATTGATGTGCCGCATCCTAGAATCAGCTGGCAAATCCAATCCGATGAAAGAGGCATTCAGCAGCAGGCTTATCAGCTGCAAGTTTCATTGGAGCCAGAGTTTGGACATAATGTATGGGATTCTGGCCAGAATGCTTCTGGTCAATCCGTTCATGTTGTACTTGATCAAATCGAGCTGCAAGCGCGTACGCGATATTATTATCGGGTCAAGGTGTGGACTGCCGGGTTGTCTTTGGAAGGCAGCGTTTGGTCGGAAACGGCCTATTTTGAAACCGGTCTCATGGATTACAGCGCATGGACAGCGGAATGGATTAGCGCGCCTTCTGATTTCGCTGCGACGGAAGAGGACGCGGAACGCATTCCGCTGCTCCGAACTTTTGTCACCGTTGAAAAAATGGTCAAAAGCGCCCGGATTTACGCTACGGCACTAGGCATGTATGAGCTGCAATGGAATGGCAATCGCATTGGCGACGACTATTTTACACCGGGCTGGACCAGCTATGGCAAACGGCTGCAATATCAGGTGTATGATGTAACGGACCAGTTGGCGGTTGGCACGCATGCGATTGGCGCGCTGCTCGGCAATGGCTGGTACAAAGGGGAGCTGGGCTGGAAGCAGGAGAAGGAGACGTATGGTTCACGTGCGGCGCTGCTCTTTCAGCTTCACATTAGCTATGAGGATGGTACGGAGGATATCGTCGTTTCGAATAACGATTGGCAAGCGGCTGGAAGCGCGATTCTAATGTCCGAAATGTATCATGGCGAGCGTTATGACGCCAGGCTTGAATTGGACTGGCATAGCGGCCAAGCTGCGGATTCAATCGCATGGCAGCCGGTCGAAACGATTATACACCCTAATTCGATCATAACCCAGCAGGTAAATGAGTCTGTTCGACCCGCCGAAACACTTAAGCCGATTGCTGTAATCCAAACGCCGGAGGGCGATACGGTGCTTGATTTTGGCCAAAACATGGTCGGCTGGGTAAAATTCGAGGTTGAAGGTGCCGCTGGACATCGGGTGGAATTGCAGCATGCCGAGGTGCTGGATCACGCTGGAAACTTCTATATGGGCAATATTCGCCGGGCCGAGCAGCGTATCCAATATACGTTGAAAGGCAGCGGGAAGGAAACGTTTGAGCCGCATTTCACCTTTCAAGGCTTTCGTTATGTGAAGCTGACAGGGTTTAAAGCGCCGATAAACCTCGAAGCTTTCCGTGGAATTGTGCTGCATTCGGATATGGAGCGTACAGGGTTTTTCGAATGCTCGGATGCCAAGGTGAACCAACTGCATCATAATATCGTCTGGGGGCAAAAGGGCAATTTTGTCGATGTGCCGACCGACTGCCCGCAGCGCGATGAGCGGCTAGGCTGGACGGGCGACGCGCAAATGTTCATTCGAACGGCTTCCTATGTGATGAATGTTGCCCCATTTTTCACTAAATGGCTGCAAGATTTGAAAGCGGACCAGACGCGGGAAGGGGGGATTCCCTTCTACATCCCTAATCTGAAGCCTGAGTTTTCCGAAGGCTGGGGAGACACAAGCCATTCCTCTGCGGCTTGGGGCGATGCGGCGGTTATTTGTCCGTGGACGATCTATGAAGCGTATGGCGATGCTAGGCTGCTGGAGGCGCAATATGACAGCATGAACCAATGGATTCAGTACATTTATGGGCAGGGGAGCAACCCTTATTTATGGAACACGGGATTCCACTTTGGCGATTGGCTGGGGCTTGATTCCAAGCCGAACAGCTATGTCGGGGCAACGGACAGAGATTTAATTGCAACGGCCTATTACGCTTATTCGGTATCGCTCGTCGCTAAAGCAGCGAAAGCATTAGGGAAGGAAACGGAAGTGGAGCGTCTTGCTGCTTGGCATAAACAAATTATTGCCGCATTCCAGCATGAGTTTCTGACCCCGTCCGGGCGGCTGTCTGTACCGACACAAACGGCACAGGTGCTGGCGCTGCGCTTTGGCCTTGTGTCAGGGGCGGCGAAAGAGAGAGCCGAGCAGAAGCTTGCCGAGCTGTTAAAAGAACAAGATGACCATTTGACGACAGGATTTGTCGGTACGCCATACTTGAATCCAGTGCTTAGCGAGGCTGGGCGCAATGATTTAGCTTATCGTCTGCTGCTGCAGGAGGATTATCCTTCCTGGCTGTATCAAATTACGAAAGGGGCGACGACGATTTGGGAGCATTGGGATGGCATCAAGGAAGACGGCAGCTTCTGGAGCGAGGATATGAATTCCTTCAATCATTATGCCTACGGTGCAATCGGAGAATGGCTGTACAGCTACGTGGCTGGCATTCAGCCAGACGAGGAGGAGCCGGGATTCAAGCATGTGAAAATCAGCCCGCAGCCGGGACCCGGTTTAACATGGGCGGAAGCAAGGCTTACGACGATGTATGGGGTAGTCGTTTCCTCTTGGCGCCGTAAGGAAGCAGGACGAATGGAAATTCAAGTGACGGTGCCGGGCAATGCCCGAGCGACGCTCAAGCTTCCAGAAGCGCAAGCGGCAGCCGATGTGCTGGAAAATGGCACTGCACTATCGCAAACGGCGGGCATCACCGCGATTTATGATGAAGCGGGCAGCGTTACGCTGGAGCTGGGCTCTGGCCAGTATCATTTTGCATACGATAGCTATTTGTAAGGTGTAACGGTGTTCAAGTAATAGGATTCTACTTGGGCGTGTATGCTAAAGTGTGCAATCCAGATTCAGATCCTGATTGGTTTAGCGTCACAAGTATTCCCGCTACTACTAATGGATACAGTCAGGAATGTCTCTCCTCATGAATGTGAACCTGCGTATCCGAAAGGGTGCGTCATGCTCTTCGTTTCAGGGGATTGCTCCATGAGCAAACCCCACAAAGCCACAAAGCCAGATTTGGTGGACACAGCCGCCGCTATTTCAACCGATTCGCGGGTTATGGCATAGGCGGCGGACACAGGAGCTGCTATTGCACTGCCCATCGCCATTTTGACGGGATGATGAGGGCAATAGCGGCTTTCCTGTCCGCGTGAGGCCTGAAATCAGAAAAAAAGCCAGAATAGCGGAACCTCAGTCCTTCAAAAAAGGAAGGAGCGTCCCGTGCTGCGTGATTGCAGCAACTGTGATTCTCAGCAACCGTGATTTCAAAAACAGCGGTCTCGTCACCAGTGGACTCATCAGGAGTGGTTCCGGCCACAACCGTATGCTGTCGGTCCTTAAGCCTTGAATCGTCAGAAGCGATTGGCTGCGAATTAGCGCCAAGCCAGGAACAGCTGGCCGACTCTTATATGCATACATATGCATACACACCCTGATGTCTAAATGAGGTTTGACGAAAAAGTCTGGTCTTCCAGGCTTTTTTTTATTTTTAAATTAATAGAAATTTAATAACCGGTTAACTAATAATTTATTAGCTTTGTATATGCTAAGAAAAAGATGCTTGGACGAGGTGCTGTCAGGAGGAGGCGATCTTGTTTTTTTCGAATGAATCCTTTATGTTTAATCGCAAAGTGGGCTGAAATGGAGCTGCAAGCAAAGGAGTTTTCCGAGTATGTCGATTCGTCTGAAATTGCTGTTGTCCTATGCGGCAATGCTGGTCATTCCATTATTTTTTATTATGCTTATTTCCTTGCTGATGCTCGTTATGTTTCGTGGCGATTTGCAAAATTTGAAGGGCATTTATGAATCGACGGAAGATATTTTCAATCATGAGGATTTGGAGCAGGTCGCCAAAGAAATCATTCGTGCGACTCAGCGCCAGCCTGATTTGCTTAGGGACGACAGCTATTTGAATGAAATGACGCTGCAGCTGCAGGACCAAAATTCAGGTATCGTCGTGCGTTTAAACGATGCTATTGTCTACCGTTCACTGGGGCTTCCGCAGGATGCAGCATGGCTAGCGGAATTGCCTGCTTACGCAGGGCATACAACAAGGCAAGCTTATGCAGAGAAAAAGGTAGGCAATGCTGCCTATGCGTTCCTGCAATACGATCTTAATCGTTCCGGCAACGAGCAAATATCGCTGTTTATGATGGCCAAAGTTAATCCGTTAACGAATTTTATTCGAAAATATTTTATCGTTTTATTTAGCTTGCTGATTCTTATATTCATCTTGACCCATGTGCTATTGACGACGATAATGTCCAAAAGCATCATTCGCCCACTGCACAAGCTTCGAGAAGCGGCCCAAGAAATGAAGGAAGGCAAGATGGATTTGCAAATTCAAGTGGCCGGGAAAGATGAAATCGGGCAATTAGGGGTAGCCTTTGAAGAAATGAGATTGCGGCTGCAGCATTCCACCTCGGTACAGCAGCAATACGAGGAAAACCGCAAGGAGCTAATCGCAAACATTTCCCATGATTTAAAAACGCCGTTGACGGCCATTCGTGGTTATGTAGCGGGCATGATGGACGGAATAGCAGACACACCGGAGAAAAGCTTGAAATATATGCAGACCATTGCGCTCAAATCCGATGAGCTGGATCATCTCATCAATGAGCTGTTTCTGTATTCCAAGCTGGATTTAAACCGTGAGCCGTTCCAGTTTGAAGTGGTGCAGCTGCTGCCATTTTTAAGCGATTGGATCGAGGAGCTTGAATTTGAGCTGGAAAAGCGGGGCATCGCATTTGTGGCCGATCTTTCGCTTGATTCAGAGACGGTTGTTTCGCTTGATCGCGATCATTTCAAACGCGTGCTTAACAATATTATTCAAAACAGCCTGAAATATATGAATAAAGCGCAGCCGAAAATTCACCTGGCCGTCTATTCAACCCAACAGGCTGCCGTATTGGAAATTGCGGACAATGGCAAAGGAATTGAGACTGAGGCGATTCAGCATGTTTTTGAACGGTTTTACCGGACGGACAAATCACGGAATGCGCATACAGGCGGAAGCGGCCTTGGGCTTGCAATTGCCAAGCAAATTATGGAAGGGCATGGCGGCGTTATAACAGCGTCCAGCGAGCTGGATGTCGGAACGACGATAAAGCTGTGCATCCCAACTACGACAAGGGAATGATTAATCGATGAAATCGATTTTGCTGATCGAGGACGATATTACGATTTCAGAGCTTCAACGCGATTATTTGGAAATAAACGGCTACCAGGTAGATATGGCTGCTGACGGCGAAACGGGACTGCGAATGAGCCTTGCTGGCAGCTACGATCTGATTATTTTGGATCTCATGCTGCCTAAGCTGAGCGGCTTTGACGTTTGCAAAAAGATTAGGGAGAAGAAGAATATCCCGATCCTCATGGTATCTTCCAGAAGCGAGGATATTGACATTATCCGGGGATTGGGCCTTGGCGCCGACGATTACATGACCAAGCCGTTCAAGCCAGGTGAGCTTGTTGCCAGAGTCAAGGCGCATATTGCCAGGTATGAGCGCTTAGTGGGTGCGAAGGATGTGAAAAATGAAATTCAAATTCGCGGCTTGCTCATCAACCCCGATACGCGGAAGGTGTTCGTCAATGAAGAGGAGACGGTGCTGACGACTAAGGAGTTTGACCTGCTTTATTTTCTCGCGAGCCATCCGGACAAGGTGTTTAGCAAAACCCATTTATTCGAGCGCATATGGGGTATTGATGCCTTAGGCGATATGCAGACCGTTACGGTACACATTCGGAAAATACGTGAAAAAACGGAAAGCAATTGCGCGGAGCCGACCTATGTCGAGACCGTTTGGGGAGCGGGATACCGGTTTAAAGGGTGACAAGCAACACGATTTAGGTACTTGTAAAATAGAAAGAGGAGCTCGCCTGACTGTAGGCGGGCTTTTTTTGCTTAACTTTGTTTAACTTGCTTAACTTTGTTTAACTTGCTTAACTTTGCTTTTAATCGGAGTTAAGAAAATTTTAATAACCAATTTATAAGGAGTTTAGCATTGGGCTCTAAACTAGGGCTATCTCAAACAAAGAGATTGTTCTTTGTCCAACTCGTAAAAGGAAGTGAGCGCATTTTATGGATCATTTGTTCACCGCTATCATTCAGGGCATTGTCGAAGGCTTGACCGAATTCCTTCCCGTTTCTTCCACGGGGCATTTGATTTTGAGCGGTGCTTTGCTGGGGTTTACCGGAGAGAAGGCGGATACGTTCGAAATTATTATTCAGCTTGGCGCCATTTTAGCTATTGTTGTCATTTATTGGCGGCGAATATTCGATCTTTTCGGGCTTGTTAGACTAAAGCCTGCCGTAGGTGATGCTTCACAAGAGCGCCAGAAAGCTCAAAAGCTGAATCTTATCCATATTGCTCTGGCTTGCTTGCCCGCTATGCTGCTTGGTTTGACGCTGCATTCGCTGATTAAAACGTATTTGTTTTCACCATATACCGTTTTGATTGGACTGGTGCTGGGCGGCGCATTTATGCTGCTGGGGGAGAAGCGGCAAGCAGCAGTAAAGGTGGAAGGAATCGACGAGCTGTCCTATAAGCAGGCTTTCATCATTGGTCTTTACCAATGCTTGGCATTATGGCCCGGCTTTTCCCGCTCAGGGGCAACGATTGCTGGAGGTCTGCTAACAGGTATCAATTACCGGGCAGCTACAAACTTTTCGTTTCTAATTGCCGTCCCGATGATGGTTGCGGCCACCGGCTATGAGCTGTTGAAAAGCTATCAGACGTTGACTGCTGCCGATGCTGCCTTTTTTGCAACAGGTTTTATGACCGCCTTTGTCGTAGCGCTGCTTGCGGTGATGACCTTTTTGAAGCTGCTGGAGAGGTTGAAGCTGGCCCCTTTTGCCTATTACCGCTTTGCACTCGCGTTCGTGTTTCTGATTTACCTGCTGGTTGCAGCTACAAAATAGAATGCAATTTCAATTTTGCATATGGGAGGCAGCACAATGATGACTAACAAAAGCGAACAGGCTGTATCAGCGGAAGGAATGGGAGAGGAAATAGGAGCCGGATTAGGGAGCAAACAAAACAGGCTGCTCCATAATCAATCCCTGCTAAGCAAAGTGCCGGGCATTACAATATTTTTTTGGTTCATTAAAATTATGGCGACCACAGTAGGAGAAACGGCAGCGGATTTTCTAAACTTTAATCTTCATTGGGGACTTGCGGGCACGACAGTTTTGACGGCAGTTGTATTTCTTATTGTATTAGTCGTCCAATTCAAAGCAGCAAAATATGTCCCCAGCGTATATTGGGTGGCTGTTGTGATGATCAGCATTTTAGGTACGCTTGTCACCGATAATTTGACCGACCAGCTTGGGGTTCCGTTGGCAACGACAACAGCGGTATTTTCAATCGCCTTATTAGGCACGTTTCTTATGTGGTACAAAAGCGAGGGTACACTGTCCATTCACTCCATCGTTACAGCTAAGCGTGAAGCTTTTTATTGGCTGGCCATTTTGTTTACTTTTGCGCTGGGAACAGCTGCGGGCGATCTCATTTCGGAAGGCATGCAGCTTGGCTATTTGACTTCAGCACTTATATTCGCAGCCATTATTGGCGCTGTAACGTTTGCCTATTACCGTTTTCAATTCAATGCGGTGTCGGCATTTTGGATCGCCTATATTGTTACGCGGCCATTAGGAGCATCGCTTGGCGATTATTTGTCCCAGTCAACGGATGACGGCGGATTAGGCTTTGGAACGGTAGGAACGAGCGCGATTTTCCTGGTTTGCATCTTGGGCATGATTGCCTATTTAACCCGTTCGAAAAAGGATGTTATAACGGCTAACGAGTAAGGCTTGTTACAAAAATCCATGGAGAAACACTTTGATTATATTGATTTTCTCAGTTATAATTATGTATTGATTATAAGGTGAAAAATCATATTTTCAGCGTGAAGCACAGCGGTGTTTATGCAGACAAGTGTTTCTTCTTTAAGGCGAAAAGCCTATAAATGGATAGGAGTGAACGCCCATATGAACGTCATGGCTCGATTGAAGGAAGAGACTGCTGTGAATCACAAGCAGATCGAGGACAACCGCTTTGCCAAAGCCATTATGAATCAAACTTTAAACGTAACGGACTATTCCCTTTACTTACAGAAGTTTTACGGTTTTATTAAGCCGGTAGAACGCCATATGGCCGCGCTATCAGAAGCGCAAAACGTGCACGAGCTTGGCGAGTTTATTCAAAACCGGGCCAAATCCCCGCTTTTGGAACGCGATTTGCTGGCACTTGGTTTAAGCGAAGAGCAGCTGCAGCAGCTTCCGGAATGCCAGCAGCTTCCTGAACTAGCTACAGTGGCCCAGATGCTTGGTTATATGTATGTCATTGAAGGCTCCACAATGGGTGGGCAAATTATTACGAAGCAGGTTCGCAAATTTCTGCCGCTTACGGAGAACGCAAGCGAAGGCACGGCGTATTTTAATGCTTATGGTACCGAAACGAGAGCGAAATGGGCGGAATTCAGCCAATTTGTAAGCGAATCCGTATTAACGGAAGAAGAGGCTACTCAGGTCGTTGAGACGGCGAAGCAAACGTTTCTGACTCTGGAGGTTTGGTTTAATGTATAACCGAAAGCTAGACAATCCTGCCTTGAACCGCACGTTATTGACAGGAGAAGATTTTGTCACCCAAGACACCATTGACCTGACGAATTGCGATAAGGAACCGATACATATTCCAGGCTATATTCAACCGCATGGCGTGCTGCTGGCAGCTAGAATGGATGCTCCGAACGAGATTGTGCAATGCAGCCGCAATACAAGCGAATTACTGGGCATATGTTCGGAGGGGTTGTTGGGACGCTCCTTGGCAGAGCTGATTGGAGAGCAGTCGGTTAAGGAGATTTTGGAACGTGAACTGGAAGCATCCAACACATCTGACTTAAATTATTTAAATGTTACAATTGAAGTCGGCGGGAAACCGTCCGACTTTTTCTGTGTTGTCCACGAAAGCGAAGGGCTCATTATCGTGGAACTTGAGCCGGTATCGGAAGATCAGGGGCCGGATCATGATGATTTTGGCTGGATCCGCCATTTTTTCGGAAAGCTAAAGCATGCAGAAAACCGGGCGGAAGCGAGCCAGGTAGCTGCTGAGGAAATTCGCAAAATATTGGATTATAATCGGGTCATGGTCTATGAGTTCGATAAGGAATGGAACGGCAAGGTGATCGCCGAGTCCAAGGATGAGGGACTTGAATCTTTTTTCGGCCACCATTATCCCGCATCGGATATTCCCAAGCAGGCGAGGGAGCTGTATTTGCGCAACTGGCTTCGCGTCATCGTAGATGCAGCTTATGATCCGGTAGAAATTGTGCCTGCCGTTCAACCGCTCACGGGCAAATCGCTTAACCTTAGCCTGTCGGTGCTTCGCAGCGTATCGCCCATGCATATTGAATATTTGCAAAACATGGGCGTGGGAGCAACGATGACCATATCGTTGATTCATAATAATCAGCTGTGGGGATTAATTACTTGCCATCATTATTCGCGCAAATATATTTCTCATCGGGTCCGCAATTTGTGTAATTTTCTCGGTTCTTTTTTCTCCAGTGAATTGTTTCAGCGGCAGCAGCTTGACGAATATGAGCGTGAAGCGAGACTGCGGAAATGGGCTTCCCATCTTGCCAATATTTTTGTGGGGGATAATAATCCCATTCGCATTATGGACCAGTTGAAGCAGGAGGAATCGAACCTGCTGAATTTGATGAGCGCAACCGGAGCGGCAGTCTGTTATCAGGAAAAGCTGCTGCTGCTTGGGGACACGCCGGCGGAAGCGCAGGTGGAGAAACTGGCACAATGGCTGGCCGAGCGGTCGATAGATCATGTGTACCAGACTTCAAGTTTAAGTCTGGAGCTTGATTATGCGATAAGCTACAAACATATTGCTTCGGGTGTGCTTTATTTGGCGTTGTCTCCAGGACATGAAAACTTCATTATGTGGTTCCGGCCCGAGCAAGTGCAAGTGGTACACTGGGCTGGCGATCCGGCAAAAGCAGTTATTCAAGGCGATGACGGCATTCGCTTGTCACCGCGTAAATCTTTCGAGAAATGGAGACAGGTCGTAGAATCAACAGCGTTATCCTGGTCGGATCAAGAGCTGCGAATGCTGCCTGAGCTTAAGAGCATCGTCATGAGGCATACGGAGGAGCAGCTTCGTCAAGCCCAATATTTAGCTATGCACAATTCCGCCATTGTCCGCAAAAACGAGCAGCGTTATATTCAGCTCATGGAAGCATCGTCGGTCCCTTTTTTCACCTTAACCAATCGTGCATTTGTTTACGCCAACGGCCAAGCGGCGAGACTGCTCGGAGAAGTCGCTGCGAAAACGCTTATGGGACGCCCGTTTATGTCCTTCGTGCATGGCAGCTCCCAAGCTGAGTTTGAGGCGCAGTTTCAAAATTTGGAACAGGACCCTTTAAACATCACAACGGTTATCGGCCGGATAAACAAGCCGGATGGTCAAATGATCGTTCTTGAGTTCATGCTCGTATCAGTCGTTTATGGAGGCGAGAACTCCATCATGGCCATTGCCCGGGAATATCAAACGGATGCCAATATGGAAAATGTGTATTCCGACATGTTAACGCAGCTGCAATCGCTCACGACAACGGATCCTTTAACCGAGCTGCCTAATCGCCAAGCCTTCTATAAGGAGCTGGCTGACGATGTGAGAGAAGGGGCAGAGCGCGGCTATTCAGTTGCGCTTTTAATGGTTGACATGGATGATCTGCGTATTTATAATGCCCTGCAGGGCTTTAACGTTGGTGACTCCTGTCTTCAGTATATCGCCGATTTGCTTTCGGTTATGGGCAGGCAGGGAGAAGTCGTTGCGGGAAGGCTGGAAGGCGGTACGTTTGTACTCAAGATAGGCAATACGGTGGCTGAGCGGGTTGTAGCGATATCGGAAGAGATCCTTGCGGGTGTGCGTGCGATGCAGCTTCCCATTTCCACTAGTGAAACCGATGGTTTTGTGACGGTCAGCATTGGTGCCAGCATCATCGCGCCAAAGACGGTGAATGACGATTTGAAACTAATTGCCCAAGCTGAAACGGCACTGTACAAAGCGAAGCAAGCCGGGAAAAATCGGGCTGTGCTGGAGGAGTGCTTTTAAGCTGCAATGAAGCATGGAATCTTTCCTTAACGATGGTTGAATCCAAGCATTTGATCTGCGGATCAGATGCTTTTTTATTACTTTAGTATTGCGGTGTGTTATCACATTAATCATGTTATGATGAAACATAAACAAGGAACTTTTTAACTGGGGAATTGGAAATATGAAAAACAAAGCATTATTTGGCATGTTAGGATTTATTCTGCTATTGCTTATTGGCGCTAATGTAGCCTCGCAATTGAAGTGGGACGATCAGCCGGAAGCTAGAAATGGCGTGCTCGACTTAAGTAAATGGGACGGGTTCGGTCAGAAGGTCATTAAGCTGAAGGGGGAGTGGGACTTTTATCCAAAGCAGCTGTGGGGGAGCATGGCAGAAGCGAAGACAGGCCCATTATCCGAACAGGCGCATGTTCCTGGAAATTGGAGCAATATGCTCTTGGATATGTACGATAGTCAAGCTTTCGGATATGGCACCTTTCATCTTCGCATACAATTTGGCGAGCATCAGCCAGAGCTTCAAGCCTTTCAAGTACCGCTTATCCGCAGCGCGCATCGGTTGTTGATCGATGGAGAAGAAATTGGAGCGAGCGGCGCCCTTGATGATGGTTTAAAGCGGTATAAGGGGAAAATTAAGCCGTATATTGCCTATACGCAAATTAGAACGGATAGCATCGACATTTTTGTACAGGTTGCTAATTTCGATCATGCAACAAGTGGGGGTATCATTCAAGCGATACGGATGGGGCCGCCGGATTTAATCGTTCAGGAGCAGCAGCAATTTGCCGCTTTCGAATTTGGCACCATTGCTTTTTTTATCGTGTTTGGCCTTTATTTTGGTGTGCTGCATCTACAGGATCGGGGCAGCGGCTGGATCTATTTATCGTTCTTTTTCTTATGTACGGCGCTGTTGAACTCCGTTCAAGGGACGAGGTGGCTGCTGGCCATCTGGCCGGAAATGCCTTACCGGATGACGGTCACCGTATATTGGCTATGTTCAATCTCCATATTGGTAGGCATGTTCATGTACTTAGCTGTACGACAGGAGCAGCACGTCAACCGCCTGTTCAAGAGAGGTTTGCTCGTCATCTCCTCCGCAATGGCTGCCTGTATACTCGTCATGCCGACGGCTATTTCCACTCGCTTGCTGCCTCTGTGGCTAATGGTATCTTTTATTGTACATACATATATCCTTCTCGTAGTTTTACGAAACTTACGCAGCGGGGACGAGCAAAATCGCTATGAGTTTTGGTCGTTTCTCCTGTTTTCGGCACAGGCCTTGCTTAATTCGCTAGTGCTGTTTGGCTTTGGTGAGTTAACCCTATGGTATTTTGTGCAAATGATCGGGTTTAGCATCGCAATTTCGTATTTGTTTTTGCACCAGTTTTTTCAGGCTTATCGAAAAAATGAGGCGCTTACCTTGGAGCTCCATCGGGTGAATCGGTTTAAGTCTGAATTTATGACGGGTATTTCCGAACAGATGATTACGCCTTTAAATGCCATGATTGGCGTTGCAGAAGCACGCCTGCATGCGGATGAGAGCTTGTCCGCGGAGCAAATTCATGATTTGCGGCTGATTACTTCAGTTGGCTGGACGATGAGAAGGCTGGTAGACGATATGATGGATTTTGCCCGTTTGCTTGAAGCAGGCATTGCGCTTACGGTGCGTCCGATTCATTTGCCATCTGTTGTAGGTGAAGTCATGGAACGCACCCGCTACTTGGTATTTAGCGATTCGATTACATTAATGAATACGATTCCACAGGGCTTGCCGCCAATTGTAGCGGATGAGCAGCGTTTGCAGCAAATATTGACCGGACTTATACAGTCCGCTTTGAGGTTGACCATTGAAGGTACGATTACAACAAAGGCAAGCTTGGTTAGCAATCGGATGGAACTTGAAATCATCATGCAGGGAACGGGCATAACGGACGATACAGCCGCGACTCTTGTGAAAATGCTGCATCTGGAGGACGAAGCGAGCAGACCGCTGCCCTATGACGAGCATCTGGGATTATTCCTTGTCCATGCGCTGGTTAAGCTGCATCAAGGGAGAATCAGCGTCGCCTCTGGCTTGGCCCAGGAGGTTGTCATCGGTCTATCGCTTCCGATTGCTATAGAGATATTGGCAGGAGCCAGCGCTGGCAGCTTTCCTGAATTTCAAGGAAAAAGTGTGGATCTGTCCTCACAGGCACAGGGGCTAGTGAATCAGCCATTCAGAAGTCGCAAGCTAAATCAAAGCCAGGAAACAGAAAGAGCTGAAATTCTGATCGTAAGCGACGATTCATTAAACATCAATGTTTTGGTGAAGCTGCTTGCCATGGATCAATACCGGGTAACCGTTGTTAAAAAAGGCAGAGAAGCGCTTAAACGGCTTCACCATATGCGGGATACGGATCTCGTAATTGTAGAACGCATCTTGCAGGATATGTCGGGGCTTGACGTATGCCGGAATATCCGTGAGCATTTTACCAGCTTTGAGCTTCCCATTCTTCTCATGACGTCCGCTGGCTACTCTGACCATGCGATAGCGGCGAGCCAAGCGGGAGCGAATGATTTTCTGGTGAAGCCTGTTGAGTGGTCAGAGCTTCGAGTGCGGATTTTGACGCTGGTGCAATTGAAGCTCTCGGTCGGCGCGCGTATTCAGATGGAGCTGGCCTTTTTACAGGCGCAAATCAAGCCGCATTTTTTATTTAATACGTTAAATTCAATTGCCGCTTTGAGTAAAAAACAGCCGGAGAAAATGACGGATTTATTGACGGAATTCGGGCATTATTTGCGGGAAAGCTTTCGTTTTGACAGCTCCGAGCCGCTGGTGCCTTTTGAGCGTGAGCTGAAGCTGGTGAAATCATACCTGCATATTGAGAAGGTTCGTTTTGAGGATTGGCTGACGTTTGATATTCAAGTGATGACAGAGCTGTCTTTCTGGATTCCGCCCTTGACGATTCAGCCTTTGGTGGAAAATGCGGTTCGGCATGGCATTATGCGCAGAGCGGATGGCGGGCATCTTGAAATTTGTGTCTGGCAGGAAGGCGGAGACATCCTGATTACGGTGAAGGATAATGGGGTTGGCATGCCAGCAGAGTTGCCGCCCCATGCGGAAGCAGCACCGCTAGCTGGTGGAATTGGCCTGGCCAATATTGACCGCAGGATGAAACAATTATTTGGATACGGATTAACGATTTCCAGCCGTCCGGGCGAAGGCACGGAAATACTCATCCGATTGCCGATGGAGAAGGTAGGTATACATGAAAGTTATACTGGTTGATGATGAACCGCTAGCATTAAGTCATTTGGCCGAGGAGCTTGCGTGCTTTGCAGAGCTTGAAATGATCGGCACCTATCGCAATCCAAGGCTGGCGCTTGCCGACATCGGCAAGCTGGCGCCGGATGCTGTATTTCTGGATATTGAAATGCCGGAGATGAGCGGCATCGCGCTGGCGGAGAAAATTTTACAGCAGCGCCCGCATACGCAAATTGTATTTGTAACCGTCTATGAAGAATATGCGGTTAAGGCATTTGAGCTTAACGCTATAGATTATTTATTGAAGCCCATTCAGCTGAAGCGACTAGCCCAAACAACCGAACGGCTGCTGCAAAGAGCTGGCAGTCAGCTGCCCGCTGCGCCCCGTCAGGACTGGGTCCGGGTACAATGCTTTCGTTCCTTGCAGTTTGAGCGGGCGGCGGGCGGCTCGGCAACGCTGCGCTGGAAGACGTTAAAGGCTCAGGAACTATTCAGCTTGCTGCTGCATTTGCGCGGGAAGCCCATCCGCAAACAGACGCTGGTCGACCAATTATGGTCGGATATTGATTGGAAAAAAGGAATTACGCAATTATATACGGCGATTTATCAAATTCGCAAATTGCTACAGGATGAGCAGTTGAACATTCGCATTGAAAACGTCGATGAAGGCTACAGGCTGGATTTGAACGGCTTCCCGCTTGATGTTGAGGAATGGGAGCAGCAAATGGATACGGCTCCGCCTTTGGCAAGCGAATCGCTGGAGCAGCATAAGCAGCTATCCGCCCAGTATAAAGGCGATTATCTCGCAGAATATGCCTACTTGTGGGCAGAGACCGAGAAGCAGCGGCTCCGGATGAAGTGGCTGTCGCATGCCAAACAAATTGCGAATTATTTTATTGAAAGCCATAATCTCCCAGCGGCTGCCGAACATTATTTAGAAATGCAAAGTGTGCTTCCAACGGAAGAAAGTCTTTATTTTGAGCTGATGCGCATTTATGATTCTCTTGAGGATCGGCGTTCGGTCGAAGCCCAGTATGAGCTATTGCGAAAAATGCTGCTTCAGGAGCTGGATATGGAGCCGCACGACTCCATCCGGTTGTGGTTCGATCGCTGGAGAAGCGTGTGAACAGATGGACTGAGACAGGAAAAGCTCGATAGATCAGGCCACTCTTATTAAAAAAGCAGCGCAATTCTCATCTTTCAAAAATGTTTCAAAATATTGTCGTATAGTAATGAGTAGACTTAATACCTTTTTGTGTAGGATGGGAGAAACACAGATGTTAAAAGAACTCAAAGACATAAAAGATATAAACTATGCTTTATCTGCTTTAGAACAATCCTCGATCGTTTCGATAACGGATGCACAAGGTATTATCCATTTTGCCAATGATTATTTTTGTGAGATTTCAAAATATGCGAGAGATGA
This sequence comes from Paenibacillus sp. BIHB 4019, assembly GCF_002741035.1. Taxonomy (NCBI): domain Bacteria; kingdom Bacillati; phylum Bacillota; class Bacilli; order Caryophanales; family Paenibacillaceae; genus Paenibacillus; species Paenibacillus sp. BIHB 4019. Next base: position 5,958,523 of record NZ_CP016808.1, on the reverse strand, counting down.
AATAATAGGCTCCAGCCATAAGTTCTTAAATGCCGGCTTTCATTCACAAGCGTTTTTTAAAGAGCTGTGGGCGACGATCAGCGATGGGCAAGTGTGGAAGGGAGAAGTGAAAAATCGGGCCAAGGATGGCAGCATATATTGGGTGAATATGACGATTCTGCCGTTCACTGATGATGACGGGATCGTTTATAAATATATGGCGATTGGCAGCGATATCACGACACGCAAACACAATGAGCTGAAATTAATGCAAAACATGGAAAGCTTGCGCGATATTGAAAATGCTTTGGACGAATCCTCAATTGTTGCCATTACAGACAATAAAGGAGTTATTACTTACGTAAATGAGAAGTTTTGTGTCATTTCCAAGTATGAACGCGAAGAATTGATCGGGAAAACGCATCGGGTCATTAATTCGGGTTTTCATCCGAAAGCTTTTTTCAAAGTGATGTGGGAAACGATTAAACAAGGCCATGTATGGAAAGGCGAGGTCAAAAACCGCGCTAAGGACGGCAGTGAATATTGGATGAATACGACGATTGTGCCTTTTCTCGGTGAGGATGGCATTCCTCATCAGTTCATCTCCATTCGTACCGATATTACCGATCGGGTAAAGGCAGAAACTGCGCTTGCCGAACGAACGGAACAGCTTGCCAAAGCGCATGACGAGGCGATTGAAGCGAGCCTGATTAAAAGCCAGTTTTTGGCCAATATGAGCCACGAGCTTCGTACTCCACTGAACGCGATCATCGGCTACAGCGAGATGCTTCAGGAAGAAGCGGAGGAGCTTGGCGAGTCTGTTTTCGTTGAGGACCTCTCTAAAATCAGCAAGGCTGGCAACCATCTGCTGGCGCTCATTAACGATATTTTAGATATTTCTAAAATTGAAGCCGGCAAAATGGAACTGCACCCCGAGACCTGCAGCCTGCCGAGTTTAATGCAGGATGTACTGACTACGATACGTCCGCTTGCGCTTGGGAAAGGCAATAAGCTGCAAATGAATTGCGAGGAAAATGGAGACATTACCGCTGACATTACGAAGCTGCGGCAAATTCTCTTTAATTTGCTGAGCAATGCCAACAAGTTTACGGATTCGGGGTTTATTACCTTTGAGGTGCGGAAGGAAACGCGCAATCAGCGAGAAGGCTACAGCTTTAGCGTTCAGGATACGGGAATAGGCATGACCCCAGATCAACTGAAAAAGCTGTTTCAGCCCTTTACCCAAGCCGATGCTTCTACTACCCGCAAATATGGCGGCACAGGGCTCGGGCTAGCTATAAGCCAGCGGTTTAGCCAAATTATGGGCGGAGATATTCAGGTAGAAAGCAGCTTTGGCGTCGGGACAACGTTTATTTGCTGGCTGCCGAATACGATGGAGGATTCCCCCGTTCATTTGTCTTATCCTACAGCTGAACTACCTGTACATACGGTGGATGAGCATGGACAGACGAGCATTTTGCTAATTGATGACGAGGTGTTCAATCGGGAGCTGATGGAGCGTTACCTAGCGAAAACAGGGTGGACGCTGGCATTTGCGGATAATGGTTCAGAGGGGCTGCGGCTGGCCAAAAAACTGCGGCCAAAAGTTATTTGCTTAGATATTCTTATGCCCAATATGGATGGCTGGAGTGTGCTTAATGCTCTTAAAAATGATGCCGAACTTGCCGATATACCCGTAGTTATCTGGTCGATGACCAGCGACAGACAGCAGGGCTACACGCTGGGCGTTTCCGAGTATTTAACCAAGCCGGTTGAACGGGAACGGATGATCCGGGTGATGGACAAATATATTAAGCAAAGCGACGATCACCAAATTCTCGTCATTGAGGATGATGCGACGACAAGCGAGCTGATGACCAAGCTTTTACAGCGAGAAGGATATGTCGTTGCGCAAGCCCGTAATGGGAGGCTCGCACTAGAGCATATGGCAAGCGTAATGCCTTCCCTTATTTTGCTAGATCTTATGATGCCGGAAATGGATGGTTTTCAATTTATTTCGGAGCTGCGCAAGCACGGGGAATGGAACGAGATTCCGGTTGTCGTTGTGACAGCTAAGTCAATTACACAGGAAGAACGGCAGAAATTAAACAGCTATGCCAAAAATATAATCCAAAAAGAAAAGCTCGAATACCATTCGCTGCTTTCGGAGATTCGCCGATTGATGGCTCTTGCCAAGGATAATAAATCAGAGGCTGCACCGCAAGCGAATCATGAATCAACCTGATAGATAGTTTTAATAGGAGGAATAGCAAGTGAATGACGTTATGAAATTGGTTTCCCAAAGTACGCAGGTGCTTGAAGGGAAGGCGGTTCTATCCGCATTAGAGCAGTCGCTGGCGATGATCGAATTTAATTTGCAAGGAGAGGTGCTGTGGGCAAATGAGCAGTTTGCCAAGGCGATGGGTTATGCAGCACATGAATTGCCAGGGAAAAATCATCGGCAGTTTTGCAGGCCTGAGTTTGCAAATAGCAATGAATATAAGCAGTTTTGGGAGAATTTGCGCAAAGGGAAGGCCTTTCAAGAGAAAATTGTTCGGTTAGCAAAGGACGGATCGAGTATTTGGCTTGAAGCGACCTATATGCCTGTATGTGATGATGAGGGCGTTCCATTTGCCATCGTAAAGGTTGCAACAGATATTTCTGCGCGCGAGAAGGCCGTAGTCAAAATGACCGACGAATTGCAGCAGATGGCGGCGGATTTGCTGGAGCGGACCCAAATAGGCATCAATCGCAGCGAGCAAGTCGCCTCGGTTATCGAGCATGTCGTGAGCGATAATGCCATTCAAATCGATTTTCTGCAAACGCTGGAGCAGCAAACGCAAGCCGTGCGGGGGATTGTCCAGACGATTCGGGATTTTGCGTCACAGACGAATTTGCTTGCCTTGAATGCAGCGATTGAAGCTGCGCACGCAGGGGAGCATGGCCGCGGGTTTAATATTGTAGCGATGGAAGTCAAAAAGCTTGCCCAGCATGTTCAAGGGGCTGCTAGCGAAATCCAAAATTCGCTGGAAGGAATTTCAAAGCAGGTGGACAAGGTTAGCGGTAGCTCAAAAAGCTCCAGAGAAGCGATTATAAGCAGCAAGCATGAAATCCAGCAGGCTGTTGGGGACTTTACAGGAATTAGCGAGGCGGCAGGCAAGCTGGAAGAGCAGGCTAAAGTGCTCAATCAAATGGTGTAATGGGGAGGCTGCTAAACGATGAACACCGTTCTGCTGATTGAAGATAACGAGATGAATCGCGATATGTTATCCCGGCGGCTGGAGCGCAAAGGGTATCGCATCATAACGGCTGAAGATGGCAGGCAAGGGGTAGATCTCGCTGAAGAAATGCTTCCGGATTTAATATTGATGGATTTGAGCTTGCCGGTGCTTGATGGATGGGAGGCAACCCGCCTTCTCAAAAGCTCAGCTCATACAAAGCATATTCCCGTTATCGCCTTGACCGCTCATGCGATGACGGACGATGAGGAAAAGGCCTATCAGGCGGGCTGTGACGATTTTGATACGAAACCGGTTGTGCTTGAGCGGCTGCTAGAGAAGATGAAGGCTGCTTTGGAGAAAGAAAGAGCGTAAGCAGACATTTCACGAATACAGAATGGAGAAGAATGATGGAGGACATTTCACGCGCAAAAATATTAATCGTGGACGACCAGGAGCTCAACATTACGCTTTTAGAACGGATTCTGGTCCGCTCAGGGTTTACTCATATATATAGTATAATGGATCCTCTCCAGATTCAGCAAAAGCTAGTGGAAATTGAGCCGGACATCATCCTATTGGACATGCATATGCCGGGCATGGATGGACTGCAAGTATTGACGCTCATTCGTGAGCAGCTCTCGGCCGACAGTTATTTGCCCGTTTTGATGCTTACCGCTGATGTCACCCCTGAAGTGAAGAGGCGCTGCTTGGAGGCGGGAGTGAATGACTTTTTGACTAAACCGTATGACCGGACCGAGGTCATTTTGCGAATTAATAATTTGCTTAAAACCCGGCAGCTGCACAATCAGATCCAACAGCATAAAAATACGTTGGAAATGAGAGTGTTGGAGCGGACGGAGGAGCTGCAAAAGGCTAAGCTGGAAATTTTGCTGCTGCTTGGGCGCGCGGCAGAATATCGGGATGATATGACGGGCAGGCATACGCTGCGGGTCGGTAGGCTTGCGGAGCTTATTGCCAGCCGTTTGGGGCTTTCGGAAGAGGCCGCTGATCGTATTCGCAAAGCAGCGCCGCTGCATGATATTGGAAAAATCGGTATTCCCGATGAGATTTTGCTGAAGCCCGGGCGTTTTGAGCCTCATGAATTTGAGCAGATGAAGGCTCATACGATTATTGGGTCCAGCATTTTGGAAGGCAGCACCTTTTCCATCTTGAAGCTGGCGGGGATTATCGCGAAATCCCATCACGAAAAATGGGATGGTTCCGGCTATCCGCTTGGTTTGAAAGGGGAAGAAATACCTCTGGAAGCACGAATCGTGGCGCTTGCCGATTTTTATGATGCGCTCACCCATGAGCGTCCCTATAAGACAGCCTGGACGATTCAGGAGACGATTGAAGAAGTGAAAAGGCAAAGCGGCATGCATTTTGATCCGCAAATTGCTGCCGTTCTAATTGAATTATTTAATGAAGGCATTTTATCTTCACTCGAAGATGAGGTTTTTGTATAGGTTTGCAGGGACAAGCTGACTCCGATTCCAAATCGAAGGCAGCTTGCTTAGGCCATTTTTTTGCATGAAACGAATGAAGCAGCATCAAACGGTATTTTTTATTTAAAAAGCTGGATAGGCAATCGAGTCAAGCTTTGTCCGGCAGCACTAGGGACAAGGTTGTCTTCCAAAATAAAGGTTGTATCGGGCGCAATTTTGGAAAATGTTTTTAAAAAGGCAGTAAGAACAAGAGCGGCTTCCAGCCTCGCTAGAGGTGCTCCTAGACAAAAGTGGGCGCCATAGCCAAATGCGAGCTGCTTATTGTTATTTTCCCGGTGAATATTCAATGTAAAAGGATCTTCAAACATGCTTTCATCCATATTCGCTGCGCTCATCCAAGCCACGATGGTATCCCCTTTTTTGAGCGGAATCCCTAGCACATCATTATCCTCTTTGACAGTCCGGTCCATTTTGCTAATGTGAAACCGAAACCGGAGCAGCTCTTCAACCGCGTCTGGCACGAGCTCGGGATTATTTCTAAGTTCCTGATACAGCTCGGGCTGGTCGTATAAAAAAGCATAAAAGGAATTAGCCAGCAAATTGCTCGTTGTTTCAATTCCCGCCCCAAGTAAAAACATCGTCGTGCGTACAATCTCATCATCTGTAAAATGCCCGCCATCTACTTCTACTCTAATTAAATCGGAAATAATATCGTCTTCTAAATGGGATCTCTTCGCTACAACGAGCGGATATAGGTATTGATAATATTCGTCGCCGGCCTTCTTCTTCAATTCATTAATCTCATTGAAGTTTTCATGAGTTGCTGGCAAAAACAGCTTGTCCACCCATGCTTTGAATAAGAGGCGGTCCTTGGAAGGGACGCCAAGCAGGTCGGACATGACGACAACTGGCAATACGCTTGTGTAGGCTTCAACGATATCCACCTTTGATTGATCGGCAAATTGGGCCACTAATTCATCGACAGCAGCCTGAATGCGCGGTTCCCATAACCGCAGGCTTCTTGGTGTGAAAGCAGCGGCGAGCAGGGATCTCCGTTTGCGATGCTCTGGCGGATCAACATTGTGAATATCAAGCTGATCGGGAAACGTTTTGACCATTTCTTTATCTTTGTCGTCATTGCTCTGATAACCGACCTGGACGATGCTGCGTGTTCTAACGCTGGAAAAGTTTTTGAAATCGCTAAGCACCGTTTTTACGTAATCGTACTTGAACACATGGTAGGCATTTGATCCTTCATTAAAAATGACCGGGTCTTGATTCAACATGCGGCGATACCAACTATAAGGGCTGAACTCTTCTTCTTTAGACTGAAAGCTCGTAATATCAGCTAAAGAAATGACATGGTTATTCATTGCATATTCCTCCTTTAGTCGCTGCGGTGAAACCTGTCGTACGATAATGATTCATCGCAATAGTAAGGCTGCTGGAATAGAGAGTCATCAGGCCAATTCAAATTACCATTGTTATTTACAAATATACCAGAAATTTATACTCTAATTCAAGTATTCTAGTTTTTGTAATTTTGATAGAGTAGAGGAGGTGTGAAAAATAAAGACGACCGCGAGTAGATGCGGTCGTCTTACCCTGTATGCATTAGCTTAATAAACGTCGCGGGCATATCGTTTCTCTTTGGCCATTTCCTTCGCATATTGCTCCGCTTCAGCCGCCGATTTTCCGCCATGCTGCCTAATGACTTGCTTCAGTGCGGCGTCTACGTCCTTTGCCATTTTGCCGGCATCCCCACATACATAGAAATAGGCGCCCGCCTGAAGCCAGGACCACAATTCAGCGCCGTGCTCAATCATGCGATGCTGTACATATATTTTTTCTGCTTGATCGCGTGAGAAGGCGGTATCCAAACGATGGAGAATGCCGCCTTGCTGCATCGCTTCCAGCTCCTCCTTATAATAAAAGTCGCATGCCGCGCGCTGTTCTCCAAAGATCAGCCAGTTTTTCCCTTTGGCGCCAGTTGCTTGACGCTCCTGCAAAAAACCGCGGAAGGGGCCGATGCCTGTTCCGGGGCCTACCATGATGACGGGTTTATCAGTATCGCTTGGCAGGCGGAAATGGGAGGTTTTCTGAACGAAAATGGATACGCCAGCTGCTTTCTCCGCATGGTCAGCCAGAAAGGTGGAGCATAAGCCGTTTCGCTGCTTGCCATTGAACGGATAACGAACGGTGGATACGGTAATGTGTACTTCATCCGGATTCATTTTTGAACTGGAAGAAATGGAATAGAGCCGCGGCTGCAACGGCTTCAGCAGTTGAACAAGCTCAGCTGCTTGAATCGGGAAAGGGAACTCCTGCAGCAGATCGGCGAGCTGACGTCCCCACAGCCATTGCTTTAATTCATCCTGATTTTCCTTCCTTAAAAGCCGGGATAAAACATCACTATTTGTGCGTTCGCATACGGCTTGCAAAATGCTCGGAGTGATTCGGGCAATATCGTAATGCTTGGCAAGAGCAAGGCTTAATGGGAGCTCTCCAAAATCTTTAACGGACACGATCTCGGTAGGGCTGAGCTTTACAGCTTCCAATACTTCTTCCACAAGTGCCGGAGCATTTGTTGGCCAAACGCCTAAAGCGTCACCGGACTCGTAGTGCAGGCCCGTATTTTTTAAATCAAAAATATAATGGCGGGTATCTTTCTCAGAGCCTTCCTTGCTTAACGGCTTGTTGGCGAGCAAGACGGTTGTAAGCGGCTGGTTCCGATCATAGTGAATCTGTATGGCAGTCTCATGTGCAGAAGAAGACGCTGCGTCGTTCGTTCCCATGTCCTTCTGAGCTTTTTGCAAAGCTGTTTCGAGCGATGTGATCCATGCAGATACCTGCTCTTGAAAATCAGTATCGCAATCTGTTCGCTGCATTAGGCGCTTGGCCCCTAAACGCTCGAATCGGGCATCCAAATGTTGTCCAAACCCGCAAAATAAATCATAGCTGGAATCGCCAAAGCCGAGTACAGCGAATCTCACTCCAGGCAGCTTAGGTGCATCGTCAGCTTGAAGCGAGTGCCAGAAGCCGGTGCCATTGTCAGGCGGGTCGCCAGCCCCAAATGTACTCGCAATGCATAGCACATACTGTTCATTAGCAAGATTCTTTATATCGTAGTCATCCATGTTTAACAACTGGACATGATGACCCGCTGCCAATAATTGCTTGGCGCAAGCTTGAGCGGCTTCCTCGGCATTTCCGGTTTGAGATGCCCATACAATCGTAATTCGCAAAGCTTCTGCGTCTTTCGTGTGGGCAAAAGGTACAGGCGGTTCTAGCGTCGCTTGCCCGGTACTTGCCGCAGCGCTCAAGGCTGCGCCGGATTCCGGCAAGTAAGTGCGGGAGAACATGCCTGCGAGCAGCCCATCGAGAAATAGCTTTTTGGAGGCTTCCAGCGGCGCAGATGGAGGAAGAACAGGGATGCCAGGCGCGCTCTGGAGCTCGCTCGTTTTTAGGCTGGCAATAAAACCGGTCACATACGTTTTTTCATGGTTTTCCAGCGTCATAACAGATGTTGATTCAATGCCAAGCATACTGGCGAGAGTATCGACTTTAGACATATAAATCTCCTCCTCATAATCGTTGCTCACACTACGGAATGTCGAGTGGGAGGCTGTCATTTCCTCATCAGAATGAATAATCGGCTTAGCCTCTGCGGAAGCGGCGACGCGAATAAGAGACACTGCGCAAAATTTAAATTCAGGTTGAAAGGAGATCGGATCAATAGCATCGTTGGTCACAGCATTAATAGCCAGATTTTTGCCGAAAATATCGTTCCAATGAAACGGGGCAAAGCAATTGCCGGGACGAACCCGATCGGTTACGACAGCAGGTAAAATAGCAACCCCCCGCTTAGAGCGAATCTCGACTTGATTATCTGCTGTAATGCCAAGAGTGGCCGCGTCCTCTGGATGGATTTCCACGAAGGGACCAGGGTTCAGTTTATTCAGCTTGGCTATTTTACCGGTTTTCGTCATCGTGTGCCATTGATGCTGAACGCGTCCCGTGTTCAAAATAAAGGGGAATTCCATATCAGGAAGCTCAGCCGGAGGCAAAAAGGGGCGGGCGAGAAAAATGCCTTTGCCGCTTTCGGTCGGAAATACAAGTCTCGGCAGGCTGCCATCTTCCTTGAGCTTCAACGTTTGGCTGATTCCATTGTTGATATAGCGGATAGGATTGCGATCCGCTTCGCTTTCAGGAGCGCACGGCCATTGCAGCGGTGTGCTGCGTAGCCGCTCATAGGATGCGCCGCGAATATCATAGCCGGTCTTGGGATTCCAGGCCTGTTGAATTTCTTGATAAACCTCCTCGGAGCTGCTATATGAAAAAGCGTCGGCAAAGCCCATTTCACATGCTACACGAGCGATGATCTGCCAATCGGGCAGCACCTCGCCGGGCGGCTTTACCGCCTTCTGCATCAAAGTCAAATTACGCTCGGAGTTGATCATCACGCCTTCAGCCTCCGACCATAACGCACCGGGCAGCATAATATCCGCATAGGCATTCGTTTCCGTTTCAAGGAAAGCATCCTGCGTAATGACAAGCTCGGCTTTCTCTAAACCGGCAATGACGTTTCTTCGATTGGGAACCGTCACTACGGGATTCGTGCAAATAATCCAGCATGCCTTAATTTGACCAGCCTGCATTTGCTCAAACATCGAGACGGTTCCTGTACCTACCTCGGTTGTAAGGGTTCCTGATGGCAGCTTCCATAGGCTCTCGATAAAATCACGTTCTTTTTCTACGAGGACGGAACGCTGGCCGGGCAAGCCGGGTCCCATATAGCCCATCTCGCGACCGCCCATTGCATTGGGCTGACCGGTGAGGGAGAAGGGGCCGCTGCCTGGACGACATATTTTGCCGGTAGCCAAATGCAAATTGCAAATCGCATTCGTGTGCCAAGTGCCGTGTGTGCTTTGATTGAGGCCCATCGTCCAGCAGCTCATCCAATTCGGCGATTCGCCGATCCAAGCCGCGGCCTTGCGAATATGCGCCTCCGGGATGCCCGTTATTTCAGCTACTTTATCCGGAGGGTAATCGTCCAAAAACGCAATCATCGGTTGCCAGCCGGAAGTGAAGTCAGCAATAAATGCTTCGTCAATATCATTATTTTTCACAAGTAGATGCAAAAGTCCGTTTAGCAGAGCCAGATCGGTTCCCGGTTTTATTTGCATATATAAGGATGCTTTATCGGCCGTAACATTGCGGCGTGGGTCAACGACAATAAGCCTTGCACCCGCTTTTATTCGATCCATCATCCGCAGAAACAAAATAGGGTGGCAGTCAGCCATATTTGCGCCAATGACGAAAAAAAGATCGCTTTGGTCAAAATCCTGATAGGAGCCTGGCGGGCCATCTGCTCCAAGAGACAGCTTATAACCGCTGCCGGCGCTTGCCATACAGAGCCTGGAATTGGATTCAATATTGTTCGTGCCCACGAAGCCTTTGGCGAGCTTATTAATTAAATACTGCGACTCCAGTGACATTTGGCCGGATACATAAAAGGAAAGGGCATTTGGCCCATGCTCGTCAAGTATGGAGCGCAGTTGTGCTGCTGTTTTGCTTATCGCTTCGCCGATGGCTAATTTATGCGGCTCGCCCTTGCGCGAGAGGCGTTCATAAGCGTATTCCATTCGTCCTGACTCCGAAACCGCTTCGCCGCACGTGTTGCCTTTCGTGCACAATCGCCCAAAATTGGTAGGATGCTCTTTGTCTCCCGTTACTTTAATGACACGATTTTCCGATACCTCAAGGATGATGCCGCATCCAACACCGCAATAAGGGCAGACGCTTTTTATTTTTTCAGTAGGCAAGCAGGTTCACCACCAGCGTTAGAAGTTAATAGGAATGTAATAAAGAAGTGAGTTTTGGTTTTCAAACTTAACGGATTATAACTAGATATGCTCAATATATATCGCACTACGATCTAAGTCAATGAGTTTGTGTTATGTTATGTAACATGAAAACGTTTTTATTTTCATTTTAATTTGTCTGACTCCGAATCGGGTGAGGAAACTTAACTTTATCAGGATATGATTTTCACTTCATCGTTGTGATTGAATGAATGACAGCTATGGGATAGACTAGAAGAAAAGCAGGAGCCCTTATATGACCAATAACCGTTTGTCCAAGCAGGTATATGAAGAATTGGCTTTATTTCGATATCGCATTCGCAAGTTTATTCGGTTTAGTGAAGAGGCAGCGAGAAGCAAAGGTTTAACTCCCCAATACCATCAACTTATGTTAGCTATCATGGGATTTCCAGAGAGGGACTATGCGACGCCGAAAGAACTGGCCGAGCGTTTGCAAATTACGCCGCATGCCTGCCTGGAGCTCATTAAGCGCTGTGAAGATTTAGAGCTCGTAAGCCGGTTCCCGAATCCTGAGGATAAAAGAAGCATTTTTATAAAGGTGACCGAGCGTGGCATGGGTTTGTTGGAAGCATTGTCAGAAATTCACGCTGAGGAGCTTAAGAGGGCGGGATTGCTTGAAATACAAAGTAATGGTGGAGGATATTTGGGCGATTAATCGAGTGGAAGATTAGAAACAAAGCCAAATTCGGTATATTTGATCTTTAAAGTGCGGGTTTAATAAGTTTAATTCGTTTGTTTGGTTTAATATTTATATTGATTGTAAAGTATAGTAAAATGAATGGGAGGTGAACAGCATGTCAAAAACAAGTGAAGAGCTGGCTCAAGAGATTGAAGTGTTCACAACAAGTGTTACTTTAGTTGAAGAAGAACTTGAAACGTTACGAAAAGCCGCTGCGATTATTCGAATCAGGAAGGCGCAAGATTATATTCAAGCTCGAAATGTGCTAGCCGTCCCGTTAGAGCATCAAGAGAAGAATAGCAAATATGTCAGTGCCGATGAAGTCGCCGAGATGTTCGGAATTAGTGTCCAAGGTGTTTACAAATGGATCAAGCTTGGGAAGATAGATACAGAGAAGCTTGAGACACCTGGAAGCAGCAAAAATTTAATTGTGCGCTCTCAATTTGCTGTGCCCAAATATCAAAAACAAATTGAAGCAGTACGTCGAACTAAAGAAGCGCTTAGTAAAGTAAAACCGGCCGAGAAAGCCGAGGATCTTTATCCTATCAGTGATGAAGATGCGGACATGGAGGAACTTGATGTCAAATAAACAGAAGGTTATTTGTGACACGAATATTTATATCTATGCTTCATGGGGATATCAACCTGCTGTTCAATTTATTAACGAACTTCGCTTTGATGATGATATAGAGCTTTTAATGCCTACAATTGTCCAAGTAGAACTATTGTCCATTCCCAGAACACAAAAAGATTTATCGTATAAGGATGTTATTGAAGAATATATTGAATACCCAAAGTCTGAGGGTTTGATGGTTCATATTAATGATAATATTGCTAAAAATGCAGCTGATATTCGTATTTTGTGGTTCGAGTCAGAAGGCAAAAAGCTTCCATCGCCTGACGCTATTATTGCAGCCACAAGCATTGATTTAGATGCACAGCTTTATAGTAAGAACGATAAAGATTTTGTATACGCCGCCCAACATTTTGGACTGAAATTTGAAAATCCAATTAATCGCATTGATTTAGAAAAATTCATGAAAGAAAACGAACTTGCTCATGAGGAAAGCGACATTATGGACACGGCTATGCGAGTACTTGCCAAAATGGACGAAGAGTCGCTGCGGGAGTTATCTTATAAATCCATAGGGCTTTTAAATGATCAGGCAAAAAAGGAACAAATTAAATTTGCAAGAGGACTCAAAAAGAGAAGGAGCGAAAGTTAACTTTCAATTCTTCTCTTTTTATTTTATTTACAAAGCCTTAATGCACAAGCTCAATAAATCGGCTAGCTGTACTCGACAGTGGCAAATTCCGCATTTTCATTATGCCGACATGGGAGGGAGGCAGCTGCACATCCAATTGAATTTCGAAGAGTGAGCCTTCCTCCAGCTCCTTCGATACAAATTCCCGCGTTACGTACGAAATGCCGAGTCCTCTCCGGGCAAATTCGATCAGCAGATCGACGCTGCCGACCTCGATTTCAGGCTTCAGCATATAACCGAAGCTTTGAAAAAGCTCTGTAATGGCCATTCGCGCCCGGCTATTGCGTGAGAAAAGAATGACGGGATGCTGCAACAATTGGTCCAGCGTCAAAACTTCATTTTTCAGCTTCGCGTAGCGCTCCCCTGCAACAAAACAATCCTTCAGTTGAATGCTTTCACGAACTTCCAGCTGGGAATCGACAATCGGCATGCGAACGACACCAAGATCGATTTTGCCTTCCTTCAGGAAAGAAATGACTTCCGGCGTCGTGCCGTGATTAAGATGAAGCCTAATTTCGGGATACATATAATGAAAGTTTTCCAAATACGGCAGCAAATAATGCTTGAACAGCGAATCGCTGCCGCCAATACGCAGCTCGCCGCTCTCTAGATTTTTCAGTGCAGCCATTTTCTCCTCTGCAAGGGTTATCAATATTTGCGACTGCTCGATGTAGGAATATAAAATCGTACCTTCCTGCGTTAGCGCTACCCCTTTGGAATTTCGATAAAACAAAGTGATGCCGAAGCTGTTTTCCAGCTGCTTAATGGCGTGGCTGACGCTCGGTTGCGTGAGGTACAGCGCATTAGCCGCTTTCGTTAAGCTGCCTGTTTTAGCGGCCCAATAAAAAACCTTATATAATTCGTAATTATTGATCATAGATGTCATCTATACCTCCTCTTAAATATATTAATTACTTGTATGGCTCTTAAACGTATTATAGTGTAACTAAGAAAAAGAAACCATAGCTAACGAATTGGAAGGAGAACGGAAGATGGAGCCAACCACTTTTGTGTTGTTTGGAGCGACAGGGGATTTAGCGAAAAGAAAAATCTACCCCGCTTTGTATAATTTGTTCATCGAGCAGAAGCTGCCGCAAGCATTCTCCTTGATTGGCCTTGGACGAAGAGAGCTGACGCATGAAACCTTTCAGGCAAATGTCGAGCAATCTCTCCGTGATTTTTCCAGACGGGAAATAAAGGACGAGGCGAGCGTGAAAGCTTTTTTACAAGCTTTCCGTTACCAAGTTCTGAACATAGACCATAAGGAAGATTACCAGAAGCTGCTTCACATGATTGAACAGCGGGAGGAAGCTTTAAATCTTGCCCCGAATCGCCTGTTTTATTTATCGGTTGGGCCTGAATTTTTCGAAACGATCGCCTCCAACATTCAGGCAAGCGGGCTTGGCTCTGCGCAGGGCTGGAAGCGCCTCGTCATTGAGAAGCCTTTCGGCCATGATTTGCAATCTGCACGCGATCTGAATGAAAGCCTTAGCCGGTCTTTTGAGGAGAAAGAAGTTTTTCGGATCGATCATTATCTGGGCAAGCCGATGGTGCAGCGTCTTGAGGCTTTGCAGCAGACGAACCCGGTCATTCAGGCGCTGTGGAACAATCATTACATTGCCAATGTGCAAATTACAGCGAATGAAACGGTCGGCGTAGAGGAAAGAGCCGGTTATTACGATCATGTCGGCGCGCTAAGAGACATGTTCCAAAACCATTTGCTGCAATTGCTTATGATGACGGCGATCCAGCTGCCGCAGAAGAGCGATCCGGAAAAGGTTCGTTCTAAGAAGAAACAGGTGATGGAAGCTCTTGAACCGCTGCAAAAGAAAGATGTTGCCCTCAGCATCGTTCGCGGACAATACAGCGCTGGCAGCATTCAGGGCAAGCCGGTTGTCGGCTATAAGTCTGAGCCGGGGATTGCTGAAACTTCGATGAATGACACCTTTATTGCAGCTAAATTGCAAATTGATGATTTCTTTTGGCGGGGCGTTCCTTTCTACATTCGTACCGGCAAAAGAATGAAGGAAAAATCGACACGAATCGTCATTGAATTTAAAGAGCCGTTAAAACAAGCTCCTTCCGTAAACGAAGAAGGAGTGGCTCCGAATCTGCTCGTCATTGAAATGAGCCCTAATGAAAGCATTACGCTTCAGCTCAATTCCAAGGATTCGCAGCAAAATGGTGAATTCAAGCCGATTCAAATCGATTTTCACCCGAACAAGGAAGAACTTCCAGAAGCTTATGAAAATTTGATTCACGACGCTTTGAACGGCAACCCTACGTTTTTTGCGCATTGGGATGAAGTTGAAATGTCGTGGGCCTGGGTTCAGCCTATTTTGGAAGCTTTCGCAGAAAATCAGGTTCCTCTTCATCATTATGCGGCCGGTACTTATGGGCCAGCGGAATCCGATGCTTTGCTAGCGCAGGATGGCTACCACTGGTGGTTCGATTCCAAGCTGGAACAACAATCTGAAACAGAGAAAGGACAACAATATGCCTATCACACAAACCATTGATCAGTTAGCGATTGACACGATTCGTACTTTATCGATTGACGCCATTAACAGCGCCAATTCCGGTCATCCGGGCCTTCCTATGGGCGCAGCGCCAATGGCCTACACGTTATGGTCCAAATTTTTAAGCCACAATCCCGGTCATGCCAAATGGTTCAACCGCGACCGTTTCGTGCTTTCGGCGGGCCATGGTTCAGCGCTGCTTTACAGCCTGCTGCACTTATCCGGCTATGAAGTGTCGCTCGACGATTTGAAGCAATTCCGCAAGCTGAACAGCAAGACGCCAGGCCATCCTGAGTTTGGACATACGGATGGAGTAGATGCGACGACTGGCCCTCTAGGCCAAGGGGTTGCAATGGCTGTCGGCATGGCAATGGCAGAGGCGCATCTGGCTGCAAAATTCAATCAGGATGGTTTCCCAATCATCGACCATTATACGTATGCGCTAGTTGGCGACGGCTGTTTAATGGAAGGGATTTCCTATGAGGCTATGTCGATGGCTGGCCATATGAAGCTGGACAAATTGATCGTGCTCTATGATTCAAACGATATTTCCCTCGACGGAGAATTAAACCTTTCTTTTGGGGAGAATATTCAAAAAAGAGCGGAATCTGCGAATTGGCAATATCTCCGCGTGGAAGATGGCAATGACATTTCGGCCATCGCTGAGGCAATTGCAGCTGCCAAGCAAAACGATTCACAGCCAACGCTTATTGAAATTCGGACGATTATCGGTTACGGAAGCAAAGTAGCGGGCACGAATAAAGCGCATGGCAATCCGCTTGGCAAGGAAGAAGCAATCGCAACGAAAGCCGCTTATGGCTGGCAGTACGAAGAAGAGTTCACCGTTCCGGCTGAGGTCAAAGCGCATTACGAGCAGTTGAAGCTTGCGGGTGCAGCTAAAGAGGCGGAATGGAACAAACAGCTTGCTTCCTACACCGCACAATATCCGGCGCAAGGCAAGGAACTGGCTCAAGTCATCGATGGTTCCGTAACGATTGATGCGGCTGACATTTTGACCTTCGATGCCTCCAAAACACTTTCAACTCGCGTAGCGAGCGGCGAAGCCATCAATCATTATGTGAAGACCGTTCCTTCCATCTTCGGAGGCAGTGCAGATCTATCGCATTCCACGATGACGGACATTAAAGGCGAAGAGACGTTCGCGGTTAAATCGTATGCAGGACGCAATATTTATTTCGGCGTTCGCGAGCATGCGATGGGCGCGGCGGGCAATGGCATGGCGCTGCATGGCGGCGTAAAACCATTTGTGAGCACCTTCTTCGTATTCAGCGATTATTTGCGCCCGTCGATTCGTCTGGCTGCCTTGCAGAAGCTGCCTGTGACGTATGTATTCACGCATGATTCCATCGCAGTCGGCGAAGATGGTCCTACACATGAGCCAGTTGAGCATTTGGCTGCGCTTCGCACCATTCCAGGGCTCACTGTCATTCGTCCAACGGATGCCAATGAAACGGCAAGTGCTTGGGCTTATGCTTTGCAGCAAAATGATGGTCCGGTAGCGCTCGTGCTGAGCAGACAAAATCTGCCGATCTATGAAGCGACGAAAGCTAACGTTGCAGAAGTAGCTAAAGGCGCTTATGTGCTGACAGAAACGAACGATAAGCCAGACGTCATTTTGATCGCTACAGGTTCCGAGGTGTCGCTTGCTGTAAGTGCTAAAACCGAGCTGGAGAACGATAACGTATCCGTTCGCGTCGTAGCTATGCCGAGCAGAGAGCTGTTTGAGCGTCAGCCAGCAGCTTACAAGCAAAGCATTCTCCCTGATGCCGTTTCGAACCGTATCGCCATTGAAGCGGGCATTTCGCTTGGCTGGGAGCGTTATGCAGGACCAAGCGGCAAAGTGTTGTCCATTGATACTTTTGGCGCATCCGGCCCAGGCAATCAAGTGATGGAGTACTTTGGCTTCTCAACGGAAAATGTCGTTAGCCTGGCAAAAGAATTATTGAAATAATTGAAATGCAAGGCAATCAAATTTAAAATTAAAATGTAGATCAAAAATGAACCCAAAAAACGGAGGTAATTGACTATGAAATTTTTTATCGATACGGCTAATGTGGAAGATATCAAGAAAGCTTACAAAATCGGCGTTTTGTCTGGTGTTACCACTAACCCGTCTTTGGTTGCTAAAGAAGGCGTGAAATTTGAAGACCGTATTGCTGAAATTTTGCAAATCGTGCCTGAGGTTGAATCTGTTTCTGCAGAAGTAACGCCTAACGCGATTACAGCTGAAGAAATGATCGCTGAAGCGGACGAGCTGATCAAAATCAACAACAACGATAAAAACATTACAATCAAGCTTCCGATGAACCTTGCTGGATTAGAAACTTGCCGTTACCTGACGAAAAAAGGCGTAAAAACGAATGTAACGCTTATTTTCACAGTAAACCAAGCGCTGTTGGCTGCTCGTGCTGGCGCAACCTATGTTTCTCCGTTCCTTGGTCGTCTGGACGATATTTCCGAAGATGGCGTTCTATTGGTTTCTAAAATTGCGGAATTGTTCCGCACGCACCAGCTGGATGCGCAAATTATTGCAGCTTCGGTTCGCCACCCGGATCACGTTACTCGCGTAGCGATGGCTGGCGCGCATATTGCAACTGTGCCATTCGCGGTTATCGAGCAAATTTCGAAGCACCCGCTTACCGATCAAGGAATGGAGAAATTTGCTGCTGACTGGAAAAAAACTTCCCTGTAAGACGGGGAGTTTAAAGCGATAAGTAATATGTAATAAGGCATTTATTTTAAGAACGGCGATAGCCGTTTACGCTTATATAAAAAGAGCTTGAATAGGATTGGGAGGCAGATTTCCGTGAGCAAACAGCAAATTGGTGTCGTTGGTCTTGCCGTTATGGGCAAAAACCTCGCATTAAACATTGAAAGCAGAGGGTTCTCGGTTGCGCTATTCAACCGTTCCCCAGAAAAAACAAATGAGCTTCTGGAAGAAGCAAAAGGCAAAAATTTTGTAGGTGCATACAGCGTAGAAGAGTTTGTAAACTCGCTTGAAACGCCGCGCAGAATTTTAATAATGGTCAAAGCAGGCGCGCCAACTGACGATACGATTAATCAGCTTGTACCTTTTCTAGACCAAGGGGACATTTTGATTGACGGCGGCAACGCTTATTTCCCTGATACGCAAAGAAGAAATGAAGAGCTTTCAGCTAAAGGCTTCCGCTTTATCGGTGCGGGCGTTTCCGGCGGCGAAGAGGGTGCGCTTAAAGGTCCAGCAATTATGCCAGGCGGTCAAAAAGACGCTTATGAGCTCGTTGAGCCGATCTTGACAGCTATTTCTGCGAAGGTGAATGGCGATGCTTGCTCCACTTATATTGGTGAAGGCGGCGCTGGACACTATGTGAAAATGGTGCACAATGGCATCGAGTATGGCGACATGCAGCTGATTGGCGAAGCATACCATTTATTGAAAGATGTACTCGGTGTAAGCACGTCCGAGCTGCATACCATTTTCACCGAATGGAATAATGGTGAGCTGGACAGCTATTTGATCGAAATTACAGCTGACATTTTCTCGAAAACAGACCCAGCTACAGGCAAGCCGATGGTCGATGTAATTCTCGATTCCGCAGGCCAAAAAGGAACTGGCAAATGGACGAGCCAAAGCGCTCTTGATCTTGGTGTTCCATTGTCGATCATTACCGAGTCCGTATTCTCGCGCTTTATTTCTGCGATGAAAGAGGAGCGCGTAGCGGCAAGCAAAAAGCTGAACGGTCCTGCGGTATCGAGCTATGACGGCGATGCGCAAGAGTTTATTGAAGCGGTCCGCAAAGCGCTATTCGCGAGCAAAATCGCTTCGTACGCCCAAGGCTTCGCGCAAATGCGCGCTGCTTCTGACCAGTACAACTGGAACCTGAACTACGGCAGTATTGCAATGATTTTCCGTGGCGGCTGCATTATCCGTGCCGGCTTCCTGCAAAACATTAAAGATGCGTATGACCGTGATCCGGAACTGAAAAACTTGTTCCTCGATGATTATTTCGGCGGCATCGTAGATAACTACCAAGAAGCTTGGAGAAAAGTGATTGCCATTGCCGTAACTAGAGGGATTCCAGTTCCTGCTTTCGCATCGGCACTAGCTTATTATGACAGCTACCGTACAGAAAGACTGCCGGCTAACCTGCTGCAAGCACAGCGCGATTATTTTGGAGCGCATACGTTTGAGCGTCTGGATCAACAAGGAAGCTTCCATTTCCAATGGATGGAAAACAACGAATAGGAAATGCGTAGCGATAAATAAGTAAGAAATTTTAAAAAACAGAGGTTGGCCTCACATGCGTGAGGTCAGCCTTATGTTGGATTTTGCCGAAAAAGGGCGATTACCCGCTGCGAGTGGATGACGGGGAAATGTCGTCCTTTTTGCTATGCCGCTAGGCGGCGTTCATCATTTTTAAAGTGCTCTATGCGGATGCCCTTTGCTTGCTGCGCAACAAGCAAAGGGCATCCTTTGTTTATTGAAACCAAGCAGCCTGAGACTTTTTGGCGGACTGAGGTTCCACTATTATAGCTTTTAATCCGTTTTCAGGCTGCATGCGGCCAGGAAGGCCGCTATTGTCCTCATAATCCGGTCATAATGGCTTCTGGCAACGCATTAGCAGCTCCTGAGTCCGCAGAATGTGCCAAAACCCGTATTTGGCCCGAATAGCGACTGCTGTGTCCACCAAGTCTATTGTGCAGGGAGTAACCCCTGAAACGAAGAGCATGAGGCTGGCATTCAGTACATAAGTTCATATTTCTGCGAGAGTGGTATTGGCGGTAGACAGGGAAAATGTCTGGCAAATGTCCAATTTTTGGGTGATTTGATGACGTATTTTTATGGTATTATGTGGATGGTGTTTGTGGTATATTGGGAATAGTTCCGTTTTTTCCACCGTAAGTGGGCATGCCCCTAGACATTTCCCGACCCCTCTAGAGCATCTTTTGTCTACGCGAAGCTAAGCATATCACTCCAAGGTCCGCAAATATCTCTTGTAAAATGAAATGGGTTTCAAAATTTATGCGCGCTTATGAGGCGCGCAACGACTAGTATCAGCAATTTTAAGAGCGGTTTATTTAAACAACGGCGTTTATTCGCCAAAAATAGAAAGTGACGACAGCATCAGCGACAAATTAAAGTTACATGATTTGTAACTTAAATCTAAATATAGACATAAAAATAAATATTGTAAAAAAACATAGAATTATGGTATAACTTTATTAACGGCACTATTGGTTGCATCGACGACCGCATCTTCGTTAAGCATCATTCCTCAAGAGATATAGTCGTCTACTCCTTTAGCGACACATTCAACTATGAATGATCTTCTCTCAACCCACCCACACCTACTGTTTTCCTTTCTAACACACATTCATCCAGATGAGTTTGTACAATTGAAGCCTGCTGTTTTAAGCTGCACTGCCTATGTCATTTCCATTTGAGGAGTGAGTGCCGAGCAATGTCTATCCCAAGACATTGAAAGCGCTTTCTAATCTAACGGCTATTTATGCTGCCACTGAAATGACATGCAATCTTTTATCCAATAAAGGAGCTGAAACAATGGAAAACGTACAGCTATCGATTGAAAATCAAATTAAAAACATGATTGTTACCAAGTTTGGACTGGATATCTCCCCGGAAGAAATCAACGATGATGATCCGCTATTTGATGTTAATGAACAGGGAGAAGGGCTGGACCTGGATTCCGTTGATGCTTTGGAGCTTGCGGTTGGACTGAAGGAGCTTTTTGGCGTTAAGCCGCAAAGCAGCGATATGTCTGTTTTCAAAAGCGTTCGCTCCATTGCCGACGTGATCCGCAGCACGATCGGGGATTAATCGATGAGCAGACCGCAAGCCGTAGTAACCGGAATTGGCATCATCGCGCCAGGCGGCTCTAACAGAGAAGCCTTCTTCCAGTCGATTGTGAATGGTGCCAGCGGGCTTCGGGCTCATGAAAAGCTGAAAAAGCTTGGCGTTAGTGGCGAGGTCGCTGGCAGCGTTGACGAGCTGTATCGAGAGATGGAAGAGGATGAGCGGGCCGTTCAAATGACGTATGCCGCACTTGATGAAGCTTTGGCAGACAGCGGGCTGACGAAGGAGGACATCAGCAAGCTGGAAACTAGAGCGGGCTTGTCCCTTTCAGAATCTGTGCCCGGCCATATTAAAACGATGAGATATATTCAAAATAACCGGGAACAGAAGTGGAATGATCCCGATGGACTAATCGAAATTCCATCTTTGCTCTCACATATTGTTTCGTATATAGACATAAGGGGCCAAGCCTACACAACGATGTCGGCCTGTGCCGCTGGAACTGCGGGAGCAGGAATAGCTCTTGACGCCATTCGTAATGGAATAGCGGATTTAATGGTCGTTGTTGGGGCAGAGCCCTTATCGGACAACTATATTGCCGGGTTTCACAGTCTCCAGTCCATGAGCCTGGGTGGCTGTGTGCCGTTTGATAAGAACAGGGATGGCATGTCACTGGGAGAAGGAGCGGCGGTCTTTATCTTGGAAACGCTTGAAGGAGCGAAGGCAAGAGGAGCCCATATTTACGGCGAGCTGCTGGGATACGGCTTAAGCAATGATGCCTATCATATTACAAGTCCCGATCCCGAAGGAGAAGGGGCTGTGCGGACGATGCTGATGGCTCTGGAGGATGCTGGTTTAGAGCCAGGTGACATAGATTATGTCAATGCCCATGGAACAGCGACGGAGCTGAATGACTTAATGGAAATGCGAGCGCTGTCCAAAGTTTTTGGCACCGAGGAGAAGCAGTCCCAGGTTATGATTTCTTCAACGAAGGCGGTTACCGGCCATTGTTTGGGAGCTGCGGGAAGCGTTGAGCTGGCGGCAACCTTGCTCGCTATAGATCGCGGCATTGTGCCTCCAACTGCATTTCTGAAGGAGCAGCCTGAACCTTTTCAGGAACTCCAAATTGTTAAAGGGAACTATGAGGAACGGTCGATCCAATATGCGATGTCCAACTCATACGCTTTCTTCGGCCATTCTGCAAGTATAGTTGTTGGAAAGGTATAAGCTTCTATCGGCTTAAATTTTCCTTATACACACCACATGCTGGGAGCTGTCATGGATGGAAACCATTGATATTGCAAAAGGCTTGCCTCATCGCTACCCGTTTGTGATGGTAGACCGAATTACCGAGGCCCTTCATATGAAGCGCTCCAAAGGCTACAAAAACATAAGCTATAACGAGCCTTGGGCAGTGGGACATTTCCCGGATGAACCTATTTATCCAGGCGTTCTCATGATTGAGACGATGGCGCAGGTCGGCGGATTTATTTTTTACAACGGGGAGAGCGGGGCAAACCGCAAATTTTATTTAAGTGTAGTTAACCAAATCAAGTTTCTACAGCCAGTTGTGCCAGGCGATACATTTGAAGTAGAAGCAGAGTTAGTCGAGTCGTTCCACACCTTTCACCAGATCAAATGTACGGCTTCAGTCGGAGATAAAGTTGTCGCCTCCGGGATGCTGACCTTAAGCTATTCCGATTAAAATAAGCGGTGTTTAGCTGCTTGGAGCATAATTTCATAAATTTGGGAGAATCCATATGCATAAAATATTTGTTACGGCTGTAGGAGCGATAAGCTGTGCAGGGTCCGGTGCAGATGAATATTGGGAAGGCATTAACGCACAGGCGGGCATCAGGCCGGATGAGCTTAAGCTGCCCGTGGATATTCCACAAAATATTGAAAACCGGGTCGCTAGACGGATGGATCGGTTTTCCCGGTTGACCATGAGCGCTTCGAAACAAGTGCTGGATGAAGCTGTGATCGAGCAGGAGCAACTGGATCATAATCGGATTGGTACTGTTTTTACGACGGGATACGGTCCATTGGTATCTAATTTGGCTCTCAGCAATCAAATTTTGTCTGGTGGCGTCGATATGGTTAGTCCGACCGTATTCGCTAGTACAGTATACAACTCGGGAATCGGACATGTTTGCTTGAGTTTAAAGCTGAAGGGCGCGAGCACCGTGCTAACGGGCAGCAATGCGATTGCCTATGCCTCTGATCTGCTCAAAAGCGGCAAGGCGGATGCGATATTATGCGGCGGAGTAGAGGAATATTGCCAAGAGCTGCTTGACTCTTTTCAACAGAAGGACTATGCAACTAAGGATGAAAACTATTTATGCAGGCCTTTGGATCAAAATAGAAGCGGAACGAGGATGACCGAGGGCGCCGCTGCATTGCTGCTTGAGACGCAGAGCGTATTAGCCCGCTGTCCAGAGCGCATCGTATGCGAGGTTGTCGGGTATGCAAGCTTGATAGGCAAAGGCTACATGGGCAAAGATCGTGCCGATGCGGATTTTAAGCCTTTCGCTCGCGTAATGGATATGGCTCTCAAGCATGCCTCCATTTCTCCTGGCGATATTGACGGCGTTTTGCTGGCTGCCGGAGGTGGACGACACTCCGACAAGGCGGAAGCCCAAGCGATTCATGAGGTTTTTGGCCAGCGTGCTGCTTCCATACCTGTTTCCTCGATAAAGGGAGCAACGGGCGAAACGCTTGGCGCATCCTTTATGATGAATGTCGCAGCGGGCGCCCTTGCCATTGCCAAAGGGTGTATGCCTTTAACCGCAGGCTGCACCGAGCCAGATGCCGCTTTAGAGCTGGATATCGTCCATCATGAGCCGCGTGTAGGCGACTACGAATATTTATTAGTAAATGGTTATGACGTCAACGGCTGCTTGCACAGCGTCATTCTTGGAGCAGTTAGGAGGTGAGCCATTGAAATTTGCCGATAAAGTCGTCTTTATTACCGGAGGAGCAAGAGGAATCGGATATGCCATCGTACAAGCTTTTGCTAGCGAAGGGGCTACCGTTCTCTTTACCTATAAAAGTAGTGAGGACGAAGCTGCGGAGCTGGAGGCTTCCTTGCAGGAAAATGGGGGCAAGGCGAAAGCGTTCGCGCTGGACGTATCCGATCATTTGAATACGCTTGCCGTAATCGAGGAGGCTGTTCAGCAGTTTGGAAAGATTGATGTGCTGGTCAACAATGCGGGCGTAACGGAAGATGGTTTTCTGATGCTGATGGAGGAATCCTCTTGGGATAAGGTCATCAATACAAATTTGAAAGGCGCCTACAATTGCTGCAAAGCAGTGCTGCCTTCGATGATCAGCAAGAGGCGCGGAGCCATCGTGAATATTTCCTCCGTTTCCGCATTGGCGGGTGCCTCAAGTCAGACGAATTATAGTGCGTCCAAGGCGGGCCTCATTGGCTTGACTCGATCGCTATCAAGAGAAGTTTCTGGAAAAAACATCCGTGTGAACGCCATTGCACCAGGATACATCGTTACGGATATGCTCGGGAAAGTCCCCGATCGCGTGCGCCGTCATTTTGTCGATAAAATTGCCTGCGGCCGGTTAGGCGAGGCGGATGAAATTGCAAAGGTAGCCTTATTTCTAGCTTCTGACGATGCAAGCTACATATATGGACAGACGATTATTGTCGATGGAGGAATGGTTTAAGGCAGCCTTGTAAGTGAAAATGAACGATTTTAGGGAGGTTAAATGATGAGTGGAGAAGTAAAAGTAGCGGATTTTAATGTGAGGTTTAATGAAATTTTGCAAAAAAATATTGAGCTGTTGACTGTTGATGAGAGTGTATTGCAATCGGATTTAGAAACGGTGGGCCTAAACTCGATTTCCTTTGTTAAATTAATCGTCGCATTGGAAAATGAATTCGATGTCGAGTTTGAAAATGAAATTTTAATTATCGACCATTTTGCTACCTTGGGCCACTTTAAGGACAGCGTACAAAAGCTAGTAGAAGGGCAAGATCATTAATTTTCTCCGCTCGCGGGGCTCTGTGCGGCGATCTTACCCTATAGTGGAGGGCAATTATGCAAATAGCAAGTCGTAACTCTGCTTTCTTCTCGATGCGCCGGTTGTTTGTTTTTCTTAAGCCCTATCGGTTTTGGATAGCGCTCAAGCTGATAAGCACGATCATCATAGCGGCAAATGATATTTTGCTTATCTATATTATTAACCTTTTATTTTCGTCCACCCAGACTGGTGATATGGATGGCGTGATGCAGGCTGTAAAATTAATCCTCATTTTTATAGTGACAGGCATCATTGTGAATTTCTTCAGCGTTTATTCATCGGGACGCTACAGCGCCTTTGTAACCCGAGATTTGAAAAATAAAGTTAGCGAGCATATTAATAAACTCCCTATTTCGTATATGGAAGCTCGCCATTCCGGCGACTTTAGCTCCAGAATGACGAACAGCATCAATCAAATCGAAGGGTTTATTTACAATGATTTTGCAGCTCTTATTTTTCATATTGTCCGGGTCGTTGCATGTATTGCGGTTATGTTTTACATGAATTGGCAGCTTACGCTGTTTTGCTTCGTTATGCTGCTGTTCATGACCTTTTTGAGCGAAAAAATCAGCCGCCCGTTAAATCAATATGCGGCAGAGGTACAGCAAAGCATGGCTCAGATGAGCACAGTTGTTCAAGATACAATTGGCGGCATTTATATGATCAAGTCTTACAATTTGGTACAGGTGATGTATCAAAAGTGCCAGCTGCTGCTTGACAAGCTGCTCGGACATTTTTTGAAAATCGAAAAACGCGTTGCTGTTATGGGGGCTCTCAGCGTATTTGTCCGAACGGCTCCGCTGGTTGTGTTCTTTCTGTTCGGCGGATATTTGGTTAGCGAAGGACAGCTTTTAATAGGCGCTTTAATCGCGTTTGTGCAGTTCATCAATTATCTCGTATCCGGAATGGGAGAAATTCCAAATCAGATTAGCCGGTTCAAAATAACAGCGGGCGTTGTCGACCATCTTTTTGAATTGCTGGATGCTGAAACCGAACGGATGGACGGCAAGCAGCTGGAAAACCTCTCGTCGTCAGCTCCTGCGCTTGAATTTGAACAGGTTACTTTTTCCTATGACGGCCATTCGAAGGTGCTTGACGAGATCAGCTTTACGCTGCCGCAAGGTAAAACGGTTGCCTTGGTTGGGCCAAGCGGTTCAGGCAAATCGACTATCTTTAAACTTATCACCGGATTTTATGATTATAAGGGTGGGCAAATCAAGCTGTACAACGAGCCGCTCACCGATTGGAAGCTATCATCTGCCAGAGCGCTTATTTCACATGTTTCGCAGGATACTTTCCTCTTTCCAGGCTCCATCGCTGAAAATATTGCGTGCACGGATGACGGCTACCGCATAGAAGATGTAGAAAGCGCAGCTAAGCTTGCTAATATCCATGAATTTATTCGGGTACTTCCACAAGGGTACGATACGCTTGTCGGTGAACGGGGAGTAAAGCTATCGGGCGGACAAAAGCAGCGGATAGCGATTGCCAGGGCCATATTAAAGGATGCTCCCATTTTGCTGCTGGATGAGGCGACTTCGGCGCTTGATTCCGAATCGGAGCAGCTTGTTCAACAATCCATTAACCGGATTATGCGAAACAAAACGGTTTTGGTAGTGGCACATCGTCTGTCTACGGTTATGAATGCAGACGACATTTTTGTACTGAACGAGGGGCGTATTGAAGAAAGCGGCACACATGAAGAGCTGCTTGCCAAAAACGGCATTTATTATCGTCTTTACAACAATCAGACTAGCAATCGTGAAGACCAGCCCTATGGGCTTGGTCAAGAGGGGGCATAGTTGCTTGAAAAAAAGCAATAAACAACAAATTGCGAGACTTGCCCGCTTGCTTGGTCGGCGTAAACTATCTTTTATTCTCAGTTTTCTGGGTTTCGGTCTCATGAGCTCAAGCGTATCGATTATTACAGCCATGCTGGTCTCTACTTTTCTCGATGCGATAACGGAGAAAAATATGGATGCGGTTATGACGCTCAGCATCCAGTTCATGCTCATCGTCGTTGCTATGTGCATACTAACGCCACTTTTCCAATATTGGTACGGCAAAACGGTCAAGACGATCATGAACAGCATGCGGCTTCGCGTTTTTCATCATATGGAGAAGCTTCCTGTTACTTATTATGAGAACAGCCATAGCGGTGACAGCCTGTCCAGAATTACGAATGATTTGCAGACGATGGAAAATGCATTCTCTGGTGAAGCGCTTACGCTTCTTTCCTTAATGGCTACAGGGACGATATCGGCCATTATTATGTTTTATCTGGACTGGAGATTCGCCGTGGCCATGATTTTTTTAGGATTGCTGTCTACGTATGTAAACACGAGATATGCCAAGCCTTTTAGAACGATTGGCACTGAAATTCAAGAGCAATCCGGCGTTCAGCTTGAGCGATTAACGAATCTCGTTGCCGGCACGCAGGTGAGCAGAACGTTTCAGATGGTTGATGGGATGAACCGCAAGTACAAGGAGACGACGACTCGGCTTGCCGACTTGTTTTTACTGCGAGCGAAGAAAAGCGCCTATTTAACAAGCACCAATTATTTTCTGCTTTGGATTAATAATGGCGGCGCTTTTATTATTGGAGCCTTTATGCTGATTAACGGCCAGCTGACAATCGGCAGCTTGCTGGGGGTTATTTTACTGCTGGAGAACGTAACGAATCTCTTCCGCAATTTAGGTGTTTTCTGGGCCAATTTGCAATCCTCGCTGGCGGGGGCTGACCGCGTGTTTGACCTGCTGGAGGTGGCGGAAGAACCTGAGCGTTATGTGGCTGTGTCAAGGGAAGAGGCGGCCTCCGGCTTGAATGAAGACGGAATGCTTGCTTTCAAAAATGTATCGTTTGCCTATCGCAAAGATGAAAAGGTGCTGGACCGGTTGAACCTTCAGGTAGACAAAGGACAGCTTGTTGCGCTTGTTGGGCCCAGCGGAGGCGGCAAAAGCACGATTATGAAGCTGCTGCTTGGCTTTTATCCGTTCTCTGATGGCGATATTCGTATTGCGGGCAAAAGCTTTGCAGATTATTCGCTGGAGGAGCTAAGAGATAAGATGGCCTACGTTTCCCAGGACCCGTATTTGTTCGAAGGAACGATTGAGCAAAATATCCGCTACGGAAAAATGGACGCCACCGCTGACGAGGTTGTAGAGGCAGCACGTGCAGCATTTGCCCATGATTTTATTACGGAACAGGCAGATGGCTACAACACTGCGGTTGGCGAAAGAGGCGTGAGGCTGTCCGGTGGTCAAAAGCAGCGAATAGCCATTGCCCGAGCCATATTGAAAAATGCCCCTATTTTGCTGCTTGATGAGGCAACATCAGCACTGGACAGCGATTCAGAGCTGGCGGTCCAGCAAGGAATCGAGCGGCTAATGGAAGGGAAAACGACGATTGCCATCGCCCATAGGCTGTCCACCATTGAACAAGCGGACACGATTGTAGTCGTTGACCGTGGAAGAATTATGGAGCAGGGCAAGCATGACGAGCTTCTGGCAGCTGGAGGCGCATACAGCCGCCTGCATCATACACAGAAGCGAACCCAGGAGTGGCTTCCGCAAGCGATGCAGCAAGAAGCTTAAGGGGTTATGGCTGCGGCAGCGTTGCTGCACACTAAATTCCGATTAAATAAAGGAGGGTAAAATAATGAGGATACTTGGTATTAGCGGCGGAATCGATTTCCCTCATGAGGACGGGTTTGTCACGACCATATTGAATTCAGAGGTTCATGATGCTTCTGCCGTATTAATTGAGGACGGGCAGGTGGTTGCGGCCTATGAGGAAGAACGTTTGAATCGGATTAAGCACTCAGGGAAGCTGCCGATTTTATCGATTCGCCGTTGTTTAGAGCTGGGTGGCATACGTTTGGACGATGTGGATAAAATCGTCTTTTATTGCGAGGAAACCCAGTTTAAATATGAAACGACTACCCATCGGCATAAGTATCGGCAATTTCCGTACAGCGATCCGAAGGCGTGGATCGTTGAACGGCTGAAGCAATTTTTTGATACGGATTTTAAAAAAGAGAATGTTGTATTTGAAAATCATCACTACTGCCATGCTGCGAGCGCCTATTATATGTCCGGATTTGATGAAGCACTCGTCGTTACAATCGATGGCGCTTCATTGGAAGGCAATGCTGGAATTGTGCTCAATGCTGAAGGGAATTCGCTCAAGCCGCTAAGCCATATTTCCAACGATGACAGCTTAGGTGCCTTTTATACACAGATTATCGAATTTCTAGGCTATACGACTCATGATGAATATAAAGTAATGGGGCTCGCTCCATATGGAGATCCTGCCAAATTCAGAAGGCTGTTCAAGAAAGCGTTTACGCTGTTTCCCGAGGGGAAATTCCGGCTTAATAGAAGCTTCTATTATGTGCTTATGGATTCAATATCGAACCCGCGGCTAAAGGGCGAGCTGTTTACCCAAGAGCATAAGGACATCGCCGCTTCGCTTCAGGAGGCGCTTGAGAACGTTGTCATGCATATGCTCACCCATTATCAGCAGGCGACTGGGCGAAAAAAGCTGTGCATGGCTGGTGGCGTAGCGCACAACTGTACGCTAAACGGAAAAATTTTGTATTCCGGCTTATTCGACGAGGTGTTTGTGCAGCCTGCCGCCCATGATGCGGGCAATGCGCTGGGAGGAGCACTGCTGCAGTCCCGCAAGCTGGCTCCAAGCACACAGACGGAAACGCTGCGGCATCTCTACTGGGGAAGCGCCATTCAGAACAATGATCGCGTGCTGGATATTTTGAAGCAATGGGAGCGGTTCGTTACCTACCGCAAAGCGGATCATGTTGTCGAAACTGCGGCTAAGCTTATTGCGGAGGGAGCCGTTATCGGTTGGGTGCAGGGACGCTCGGAGTTTGGCCCACGAGCGCTAGGCAACCGGAGCATCTTGGCTGATCCGCGTCCAGCGGAAAACAAAAGCATTATTAATGCAATGGTGAAAAAAAGGGAGGGCTACCGGCCGTTTGCCCCTTCCATATTGGAAGAGTATGCAGACGATTATTATGTGCTGCCTCAGACGAAAGCCCCCTACGCCTACATGAATTTCGTGCTCAAGACAAGGGAGGACAAGCAGGAGCTGCTTGGCGCGGTTACTCACGTTGACGGCACGGCGCGCATTCAAACGGTATCTCGTGAAACGAATGAGAAGTACTGGCACTTAATTGATGAATTCCGCAAGCTGACGGGAGTGCCGGTGCTGTTGAATACATCGTTCAACAACAATGCGGAGCCGATTGTTGATTCAGAAGAGGACGCCATTGTCAGCTTCCTGACAACAAATATTAACACCTTGATTATTGGAGACTACATCATCGATAAAAAAACGGTCGGCAAGGAAGAATTTTTGAAGTTTGTGCCGAAGCGGCCGCTTAGTTCGGAGCTGAAGCAGTCGGTTGGCTATACAGCCGAAGGAAGCAAGAAAACCGAGTACGGAATACGCCTCCACTTCGGAGATAAATACAAGACTGCGTTATCGGAAGAGATGTATCGGCTGCTAGAGCTAGCCGACGGGGAGAAGACGCTGGCAGAGCTGGTTGAGCTTGCAGGCTGCGGCAATAAGACCGAAGAGGATGTCGTAGATGAATTGATAGCATTATGGTCTTTGCGGCTCATTTATTTACGGCCCTTTGAGACAGTTGCTTTAGCCACAGTTTGAAGGATTGAGTAAAAGGAAAAGAAGGAAAACATAGTAAATAGAATAGATAGGAGGATGAACATGCTAGTATTAGGTCTTAATGGCGGCATAGAATTGCCGCATGAGGATTTGAAGGTGTTTGGCTACGGCGGAATTGCGCACGACTCTGCTGCTGTTCTTATTAAAGACGGGGTGGTAATCGCCGCCTCAGAGGAAGAAAGGCTGAACCGGGTGAAGCATACCGGCAAGGCTCCGCTGCAAACGATCCATTTATGCTTGAAGCGGCTCGGCATTACATTCGCGGATATTGATAAAGTTGTCATTACGACAAGAGAGCAGGAGACTAACCTGCTAGTCCGGGATGAGTTTTTCTATCGCGATTCCTTGCACAAAAATACGAGAGAGCTGCTGGTAGACTTCTTTCACCAGATTGATGGGACGAAATACGACCCGAATAATATCGTTTTTGTTGACCACCACATCTGCCATGCAGCCAGCGCGCATTTCATGTCCGGCTTTGACCGCAGCTTGACGGTTACGATTGATGGAGAATCTCAGGAGGGCTACGCCGGCTATATTATAAGCGCTGAAGGAACGAGCTTCAAAATTCTTGACCGGATTACCAATGAAAATAGCCTGGGCTCCTTCTATATTTCAGTTATCCGCATGCTGGGCTATCACCAGCACGATGAATACAAGGTAATGGGACTCGCGCCGTATGGCGATGCAAGCAAATTCAGACGGATGCTGAGAAAAGCCTACGTCCTGCTTCCCGAAGGCAAATTCAAAATCAATTTGGCTTGGTCTACCGCGCTGTTCGATTTTATGACGCCAAGAAAGAAGGGCGGGCCAATTACTCAGGAGCATATGGATTTGGCCGCATCCCTGCAGGAGGCGCTCGAAACGATTGTCATGCATATGCTGACGCATTATCAGCAGGCAACCGGACATACGAAGCTTGCGATGGCAGGCGGTGTAGCGCATAACTGCTCTATGAATGGAAAGGTACTATATGCTGGGCTTTTCGAAGAAGTTTTCGTACAGCCGGCTGCACATGATGCAGGCAATGCGCTGGGCGGCGCCTTGTTCGTATCCAATAAATTTGCGCCTGACAAGTCGCTGGAGAAGCTGCAGCATCTCTATTGGGGGAGCGAAATTCAAGGCAACGACGGCCTGGAGCAAATTTTAAACCGCTGGGAACGTTTCGTCAGCTTCCGCAAGGTGGATAACATCGCTGAAGAGACAGCGAAGCGAATTGCGGATGGGGCCGTGTTCGGCTGGGTTCAGGGGCGCTCCGAATTTGGCCCGCGCGCGTTAGGTAACCGCAGCATTCTTGCTGATCCTAGGCCGGCGGAGAACAAGAGCATTATTAACGAGATGGTGAAGAAGCGTGAGGGCTATCGGCCGTTTGCGCCATCGATTTTGGAAGAATACGTGGGCGACTATTACGAAATGCCGCAGACGAAAGCGCCTTACTCGTATATGAATTTCGTGCTGATGACTAAAGAGGATAAGCAGCCGCTGCTTGGAGCGGTTACCCATGTGGATGGCACGGCGCGCATTCAAACCGTATCCAAGGAAACGAACGTGCGGTATTGGGAGCTCATTAATGAATTCCGCAAGCTGACCGGGGTGCCGATTTTGCTGAACACGTCGTTCAACAACAATGTTGAGCCAATCGTAGACTCGGAGGAGGATGCCATCGCAAGCTTCCTGACGACGAATATCCACTACTTGGCTATCGGCGATTATATGGTGGATAAGAAGGAAGTTGATAAGGCCGATTATTTGCATATGGTGCCGACGAGGCTGGTCAATTCCGAATTGAAAAAATCGATCGGCTATTCCGCTGACGGGACGAAACGCACGCTTCATGAAGTCCGGCTTCATTTTGGCGATAAGTACAAAAAAGCGATACCGGAGGAAATATTCCTTATGCTTGAGCATTCAGACGGCCAAAAATCGCTGGATGAGCTTGCCGATGAGCTGGGCGGCACCACGCTGACGAAACCGGAAATAGCAGAGCATTTTATTGAGCTTTGGTCGCTCCGTCTCGTTCATCTCAAACCATCCGAGCGCGTAGTAGCCCTCTCGGCTAAGCAGTAAGGCAGCAGGATGAAGAAGCTGAAGCTGCTTGCCTTTCCTTTTGCCGGTGCCTCGTCTATGTACTACTACAAGTGGAAAAAACATATTTCTGACCAAATCGATTTCGTGCCTGTGGAGCTTGCAGGCAGGGGCGCCCGGCCAAGAGATCCTTTGTACCATACCTTTGATGAGGCGATTGAGGACGTGTATAAGCAAATTGACAGCATTATAGACGATGGGCCTTATGCTTTTTTTGGCCATAGCATGGGAAGCATGCTGGCCTATGAATTATCGCATAAGCTGAGGGAGCAGCAACGCCATGACCCTACGATGATTTTTGTATCCGGCAGATGGGCTCCCCATATCCAGAGACCGGATTTGGTCAATCCAAGCACGCCAGACGATCAGCTTAAAGAGCGTCTGCTGGAGCTGGGAGGAACATCCCCGGAGCTGTTTGAAAACCCGCTGCTTGCGGATGCTTTTATACCGATATTGCGTGCCGATTTTTATGCAATGGAGTCCTATGTTTATGACAGCAGCAGAGAGCCGTTGTCCATTGCCATTAATGCGATGACAGGCGTGAAAGATTGGGATGTCAACAAGCGCGATTTTGCTGAATGGGGCAAGCACACGACTGGCGAATTTTCAGTTCACAAATTTATGGGCGGTCATTTTTATATTAATGACAGCTTTGATACGGTCATTCAGCATATTAATCGCACATTGCTTGGCAGTGTGCACGAAGCCAGAGCATAAAGCCTTGCGCTGAACCTATAAAACGAATGGGGGTGAGCCAGCGGTTATGGACAAGCACCGGCTCATGCATCAAATTTTCGCAGCAAACCGTGAAATGGTTGACCGGGGAATCACATTTATCAACGAGGCAGACGAGGAGGAGTTTGTCTCCTACCGCCAGCTGTACGAGCGTTCATTATGTCTCCTTCATGATTTGCGTCATTACGGGGTACAAGCAGGACACGAGCTGTTATTGCAAATACAGGATAATCGGCTGTTTCTTGAAGTTTTCTGGGCTTGCATACTGGGGCGGATTATCGCCGTCCCGGTAACCGTAGCCACCAATGATGAAACGAAGCTGAAGGTTTGCAAGGTGTGGGGCAAATTAAGCACCCCGCATTTTATGGGCAGTGAAGCGACGATGAAGGGGATGGCTTCATTCGCAGAGGAGCAGCCAGAATTTGCTCCTAGCGTGGACGCCATTAAAAGTAGATTCATCGACATTGCTTCCTTAAAAGGAGAGAGCAGCGCGGATCTGATGGAGGCCGAGCCGGATGATATCGCATTTATTCAATTCTCTTCTGGATCGACGGGCGATCCGAAGGGCGTTGTGCTGACCCATAGCAATGTGATGGCCAACGTCGCTGCCATGCAGAAAATATGGCATATCGAGGCTGGCGAACGGGTATTAAGCTGGATGCCGCTTACGCATGACATGGGATTAATTGCGATGCATCTATTGCATGCCTTTACACAATCCTCGCAGTTTATTATGCGGACGAAGCTGTTTATTCTTAACCCGCTGCTCTGGATAGAGAAGGCGAATAAACACCGCGTTAATAGGCTGTACAGCCCTAATTTCGGCTATAAATATTTTTTGGCCTTTTACGATTCTGAGCATGACTACGGCTGGGACTTATCTGGCCTTTCCTGCCTTTGCAACGGCGCCGAGCCTATTTCAACGGAAATTAGCGAGCGTTTTATGGAGCAGCTAGCCAAATATAATCTCCCGCAGACGGCCATGAGGCCGGCATACGGGCTTGCAGAGGGAACGGTTGGCGTATGCTTTACCCCGCAAAACGAGCCGTTCAAGTATGTGGCTGTGGACCGGAGATTTCTTCGGATTGGAGAGACCGTTCGTTTGCTTAAGCGAGGTGAAGCGGGCAGCCTGCTCTATGTGGATGTAGGCGGTCCGATTGAAAGCTGTGAAATCATGATTGCTGATGAGCACGGCAGCCCGCTTCCGATGTCCACAGTCGGTTACATTTTCATTAAAGGGCCGAGCGTCACCAGAGGGTATTACAACGAACCAGAAGCTGCTGAAAGGCAGGCAGACGAGTGGCTGAATACAGCGGATATTGGATTTATGCTGAATGGGCGGCTAATCGTTGTCGGAAGGGCAAAGGACATTTTGTTCGTCAACGGGCAAAATGTTTTCTCCCACGATATTGAGCGAGTGGCAGAGGAGGTAGACGGGGTCGAGCTTTGGAATGTGGCAGCCTGTGGAACGGGTGGAACGACTGCGGATACGGAGGAAGCGTGCCTGTTCCTATTGTACAGAGGTAAAAATCTGGAGGCGTTCTGCGAGCTTGCGAGCCGAGTTAAGCAGCATATTCACCGGAAAATGGGCCTCTTTATCGACCATGTAATCCCTGTGAAATCGATACCTAAAACAACGAGCGGAAAAATCCAGCGCTATAAGCTGGGCGAGCAATATACAAGCGGGCAGTTCGATTCCATCATTCATGACATGGAGACCATCAAGACCAAACAGGCTGCCTTTGAAAATACCGAGCAGATGCTGCTGAGGCTCTGCCAGGACTTGCTCGGGCGGGAGCTCGGTGTTCACGACCATTTTAATGAGAGCGGAGGCAATTCGCTTATTCTCACCCAGCTTTCCGATGAGCTGGAAAAATGGCATGGCTTCAGCGTATCCGTTCCTGACCTATACAAATATCCGACGATCGCTAAGCTGACCGCATTTATCGACCGCGGCGGCAGTCTAAGCCTGCCGTCCGTTGGTATGGATGAAGCCTACTTTAACAAGGAGGGCAGCCAGGGCGTTTCAGCCTTTGAGGCTGAGCTGGATAGCGAAACATGCAGGGTGCTTCAAGCGATAGCCGATGAGGCAAAGACGGACCTCAAGCATGTCCTGTTGTCCGGCTTTCTCTATTTGCTGAAGCTGGCATCCGGTGAGGGTATGATTCATGTTCAAGTGGCGGCTGATGAAAATCAGTTCCGCTCTCTGACCATCGATTTTGCCGGGGTGGATTCCTTGGAGACGCTAATGGTGCTCGCTGCCACGAAGCTGGAAGCCCGCAGCGGCAATGGCGATGGCGTTGAATCCGTCTATGCCGCTAAAGATTTGGATCGCATTCAACAAAGTGAGGAGCTTCGGATTTTGCCGCTTTTCGTTATTCATGCTGATGGCTCATCCACGCAAGGCCAATGGCTCGAAGTGTTTGATCTTGTGATCGAGCTCGCAGAATACGATGAGCAAGTCGAGGTGCTGTGCGGCTTTAACTCGCGAAAACTGAAGGAGCACAAAATAAAGGAGCTTTTTACCCAATACATGCTGTTGCTCGCTGACATCGTGGAAAATAGCGATAAGGTTTCGGTCTAGCGAACCGCTGAAGAACAGGGGGATGAAGTTGAAGACGAAATCGCCGGATTTGACGCAATTGCGTCTAAGAAGCCAGGACGAACTGCCAACGGCAGCGATAAAGGAAGTGAGCAACCATGACATTGCCATCATCGGCATTTACACACGTTTTCCAAATGCCCGCAATACAGAGGCATTCTGGCAAAATATTAAAAATGGGGTAAGCTGCGTCACGAAATTTCCGGAAAAGCGCCGGGAGGATGCTGATCGGTTTGTCCGATTTTCGGGTAAATCGGAAATCCCCTACTCCAACGGCGCCTATCTGGAGGATATCGACGCATTTGACTATTCTTTTTTCAACATTCCGCCCAAAGAAGCGTTATTGATGAATCCTCGCCAGCGTGTGTTTCTGGAAGCAGCATGGAATGTGTTTGAAGATGCAGGATATGGGCCGCAGCAGCTGGCAGGCAGCAATATCGGGGTGTATGCCGGACATATTGGAGACGTTGAAAGCTATGTATACCGGGAGATGATTGAAGCTGTTGATCCTTCTTTGATATCAGCAGCGATGCCGGGAAATTTGTCTTCCATCATTCCGAGCCGTATCTCCTACTTGCTTAACCTTAAAGGGCCAAGCATGACGGTGGACACCGCGTGCTCCTCCTCGCTCATAGCTGTTGATCTGGCTTGCCAGGCGCTTCGCAAGGGAGACTGTGAAATGGCGATTGCTGGCGCAGTCCGCATTAACCTGCTTCCGCAAAACAAAAATCATGCGAAGCTGGGTATCGAGTCTACGGACGATGAAACCCGCGCCTTTGATGACGAAGCCGACGGATCGGGAATGGGAGAAGGCGCAGCCGTTGTTCTGCTTAAGCCTCTTAGCAAAGCTAAGCGGGACGGCGATGCCATCTATTGTGTCATTAAGGGCAGCGCAGTGAATCAGGATGGCGCTTCCATGGGAATTACAGCTCCAAATCCGTCCGCTCAAACAGCCGTTCTAAATAAGGCTTGGAAGGAAGCGGGCATTGATCCGGCAACGCTTGCCTATATCGAAACACACGGTACGGGGACAAAGCTGGGTGACCCGATTGAAATTGAAGGAATAAGCAAAGCGTTCGCAAAATATACGGACAAAAAACAGTTCTGCGCTATCGGGTCCGTGAAGACGAATATCGGCCATCTGTATGATTGCGCAGGAATAGCGGGGCTCATTAAAGCCGTGCTGGCACTAAAGCACCAGCTGCTTCCGCCAAGCATTCACTTTAAAACGCCGAATAAACAAATTCCGTTTATTGATTCGCCAGTATACATAAACACGTCGCAGAAGCCATGGGCTCAAGGAGAGGCGCCAAGGCGCTGCGGTGTCAGCTCATTCGGCTTGTCCGGTACCAATTGCCATGTTGTGCTGGAAGAATATATCGCTCAGCCCGCGAACGTTGATCAGGTGGCTGGCGCGCCAGAGCAGCCTTATATCATTCCGCTATCGGCAAAAAGCGAGGAAGCGCTGCATACGCTGCTTCTGCATATGGACGAATATTTTGATGGAGCACATTGGGCCAGCCTTAAGGATATTAGTTATACGCTGGCAGCAGGACGCGATCACCATCCGATTCGTTTAGCTATTGTCGCTTCAAATATCGCGGATCTGAAAGGGAAGCTAAAGCAGTTAATCGCACAGCGGCAGCACTTATCCGGCTTGGATGCTTCCTGGTTCACTTACGGTACAGCGAAGCCGGCAGGCGATCATACTCCTTTCGTTCAGCTAGCGGAGCAGCTTGTCAAACAGTTGAAAACCGCTGCCGAACTTGAGCGCCCAGTGCTGCTACAGCAAATCGCAGAGCTGTACACCGCTGGGGCAGCCATTGGATGGTCCGCTATGTACAGGGGAAGCCGGGCGAAAAGGGCGCATATACCCGTTTACCCGTTTGAGAGGAAGCGCAGCTGGCTGCAAATCCCCGAACGTGCGCCTGCTGAACGCACAAACGCACTCTATTACACGATGAACTGGATAGAGGAAGCAGCGGATCAACCCGCCCGCGCTATGCGGGGAGAAACGGTCATTATTTTGGGCGAATGGCAGCAGCTTACCCAGCAGCTAGAGGAGGAAGGCGTTCATTGCATACAGGTTAAACGGGGGACACACTATCAGGTGGTTAGCCCGCAAGCCTACATGATCAGCGAGAAAGAGGAAGATTACGACAAACTGACGGAAGCACTTAAACATGTGAGGTTTACGAAAATATTGCATCTGCTTTGCTGCAACGGGCCCGATGGGATGATGTCGGCGGAGCAGCTAAGTGAAAGGCAAAGCTTAGGTGTGTACAGCTTGTTCCACTTGACTAAAGCGCTCCTGAGTGCCGGCGTTGGGCATAAGCATGAAATCATTATCGCAGCCGACTATGTGAACCGGGTTACCGGTGAGGAAGCGTGCTTGAAGCCAGAAAACTCGCCATTGTTCGGCTTGGGTAAAGTCATTGGCATTGAATATCCGCATATTACTTGCAGAGCAATAGATATGGATGCTTCGACAACTGCCCGCGAAGTTATTTCGGAGCTTGGCCGTAACAAAACGACCTATCAAATCGCTTATCGGGATGGCAAGCGTTTTGCAGAAATAATGGAAGAGACCGATGTAGAGCAATTGCCCGATGATCCCGTTTCCATTAAGGAGGAAGGCGTTTACGTCATTACAGGCGGCGCCGGCAACCTCGGGCTGCTTACGGCCAAGCATTTGGCGTCCAAAGGGAAAATAAATGTGGCGCTGTTAAACCGCTCCCCGCTGCCGAAGCAGGAGGACTGGCCCTCGTATTTGGAGCAGGATGGCGGATCACGGCTGCATGACACTATTAAGAAGCTGCATGAAATAGCTGCCACTGGAGCACAAGTGGAGTGCATCTCGCTTAACGTCACCTCCTTGGATGAAATGAGCGCCACCATGGAGAGGCTGCGGCAAACGTATGGGAAAATAAACGGCGTCATTCATGCGGCGGGCGTAGCGGGCAGAGGGTTTCTCATCCGCAAGGACACAGCCGTATTCGAGGAAGTACTTAACCCGAAAGTGATGGGCACTTGGATTTTAGATAAAGTAACGGAGCAGGATGATCTCGACTTCTTTGTATTATTTTCGTCAGGCGTGGCGCTTGTTGGCGAAATGGGGCAAGGCGATTATACAGCTGCAAACTGCTATCTTGATGCTTTTGCTGATTATAGAAGAAAGCTCGGCAAGCCCGCTCTTTCCATCAACTGGGTCGTTTGGGATGGGG
Source organism: Paenibacillus sp. BIHB 4019 (assembly GCF_002741035.1). Lineage (NCBI taxonomy): Bacteria > Bacillati > Bacillota > Bacilli > Caryophanales > Paenibacillaceae > Paenibacillus > Paenibacillus sp. BIHB 4019. The sequence goes on along the minus strand of NZ_CP016808.1, from coordinate 5,919,327 downwards.
CGCGAATGGGAGAAGGAACGAGTGAAACGATCGACAGCATTTTCAAAACGCTGCCTGCAACGTTAGCGCTCCAAGGCTTCGATAAAGTCGTCAGCAAGGATATTGCCCGTGTATTAATTGGGGAAGTAAACACGTCTAACCCGAGCGGTTTGGAGCTGTTCAGCAAAGATGTCTTCCATTTGCCAGAAAAGCTGCGAGCTATCATGTTTAGTGACAGCAGCAGTGAGCAGGCTGTTCAAAGCAAGCCGCTGCCCATGCAGGAAGCGAAGGTGAAGCTGTTAGGCAGCAAAAACGGCTCCTACTCCGAAGTGGAGCAGACGCTGGCGGGCTTGTACCGGGAAGTACTTGGTTACGAGGAGCTGAGCATCCACGATACGTTCTTCGAGCTAGGCGGGGATTCGGTGCAGCTGCACCGGCTGCATAAGCTTGTCGAGCAGCGTTACTTGGGACAAACCTCCATCGCCGACTTGTTTGCATACGCTTCAATAGCCAAGCTGGCGTCATTTTTAACGAAGGAAGATAACAAAGCAGTCAAGCGCCATGCCTCTGCTGCACATGTTCCTGCTGCGCATGATGATGATATCGCGATAATCGGAATGTCCGCGCTGTTTCCAGGAGCGGATACGGTTGACCAATATTGGACGAACATCAGCAATGCCGTAGATTGCACGGGGCCTATCCCGCAAGAGCGGCGCGCATACGCAGAGGAATATCTGGCAGCTATTGGGCAAGCTCCAGATGGACATCCCGGTTATATGGACTGCGCGTTTGTAGAAGGTATCGACGAGTTTGATTACCGATTTTTCCGAATATCGCCCAAGGAAGCGAATTTGACGGACCCTTGCCAGAGGGTGTTTATGCAGAAGGCATGGCATGCCATTGAGGATGCGGGGTATGGGGGAGACAAGCTGCGCGGCAGCCGAACCGGCATTTATGTCGGGTTTGCCAACATTATTCGCGATTCGTATCAGAAGATGCTCACCGATGTGGACCCCGTCATGATGTCGGAAGCCATTGTCGGCAACGTATCAGCGATGCTTCCAAGCCGCATTTCCCATTTGCTGGATTTGAAGGGGCCGACCATGGTCGTGGATACCGCCTGTTCCTCCTCCTTAGTTGCTGTGCATTTGGCGAGCAATGCGATCCGGGGCGGCGACTGCGACATGGCGATCGTTGGAGGCGTCAAGCTGTTTCTCATTCCGTTTGACCATGAGCATAACAAAATCGGTATTGAATCCACAGATGGAAAAACACGCGCCTTTGACGCCTACGCCGATGGCTCAGGCAGCGGCGAAGGGACAGCGGCCATTATACTCAAGCCGCTTAGCAAAGCCAAGGCGGATGGCGACCATATCCATGCCGTTATTAAGGGGAGCGCCATTAATCAGGACGGCGCATCTATGGGCATAACCGCGCCAAATCCAGCAGCACAGACGGACGTTATTACGCGGGCGTGGGAGAAGGCGGGCATTCATCCAGAGTCGATTGCCTTCTTCGAAGCGCATGGCACAGGGACAGCGCTTGGCGATCCAATCGAATTCAGCGGGCTGAAGCAGGCAATCGAGACTTATACGGACAAAAAGCAGTTTTGTGCAATCGGTTCGGTCAAATCAAACATTGGCCATTTGAATGAAGGGGCTGGAATGGCTTCCATTATAAAAGCTGTCATGGCGCTCAAGCATCGCGAAATACCGCCGACCCTTTACTTCCAAACGCCGAATCCAAAAATCGACCTGCAGGATTCACCGTTGTTCATCAACGCCCAATCAAGAAAATGGGAAAATGATGAGCAGCCGATGAGAGGCGCGATCAGCTCCTTTGGCCTAAGCGGCACGAACTGCCACATGATTATTGAGGAGTACAGACCGGAAGCCGCTGCACCGGAACAGGCAGAGGAGCCGAAAGCTTCGGCTCAATTATTGACCTTGTCCGCAGCTAGCAGAGGGTCGCTTATAAGGTTGGCAGGGCAGTATGCCAGTCGCTTTGTGGATGGCAACGTCGGATCACTTGCTAATATTTGCTATACGGCGAATACGGGAAGAGGACATTATTCCCATCGCCTCGCCCTGATCGTCGCCGATGCGGCTGACCTGGCTAGAAAGCTGAAGCTTTTGGCCGAGCAGGAAACCTTTAGCCCGCTTCCGATGGAGGGTGTTTATTACGGAGAATACCGGGCGGTAAGCGACGAGCGCAGCATTCGGAACCCAGGCGACATTACAGAGGCGAGAAAAAGCGAGCTCAGTCGAGAAGGAGAACAAGCCGTCTTGGCATTGGAAAATACGCCGGCGCTGGCGCTGGACCGTACCGAAGCGTTACAGCAGCTATGCCAGCTTTATGTACAGGGTGCAGATATCTCGTGGGAGCAGTTCTATGCGGAACAGACCCACGGCAAAGTTCAACTGCCAGTTTATCCGTTTGAGAGGACGAAATGCTGGGCGGAGTTTCCTAAGTTTGCGAAGCAAACTTTGCTCAAGGCAGCTTCCGCTGAGGCAGCTGCTGCTGCTGATATGAAAAAACAGCCATCCGCCTTTACGATGAGCTGGAAGCAGCAGGCGAGGTTAGCCGTTTCTGCGGCAGAGCCCGCTGCTGGTGTGACGGTAATCGTCAAGGACAGCGAAGGCTTTGCTGAGCGTTTGGCCAGCGAGTTAAGAGATCAGGGCAGGAAGGTGCTGTTAGCGGAGATTCCTGATTTGTCCGCTGCAGAAGAGATGGGTGCGATTGAAGCAAAATGGCTGGACCGTTATAGTCAGCTATTGCAGGAGGAAGCGGAGCAAGGCATTGCTCGAATCATTCATTGCGGTAGCCTGGCGGGGAGAGTCATTTCCAGCATAGATGAGCTGAAAGCAAGCCAGCAAAGAGGCGCTATGAGCTTGTTCCTGCTGATGAAGGCATGGGCAGCCTGCGGCTTCGAGCACGATACGGAAGTCATTGTAATGACTGAAAATGCCAGCCGCATTACGGGGGAAGAACGTCAGCTCCGACCGGAAAATGCACCGCTGCTTGGGCTAGCCAAAGCCCTTTCCAAAGAGCATGCGAATATACGCTGCCGCAGTATCGACATGGACGGAGAGGTGCAGCTGGATGAGATTTTATCTGAATTATCGGTAAATTCAGACGCCAGACTCGTAGCTTTTCGAAACGGTATTCGCTATGTCGAGTTGTTAGAGCCATGCAGCAGCCTGAATGAGTCCAGCAGCAAAGAGCTGACCGTTCAAGCCGGAGGCGTCTATTTGATAACGGGCGGTACAGGCGGAATTGGCCTTGAAACGGCAAAATGGCTAAGCCGCAAAGGCCGCATAAAACTGGTGTTAGTCAATCGCTCTGAACTGCCTGATCGGCCGGTATGGGATAGCATTTTGCTGAACCACGAGGATCGTAAGTTATGTGAAAAAATCGCGAGCATTCGGGAGATCGAAGCCGGCGGCTCAGAAGTGATTTTGTATCGATGTGATGTATCCCATTACGATGAAACCGCAGCCATGCTGGAACACATCCGGCTAACGCATGGGGAAATCAAAGGAATTGTACACGGCGCAGGAATTGCCCGCACCGAGTCCATAATGGAGAAAAGCTTGGATACGTTTGAGCAAGTCATTCGTGCCAAAATCTACGGCACATGGCTGCTGGATCAGCTGACTTTGCAAGATCGACTTGATTTTTTCCTTATGTATTCCTCTATTGCAACGATGTTCGAGACTGGCTATCAAAGCGACTATCTTGCGGCAAACGCCTACCTCGATGCTTATAGTTCGGCGCCATCAAGCGACGGAAGAAGAAGATTGACGATCAATTGGACGACATGGCGAGACAAAGGGATGGCTTCTGATCACAATTTTCAGGCGGATACCATTTTCAAAACGATACAGGCTGCCCGGGCGATGGAAGAGCTGGATGCTGTATGGCAAACGCGACAAAGCAACGTACTGATCGGGGAGTTGAATTTGGAGAGCAGAATGGCGTTATGGCTGCATAATTATGAAATTCAATTGTCCGACGACATTACGGCAAGCCTGGATGCGCTGAATGAACGTTTGGCGCAAGCGCCGGAAAGATCATCCAAATCTGCCGGATACGCAGCGGTTAAGCTGATTGGAAGCGAGCATGATGCGTTCAGCGAGACCGAGCGGCAGGTCGCTCAAACTTGCAAAGGGGTGCTCGGATTTTCCGAGATCGACATCCACGAAAGCTTTTTCGAAATGGGTGCTGACTCGCTCATGATTCGGCAGATTTATCAGAAGCTTTCACAGCTTTACACCGAAGAGGTTGTCATTACCGATATGTTTGAGTATCCGACGGTTCATAAGCTGGCTAAGCATATCGAACGGCGACAAGCAGGGGTGGTCGCAGCAGCTGCTCCAGTAAGCAATCGGACGGCACTGCAGGATGACGAATTAAACCGGATGTTTGACGAGCTTGATAATGGGGCGCTCGATCTTGAACAGGTGCTCTCCAAGCTTGGCTCCAAAGAGAGGTGAGAATATGGATAAGGCGTACAAATATTTGGTGCAGGGTGTTCAGGATAAAAAGATAGACCGGCAGGTAGCCATTGATTTAATTAAGCTGCTCGAAACAGAAGCCGTAACGGATGCGGGTGATATCGCCATTATCGGCATGGCTGCCAAACTCCCGTCTGCAAGCACGATAGAGGAATTTTGGGACGTGGTCGAGAGCGGTGTTGATTGCATTACCGGCTTTCCAGATACGCGCAGCGGCGATATTAGCCGCTACCTTCGATTCAAGGGGGTGCCCGAGGAGGAAATCCGTTATAACAAAAGCGCTTATTTGCCAGAAATCGATAAATTTGATTATAAGTTTTTTAAGCTTTCCCCGCGTGAAGCAAGCTTGATGGACCCGTGCCAGAGAATGTTTCTGGAGACAAGCTGGCAGGCTGTTGAGGATGCAGGCTACGGAGGAAGCAGGCTGGAGGGCTCGAAGACAGGCGTGTTTGTCGGCTATGCCAGCAATTATAGGGACATGTACGCCAAAATGATTGAGGACATTGATCCGACTGCTCTTTCGATAGGTTTGGTTGGCAACTTGAACGCCGTCATCTCGGGCAGAATTTCTTATTTGCTCGATTTGAAGGGGACTAGCATGGTCATTGATACAGCTTGCTCCTCATCGCTTGTCGCGATAGATTCGGCCTGCCAGGCGCTGCGCAGCCGCACTTGCGAAATGGCCATTGCTGGCGGCATCAACATTAATACGGTGCCGCTCAGCAAAGATTATATGCAAACGGGCATAGAATCGACCGACGGGGTGTCAAGAACGTTCGACAACCATTCTAACGGTTCTGGAGTAGGGGAAGGCATTGGCGCAATCGTTCTCAAGCCGCTGAAAGATGCCTTAAGAGATAAGGATGCCATCTATGCGGTCATTAAAGGGAGCGCCACCAATCAGGATGGCAGGTCCGCAGGACTTACCGCGCCAAACCCGCAAGCGCAGACGGACGTTATTTTGCAGGCGTGGGAAAATGCTGGCATTGATCCGGAAACAATTGCTTATATTGAGACTCACGGAACGGGAACCAATTTGGGTGATCCGATTGAAATTCAAGGTATTCATTCGGCTTTCCGCAAGCATACGAGCAAAAAGCAGTTTTGCGCAGTCAGCTCCGTGAAAACGAATATTGGCCATTTAAGCGAGGCCGCTGGCATCGTAAGCGTTATAAAAGCCGTGATGGCTTTGCGGACGAAGCAGCTGCCGCCTTCGATTCATTTTAATCATCCGAACCGGTCGATACCGTTTGAAGACTCGCCGGTGTATGTAAGCGCAAAGCTGCGTGCTTGGGAAACGGATGGAGCGCCGCGCAGATGCGGTGTAAGTGCCTTCGGCATTAGTGGAACGAATTGCCATGTCGTGTTGGAGGAGGCGCCAGCTCAAGCAGCTTCTGCACAGGAATCGGGGATACCCCATCTGTTTACGTTATCTGCCAAGTCAGAACAGGTGCTGCTTGAATTAATTCATCTTTACTCGGAATTTTTGGCGCATAATAGCCAGCTGAATTTAGATGAAATTTGCTATACCGCGAATTCGGGCAGAGGCCATTACTCGCACCGATTAGCGCTGCTTCCGACAAGCGTAGCGGATTTGCGGGACAAGCTGCTCAGCGCTCGTCTTGATGAAGCCGAAGGCGCAGCCTATTACGGGGTTCATCGGCTCATCGATTCCGCGAAGGAAGCGCTTGAAGCAAACGATCTGCCTACAAAGGAACAAGATCGGTTAAGCGCAGAAGCGGCGATGTTGATAGCTGCTTACTGGGCTGAGCCGGATGCGTCCAGCAGCTTAATCGAGCAAGTAGCACAGCTGTATGTCAAAGGGGCAGATGTGGACTGGGAAATGCTGGCTGGAGAAGTGAAGCCCTCCAAGATTTCGCTTCCTGCTTACCCTTTCGAGCGAAGCAGATGCTGGATGGATGCGCCGCTGCAGCAGCCAGTACAATCCTTGGCGGAAGAAGCAGAGCGTGGTCTATTCTACGGGTTTAATTGGAGAGCAGAAGCGCTGTCAGAGGATGCGGACCACGCACCAATGGCCGATGTGCTCCTTATCGAGGACGAAGCCCGTTCCCCATTCGTGCAGTCGATGATTGACAAGCTGCGGGCACAAGGGCGGAATGTCATCGTTGCTTCCCTTGGGCATCGCTTCAAGCGGCATGACGATTTCCGCTATACGCTTGCCAACCGTGAGGACGATTATGACAAGCTCATGGCTGACTTGGTGGGACGTCCCGTTACCCATATTTTGCATATGAGCGGACTTTCCGAAAATGCAGCTCCCGAAACGCTGGAAGAGCTGGAGCAAACCCAGCAGTACGGGATATACAGTCTGCTCTATTTAACAAGGTCCATCATGAGGCATGATCCGAGGTCCAAACGGCATATGCTGCTGTTTACGAAGCTGCTGCATGCAGCAACGGGGCGGGAAGCTGAATTAAGCCCAGAATGGGCAACGCTCGTTGGGTTAGGGAAGGTTATTCCACAGGAGTTTGCGCAAATCGTATGCAAAGCGATTGATGTTGATGATTTCACGCCAGTGGACGCCATATGGCCGGAATTGGAGCATTTTACGAAGCAATATCATGTGGCTTATCGAGAAGGCTTCCGGCATACGGAGGAGTACGGCCCGATTGATCCGCTCAAGCTTGAAGAAGCCGAAACAGCCATTCACGATACTGGCGTATACCTCATAACAGGCGGCACCGGAGGCATTGGGCTTGAAAACGCCAAGTATTTGGCTTCCAAGGCGAATGTAAATATGGCCCTAGTGAACCGTTCCCAGCTTCCTCCGAAGGAGGAGTGGGCAGCTGTTGTTGCAGGCGGCGAGGACGAGGATACGATTCGTAAAATACAAAAGCTTCAGGAAATTGAAGCGATGGGCGGCCGTATTACGCTTCATAGCGTGGACATAGCGGACTATGCAGCAATGGCGGCGCTAATCGGCGGGCTGAGAGAGAAGTTTGGACGAATACATGGCGTCATTCATGGCGCTGGCATAGCTGGTGCGGGTTATTTGTTCAAGAAGGATTTGAACATTTTCAAAAACGTGCTGGAGCCGAAAGTGGCGGGAACCTGGATATTGGACAGGCTTACCCGGCAAGACCAACCCGACTTTTTCATTATGCACTCCTCTGGCGTTTCGATGGTTGGGGAGGCTGGACAAGGCGACTACGTTTCCGGGAACGCTTATTTGGACGCTTTTGCTGCCTACAGGAGAAAGCAGGAGCGCCATGCGCTGGCGTTAAACTGGGTTTCCTGGAAGGAGGCGGGCATGTCCGTCCGCTTCGGCATCAACGTCGATTCCTTCTATAAGGCGCTGCCTACCGTGCAAGCGATTGAAAGCATGGATACGGCGCTGCAGCGGAATATGACGAGGGTGCTCATCGGAGAAATGAATGAAAGTCCGGAATATTTGTCCTTGCTTTTGGCGTTTCCATTTCACTTAACCGAAGAGCTGAATGATCGGGTCAGCCGGTTGTTGAACGGCAATACCGAGCAGGAAGGGCATATAATCATCTCCAATGGAAATTATGATGCCGCCATGCTCGACCAGGGCAGACTCATTATTTTACCGAAAGGCAGCAGCCCTGTAAGCAACAGCACAAAACCTTCGAAAGCCGCGCTTCGGGGCAAGCAGGGTGATGGCTATAATGCGGTCGAGCAGGAGGTGGCCAACATTTTCAGCACCATTCTTGGCTATCCGGAAATTGACATTCATGATACTTTGTTCGAGCTCGGCGGGGACTCGCTGCTGCTGATGAGAATTCATAAATTGATTGACACGGAATATCCGGGCAAGGTGACGATTACCGACATGTTCGAGTTTCCTTCCGTCCAGCGGCTAGCGCAGCATATTAACAAAGAGGAGCAGGAGCAGCAGTTGGTTGCTGCAGCCAAGGACGTTCGCCAGGAAGCAAGAGACATATTCGGAAAGCTTGCAGAGGGCAATATGAGTCTGGAAGAAGCTATTCACGTGATTGAAGATCTGTAGGAAAAGGGGAAAACCGTGCAGAACAATATTTTTACATTTATCGTGAATCAGACGACAAGCGGCAACATCGACAAGGAAACGGCTGTCGAGATGATTGCCATGCTGAAGCAGGGCGGAGCGAAGGTAGAGGATGACATCGCCATTATCGGCATGTCTGCGAGACTTCCAGGCTCCCGGGATATCCATGAATACTGGAGCAATATTGAAAATGGGATTGACACCGTCAAGCAAATTCCGCAAAACCGGAGAAATGACACCGACGATTATATCAAATTTAAGCAGCTTGACAAGGATAAAATCATTTATCCCGAATATGGCTATTTGGAGGATATTGACGGCTTTGACTATGAGTTTTTCCGCATGTCGCCAAGGGAAGCGAGCTTGACCGACCCGCATCAGCGTATTTTTCTGGAACAGGCGTGGAAGGCGATTGAGGATGCCGGCTACGGTGGCGATAAACTGACAGGCAGCAAAACCGGCGTTTATCTCGGCTATACGCAAAGCCCGAAGGATCTATATTGCAAAATGATTATGGATATCGATCCGACGCTAATACCGATTGCAACGGTGGGCAATATGCAGGCGATGGCGGCAACCCGCATTTCCTATTTGTTAAATTTGAAAGGGCCTGCGCTTGTTGTAGATACAGCCTGCTCGTCTGCTTTAGTAGCCATTGAGCTTGCTTGCCAAGCGATTAAGCAAGGACAATGCGACCAGGCTATCGCTGGCGGAATTAAGCTGAATATTATTCCAGTCGATGACGAGAACATTCGCATCGGCATTGAGTCGGGCGATTGGAGAACCCGGGCGTTCGACGATACGGCCGACGGCTCCGGCGTCGGCGAAGGGGCAGGAGCGTTGCTGCTCAAGCCTTTGAAGAAGGCGCTTAAAGATGGCGATCATATTTATGCCGTCATTAAAGGCAATGCAGCCAATCATGACGGCCAGACCGCAGGCATTACCGTGCCGAATCCGGCATCGCAAACCTCTGTCATCCAGCAGGCGTGGGAGGAAGCGAACATCGACCCGGAGACGCTTGACTATATTGAAACACATGGAACTGGCACGATTCTCGGTGACCCGATTGAAATTAGGGGCATTGAAGGCGCCTTTAAAAAATATACGAACAAGAAGCAGTTTTGCGCAATCAGCTCTGTCAAGACGAATATCGGACATTTAAGCGAGGCGGCAGGCATCGCGAGCATTGTCAAAATGGCGCTGTCGCTGAAATACAAGAAGCTGCCGCCAACGATTTATTTTCAAAAGCCCCATTCTTCAATCGCCTTCACGGATTCGCCTTTGTATGTCAATACGAAGCTTCGTGATTGGGAAACGGACGGGCATCCAAGAAGGGGCGGAGTGAGCGGTTTTGGCATGAGCGGCACCAACTGCCATCTCGTGTTGGAGGAAGCGCCGGAGCAAGTGGCTGCAGAGCTTGCATCTGCGGGGCCAGAGGTGTTTACGCTTTCGGCGAGAAGCAGTAAAGCGCTGCGGGAGCTGCTGCAGCTTTACGACGCATATTTGCAGCAAAGCGGAGGGAAATGTTCGCTTTCCAATATATGCTACACAGCTAATACGGGCCGCAGTACGTATGCTTACCGCCTGGCGCTAATGGCTGCGGATTTGGACGATTTGCATGTTAAAATCCGTGCTTGCCTGGAAACCGATCTGGAGTCTTTCACGGCCCCTTGGGCTTACTATGGAGTTCACCGGGTAGCACGAGCCAACGCCGCGCCGAAACTAGGCGAAATCGATGAGCAGGAAAAGCGCCGACTTGGCAGCGAGGCAGAACAGCATTTGGAGAGCTGGATTGCATCTGGAAAATCGGATGAGCAGACGCTGCCTTTGCTTTGCTCCGCTTATGCAAGCGGCGGCGATGTGAGCTGGAGCGGGCTTTATGAAGGAGAACGGAGGCAGCGCGTTAGCCTGCCGACCTATGCCCTGCAAAATTCGCGGTGCTGGCTGGAGTTTCCCGAGCTGGAAACGCCAGCAGAAGCACAGGAGGATGGCTTCTACTTCGCGCCTGTATGGACGCCAGAGGAGCGTTCGTCCCAAACCGGAGCAAATTTGGCTGGCACTGTCCTGCTCCTTGGCGGAAGAAGCGATAGCCATAAGCAAATCGCTGAAGGCTTGGAGGCAGCATGTGCACGAGAGCAGAGGGCTATTATTAATGTCTCGCTAGGCGAGGAATACATCCAGCACCATGCCGGTGCTTATACGATCCGCAACATGCAGGACGATTATATTAGACTTTTCGAAGACATTGGAGCCGATACGCTAGGGCAGATCGTTCATATGCTCCATTTGGAACATATCGCTCCTATCAACAGCGTAGAGCAGCTGGATGAGAGCCAAAAACACGGCTTATACAGTCTTTTCTATCTATATAAGGCTTGGCTTCATACGAACGGAAAGCAGCCGCTTGACGTTGCTCTTCTAACAGACAATGCCCAAGAGGTGAGCGGTGTGGAAACGCTCATTCGCCCGGAACACGCAACCGCGATTGGCTTCGGCAAGGTTGTGACGAAGGAGCATCCGCCGTTCAATGTCCGAAGCATTGATTTGGATCAGGATACGGATGCGGTGCAGCTAAATGAGGAGATTATGTATGGCGCAGGATCATCGCCGTATGGGGTCGCTTTCCGCGCAAATGCCCGTTACGTGGAGCAATTTGCCCAAATGGATCTTGATCGCATCGCGGATGAGCCTGTAACGATTAAGGAGCAGGGCGTATACATCATAACGGGAGGAACAGGAGGAATCGGTCTTGAGGTTGCAAAGTCGCTAGCTGCAAATGCCTCTTCCATTAATCTGATCCTCGTGAACCGATCGGCGCTGCCTGAGCGGGAACGCTGGGATGCGATTGTCCAGACCGGGACGGATCTGCTGTTAATCAGCAAAATTAACGCCATTCGCGAGTTGGAAGCAGCCGGAGCACAGATCAAGCTGTATCAGGCAAACATTTCTGATGAGCAGGAGCTTAGAGCAATGCTTTCGGAAGTTCGCAGCGTGTATGGAAAAATTGACGGTATCGTTCACAGCGCGGGCGTGGCTATCGACCAGCTGCTGAAGGACAAGCAGGAAAACGTCATACGCGACGTACTGCTGCCTAAAGTAAACGGAACGTGGCTTCTGAACAAATGTACGGAAGATGATCAACTCGATTTCTTCGCCATGTTCTCATCCGTCGCTACCATATATTACGGTTCGACCCAAAGCGATTATGTGGCAGCTAATGCTTATATGGACTCATTCACTCATTATCGGAGCAAGCTGGGCAAGAAGACGCTGACGATTAACTGGACGACGTGGAAGGAAACCGGCATGGCGAAAAATAGCGGCGTGGCGGTGAGCACCATCTTCCAGACGCTTCCAACGGCCAGTGGCATTGAAGGGTTTACCGCATTGCTGAACAAGCAAAGCCGCCGAGCGTTAATCGGCAGCTTCAACTATGACCGGTTGGGCATTTTATTGCTGGAAAAAGCGACGGTCAGGCTGTCAGAGCCGCTTCAGCGCAAACTCGATTATCATAAGCAGCAGCTTGCGAGCGCTGGCTCCACTTCCAATAAGGCTGCGAAGCCGAAGGGAGCGGCAAAGAGCGGTGAGGTGCAGCTGACTGGCCGTGACGGGGCGGCATACAACGAAACCGAAAAAACGATTGCCGCCGTTTGCCAAAATGCGCTCGGTTATGCCGAAATCGACATTAACGACAACTTCTTCGAGCTTGGAGCCGACTCCATATTGCTGATGCGCATCCATGCGGAGCTGGATAAACGCTACACCGGCTTGTTATCGGTTGCGGACATGTTCGAGCATTCAACGATTTCCAAGCTGGCGGAATATATCGTAGAGCAGGATACGGAGAGCAGCATGCCTCAGCAGACGATCGCCGCGCGTGAAGCTTTGTCAACAGACAGCGATATTGCAGTAATCGGCATGTCATTCCAGTTCCCGAAGGCGAGCACGAACGAGGAATTTTGGGGTGCGCTGCAGGCTGGCGTTGATAACGGCAGCGGCTATCCGGATGTTAGAAGAAAGGATATGGAAAAATACGTTGCCTTCAAAGGTTGGCCGCTCAATGCGGTCGATTACGAGATGGGCAGTTATTTGGACGAAATAGACAAGTTCGACTATCGCTTTTTCCGAATGTCTCCGAAGGAGGCGAGCACGACTGATCCGAACCATCGCTTATTTTTACAGACAGCATGGCATGCCATCGAAGATGCCGGCTACGGAGGCAAAAAGATTTATGGCACGAAAACGGGGGTTTATCTCGGGTTTGCGTCCAATATGGTCTATTTCCACCGCATTATTAGCGAGGTAGAGCCGCAGTCGGAAGGCGCTTCGCTAGTTGGCAATACGGCTTCGGTAGCGACAGGCAGAGTTTCCTATCTGTTCGATTTGAAAGGCCCGAGCGTCGTTGTTGATACGGCTTGTTCTTCCTCCTTGACCTCCGTGCATTTGGCTTGCAAATCAATACGCATGGGCGACTGCGAAATGGCGATTGCCGGCGGGGTAAGGCTGAACATGATGCCTATTTTCCGCAAAGGCTCGCCAAGAGGCATCGGCATGGAGTCGACAGACGGCAAAACAAGGGCGTTTGACGAGCTCTCCGAAGGGACGGGAACAGGCGAAGGGGTTGGGGCGATACTGCTTAAGCCGCTTCAGAAGGCGATAGAGGACAGGGATAATATTTACGCTGTCATCAAGGGAAGCGCATCGAACCAAGATGGAAGCTCCGCTGGGTTGACCGCGCCGAACCCGGCTGCTCAGGAGGAAGTGATTATTCAGGCATGGGAAGATGCTGCGATTGATCCTGAAACGGTTACGTACATTGAAACGCATGGAACGGGCACCCAGTTGGGAGACCCGATCGAAATTCAGGGTATCCAGCGCGCTTTTAAACGGTATACCCAGAAGAAACAATTTTGCGCGGTCGGATCTTCAAAAACGAATTTAACGCATTTATCAGAGGCTGCGGGTATTGCGGGCGTCATTAAAGCGGTTTTGACGCTCAAAAACAAAGAGCTGCCGCCAAATCTGTATTTTAACCGTCCGAACCGAAAAATCGACTTTATGAACTCGCCAGTGTATGTCAATGCAACCCGCAAATTGTGGGAGCCGGAAGGCCATCCGCGCAGATGCGGTGTAAGCGGCTTTGGCATGAGCGGAACGAACTGCCATGTCGTTATGGAAGAGTATTTGGGCGCTGAAACCTTGCAGCTGCAAGGCGAAGAGGAGCTTAGTCAACGTCCGCAGCTGTTTACGCTCTCCGCACTGACGGATACCGCACTTCGGCGCCTCGTCAGCCAGTACAAATCGAAGCGTTTTGGCGACGGTACGGCGGCTGCCTTCCGCAACGCCTGCTATACCGCAAACACTGGACGCGGCCACTACGCGCACAGGCTGGTACTTATCGTAAACGATGCGGAGGATTTCAACCGGAAGCTCGCGGAAGTGGACGAATACGGTTTCGAAAACGTACAACAGCCTTGGTTGTTCTACGGCTTCCATAAAATCGTCTCGGAAACGAAAGCGAAAAAATCCGACGGCGAAATTACAGAGAGCCAGCGGATAAGCATGACGAAGCAGTTCGGACAATTGGTCGACGGTTATGTAGATGGGGAACGCACTGATGCCAGCAGCCTGCCGAACATTTGCGAGCTTTACGTACAAGGAGTCGAAACCGATTGGGAACCTTTCTACTTCGGTGAAGAGCTGCATCGAATCAGCCTCCCAACCTATCCGTTCGAAAGAGAGCGCTGCTGGGTTGAGATACCTGAATACGAACAGGCTGTGACTGAAGTAACGGCTGGCGGCTTGTATTACGGGGGGCAGTGGGTAAGACAGGAGCAGCTGATGGCAGAGCAGATAAGCCAGGCCGGACCCGTGCTTATCTTTATGGATGAGAAGGGCTTGGGACAATCGCTCGCTGCTGAGTGGAACCGGAGAGGAACCAAGACCGTTCAAGTTTATTTGCGAAAGCAATATGCCAAGCTCGATGACGGCAGCTATCACGTAAGCGGTACAGTAGACGATTATGTGTTGCTGCTGAAGGATAACAAGGGCACAACGTGGAGCAAAATCATCCATCTGTTCAGCATCGTGCCGGAAGGCATGGCGGTCAACTGGAACGGCTTTAATGAAACGCAGTATCGAGGCGTATACAGCCTGTTTTATCTATCCAAAGCGGTAGCCCAAGTCGGATTAAGCGCTGTAACCGATACGGTTATCATTTCTGATTATGTCGATGTTGTAAGCGGCCGCGAATCCCGGGTCAATCCGTGGAATGCACCGCTTCTGGCACTCGGAAAATCCGCAAGGCAAGAGCTGCCGAGCATGCTGTGCCGCGCTATTGATATCGATGAAGCAACGAATTTGGATACGATTATACGCGAAATAGGGGCAGCACCGTCGTATTATATTGTCGCTTTTCGCGACAATGAGCGCTATGCCGAAATTTTCAAGGAATACCGCGTGCAAGAGGCAAATGAGCAGCCGATCGAGGTCAGAGAAGAAGGGATCTATCTCATTACAGGCGGGACAGGCGGCATGGGCATTGAGACAGCCAAATATTTGGCGGCGAGAAAGAAAGTCAATATTGCGCTCATTAACCGTACGCCTTTGCCGGACAAAGCAACATGGGATGATATGATCGACCGCAACAGCAGAACCGACCGCAAGGCTATCCAAAGAATAAAAGCGGTACGTGAAATTGAAGCAATGGGTGCCCATGTTGAATGCTACAGTCTCGATATCGCTAATATGCAGCAAATGGAAGAGTTGGTCGGCGGGCTACGCGCACGTTATGGACGCATTAATGGCATTGTCCATGGCGCTGGTGTAGGCGGAGATGGCTTCCTTTATTTGAAAGAAGAGCAGGTGTTCAACGAGGTTGTTCATCCGAAGGTATTCGGAACGTGGATTCTCGACAAGCTGACCGAGCAGGATCGGCCTGATTTCTTCCTGATGTTCTCCTCTATGAGCTCGCGTTTCGCAGTGCCGGGGCAAGGGGATTACTGTGCAGCTAATACGTTTTTGGATGCATTTGCAAAATACAAAACGTTGAATCAGCAAAAAGCGCTGTCCATCAACTGGGTCGCGTGGAAGGAAACCGGTATGGCGGTGGAGTTCGGCGTCAATGCAGACGGCGCCTTCAAGGCACTTCCTACAGCAGTGGCCATGCGCGGTTTGGAAGAAGCTTTGAACCGGAGCGTATCGAACGTTTTAATTGGGGAGCTCAACTACGGCTCGGATCTGCTGTGGGAGCTCGGTCTCGTTCCGCAGCTGCTGGATGCGCCGATTGATGCTGCCATAACGGGGTCCCAGAAACGGTGGGAGGCCAGGCAGCTGGCTTCGCAAAGACGCTTCGAGGGCGAAATCAAGCTTACGGGAAAAGACGGCGATTACACCGATCTGGAAACGAAGCTGGCGGAAATCTATTGCCAGGTTCTTGGCTTTAATGAAATCGACATGGACGATAATTTCTTCGAGCTTGGCGGCGACTCGATTTTGCTTGGCAGAGTTCACGCTTCACTGGAAAAGCATTATCCGGGCAAGGTCAGGTTGCTGGATTTGTTTGAATATACTTCCGTCAGCAAGCTGCAGCAGTATATGCGGGAGGATGAAGAGGAGCAGGAGGCAACAGGAACAGAAGCTCTGGAACATCTTGCGTACGACCGCGAGATGTCGCAAGTATTGCAGCAGGTAAGTGCAGGCGCCAGCCTGGAGGAAGATACGAAGCGGCTAATGGAGGAACTGGGCAATGGCACACTATCCATTGAACAAGCGATTGACCAGTTGACGAAAACCGGACAGAACAGCAGCGATACAAGGAAAAAGTAATTGGCGCAGCAACTTTGGACGCCCGGAGGGTAAAAGGCTATGGATAAGCTTTACCACTATATTCTCAAGAGAGCTACCGAAGGAAAAATTGAAAAAGAAGATGCGATCCGCATGGTCACGCTGCTTAGGCAGGCGCAGGCAGAGCAGGAGGAGAGCCGCAAGGAGGACATCGCCATTATCGGGATGGCCTCCCATATTGCCGGCACTGACTCTTCGGAAGAGTTCTGGCGGCAAATCGCCTCCGGCGTTGATTTAGTAGGAGCTTTTCCGAAAGAGAGAAGCGCTGACATTGACGGCTACCTGACCCATATGCTGGATGAAATGGGCTGGGAATTAAAATATTCGCCGGGTGCGTATATGCACGATATAGCTTCCTTCGACTACAGCTTTTTCCGCATTACGCCTAACGAGGCCGCTCTGATGGATCCTTCCCAGCGCATCTTCTTGCAAACGGCCTGGGAGGCGATAGAGGATGCTGGCTATGGCGGGAATAAGCTTGTTGGAAGCCATACAGGCGTATACGTCGGCTACTCCAGCAGCTCGAGCTATCATTCCATGATATTGGAAACCGAGCCGGAATCAGCAGCAACGGCATTAACAGGCAACATTGCCGCCATGCTTCCGACGAGAATTTCCTACATGCTTGATTTGAAGGGGCCAACGCTCATTTTGGATACAGCCTGCTCTTCCTCGTCGGTTGCGATTCATCTAGCCAGCAAAGCTATTCATAACGGCGATTGCAAAATGGCGATTGCAGGCGGCATCAGGCTTAATCTTCTGCCGATCGATAACTCGGGCCTCAAGCTGGGCGTTGAAGCGGTGGACGGACGAACACGGACGTTTGACGCAGAGGCCGAAGGTGCTGGCTGGGGAGAGGGCAGTGCTGCTGTTTTGCTCAAACCGCTTAGCCAAGCCGTTAAGGATGGGGACCGGATATATGCTGTTATAAAAGGGAGTGCCATTAATCAGGACGGCACTTCGATCGGTATAACCGCTCCCAATTCGGCTGCCCAGGCTGAGGTTCTGCTTAAGGCGTGGCAGGACGCAGGCATTGATCCAGAGACGTTGTCTTACATTGAGGTGCATGGAACAGCAACGAGGCTTGGCGATCCGCTCGAAATTGAAGGGCTGTACAGGGCGTTCCGAAAGCATACGAACCGCAAGCAATTTTGCGCAGTCAGCACCGTTAAGACGAACGTGGGCCATTTGTACGAATGCGCCGGCATTGCCGGTGTCATCAAAGCCGCTATGTCGTTAAGGCATCGCAAAATACCGGCTACGGCCCATTTCAACCGCCCTAATGCAACGATTGGCTTTAGCGATTCGCCAGTCTATGTCAACACCCAATTGCGGGAGTGGGAGGCTGGAGAGCATCCACGCAGAGCGGGCATCAGCGCCTTCGGCCTGAGTGGAACCAATTGCCATATCGTTCTGGAGGAGTATGCTCCGCCGCAGCAGTCGGAGCACGAAGACGATGTATACGCTGGGCTGCCTCATATCCTTGCGATATCGGCCAAAAGCATCGCGCCGCTGCTTGGAATCGTATCTGGCTACGAGCAGTACTTAAACCGTGAAGCGCAAATTCCGCTGCGGGATTTATGCTATACGGCTAACACCGGCCGGGGGCATTATGCGCACCGCATTGCCATCCTTTTCGAGGATGCCGCCGACCTAATGCGCAAAGTGGCTCTGTTAGCAGACCATTCTCTTGATGAAACCATTCATGATGATATCCGCTATGGCAGGCATAAGGTCGTCTCCGGCAATAAGCAGGTTCTGGCTGAAAATGAAATTAAAAAGCCGGAGCATGCGGAGCTGACCCGCACCGCTGCCGAGAAGGTCCGGCAATTTATCGGCACCGGAAAAAAGGACAAGCAGCTGCTTCATGACATTGGAAGCCTGTATGTCCGCGGCGCGGATGTCAATTGGGAGGAGCTGTATCAAGGCGAGGCCCGCTGCAAAACGTATGCGCCAACCTACGCCTTTGAGAAGCAACGCTGCTGGCTTGAGCTCAATATGCCGCAGCGGAACGGCAATGATACTGCTGAAGCTTCGCTGCACTACGCCATGCAGTGGCGCAAGTGCGGCAGAAGGCCTGAACCAACCGGCATTGAAGGAGCCGCCATCGTATTTATGGATGCGTCGGGAGTCGGGCAGACCATTGCTGCATCCTTGCGGGAAAGCGGCAGGCTCGTTATCGAGGTGAAGCTTGCAGAGGATGATGGACCCTTTGGCTGCAAAGCAAATTCTAGCGGCGAAGGATACGAGATTGACGGTTCCAAGGCAAGCTATTTCCAGCTTATGCAAGCATTGAAGGATGTGCCGTTTGGCCAAATCATTCATCTTTTGGCGCTGGACGCACATGATGCCAGCGATACGCTGGAGACGCTTAAACGGCGGCAGGCAAGCGGTGCCTACAGTTTGTTTTATTTGACAAAAGCGCTGGTGCAGGCGGGAATTCAGCAGCCGCTTGCGCTGCATATCCTCACTAGAAATGCTGTAGAAGCTACCGGCGCAGAGAAGCTGCTTATACCCGATCATGCTCCTGCTTACGGCA
Organism: Paenibacillus sp. BIHB 4019; assembly: GCF_002741035.1. NCBI lineage: Bacteria > Bacillati > Bacillota > Bacilli > Caryophanales > Paenibacillaceae > Paenibacillus > Paenibacillus sp. BIHB 4019. Next base: position 5,900,438 of record NZ_CP016808.1, on the reverse strand, counting down.
TGGGCAAGGTTATAGCCAAGGAGCTCTCAAATGTGTCATGCAAATATATGGATATAGAGGAATCGGTTCCGCTTGCGCAGCTTATCGGAGAGCTTCAGGCGAATGACGTGTACGGTGTCGCGCTTCGAAATGGTGATAGATATACGGAAATATTTGCTGAGCTGCGGGACGAACAGTTAGAAATCAGCCGCCGCTTGGATTTGCAGGAGCAAGGGGTATACCTGATTACAGGCGGCTTAGGCGGCATTGGGCTGGAAGTGGCAAAGTGGTTTGCAGCTCAGAGCAAGGTCAATTTGGCTTTGATTAGTCGTACTCCGCTGCCGCCGCGCTCGGAATGGCAAGCTGTTCTAGAAGGCAGCGCGGCTTCAGACAAGCTTAGAAAGCGGCTTCGCATAGTGAAGGAGCTGGAGAGGCTTGGCGCGACGGTAGAATGCATCAGTGCCGATGCAGCCGACTATAGTGCTATGGAGAAGGTCATTGCTGAATTGAAAAGCAAGTATGGGCAAATACGGGGCATCGTGCACGGTGCGGGCGTCTCGAATGACGGGCCGCTTGCTGACAGAGGCGATGATATGTTCAATGCCATCTACGCTCCGAAGGTGTACGGCGCATGGGTGCTAGATGCGCTTACGCAAGACCAGCACCTTGATTTCTTTATTATGTTCTCGTCGGTCGCGACCATGTTCAGTGCTTTCGGACAGGGGGATTACGCGGCAGCCAACGCCTATTTGGATGCTTATGCTCCTTATCGGCAAAGAAGAGGCGGGCGCACGCTTACTGTGAACTGGACGACGTGGAAAGAGACCGGGATGGCCTTTGATGGCGGGCACGTATTCGATACGATTTTCAGGACGCTGCCGACCGAGCTAGCGCTTGAAGGCTTCGCTTCCTTGCTGCAAACCGGTGCAAGCAGAGCGCTAATAGGACAAATCCACTACGATGGCGCAGGTGCTATGCTGCTTGAACGCTCCGGTGTAGCTTGCTCCGATTCGATTCGGAAGCGGATTGCGGCGAAGAAAGACAGCAAGCGGAAGCAAAGCGGCGGCAGTGTGCAGAAGAAGGAACGCAGCGCGGATGGCGTTGTCCTGCTTGGCCGGGAGGCCGGCAGCTACTCTGAGCTGGAGCAGAAGCTTGCCTTATGCTGCAAGCTTGTCCTCGGCTATGAGGAGATCGACATCTATGACAATTTCTTTGAAATGGGTGCAGATTCACTCGTATTAATGAAGCTCCAGGGCGAGATTGAGACGCATACGTTCGAAGCAGTGACGATCAGCGATCTATTCGAATATTCGACTGTCGTTCAATTGGCGGAGCATTTACAAAAGCAATCCGCCAGTCGGACCCCCGTCCGCTCGAGCCAGTATCCGCCAATGCAGAATGCAGCTATTAAGCCGTACTATCCAGCATCCCATGCCCAGAAGCGCATGTTCCTTGGGTTTAAACGGGAGCCGCAGCTCACTAGCGCCAATCAGTTCAGAGTTTCAGTGCTGAACATCCGGGTGGAGCCCGAGCGGATGGAGCTGGCTGTGCGCCGCATGATTGACCGGCATGAGGTGCTGCGAACGGCTGTTACGAGCATGGATGGGGAAATTGTCCAAGTGATCAGGGAGCAAGTCCCATTCGAGATGGGCTATTGGGAAGCAGAAGAGGCAGAGGCGAAAGACATTATTAATCGGTTCAAGCAGCCGTTTAATTTGAATGAACCGCCGTTTTTCCGGCTTGGCCTCGTGAAGGTCGAGGAGGAAAAATATTATCTGCTGTACGATGCCCACCACATTATTACGGACGGCGTATCCATGGAAATTTTTATGCGGGAGCTTGTCCAGCTGTACAAAGGTGAATCGCCGCCTGCCCTGCCGTACCAGTACAAGGATTATGTGGAATGGCAGCTCTCCTTCATGCAGACGGAGCAAATGAAGCGCCAGCAGCTTTACTGGGAAGAGACGTTTGCGGGCGAAATCCCTGTGCTGCGGCTGCCGACAGATCAGCCAAGGCCCGAGCATTTTGTTTTTGAGGGCGGTATCGTCATGAGCTTGGCTGACCGTGAGCTGACGGAAAAGCTGAAACAGCAGTCAAGCGTATCCGGAGCGACGATGTATATGCTGCTGCTCGCCGCTTATGCCGTGCTGCTGTCCAAGTATTCTGCACAAGACGACCTGGTCATCGGATCACCGGTTACGGGACGGCCAAAGCGGGAAATGGACAAAATTCTCGGCATGTTCATCAATATGCTGGCGATGCGGGTGGCTCCCCGTAAGGAACTGACCTTCTTAAGCTGTTTGGAGCATATAAAAGCAAGCGCAGTGCAAGCTTTCGACAATCAGGATTATCCGCTTGACGAGCTGATCCATCATTTGAACGTAAAGCGAAGCGCGAACCGCCACCCGCTGTTCGATACGGTGTTTATTTATCAAAATGTTCCTGTTGATGAAAGGGCGATTGGCCATTCTATCGATGAAGTTTATAATCTGACCGATTATGAACTGACGCTGGAGGCTATGGAGCAGGGCGGAAAGCTTCGGCTGAGGCTGGAGTACAACACGCGGCTGTATGATCGGCAGACAGCGGAGCGAATGCTGAAGGATTACTTGAGCATTCTTGGGACTATCGCCAAGCAGCCCGATATCCTTCTGCAGAACATTGAACTGGCCAGCGGTAAAACCGAGGAGCCGTTATATGAGGATGATGAGGAAATCTCCTTTAATTTTTAGGCGGGCATTCCCATCAACCATGTAGAAAAGAAGGGAGGGAATGGATATGGATTCCTATTCGGAAAATATGCTGTTGACGAGCGGCAAATGGCAGCAGGAGAGAGAGTATTGGCTTAGCAAGCTTGATCCTTCCGCTGAGCCGAATGCGTTTGAGGGCGACCTCAAGGATGCTGGCTTGCGCCCGGGTGCGGTCGATTTGGTCAAAGGCCAGATTCCGCCTGAATTGACCGAACGGCTGCTGCCCTTATGCAGGTACTCCCAGCAAGGCTTGTATGCGTTTTTGCTGTCAGGTGTACTCTATTTGCTTCATCGCTATACGGGGGAGCGAATCGTGACCACCGGCATGCCATCCGGACAACAAACGGCAGAAAACACTGCCCCCAACCGGCTGATTGCCCTGCAGGTGCATGTCGATGAAGCATTGCCGTTCAAAGAATATATACAGCAAGTTAGCCAAACGGTGCAGGAGGCAAGGAAGTACAAGCACATTCCCTTCCAAGCCATTATCAGGCTGCTTAAGCACAATCCCGAAGCAGCAGTCCCTGCCTTCAAAACGGTCGTTGCCCTGAATACGCTGCATGCTCCTTTATACATGCAGGACTCGAAAGCTTCCGTTACCTTTTATTTCATTATGGAGGGGGATCGCCTGCAGCTGGAGCTGCTCTATGAACGTTCCATGTATTCGCAGCGATATATGGAACGGATGTTTGATCATTTTGTCGGTTTTCTGGAAGAGGCGATCCAGCAAACGGATATTCCGCTGAACCAGATACGCTTGCTTTCACAAGGGGAAATAGAATCGCTTGAGCGGTTAAATCCGGCCGCTATACGTTATCCAAAGGATAAAACGGTACATGAGCTGTTTGACACCCAAGCGATGAATACTGCAGATTGGACCGCGCTTCGTTTTGGCGGGATGGAGCTTACTTACGGGGAGCTTAAGGATCGTTCGGACCGGCTCGCTTGCCTGCTTCGCAGCAAGGGCATTGGAAGGCAGCGGGTTGCCGCTGTCATGACGAATCGGTCTTTGGAAATGATGATCGCGATTTTGGCGGTGTTGAAGGCCGGGGGCGCCTATTTGCCCATTGACCCGGCTTATCCGCCGGAACGGATTAGCCATATGCTGGAAGATAGCGGCGCAGGCGTCCTGCTTACACAGGATGGATTGATCAGCCGTGTTGATTTTCAGGGGGAAACCGTCAATCTCGACGACAATCGGGTATATGGAGAGCTCGATCCTCTGCTGTCTAATGTGAATGACCCGGAGGATGCCGCTTATTTAATCTATACGTCCGGTTCTACTGGCCTGCCGAAAGGGGTGCTGGTTCCGCACAGGGCAGTCGTTAATTTTATAACGGGCATTACGGGCCGAATCCCGGCCTTCACAGAAGGGAAAACCATTGCTGCCGTTACGACGCTATGCTTCGATATATTCGTGCTGGAGACGCTCCTGCCGCTGACGCAGGGACTAATTGTCGTCATTGCGGGCGAGGAGGAGCAGCATAATCCGGCATTGCTCCAGCGGTGGCTTGCGCACAATCGGATCGAGCTGCTGCAGGCGACGCCTTCCCGGATTCAACTGCTGCTGAACGATAAGCCGGCAGAAGCTGGCTTGGAACAGCTAACGACGCTTATGGTAGGCGGGGAAGCCTTCCCCGATGAGCTGCTTCACCAGCTTCGGGAACGGTGCGGAGGGGCCAGCATTTACAATATGTACGGCCCGACGGAGACGACGGTTTGGTCTTCAGTAAAGGATGTGACGAGTGCGAGCAGCATAACGCTAGGGGCACCTATCGCCAATACGCAAATGTATATTGTCGACCCGCTTCTGCGTTTGCTGCCGGAAGGCGTGGCTGGGGAGCTGTGTATTGCCGGAGACGGCGTCGCGATCGGCTACTGGAAGCGGGAGGAGCTGACGGCTGACAAATTCGTGCCATGTCCTTATGGAAACGGTGGGAAGATGTACCGGACAGGCGATCTGGCACGAAGGCTGCCCGGCGGGGATATTGAGTTTCTGGGGCGCATGGATCATCAAGTGAAAATTAGAGGGTTTAGAGTCGAGCTGGGCGAGATCGAATCTGCCCTATTAAGCCTAGAGCAGATAAAAGCGGCTGTGTGCATTGCACAGGAAGATGGCGAAGGAAGCCACATTCTTTGCGCCTACTATGTTTCCTCGGCGGCTCTGTTGGCGGATGGCATAAGAAGCGCAATAGCTTCCCGGCTGCCCGACTATATGCTGCCCTCATTCTATATTCCGCTGAGCGAGCTTCCGTATACACCAAACGGAAAAATAGACCGGAAGCAGCTGCCCAGCCCATATGAAAAGGTCAGCGGACTATCCATCGGCGAGCCGCCAGCAGATGAGAAGGAGGAGAAGCTGCTCCGCATTTGGAAGGCAGTGCTGGAGGTAGAGACGGTTGGCGTAACCGACGACTTCTTTAATGTCGGCGGCCATTCGCTAAAAGCGTTGAAGCTGGAGGTCGAGCTGGAGAAAGCTGGGTTTTCCTTCGAAAGCGAGGAGATTTACCGCTACCCGACGATTAGGGGCTTTCTGCGGCGGATGAATGGCGAAGGAGCAGGGGCAGCAACCTTTTCGCCAAAAAGCCGAGCTGCATTTGAATCTGAAGCATTCGCTAGTGCAGCATTGCTGACGCTCAAGCATGATGAACGGATCCAACCGTTTAACGATTTATTTTATAAGGAGTGTTTCTATCACTCGCTGTTTCCCATTTTGTCCTACTACCAGCAAAGCCTGCTGCCGATTCTTGCCAATGATACGGTTATCTATCGATATGATGAGGATACGGTTCACTTTCAGGTAGATTACGCAGCGGCAAAGCCAATAGAGCAGCTTTTGCTAGGAATAGGCATTCGGACGGAAACGAGAACGGTCGGCCATTCCGTTATTGAGGAGCTCAAGCGAGCAGTCCTCAGCAATAAGCCGGTTATTGTGCGAATTGACTGCTACTACGCCTCAAACCGGGCTGAAACGTACAAAAAGCAGCATTGGCCGCATTCATGGCTCGTATTCGGCTTTGATGACAGCAAGCAGATGTTCGGCGTCATAGAGCATGACCATATTGAAAGGCTGACCTATGAGAAAAGATGGGTGAGCTACGAGGATGCGCTGCAGGGGCATCTTGGCTTTATGGACCATTTTGGAAGCGAAATGCCTGTTTATTATGAATTTTCAGCTATTCATACCAATGATGTAGTGCCTGAAACAGATAGCTTGCTAGAAACGACTGCTTCCGCCGCGGCACATCGCCAGCAGCTTCTAGACAGCAGCATGCAGTCGCTGTACAGCTTTCTGGAGAAGGTTAAACAAGCGCTGCGGGACGGGCAGCTGATCAAAGATTATGGCGAAAGCTTGCTTGATACACTTAATCAAATCGTAAATGCCAAGCTCGTAGACCTATATCGCTATGAGAAATTAGCTGGTGAGTATACTCAGCTGCAAGGCGCGGTTGAAGAGAGCCTGGAAGCTTGGAAGCAAATTCGTGCCTTAGTGGCAAAAGCGGTGTTTGCCGCCAAATTAAGCGCCAAATCTGCCGTTATGCTGAACCAGCAGCTGGACTCGGCACTCGCGCTGGAACGCGAATACGCGGCAAAGCTTGTGGGCATGCATCCCGAGACGTTTGAGCTGGAAGGTACCCAATCGACTTACTAGACAACATTTTGCTAGCCAGCAGGAAGGCTGTCTTGCAATCGTGCTGGCCGGCTAGCTGGCTAGGGAGCAGACCTATTAAAATCCAATGAAGAAAGAAGTGGAGCTCGCTGTGAAAATCGGGGTAATCGGAGCAGGTGTAATGGGAAGAGGGGTTGCCCAAGCGCTCGCCCAATCAGGCTCATCGGTGGTGCTTGTAGACATTGAGCAAGCGAAGCTTGAACAGGCGAGGGAGGAAATTGCCACCCAGCTGCGATTCCGTGGGCTGTTCGGCTCCTCGGGAAACTTGGAGGCTTCAGAGCAAATTATGGACCGCATCGTGTTTACGACGGAGCATCATAATCTCAGCGACGTCAGCTTTGTCATTGAGAACGCTACGGAAAATTGGGACGTCAAGCGCAGCATTTACGAGCTTATTGATGGCATCTGCCAGCAAGATTGCATTTTTATGATTAACACGTCCTGTATCTCTATTACAAAGCTGGCCGCTGTGACCACACGTGCGCCGCAGGTTATCGGCACTCATTTTATGAATCCGGTGCCAACCAAAAAAACGGTCGAGGTCATTCGCGGTTTTCATACCTCTGAGGAATGTATCCGAGCGGTCGATGGGCTTATGGGCAGCATGGGCAAGGAAATGATCGTCGTTAACGACTATCCGGGCTTTGTATCCAATCGTATTTCCCATTTGTTTATGAATGAAGCTGCTTATGTCGTGCAGGATCAGGTGGCGTCCGCGGAGGAAGTCGATGAAATTTTTAAAAAATGCTACGGACATGCGATGGGGCCGCTTGAAACGGCTGACTTGATCGGTCTGGACACGGTCGTACATTCCTTGAATGTCCTTTATGAAAGCTATCAGGACTCGAAGTTCCGCTGCTGTCCGCTGCTTAGGAAAATGGTCGACGCGGGGCTGCATGGCCGCAAAAGCGGTCAAGGGTTTTATACGTATTAATGCGTAATCATGCATGCTAATGCATGCTATTGACTGCTAATGAATGGATTTCGTACTAGATTAACCCGAATCGGGATGAGGAGAGTGCCAATAATGGAAGAGATGAAAGTTAAAATCAAGAAGTTTTTATCGCGGTTTTTCCGCAAGCATGAGCTTGGGGACGATGAGGATATTTTCGCATTAGGATTTGTCAATTCCCTGTTCGCGATGCAGCTGGTTATGTTTCTGGAGAAGGAATTTGCGCTTACTATCGATAGCCGTGACATGGATTTGGACAACTTCCGCTCCATTAACCGGATGGTCAGTCTGATTCAAGAGAAAGCAGCGGTTGATCAGCCATCTTCGCAAGTATCAGGAGGTTAAGAATGAAAATTGAACTGACTCCAGAACAGGAAAATTGGCAAAATGAGTTCAGCGCGTTTGTTGATAGCGAAATGGTGCCGTTAGCTGATCTCAATGACAGCGAGGAGCGTATTCATCCAGATATGCTTAGGAAAATGGCAGAGGCTGGCTATCTAGGATCGATGCTGCCCAAAAAATACGGTGGTATGGAGCTGGACAACGTCACGCTAGGCATTCTTAACGAAGAGGCGGGTCGCGGCTGCTCGTCCGCAAGAAGCTTGTTGACCGTTCACGGAATGGTGTCCCTTGCTATATTGCGCTGGGGAACTGAGCAGCAGCGCTACAACTGGCTGCCCAAGCTTGCGACCGGCAGCGCATTGGCAGCATTTGGACTAACGGAGCCAAACGCCGGCAGCGATGCCAAGAGTATTGAAACAACGGCCGAGTTAGACGGGGACGAATACGTATTGAATGGCCGCAAAAAATGGATTACTATCGCGCAAATTGCCGATCTGTTTCTCATCTTCGCTAAAGTGGGCGGCCAGCCAGCGGCATTCCTCGTTGAGCGGGAGCGAATCGGGGTATCGGTATTGCCCATGTCCGGCCTGCTCGGTGCAAGGGGATCTATGATTGCCGAGGTCGTGCTTTCCGACTGCCGAATTCCGCAAGAGAATTTGCTTGGCAAGCTCGGAATGGGACTGACGCATATCGCGCTGCCTTGTCTCGACTACGGCAGGTACACCATAGCGTGCGGTTGTGTCGGTTTGGCGCAGGCCTGTCTGGAGGCTTCTCTAGAATACGGCAGCACTAGAGTCCAATTTGGACGACCGCTTCGGGACAATCAATTGATTCAGAAGATGATTGCCGAAATGGCCGTACAGGTGAAAGCGGCTAGAATGCTTTGTTATAAAGTCGGATATTTACGCGATAGCGGCGATCCCGACAGCATTATGGAAACGTGGACGGCCAAATATTTTGCTTCAACTATGCTGGGCAAAATCACCAGCGATACGGTGCAAATTCATGGTGCGAACGGCTGTCATAGCGGCTTTCCGGTTGAACGCTATTTCCGCGATGCCAAAATTAATGAAATCATCGAGGGAACGTCGCAGATGCATGAAATGCTGATTGCTGAGCAGCAGTTCGTGACCAGCCGCCGAGCAGGGCGGACAATGGCTCAAACAGCCAATTCATAAGGAGATGAATGCCTGTGGCGTACAATGTTGAGGAGAAGAAGGACACGGCCAAGCGTAAAATCAAATGTGTCGTGTGGGATTTGGACCATACGATTTGGAATGGTATTTTAATGGAGGATACTACCGTTGAGCTGCGAAGCGATATTGTCAACGTCATCAAAACGCTGGATGAGCGGGGCATCCTGCAGTCCATTGCCAGCCGCAATGAGCATGAAGTGGCGATGGAAAAATTGAGAGAGCTCGGCATTGATCATTATTTCATCTACCCTCAAATCAGCTGGAACCGCAAATCTTCTTCAATTAAGACAATCGTCGAATCGATTAATATTGGGATGGATACGATTGCGTTTATCGATGATCAGCCGTTTGAGCGGGAAGAGGTCAGCTTCAACCATCCAGACGTCCTGTGCATAGATGCTGCCGACACAGAAGGGCTGCTTGAAAGGCCGGAATTTAATCCAACCTTTGTTACCGAGGACTCCCGGAACCGCAGAAGCCTGTACATGAGCGATATCGTACGCAATGAAGTTGAAGCCAGCTTCGATGGCTCACAGGAGGATTTTCTCGCTTCGCTGGGTATGGTGTTTACGGTTTCTTCGGTTGAGGGAGACGATTTGAAGCGGGCGGAGGAGCTGACGGTAAGAACTCATCAGCTGAACGCAACGGGTTACACGTATTCCTATGAGGAACTGGATGCATTCCGCCATTCACCGAACCATAAGCTGTTTATTTCCGAATTGGAGGATAAATACGGCACGTATGGCAAAATCGGCTTAACGCTGCTTGAATGCAAGGATAATATTTGGACGCTTAAGCTGCTGTTAATGTCATGCCGTGTCATGTCCAGAGGCGTAGGCAGCGTTATGCTTCAATACATCGCCAGGATGGCGCATGACGCGGGAGCGGTACTGCGCGCTGAGTTTGTGCCTACAGACCGTAATCGCATGATGCTGCTTACGTATAAATTTGCCGGATTTAAGGACGTGGAGGAGCGGGACGGACTGCTCATTTTCGAGCATGATGCTGCCCATCTGCAAAGTGCTCCAGACTATCTCACCTTAATCAGCCGTGTTGAATGAATGGATGAATAAACAAAACAGGTTCACGATGAACATCGGCTAGAGGGTATAGCTGAAAGCAGGATAGCAGGTTAGGTGGTCGTGCGTGCCTGTTTACGGAAAAAATACGGCTAATATGATATTGGAGGAAGTAATAATGGAAAAAATGGCGTTTCTGTTCCCGGGTCAAGGCTCTCACTTTGTCGGCATGTCGAAAGGTCTTTATGACCAATATACGATCGTGAAGCAAACGTTCGAGGAAGCTAACGATGTGCTTGGCTATGATTTGGCAAGGCTCTGCTTTGAAGGCTCGCTTGCAGAGCTTTCCAAAGCAAAAAATGCCCAGCCTGCCATTCTCGTATCAAGCGTAGCCAGCTTCCGCGTTTATATGCAGGAGATTGGTATAGTTCCGCAATTTCTTGCCGGGCACAGCCTTGGCGAATATGCGGCGTTTACTTGCGCGGGAGCGATTCGTTTTTCCGATGCGGTGAAGCTGCTGCACGAACGGGGAAAAATGACCGACGAGGTCGCGTCAAGCGATGTTGGAGCCATGTCCATTATTGATGGCGTTGAGCGCAAGCTGGTTGTGGATGAGTGCAAAGCGATGGAGCAGGAGGGCCGTCAGGTTTGGGTGTCCTGCTATAATACGCCGAATCAAACCGCGATTTCCGGGGAAAGCGACGCGGTTATGGAACTAGAGGATAGGCTCGCGAATCATGGCGGGCTGGCAACGCCGCTGCTTGCGAGTGCTCCGTTCCACTGCAGCTTTATGCAGCCGCTGGCTGACCAATTATTGGACAAATTGTCCGGGCTGGAGTACGGTTTTTTCAAATATCCGGTCATTACGAACCGCAATGCCGAGCCGATGGCACATTCGGAGAAAGTAGCGCAAAATCTTGCGCTGCATTTAACTAGCCCGGTACAATGGGAACGTACGATGCAATATTTTAAACATAAGGGCGTTACACTTACGGTTGAAATGGGACCTAAAAATGTATTGACCAATATGGTGAAGGCGAACGTGGATGGAATTGAAGCGCTTTGCTACGGCACGAAGGAGGATCGCAAAAAAATCGAGCAAATTTTAGCCGCATATCCGGGTCTAAGAAAGCATATCCCGACGATTATTACGCGAAGCCTGGCTGTCGCAGTAGCTACCCTTAACCAAAACTGGGATAATGAGGAGTACCAGGAGAAGGTTGTGAAGTCGTACCGCAAAATTCAGGAGATCCAGGATCGTCTTGAGGAAACAGGGGAGAAGCCATCTTTGGAACAAATGAGAACAGCGCTCGATTTGCTGAAAATCATTTTGGATACGAAGAAGGTTTCGGTAGAAGAGCAGACACGCTGGTTCCATCAAATTATTGACGAGACTGGCATGTATTATGAATTAAACGACTATCTTGCTCCTTCACGTCTAGCAGAAAAAATTTCCCGATAGGAGTTTATCCATGATAGAGGTTTATATGCTGCGGCTGGATGAGAGGAAAGCTGCGGCGCTTTACCCCGATATGCTGAAATACGTTTCAGAAAGCAAGCAAGAAGCTGTCCGCCGCTTTCGCCGGCCGATTGACGCTTACCGATCGCTGACGGGTGAGATTTTGGCCCGTCTTGCGATTAGCAAGCGGTGGCAGTTATCAAATAATGAGCTTTCTTTCTGCAAAAATGAGTTTGGCAAGCCGCTGCTAGATAACGCTGCCATCGACTGCGAGTTTAATGTGTCACATTCCGGAGACTGGGTAGTCTGCGCCTTCGGCGACTGCCCGGTCGGAATTGATGTTGAGCTCATGAAGCCGCAAGACTTGTCGATAGCAGAGCGGTTCTTCGCTCCGGTTGAATATGAGATGCTGATGAGTTTGGCTGGAAATCGCCAGCTCACGTATTTTTACCAGCTGTGGACGTTGAAGGAAAGCTATATCAAGGCAGTAGGCAAAGGAATGTCGATTCCGCTTGACTCCTTTTCTTTTTTAATCAAGGAGGATGGTGAAGTGGCGGCAAGCCTTGAAGCAGGGGCGTCTGCCGCTTATTTTACGCAAACCTTTGCAGATGATGATCATGCGCTGGCACTATGTACCTTCCAGCAAACGGAGCCCATCTTTAAAGAACTGGATTATGAGGAGCTGGAAAGCCTGCTTTCCATGCTCCATTAATTATTAACAGCTAGCTGCTTATAGGAATATAACTTGCCTGGAGGAGATAGAGCTGATGCTGATGAAAGACCGTACCATTGTCGTATCAGGCGTTGCCAATGAGAAGAGTTTAGCGTGGGGAGTTGCTAAATCGCTTCATCGAGAAGGAGCAAGGCTTGTGTTTACTTACAGAAAGGATAAGTCTTTGCGTAAACTGACGAAGCTGCTTCAGGAGCACGGCATAGAGGCGGCAGCTATTGTCCCATGCGATATACTGAATGATGCGAGCATTGAAGAGGCATTCAGCGCCATTGGAGAACAGGTCGGGACGATTCATGGCCTCGTGCATTCCATCGCCTATGCGGATCAACTTCAAGGTGAATATATTGACACGACGAGAGAAGGCTACCTGCTGGCGCAAAACGCCAGCAGCTTTTCATTAGTGGCCATGGCCAAGCAGGCCCGCGGCTTAATGAAAGAGGGAGGCGCCATTGTGACGCAAACCTACATAGGGTCTGGTCGTGTCGTGAAAAATTATAATGTCATGGGCGTTGCGAAGGCTGCGCTCGAAGCGAGCGTTCGCTACTTGGCTGAGGATTTAGGCAAGCATGGCATTCGTGTGAATGCCGTCTCGGCTGGACCGGTGCTCACCTCGGCAGCTTCAGCGATTGCTGATTTTCAAGATAAGCTGACGGCCATGGAGCAGCAGGCGCCGCTGCGGCGCAATATTGATCAGGATGAAGTAGGCGATGCGGCGATATTTTTGCTAAGTCGTCTTTCGAGAGGCATTACTGGTGAAGTTCTCCATGTCGATGCAGGCTGTCATATTTTTTAGGGCAGCAGTCTAAAAGGGCCATTACACAACGGATGGAGGCAGGTCATGTCAAGAAAAGCGCTTTACCTTCAGGAACCGGAAGTTAGCACGTACACCCCATACGGAATCTTGTTTTCCATCATAAGCGAACCGCTATGGCGGTGGGTATTCAATAATTTTATTCAAATCAGATATGCTTATTTATGGGAAATGTTCGCTTTTGACAATCACCATATCCTTCTCAAAATCTGTCCCGGCCTATCCTATAATCAGCTTCCTCGGGCCATAGTCATTGCCAAATGGGGAAAATCATTAAAGGATGTCATTATCGAGTCGATAGATCTTGGCTATTATGTACATATTTTCGTAGACCGGTATTATATATCCTTGACAGATTCGTACAAAAATGGCCATCATATGCATGAGCTATTAATTTACGGATATGATTTGGACAAGGATATGGCGCTTGTCGCAGACAACTTTGTGGAGCAGTTTATAGCGGCGGAATGCCCTTTTTCGGAGCTGGAGGAGGGTTATTGGCGTGTGTCCGATGAATACGATTTCTATACAGAAATTCGCTTTTTGAAGCGCAACACAGACTTTGAATGCCATATTGACATGGCACAAATCGCTGCAGGCATGCAAAATTATTTATACTCCAAACCTACGTTTGATATGGTGGTGGAGCAGCAGTTCGAATTTGGATTTCAAGCGCTGCAGCGGCTTCTTACAGATCCACAGGATATGGATACCTCATCATCTGAATATAGAAAATTTGACCTGCGTGCGTATCACCTGCTGTATGAGCACAAACTTTTAATGGAGAAGCGCCTTGCCTATTTGATGGATCATGGACATATGCTATACGATCAGCAACTGCTGGACACCAGCACGGATTTGAAGCAGCGGTACTTGTCCTTGCGAAATTTAGTAATTAAATACAGATTTAAAGAGGACGAGAAGCTGCCCCGCAGCATCTATGCCAAGCTGCAGGACAATTTGGAGCGGGAGGAAGCCTTTATTTTAAGCTGTTTGGAGAAGATGAAGGCTTAGGATGTACCCCTATCAAAAAAACGCCCAAGGCATCGACCTTGGCGTTTTTTTTCAGTATATTTTGTACATATCAGAAGACTAGCAAACCTCGTAGATTCAGGTCATACTATTTTTAAGGAGCATAATCTCAAACTGATTATTATGAATAAGGAGATCTATACAATGAAATATGAATTACAACATGCATTTTGGCTTAATGAACCGAAAAAGTATGCCGTGGAACCGCATAAGGTTGCGATTACGACGGAGCCGGGAACCGATCTTTGGCAGCGCACCTATTACGGTTTTCAAAATGATTCTGCACCTGCTTTATTGCTGAAAACAGCCGAACCCTATTTCTCGTTTGTCGTGAAGACGGAATTTGACAGTAAGCATCGTTATGATCAGTGCGGCGTCATCCTTTATCAGAACAGCGAAAACTGGTTTAAAGCGTCTATTGAATTTGAAAATGATAACTATCAACGGTTAGGAAGTGTCGTCACCAACCATGGATTTTCGGATTGGGCGACAACGGACATACCGGCAAATGTAAAGGCGATGTATTACCGATTAAGCCGTCGTGTAAGTGATTATTGTATTGAAAATTCATATGATGGAATCACTTATAAACAAATGCGAATATTCCATTTGTTCGAAGGTGGAGAAGAAATACAATTTGGCGTTTATGCTTGTAGCCCGGAACAATCATCTTTTGAAGCTATATTTAGCGAGTTAGAAATGACAGAATGCAAGTGGAAGATGCATCAATAAAAGGAATAAGGTTGCCGTGCTTACTTGGAAAACACCCCGAAATCCATAAGGATTCCGGGGTGTTTTTGATGATTCAATCAAGCTTTTTTTCATGGTCGTTTAAATCAATTTGCGGGATAAGCTGGTTACGAACAAGACAACAGAAAGGCCAGCTGTTATAAGCCCTATGGTGTGCAGTCCGCTAGATGTAATCGCACCGCCGAAGGACAGTCCCAGCAAGCTGGTGGATAAGATGCTCCCGATTGAACGAAACGTAACATACAAGCCGGAAGCTGCTCCGGTCTCTTCTGTTGGAGTTACGACATATAAAGCAGTTTGCAGGCCCATATTATTGAATCCGTTTGGAATGCCGAGCGCAGCATTAATCAGAACAATCATAAGCATTGAGCTGTTATCGCCCAAAAGCAGCAGAAGCAACGTACTGAGTACAAGGAGGCCATTGCCGGCGATAATCGTTGTACGGTAGCCGAAGCGCTTGTTGCACTTGACTGCCACGGAAGTCATGATTACACCTAGTCCAGCTAAAGGCAGCATTAGCAAGCCGGTTGTTTTCGGATCAAAGCCTTTCACTTGACTGAGCCAAAGCGGGATACAGAAGAATAGCGAATAGAACACAATGTTTACTCCAATATACTGAACGTACACAGACCGCAGGCGGCAGTTGGAAGTAAGCATCTGCAAGTTAAGAAACGGATTTGCTGCCCGCTTCTCCCATACTATAAGTGCAACCATGGATACGATTGCGCAGCCAAGAAGCCACCATGACATTCCTTTTGACAGGGATAACAGAAACAACATTAGAGTAGTAAGCATGATCATAAAGAGAGTAATGCCAGGAATATCGATACGTGACCAAATGTTTGGTGTGGAGGCAGGGAAGGCATCTTCGCTGCTCGCTGTTTGCCGGTCTTGGTCATTGGGCAGCCATAGGCGGGCGATAAATAGTGTAGCCAAGGCAATGGGAATGTTGATCCAAAAAATAGACGGCCAACCGACAGAACCGACAAGAATGCCTCCAAGTGTTGGGCCGAATGCAGCCATGACGTTAGCCATAATGGAGACGAGGGCTAAGGCCGAGGAGATTCGGTCTGGATGCTCCTGCTCACTATGCTTTGCTGCGGTGGAGCGCAGCATGGACATGCCAGCTGGAAAAGCAACAGCGCTGCCTAAAGCTTGTATGATCCTCAGCGTCAAAAGCATGCCGAAGTTTTGGGTCCATATTGCCAGCAGGCTGCTAATTAGAACGAGTACAAGCCCGCTCATAAATATTTTTTTGGCTCCAAACAGATCGGATAGCTTGCCTGCAAGAGAGGGACCGACGGCCCCGGCTAAGTAAAAACCGGAAAGCAGCCAGGTGACGGTTGCTAAATTGACTTGAAACGCATTGCCAATCTGCAGGAGAGCAACGGCAATCATCGATGAATTGAGCGGATTGAGAAGCACGCCAAGCGCGACAACCCAAGCCACCTTGCGGAGCATCTTATCTGGGTTTTCAGTTGATTGTGAAGCGGAGAAAGCTAACTGCTGTGCCATGGACAACCTCCAAAGTGCATTAGAATATTCCCAGTATAAATCAAAATATTAATTAATAAAAATATATAAATTATTATATAATCATAATTATATTCATATGAATGAAAGGAGGAACGAATTTGGATGTAATGCATCTCAAATATTTTCAAACCGTTGCCCGTATGGAACATATGACCAAAGCAGCTAATCAATTAAATATCGCCCAGTCGGCACTCAGTATGATCATATCGCGATTGGAGGACGATTTAGGCGCCTCATTATTTGATCGGGTAGGCAGGCAAATTCGCCTCAATGAACAGGGCACAGCCTATTTAAAGAGAGTCAACATCGCCTTGGCCAGCTTGGAAGAGGGAAGAAGAGAAGTTACGGTGTTAACTCATCGGGAGCAAAATAGAATTGCTCTTGCCGTTACTACGCTAAATCGGTTATCTAATGTACTTTCTCCTTATTTAGCTCAATATCCAGACGCTAATTTTAGAATTACGCAGGCATCGACAGAGCAGGACAAGCTGCTGCTGCTTGAACGCAACGAGATTGATTTTTTTCTGACAACCGAATTAATTAGCCGTGATGATATTAAACATGTGCCGCTCGTTACGGAGAAGATTATGATTGCGGTGCCGCCAACCCATCGATTAGCTGGTACTACACGGATTACACTCGATGAAGTAGCCCAGGAAGATTTTATCTCCCTCAAACAGGGATATTCCTTTAGAGAATTAATGGACGCCTATTGCAAGGAAGCGGGTTTCATCCCACGAACGATATGTGAGGGCGATGAACCAGCAGCAATTGCCAGTCTCATTCGTTCAGGATTAGGGATTGCCTTCCAGCCAGCAGGCTCTCGTGAAGAGTATTCCGACCTTACCTATATTGAAATTGAAAAACCATCATGCCAATTGACCTTTTATTTGGCGTGGATGAAGAATCGATACTTATCACATGCAGCGATAAACTTTCGTGAATATATCATTCAGCATTTTAAAACAGGAGCTTCTCCATGAGGGATACGAAGCAAGCTGTAAATAATGAAGCGTTGAAGGTGGTCGCCCACCCCAATATGCAGAGATGCCAGCTATAGGAATGGCTGTACAGGCGAATAAACCTGTGCAGCCATTTTTACGGCAAAAAATGATGCATAAAAGAAGATAAGTGATTGAAAATACTTATTATATGATGTAAGATGCCTTATATAGTTATTTGCGAGTGAACGCTGTTCATCAGGAACTTAGGGAGGGATTGGCATGTTTCAAGAGGAGCGGTTAAACGCTATTATTGAGCATTTAAATCAGCATCAGCGCATCGATATTAAAGATATTTGCCAGCAGTTCAATGTGTCACGCGATACCGCTCGCAGAGATTTATTGAAGATGGAGGAGTCTGGTCTCATCATCCGTACACATGGTGGAGCTATGCTGCCAACAAAAGAAAAAGCGATTTACGAATATAAAGAGCGTCTGGTCAGAGAATCGGATGAGAAACGCGAGATCGGCCATTTTGCAGCTTCACTCGTCAAAAACGGAGATTTTATAATGATGGATGCGTCCACCACGGTTCAATTCGCAGCAGAACATTTATCTTCCGAAAACATTGTCGTTGTAACCAATTCGATCGATATCGCAGATGTAGTATCCCGAAAAAAATCGGCAAGAGCAATATTGTTAGGTGGAGAATTGCATCCGCGGCATCGTTTCTTGTTCGGGCAGTCGACGATAAATAAGCTGTCCGACTACTATGTTGATAAATTATTTCTTGGCGCATGCGGCATTACGGCTGAGGGCTTATCTTACCCTCAGGAGGAGGATGGTGTTGTTAAGCGAGAGATGATTAAACGGGCCAAACAAGTCATTTTATTAGCGGATCATACGAAGTTCGGTGAACAGATGTTTTACAAAATAGCAGGCTTGGAATCAGTTGATTTGTTGATTACGAACCAGAAGCCCAATCAAGAAATGATGGAAAAGCTTGCAGAGCATCAGGTGGAGCTATTGGTTGTATCGGAGGAAGACTACCATGATTAAACTGATTGTTAGTGATTTAGATGGCACTTTAATGAATCATGCACGTCAAATTGAAAAAAGGGATTTGGATGCCATTGAGAGCGCACTAAATGAGGACTTGGAATTGTGCATTGCATCCGGGAGGATGTATTCAGAAATTAAGATGATCATGCAGCAGTTGACGGAACGTTATTATGCGATTGGACAGAACGGGGCAACCGTATATAACAAGGAAATTGAGCTTCTGGCTTCTTATGTTTTCGAGCCTGAAGTATCTTCACGGGTGCTTCAAACAACGCGGAGCTTTGAACAGTTTGTAAATTTTATTCATTGTACGGATGATACTTTTTATATAAGGAAACGGACAGAAGCTTCGCTTTCCTATGAAAATCGCATTTTAACGGCCTGTACCGAACGTGGCGACGTCGAAACTGCCTTAGCCAACAATGAAATGAGGTGCAGTAAAATTTCCTTCTTTGGAGAACTAAATCATTTAATGCAAATGAAAAATGAATTAAATGATCTTTTTACAGGGGCAATCGAAACATTTATTTCAGACAAAGATTGTCTGGATGTCATGCCATTAAATGTATCCAAAGGAGTAGGGCTATCCCTACTGATGAGTAAGTTGGGGCTGCATCCAAGTGAAGTGGCGTGCATAGGGGATTCCTTTAATGATTTGTCCATGTTCGCCATAACGGAACACAGCTATGCGATGAGCAGCAGCCACGCTGAAATCAAGCAGAAAGCGAGCTATACCGTTCAATCTGTAGCCGAAGCGATAGACCATATTCTTACCTATAACCGCTCCTTGCAACAGTAGGTTTTTGAAGGGGGATAATTGGATGAATCGAGCGGTGTGGTTAGGTTGTGTGAGCTATTTTCTAGTCGGGCTTGCGACCGTCGTATTTGGTGCATTGCTGCCGGAAATATTGCACGATTACGGTCGTACTTACAGTAGTGGCGGGCAATTGGTTTTTTCACAGTTTGCTGGTTTTTTTATTGGGGTTACGCTTGCTCCGTTTGCTTCTCAACGCTTGGGTTACCAGCGAACCATATTATTGGCAGTACTCAGCTTAGTTATTGTACACAGCACCTTATTGCTTCAGCCCTATTGGTATCTGATTTTGCTGCTTGCTGCATTAAACGGATTTGCTTTTGGAATGACTCAAACGGTTATAGGGACGTTTCTGTTGGAATCATCTAATAATGGGGCTGTGATGATGAGCCGGCTAGAGGTGGCGTTTGGTTTCGGAGCGTTGCTTATGCCCATCATGTCGGGCTTATTAATAGCCAACGTTTCCTGGATTTGGTCATTTGCTATCGTTATTGTGTTCGCCATAATAAACCTCATGCTTTGGAGCAAGAAGCCTGGCAGCCCTAAATCAAAGCAAACCCCAGCCCTACATGCTGAAGCACTCGATCAGACGGGCAAACAGCAATTTGCTATTTTAAAATATGCCTTTTTTATTTGCTTCGTATTTTTGTATGTCGGCATTGAAACCAGCTTAGTTAATTTTCTACCGTCCATATTCGTTCAGCAATATCATTTGGATACTTCAGCAGCCACGGTTTCGGTAACCTTTTTTTGGATCGCCATGGTTGTCGGACGAATTTTTTCGGGAGCAATTGCCGAGAAGTTCAACTACAACAGGTATCTGGCCACTAGCACATTAGGTGTCATTGTATTTCTGGTTGGTATGGCTCTAGTCAAAAATACGATCCTTGCGTTTATTATTGTTTTAATGCTTGGGCTATGCTTGTCTGGTATTTTTGCAGTCGTACTCGTCTATGCGAACCGTGTTTTCGTGGGAAATACGAAAAAAACAACAAGCATTTTGATTGCTTCGGGTGGTGTTGGAGGTGCAGTATTGCCCTTGCTGATCGGGTGGAGCATGGACTATTTGCAAGCCACAATGACGATTTGGGTAATCGTCGTCTGTGCTTTGCTAATGCTTGTTTTTTTACTCACAGCTCGTAGATATGCAGGGAGAAAGTCTATTGAGCCTCATCAGTTAAACACGTAGAATGGTGGATCAAAATCGAAAAAACAAAAAAAGTCCGTTCTTGTCTGATGATAAGAGTGGACTCTTTTTTGTTTTTTCACCGGTCAAATGTTGTTACAC
This sequence comes from Paenibacillus sp. BIHB 4019, assembly GCF_002741035.1. NCBI lineage: Bacteria > Bacillati > Bacillota > Bacilli > Caryophanales > Paenibacillaceae > Paenibacillus > Paenibacillus sp. BIHB 4019. The sequence goes on along the minus strand of NZ_CP016808.1, from coordinate 5,880,104 downwards.
CTCCATGATTAGAAGGCTCAGATATGGTGCAGCAATAGTCGTCACTATAGGAGCATTGAAGAAGAGGGTCCGAACCTGTCTCGAATGAGGCTTTTGTAGCTCTATTTTCTTTCCCCACTTGGGTGATACAATCACTTTATACATCTTAATGCAAAAGAATCCAGGGGGAGCTTATGAATAAACGTAAAAAAAGACTGTTGGATACAGCACTTGTGCTATTTGAGGAATATGGTGTAGCAAATACTTCGATTCAAATGATTTTGGACCAATCAGGCGTATCCAAAGGCACCTTTTACAAATTTTTCGGTTCTAAGGACGATTGCATCCTGGCGATTTTGGAACAACGTACGCAGGAAGACATGATTCTTCGAAAAGATTTGGAATCCTTGAGCTATGCCTCGGATTTCGACTTGCTTGTCGACCAACTTGTAGTTCCGATTACGATCCCGGAAAAGCAGCGTGTTCTTGAATTATTTTGGACAGGCTTATATTCAGGGGAGTTGGATTTGCAGCATCTGACTCGAATCCAGTTGGACTGGCTATCGGGAAGGCTGACCCAAATATATGGAGAAGAATTAAAAGCCTATACCTTTGAAGGAGCCATTTTTTGTTTGGGCATGATCCATCAAATTTCCAATACATGGCGGAACTTCCGCCTCGAACAGCCGGATTGGAAAAATCTCGTACCCAAGCTGTTGAATTATGTCGAAATTTTGTTGAGAGCCATGCTAGAGAGGCATGAACATATGATTGATTCTGACAACCTTGCATTGATCAACCCCTTGTCCAAACCAATCGTGCTGGATAAAGCCAGCCTAGTGGCTGAGCTTCAGACGTTCAGTCATTCCATTCATCAAGGGGAAGCAGCTACCAAAGCTCAAGAGCTTACAAAAGGACTTCTGTCGTTGGTTATAGATGCTGAGCTGAATATATCGATGTTGGAAGTAGTATTAAAGGCCTTTCAAATCGAATTTGAGTCCAGCGTCTATCAGAATGAAGCTAGAAAGCTTGCCAATGAATGCTGGTGGTATATGGAGCAAAGCAGACCGCATTCGAAATGAACTAAACGGATTAAGCACTAAATTGAACTAATCGTATAAAATAGATGCCTTAATTACAGAGAAATTCCAAATAGTTCTTACGAATTATTCCAATAAAATGAACGAATGGTATAATTATTGTGTGATGTATGGAAGTGCCGAACCAGGCATTTGAAAAATGGAATAATGAGTACGCTCTAGCTTGTGAATTTATGTAATTAATCCGGAGGTGGCATCTTTATGTACAAAGAAGTGATTGCGGTTCATGAAATTTCGCGGTTTCAGTCAAGATCGGAAGAATTTTTTCCGCTCGAATGGTATCGGAAAATGCTATCCGAACATCCTGTGTATTATCATGAAGGCACCGACACTTGGAATGTCTTCAGGTATGACGATGTCAAGATGGTGCTGAGCAAGCATGAATATTTCTCAAGCGAAGGGTCTAGGACTACGGTTTTAGTAGGAGCGAAGAACAAGGAGGGGACACCTCCGGATAAACTGAATGTTTCAAGCATAGACCCTCCGCGCCATCTCAAGAGCCGCTCCTTGTTATCCGCAGCTTTTACCCCCCGCAGCTTAAAAAACTGGGAGCCTCGCATCAACAGCATCGCAAAGCGGCTGGTAGAGGACATTGAACCAAATACGACAATTGATATCGTTCAGGCACTGGCAACCCCGCTGCCCGCAATGGTTATGGCTGATTTGCTGGGCATTCCTCTTACGGATAGCACCCTTTTTAAAGGCTGGGTAGACATTTTGTTTCAGCCGGCCGGCGAGGAGAACGCAGAAGAGATTGAATTGAAAAAACAGGCAGCCGCGCAGGAATATTATCAATTTTTATATCCTATGGTCGTTCATAAGCGGACACATCCTGGCGATGATATTATTTCGGATCTATTGAATGTAGAGGTAGACGGGGAAAAATTCACCGAAGACGAAGTGGTACGGACATCGATGCTTTTGCTGGGAGCAGGGATAGAAACAACGAGCCACACGATTTCCAGCATGTTCTATTCTTTTTTGCATGAAGGAAAACCGTTGTATGAGCAATTAAGAAAAGATCCGAATCTGGCTCCTCAAGCGGTTGAGGAAATGCTTCGCTATCGATTCCACTGCTCCAAACGACATCGTACAGTTAAGCAGGATAACAATCTGTTAGGGGTCCATTTGAAAAAAGGTGACGTTGTCATCTCGTGGATGAGTGCGGCGAATATGGACGAGCGCATGTTTGAAAATCCGTTTGAGCTCAATATTCATCGTGCCAATAACAAAAAGCATTTAACCTTTGGCAATGGCCCTCACTTTTGTCTAGGTGCGCCTTTGGCAAGGATGGAGCTGAACATTGCCCTGAAGGCATTTGTGGAGCAGGTTTCTGGAATTGAAGCGGTTGACTCCTTTGACCTGGAGCGTCATCTTACAACTTCCGCCGTAGGACAGTCGTTAACCCATTTGCCGATGAAGATCCTTTAATCATAGATTAACAAATACCGTAACTTAGTGAACGGCCGGAATGTGCTAGACATGTTCCGGCCGTTCTCTAGCATACAGAGGATTACCAAGCCTTTAGAGCATATATAAGGCATTGCTGAATTAAAAATGCACATTATTCAACTATCCAATTAAATGATTGAATATGATGCTAGTTTAATGTTTAATTCAATTATTCAATCCAATCTGAGGATGTGTTAACGATCACGAAAGAGGCATTAACGAAGAAGATGGAGTCCGGCACCATTTTGTTGTTAGATGTTCGTCCACATGACGAGTTTGAAGCAGGGCATATAGCGGGAGCTATTTCAGTTCCAATGGAGGAGCTTGATACGTGCCTTCAAACGTTGCCTACGGATGTTGAGGTTGCTGCTTATTGCAGAGGGTATTATTGCATATATTCTGCACAGGCCGTAAGTAAGATGAACCGTGAAGGATACAAGGCTTACCGTCTCGAAGGGGGAATTCAAGGGTGGAAGAAGCACAATGAAAGCATTCGTTAAATAAGGGAGTTGGAATGCTGGCTAAGCATTAAGCTATTACTGGCATTATTCGTTAGTGAAACAGCAAGTAAAGCAAAACCTGACAAAAGCCTTGTGAAACCAAGGGTTTGTCAGGTTTTTTTGTTGCCCTACAATGGCCGTTTGCGCGCTTCCGACGGGGTTACGCCTTTGTATTGCTTATATAGCTTCGTAAAATAATTCGGATTGTCGCAGCCTACCGCTGCAGCAATTTCGGCAATGGTGCTTGTCGTTTGCAGCAGCAGCCTCTGCGCCTCGTTGACGCGGCAAACGTTGACATATTCGATGAAGGTGCGCCCAGTCAGCTTTTTGAACTGCTTGCAAAAATGGAACGGATTCAGATTAACCTGCCGTGCCGCTGCTTCTACCGTTATTTTGGTTTGAAAATCGGACTCCAACCGTTTGATCAGCTGCTTGAAGCGGTCGCGGTTAGCCAAATGAGAGGCTGCTGCGCCTTTGCCACTGTTCGGCGGCTGGCTGTCGTATCGGCGGGCAAGCAGTGCCAGCACGCTGTACAACTTCGCTTTGACAAGCAGTTGATAGCCGGCCTGCTTGTCGTCAAGCTCTCCCACCAGCTCATTCAGCAGCTTCACGATAGCACCGCCATGCTGCTCATGCTCCAGCGGTTTGACGGGAAATCTTAGCGTTCCCTCCAGATAAGGCGCAACAAGCTGCGCATGCACAGGATCATGAACCCACTCATTGAACAACGAAGCATTAAAAACGATACAATCATAACGAATATCGCCCGCGCTCAGCGCATAGCCAACATGCAGTCCGCCTCCCGGAATGACGATCAGCTCCCCCTGCGAAATCTCGTAAGGTCTGCTGTCGATATGCAATAGCGCATTGCCTTCTCGCATCAGAATAATCTCGAAATGCTCATGCCAGTGCAAATACAGCATGCTGTCCCCCGGTTTAATAGCAAGCACTTGGTTATGAAATAATTGAATGGGATAAGCCTTATGCTCTAGCCGCGTATTTTCCCAAAGTTCCTTTGGATACGTCATAATTAATTTCACCACCACAAGATTAGACTACTTTTGCTCAAGATTGTTTAGAGTCATCTCGTAATTCTCTCGTTATAATGAAGGTGCTAAGCATACTATAAGCCAATATTGGAGTGATATTCAAGTGAGTGAACAAATGCGAATAGGTACCTTGGTAGGCGGCGGGAATGCTGATAAGATTATACCGCAAATCGTGGGACATGGTTTTGAATCTTTTAATTTAACGTTTTGGCAAACGACGGGCCAAACAGATCTGCCGGAGTTGGCCAAACGTGTAAGCGCTCTATCCGATGAGCATGGTTTTGTGGTGTCGGCGCTTAGCGTATTTGGCAATCCGCTTACGGGAGCGGGCGACAATGCGGATACGTTAACCAGTTGGGAGCGCTTAATCGACCACGCATCGCTTTTTGGCGCTAATATTGTATCCGGGTTTACTGGGCGATTGACGGACCAGCCGATTGATGAATCCATCCCGCGTTTTAAGGAAGTGTTCGGGGAGCTAACGAGGCGTGCGGCGGACAAAGGCGTGCGGATTGCGTTCGAAAACTGCGATATGGGTGGCACGTGGAAGCAGGGAGACTGGAATATCGCACATAATCCGACTGCATGGGAGCTTATGTTCAACGCAGTACCAGAGGATAATATTGGCCTGGAGTGGGAGCCTTGCCACCAGATGGTCAGCCTGATTGATCCGATCCCGCAGCTTCGCAAATGGGCAAGCAAAGTATTCCATGTTCACGGCAAAGATGCGACGATCGCTTGGGATATTGTGAAGGAGCACGGTGTGCACGGTCCCCAGCCATTTGTGTGGCACCGGACGCCGGGCTTTGGCGACAGCAACTGGAGCGATATTATAACGATTTTGCGTCAAAATGGCTATAAAGGCACGATTGACATCGAAGGCTGGCATGATCCTGTGTACAAGGACGAGCTGGAAATGACGGGTCAGGTTCATGCCTTAAATTATTTAAAGCGCTGCCGCGGTGGCGATTTTATTCCAAATCCAAGCGTATAAAAACGAGCAGAAAAGAAGCGGGAGGAATAGCACAATGCCAGCAAAATATCGGGTGGTTGTCGCAGGCTGCGGCGGAATGGCGAACAGATGGGTGGACTATGCATTAGGCAGGAAGGATACGGAAATCGTTGGTCTGGTCGATATAAAACAGGAATTTGCCCAGGCGATGGCTGAGCGTAAACAATTGAGCTGTCCGACTTTTACAAGCTTGCAGACTGCGCTTGTGGAGACGGGAGCGAACCTTGTTTTTGATATTACAATTCCATCTAGTCACTATTCAATTGGCAAAAAAGCGCTAGAGCAGGGCTGTCATGTATTTGGCGAGAAGCCCTTGGCAGAAACCATGGAAGAGTGCCTGTCTATTGTAAAGCTGGCGGAGCGCACGGACCGTACACATGCTGTTATGCAAAATCGCCGTTATGATGGGCGCATTCGTGCTTTGCGCAAGCTGCTGTCGGATGGCCATATTGGTCGAACCGGCTTTATCGGTGCAGATTTTTTTATCGGCGCGCACTTTGGCGGATTTCGGGATGCGATGAGCAGCCCGCTGCTGCTTGATATGGCGATTCATACGTTTGATCAGGCGCGGTATATATCGGGGGCGAATCCGGTATCGGTCTACTGCCATGAATTTAACCCTCCTGGCTCCTGGTATGAAGGAAATGCCGCAGCAATCTGTATTTTTGAAATGTCCGATGGCTCACTATTTAATTATCGCGGCTCATGGTGTGCGGAGGGGGCGATTACCTCATGGGAAGCGCAGTGGCGTATTACAGGAGAGTTTGGTACAGCCATTTGGGACGGAAACGGTGAGCCCTATGCTGAAGTTGTTGCTCCAAGCGATCAAACGGGCAAATTTATTCGTGATTATGTGCGCGTAGAGGGCGGACTTGTGCAGCTGAATAATGAGTTCCACGAAGGCTGTCTTGATGAAATGTTCGCAGCGCTTGATGAAGGCCGCAAGCCGGAAACCGATAGCAGCGATAATATTTACAGCATGGCGATGGTACTTGCATCGCTGGAGAGCGCGCGGCTTGGGCAGAAGGTACTTATTGCCGATATGATGAAATAATAATGGCAAACAGGTTCAAATGTTAACAGGCAGAGTAGTGAATTTTCGGGTCAAAAACCGGTTTCCATCCTTTGGAGACCGGTTTTTGTTCAAATATAGGCATGTATGCGCCCTTGAAAATATTTCTAAGCTGGATGGCTTAAATGACTCCGTTCGCGGTATCTGCAAAGGCAGAAAATAAGTATTCTTTACTTTCGTTTGCAATTTTACGTACATGATTTAAATCGACATGCTGCAGCTGGCCGTGACGCTTGACCGGACGACCGGCAACAAATACAGAATCAACGTTGGACGGGTTTGCAAATTGTACGATGGCTCCAACCGGATCGGAGGCAGGGAACAGATTCAAATCCGTCATCCGAACCATAATGAAATCGGCTTCTTTGCCAGGCGTCAGGGTTCCAACTTTGCGGTCTAATCCTAAGGCTTTGGCTCCGGCTAGTGTTGCAAAATGTAATACTTGCTGTGCCTTTAAACCTAATTCGCCAGGCATGCTTTTGGACGCCAAAATGTTCTGATTCTTTCTTGCCCGCTCAGCCTGCAGCATAAATTTCATTTGCGTAAACATGTCCCCGCTGGTTGAAGTCACCACATCTACGCCAAGAGTAGGAGTACCGCCATTTTCAATAAATAGCCCAGTAGCTGGATAGCCATGCCCCATCATCATCTCCACCTCAGGAGTAATCGATATCGAGGCTCCTGAATCTGCAAGCATTTTATACTCGTCATAGCCCATCGTATTAGCGTGAACCATGTTTAAATCGGGACCAAGCAGGCCTGCTTGGTATAGCTTTTCGATGGAGCGATCATCAGGGCCCCAGCTGCCAAAGCCAACATGCATGGAACAGATTGCATCGAGTTCCCTTGCGAGACGTATTTCCCGAACGGTAGCGTCCCAATGGCTGAATTCCGGTCCTCTAATGGCTAAGCCCATCGTTAGCAGTTGATCATTGGAGGAAAAGTGCTGCCTTTTTACGCGGTAGACGTCATCGGAAACGATTTTTTTGCTGCTGCGGTCCCAATATTCAGTCTCACCGGAAGCTCCATACGCGAATACGGCGCGAATGCCGGCATTTTGCAAGCCCTCAATCAATCCGTCTGCATGCTCCGGAGAATAAATCATCGTCCAATCCAATAGGGTAGTTACGCCAGCATTCAGCGCTTCCAAAGCTCCCAGCAAATTGGCAGCATAGCTATCTGCCGGGCGCAATTTGCTGCCAAATCCGCCATAATAAATATTTTGCAAATAGGTTGGCAGTGACCAGTCCGCTCCTATCGTTCGAACCAAAGACTCCCAAACATGCCGATGGGTATCTACAAAGCCCGGCATGACAATCATATCCGTTGCATCAACGATTTCGCAGTCTGAAGCATCTAGCTCTTCTTGAATCGAGACAATGATAGAGTCCTCAATTAACATATCAGCTTTCTTAAAATCTCCTAGAGCTTGATCCATTGTTAAAAAATAGCCGTTTTTAATTAAGTAGCGATTACTCAACCTATTCATCTCCTTTACATTTGAGTTTACAAATATAGATTACAGATTTTTACACAATTTGTAAACAGATAGGCGAGGAATCCAGTAGATTAAGAGATTCAGGAAAATTGACCAGCAAAAATGCACATGCTACAATATATACTGAACGTTCAGTCAGTATAATGTCGAAATTTGTTTCAGCCCTGTGTAACGAATTTAGGAGGTGAGTGCTCTTATGAATACAAATCAAGAAATGACTATCGTCGAATATGAACCCCGATATGCAGCCTCCATCGCCGCAATGTGGAATACAAGCAATGAGAGTTGGGGTGGAGACAATTCGCTCCAGACGGAGGAAAGCATTCTTAAAGAACATCACAACAGTACCTTTCTTCATGTATTTTTGGCGATAGCTGGCGGGGAGGTTGTGGGATATTGCAGCTTCTCCCATTACAAGGAAGATGCCGGTGCCCTGTACATTCCTTTACTTAATGTTCGGCCTGATTATCACGGTCATAAAGTTGGCAAGCGGCTTATTTTGCGCGCAATTGAGGAGACCTTGAAGCTTGGCTGGCCGAGACTCGACCTCTATACGTGGCCAGGCAATACTAAAGCTGTCCCTGCCTATAAGAAAAGCGGGTTTTTCTGGGAAAAACGGGATGACACCACACATCTAATGAACTTGATTCCATCCGTCTTGCAGACCGGTGCTGTACAGGCTTATTTTGAAGAAATCAACTGGTACACGGATAGCATACGCGAAATTGCCGTCAGCCCCGATGGACGTCAGGAACAAGGTTTTGATTATTTTACTTATGAGTGGAGAAAAGGCAATTTACACCTGAGGATGGAATATGAACGAACAGGACGCGGGTTAAGACTAATTGAAACGGATGACTACCTCATTAAGGCAACGATTCCTGATCACCATAAACTGCCTTTCGGTGCTAGCTATCCGATCATATATGAAGCTGTCAATAAAAGTGGGAAGGCTCTAGCTGTGGAAATCAAGAGCGTTGGCAGCGCTGCTATTAGCTTTGAGCTGCATGAATCGAGAGTGGTTGAGTCACAGGAGCGAATTGAAGGCAGTTTTTTAGTCCATGCCACTGAAGAGGATCAGAACCAGTTTCAGACACATCCGGTTGTTGAAGCCGAGCTGCTCATTAATGGCTTGCCAGCTACCTTCAAAATCGGCATTGAGCCAAAATTTCCAGCGAAGCTAAAGCTTCAAGCGCCAGCTGGGCCCCTTTATGCAGGTGAACCTATTACGATTGACTTAACAGTAGAAAATGAGTACGAAGCGGAGACGGTGTTTGCTTTCGAGCTGGCGGATGATGCTGTTCTTTCCTTCAGCGAGCCTTCTGTCCGTATCAAGGTACCTGCTAAAGGCCGGAGGACCATTACCATTGAAGCTAGATTGCTGACCTATGGCATTTGGCATCATCGCCTTGCTATTCATAAGGTGGTTAGTACTGGCGAATTACTCGTATCGCAGCAGGAGGTCAGTCTTGTATTCCCGGGGATACATGCTGCTTTCGGAGGCGAAACCGATCAGGACTGGGTAATCTTTAACGGACAATATTCCGCTCGCCTAAGCAAATCAAGCAACACACTATCCATTTGCGAGGGAACTCACAGCACCATAAGTTTGTATTATCCTAAGTTTGGGTTGCCTTATAGCAGCGCCTTTGAGAAAAATCGTGTATCTCAAGTCACTTGCCGTCATGACGAAGCTATGGTGCTTGAAGCCGAGTATGATTTGACTTCCGCTAACCTGCTGCTAACTCTAGTCGTCAAATTGTACAGCAATGGTATAATTACCCGCCATCATGTTGTACAGAACAAGGCGACAGCGGCTCGGGATGAACCGCTATTTTTGAAGGAAGGCTTTAACTTCAGCCTTGAAGACAGCGTTATTCCTTATGAAGGCCAATATGTGGATTTAAGCAAAGGGCCCGACGCCTCCAATTCCGATTATTGGGAGAAAACTCGGTTAACGGAAAATTGGATTTTTGCTCAAAACGGAGAGTCGTCACGGGGAATTACCTGGCCAGAACAATTGGAGATCGTATCAGAGGGCTGGCATTACGGCATTGAGCATGCTTTGGGCATCATTCCCGCCGGAGGTATTGCACAGACTGAGCCTATCCGCATTGCTTTAGGAACGTGGAGAAATTGGCGTGATTTCCGTTCTTTTGCCCTGAACAGGGGAACTTCACAGGAGCTGGAGACTACCGAGCAGCTGGAGACGATTGTGAATCAGGGCAATCCTTTTCTGCAAGGATCGCTGGAGGTCCGGATTGTTGAACGGAAAAATGCCTTTTTGGAAGGCGAGATTGAAATCTCATCTGCACTAGACAGCATAGAAACGGCAAAACACCTTATATCCGGCGAGCAGCAGCTAACCGAGATCGTAACGCCTGTAACCTGGAAATCCAGCCCCGAGGCGGATATTCTAACTCTGCGTCTCGATATGGAATCCTATGGGGCAGGAAGAAGCCGCCTTGTTTTTCCAGTGTCGGATTTCCTAATAACACAACAAACGGAACATACGGAATATGGCGAGGTACTTACTGCGGGCAATGGGGTTATGCAAATTCAGGCAAGCAGCAGCTTTGCCCCGGCCCTATTTTCATTAAAGCATCACGGCGTGGAATGGCTCGATTCTTCCTTTCCTCATCCAGGGCCTAAGTCTTGGTGGAATCCTTGGGTCGGCGGCCTTGCAGCAGAAGTATCCGGCATGTCTGGGGCGAGCTTCCTGGAACAGCCGCGTGAGGCAGCCTTTGCAGCAATTACTGATAATATGGGAAATAGCTGGTCGGGTATTCGTATGAGTGTGACGATCAGCAACCATGCAAAATTCAGAGGGCTTGTGCTCCATCACTATTTCTTAATGCTTCCAGGAGTACCTGTACTTGCAACTGCCATTCGGGTGGAGCAAAATACAGGTGCGCCGCTGCATCCGCTGACCCTTTCCAATTCGACCTTCTACCAGGCAAGCAGCGATATTCAGGAAAGCAGGGGGTATGTTAAAAATAACAATGGTGAAAATATTATCTATAAGGCTGGCAGGGTTCAGTATAGCGCCAGCAGTCCAAACGGAATCATCCAGTATGGTTCCCGTGAACGGAAGCAGCGGCTGACTTTCATTGCCCATCCCGAGCTAGATTCAAGCGAGCTGCATGTAAATACCCATGTAGCGGCATCCGTGGCAATAGAAAAACTATTTTTGCAACACGGGAAGCAGCAGTTCACCAAGCCCCAGTTCTATATCGTTTCTGATCTGTTTGCCCCAGAGGAAGCTTATCAGGATTTGCTCAACATTCGTTTTGACCAGCTGACTTAAGAAAGGATAAATTGATGAAAATTATAGATGCACATGTCCATTTTTCCAATATTGCAGCTTTTAAAGAGACCGCACAAACGTTGGCCGCTATTGATTACACAGCAAGCGGTTTGCTGGAGGAGTTCAGAAACGCTGGTGTTATCGCTGGTGTAGGGATGGGCGTTACAGAAACGGTTGAAGGGGCCTTCCCGGATTCGGCAGCCCTTAATCCTATGCTGCTTGATTTGAGCGGCCAGCTTCCTGACAATCTATTCACTTGTGTCGGCATTAATCCATTAACCCTGCATCTGGATGGTCAGCTCGAAGCGCTGGAACAATCGTTGCGCTCGAAGGATGTCGTTGGTATTAAGCTGTATGCGGGATATTACCATTACAATGTCGGTGATGAAATTTATGACCCGGTGTACAGGCTCGCTTCCGCTTACCAGCTGCCCATCGTCATTCATGGAGGACTGACTTATTCGGACAAAGGCTTGCTGAAATATTCGCATCCGCTGTCGATGGAAGAAACCTTTTTGAAGCACCGTGATCTAACCTTTATGCTTTGCCATCTCGGTGATCCTTGGGTCATGGAAACAGCCGCATTGCTGGAAAAAAATCCGAATCTCTACGCAGATCTGTCGGGCTGGATAGTAGGCGATGCCGCAAAGGTAGAACGGTTGCTAATGGAGCAAACCTATACGGATCATTTCCGGCGTGCCATTGTGTTTGCCGAAAAATATGACCGGCTTGTGTTCGGTACCGATTGGCCGCTTGTTCAACTGGATGCCTATATCCAATTTGTGAAGCATCTGATTCCACAGGCTCACTGGGAGGATGTTTTTTATAACAATGCGCTGCGGGTATTTCCGAAGCTGAAGCAGCTGATTGGAGATCATTAGGATCGAGTAGAGTCGTCTGTGCAGAGAAAGTCGCCAATAGGGCGACTTTTTTTATTTTTAATAAAAGTCAAACAACTTTTCATCTTCAATGACACCAACTATTGTTTTCCATGATAGGGGGTAGACAAGACATTCCGAAAAGCTCTTGACATGGAGTTAACTCCAAATGCGATAATATCGGATAACAGGGGGAAGCAAGTAAATCGCCAAGTGGGCAAGCCCCTTTTCACAGCCGCTGCTTTCATGGCAGCTAACATTTTGTAATCGCTTTCTTAATTGATACTATAACTTTAGAAGGATTGGATGGGGAAAATGGACGATTATCAATCGCGTATCGAGAAGGCAAAAGAGGCAATAGAAGGGGCGGAATATATTTTGTTAGGCGGTGGAGCGGGCGTCTCGGCTGCTGCTGGTATTACCTATAGCGGAAAAAGATTTACAGATCATTTCGGCCCATTTATTCGCAAGTTCGATTTAACAGATATGTATTCTTCCGGTTTTTACCCGTTTCCTACACAGGAGGACAGATGGGGGTATTGGGCAAAACGTATCCGCCTTAATCGCTTTGAGACGGGGCCGACAAAGCTTTACCAGGACATATATCGTTTGGTTAAGGACAAGCAATATTTCGTTCTCACCACTACGCTCGACAGCCAATTTGAGCTGGCAGGTTTTTCGCCCGACAAAGTATTTGAAACGCATGGCAATTACAGATACTTGCAATGTGCAGCCGGCTGCCATGACCGGCTCTACAATAATGAAATACTAATCAGAGATATGGTCGAGAACACAGTGGATTGCAAAATTCCCCATGAGCTTGTGCCTAAATGTCCTGTCTGCGGCGACGAAATGGCTCCAAATATCAGAATCAACAAATGTTTTGTGCAGGATGAGAAGTTTTATGAATTAGAAGCGTTATACAAAAACTTCGTGCTCGAATCCATCGGCAAGGAGCGGCTGTTTATAGGCTTGGGTGTAAAGGATGAACCTTTAGTTTTGTTGAAAAAAGGCGATGCAGATCATTTTGAAAAAAAAGAAGGCACGATCATTTCATTTAACGAGGATATTCAAGAGATTGTGCCAGCCTTATCAAAGTGACAAAAGTTTAAAATTGAGAAGCTATCGCTAACAACCAGTCTGAATTCGAAAACCTCGAATCCAGGCTTTTTTTATGCCAATCCTAACGTATTAACATTTCTCAAACATTTCATAAGCAACTTATAAACAAATGTTCGATACGATAGGTACACCAAATGAAGGGTCATTATGCAAGGAGTGATAGAGGTTTTGAGCGAGATTATTAAAAATGAAAATAACTTCGTTGGCTATGAATACAAGGATATTACGGTAAAGCGCGCCAAGGAATCCCTTTATGCAGATGGCTATACCCATTTTGGCTGGATGATGGAGGGAACCTCGACTCCAATCCAAAGCGTCGGTGCTGTAACGATGAAGTACAAGCGGGATCGCAATATCCGCAATAAAGCGGAACTGACCCGTTTACAGCGGCAATTTGAAGCCTGTGTAAAGGATATCGAGAGGCTGGAACGCTCCATAACGATGGCTGCCTCTACAGCTGCTTATGTTGTCGGTGTAGCCGGAACGGGGTTGATGGCGGGCTCAACATTTGCATATCTTGCAGGCATGCTGCCGCTTACGATTATTTTGGCCGTTCTCGGTCTCACTGGGTGGATCATCCCGTATTATGGCTACAGCAGCATTCGCAAGAAAAAAACGGACAAAGTTGCGCCGTTCATTGACAAAAAATATGACGAAATTTATGAGGTATGCCAGAAGGGAAATAGCTTGCTGGCCAAGTAAAGGAATGACGATCCGAAGGGAGGATATAAATTTAGGAGATGCTAGCTTATTACCTCAGAAATGCTCAGGATCGGACGGCTATAGTAAATACGGCATCGCTTGTCATTAATATTTTTATTGGCATCGGCAAGCTAGTCCTTGGCTTCTATCTTCTTTCCGGCTGGTTCATTACGAATGCGTTATATTATTTGGTCCTTTGCGCCGCCAAAGGGCAGGCCCTCCACATGTATACCGTGGCCAAAAAGATTGAATCTCCTAAGCAAAAGTATGACTTGGAATTCAGCGTGTATAAACGCAGCGGCATTTTCCTCTGCCTGCTAGGTGTCTCTTATATGCTGGTCTGCTTGCGCATGTATCTGGCTAGAGACGTCTTTATTTTCGACGGTTTTATTGTATATCTGGTAGCGGCCGTCGCCTTTACGAAGCTGGCGGTTGCCATCTATGGGAATATCGTTTACCGGCAGCTGAAAAATCCCATAATTTCCACACTAAAAATGTTTAATTTTATTGATGCAATGGTGTCCATTGTTGTCACCCAAACGACTTTGCTAACGATGCAAGCCTCACCTTATGCCATAAGCGTCAGCGCTTTGTTTGGGATGGCATGCAGTGCTTTGTTTTTTCTCATAGGCATTTATATGCTGTACAAAAAGAAGAAGGAGTCTTTGTCAGAGGAAGAGGGTGTGGACCCATCTATGTAATTGGCTTGTTTCTGCTTAATATTTGTTTAATCATTATAAAAATTATCAGACACTATCATCCGGGGGAAGAAGACAAATGAAAAACAGCTTTTTGAGAAGCAACACTGAAAAAGTCAACCCAATAATCGCGTGCATTTTATGGCTTGCTTTGTTATCCTTCTGTTTCTTTCTTGCCAGTGGTCAAGTTAAAGTTGAAGTGGTTTTCTCGCTGTTTTTGGAGCTGGTCGTTGCGACGGTACTAATGTCTAGAAAAAAATACCCGATTCAGACGATGGTTACTTTGATGATCGCCATATTAACCTGTACAACCCCGTATATAGAATCGGCTGGGGCGGGCATGCTCATTATGGTCGTGCTTTGTGTCGTTTCGCTTTATTTGAATAGAGTGCTGCTATTCGGATTTGGAGGCTTGTACAATATATCCTATATTGTGATTTACTACTCCAAACACGAGCAATTCGATACAACCTTTTATATGACGATTGGTTTCATCGAACTGACGATTGTGGCGTTATATTTTGTCTGCAAACGCGGAAATGATCTCATTCATGTAAGCCGGCATAAAGAAGCCGAAGCCCGGGAGCTGTTGGACGAGCGGGATAATATGGTCGGTGTCGTTCACGAGAACACGTCCTCGTTAAATGCCGATATTGCCAACTGTAATCACGATATGGGCGTGTTAAAGAAGATGAGCAATACGATAACGGCCAGCATACAGGAAGTGACGGCGGGAATTCGAGATCAGTCTGAAAGCATGGCTCATATAAGCGAAATGATGAACCATGCGGATGGGAAGATGTCGGAAATCAATCAGCTGTCCCACAATCTCGCCGACCTCTCAGGCAGCAACGGAAGGGCCGTTCGCCAAAGCTCGGAGCGAATCGTTCAAATGGGCAAACAAATGAATATCATCAACTCGGCCGTATCGGATTCATTAACTACCGTTCAGGAATTAAACAAAAGCGTGGACGATGTGAATACTTTCCTGCTAGCCATTAAGCAGATTTCCGATCAGACCAGCATTCTCGCTTTAAATGCTAATATTGAAGCCGCCAGGGCGGGGGAAGCCGGAGCGGGATTTGCGGTCGTGGCGAATGAAGTTCAGAAGCTTGCCCAGGAATGCTTAAACTCGGTTAAACAAATCAATATGATTATTCATAATATTAAAAGCAAAACGCAGCTTGTGGTTGACAAGGCCAGCAACGGCAGCGTGGCAGCCAAAGAAGGGGAAGCGCTCACCGGTCAAGTGCTGGATAGCTTTGACAGCATTAGATCCTCTTTTCAACGGATTGATCACTACATAGCCCAGGAATTGGACATGACGGATCAAATGAGTGTAATCTTTTCTCAAGTGCGGACGCAGGTTGATCATATTTCGGGAATTTCTCAAAAGCATGCAGCAGCAACCGAAGGGGTACTGACCACGACACAAGAGCAGGAGAAAAATATCGATGTCATCTACGATTTTATCGGCAATATTAACAACTCCAGCATTCGGCTGCAGGAATTAATTGAGAAAAGCTCTAAATAAAATTTAAAAAATAGAATGGAGTGATTGACAATGGATGGACAGCAAATGGATCATAAGCAGCAAATAGAAATGGTACGAAGATTTCGTGAAAATGTGGTGGGTACGGGAGCCGCGCTCCAGCCAAGCGCAAGCTTTGCTATACAAAGGCAAGAGGTCATCATTCCTACCAGCGCTGGGGATACTCGTGTCCTGGTGTATACACCAGAATCTGCTTTGCCTAATTCTCTACCTGTATACATTAATATGCACGGGGGCGGTTTTATTTTGGGAAAGGCAGAAATGGATGATCCTTGGTGTCGATTGATTGCCCATCGAGCTGGCTGTGTCGTCATTAATGTCGATTATCTCCTTGCTCCTGAGCATAGGTTCCCGACGGCCGTTCATGAATGTTATGACGTTGCCAAGTGGGTTCACGAGCATCCAGAATCTTTTTCAATCAACTCAGCGATTATGGCGATCGGGGGACATAGTGCAGGCGGCAATCTGGCTGCCGCTGTATGCTTGTTAAATCAACAGAGTGGGAGCGAGCTTCCGATCGTATTGCAAATTATTGATTATGCGCCATTGGATTTGGCAATGGATCCTGCTTTAAAACCAAGCTTTGAGGAAGCGATCCCGGCGGAAATGGCAAAAATATTTAACTCCATGTATTTGGCATCCGCAGACGATGCCCATAGTCCGCTAGCTTCGCCTGTATATGCGGAAGCTCTTCAAGGACTGCCCGAAGCATTGGTTATTACCGCTGGAAAAGATTCATTGGCTGAAGAAGGCAGCGCCTATGCTGCAAAGCTGCAACAAAATGGTGTGAAGGTGCTGCATAAACAATATGAGGGAGCAGCGCACGGATTTACCCATTATGGTGATCTAGCCGTCGCAGAAGATGCCTGGCACCTGATAAGCGACAAACTGAAAGAAGCTTTCTCAAAAGGCCAACAAGGATAGGGCAGTGTGGCAAGCTCTATTTTCATACCTAGCCAAAATCCCCCAGCCTCAGTCTGGGGGATTTTGGCGTTAAAGCTAGGCTTCTCGCTGTCTGCCAGAGGCAAATTGAACTATGAAAGATTCATATTCAGCAGCTTTTCTACTTGCTCTCCCATGACACGAGGGGAATAGGGCATTCCATTTAGAAACCACCATTCCACAATTCCTACGTAAGCGGGTGCAAAAAACTGAACCATTACATCTTCAGTGATTCCACGATTTTTCCCCTCTGTCATTTCCCAGCTGCGCTTAATATCCTCGATGACAAATTCTAGGAAGCGGCTGCGAAAGAAGGGAGCTCCTTTGCTTGCCAACATGGCTGAAAAGAACAAATAATGACACTCAAAATATTCGAACCAGCTCATGCCCCCATCTTTGGATTCTGATTCAACCTCCGCTTCGCACAATATCTTTAGCTCGTTCATATGTTCTTCAATGAGCTTATCCAATAAATCAAATTTATCCATGTAGTGGAGATATATCGTTCTCCGGCTAACATTTGCTCTGTCGGAAATATCCTGTATTGTAATTTGATCGAAATTTTTTTCAGACATCAACGAAATAACCGCTTTTTTAATCGCTTCTTGAGATTTCAGTATTCTTCGATCTACCTTAGACACGATGAAGTCACCTGACTTTCTTGAATTATTATGCAACTCTCTGATTTTTGTGCATTAATGCACAAATCGTCCGCTTTTAGTAATTGCGAATACTTCTTTTATCTACAATAATACACATACGAGCAATAATTCATCAATGTATTGTTCAGAGATATGGTAGAAATTCAGAAAGTGAAGGAGTCATTAGGCATGGTTAAGCAAAATCATTTATTTATGTATATTTTAATTATCGGGGTTTTCGGCATTTTAACGACTGAAATGGGGATCGTTGGGATATTGCCCCAAATTGCCGGTCATTTTCAAGTCAGCGTTTCGCAAGCGGGATTGTTAGTAAGTCTCTTTGCCCTTGCCGTTTCAATCGCAGGTCCCACAATGCCGTTATTATTTTCCGGTATAAATCGCAAGAAAGTCATGCTGCTGGTCCTCGGGATTTTTGTTGTTTGCAATATAGTATCCCTATTTGCGCCAACCTTTACCGTTGCCCTAATTGCCCGTATTATTCCAGGCTTTTTCCATCCCATTTATTGTTCCTTGGCTTTGACAGCAGCCGCTAGCTCTGTAAGCAAGGAAGAGGCTCCAAAAGCTATTTCTAAAGTGATGCTTGGCGTGACCGCGGGAATGGTACTTGGTGTGCCCATCACAAATTTTATAGCTAATGAAACCTCCATAGAAATGGCGATGGTCTTTTTTGCTGTCGTAAACGCTTTGGCCTTCATCGCAACATGGCTATTTATACCATCCATGCCTGTTACGGAAAAACTTTCATACGGAGCCCAGTTAAGCGTATTGAAAAAACCGATTACTTGGCTAGCTATTGCGGCTGTTGTACTTATAGGCTCAGCAGGGGCTAGTGTTAGCAGTTACATTGCAGAGTACCTTGAAGCCATTACTCATATTACGGGGAAAATGTTAAGCTTGACGTTATTTATATATGGCTTGGCCAGCTTGCTGGGCAACTTAATCGGAGGGAGGCTGCTCTCTAAAAATCCATTGAGAACAGTCGTGTCTTACCCAATAGTATTAGGGTTCTTTTATCTATTATCATTTGTTACGGGTACGTCAACTGTGCCTATGGTCGTAACCATTTTATTTTGGGGCTCCTTATTTGCAATAAGTAATTTAATCAATCAATATTGGGTTTCCTCTGCAGCTCCAGAAGCTCCTGATTTCTCAAACGGATTGTTTTTATCGTGCAGTAATTTAGGAATAACGATTGGTACTGCGGTAGGCGGATTGTTTTTATCAGGGATGGGTACACGATACATCGTGTTAGGAGGAATATTATTTCTGGCATTTAGTTTGTTAGCTATATTAATAAGAATGTACATGTATCGTCCGACAAAGCAGCATTCTAGATAAGAGGTGCAGGCATGCAGCTAATTCGAGGACTTTAGTTGAAGCTGCGCCTGCCAATAAAAAGGGATGCTTCCGCCCTCAGCATGATGAGGGCCTTTCCTTACACATTTCTCTCAAGCAATGTCCCCAATTGCTCTGCCAAGATAGGATGGGGGACAGGCTTGTCATTCGTAAACCACCATTCCACAACCCCAACGTAAGCAGATGCAATAAACCTGACTAGAAGATTTTCATTTAACTTCTCGTTTTTCCCTTTGGTTACCTCAACCTCATTCGTTAATTCTTCGATAAGCAAGTCGAGAAACCGGCCGCGAAAATAGGGGGCGCCTTTACTCGCCAGCATCATGGAAAAAAAGGAATAATGAAGCTCGAAGTATTGCGTCCACATCAAAGTGGATTCGGTAAAATCCAATTCGGCTGCAGATTTGCACATTTCCCTTAACACGTTGATATGTTCTTCGATAAGCTTGTCCAGCAGATCAAATTTATCCATGTAATGAAGATAGATCGTTCCGCGGCTCACATTCGCCCTATCGGAAAGATCCTGAATCGTAATATCATCAAAATTTTTCTCTGACATCAAATCAATAACCGCTTTTTTTAACGCTTCCTGGGTTTTGAGTATTCTCCGATCCACTTTAGCCAACTGGGAATCACCAAACTTTCTTTAATAATAGACAATGATGATGCATCTGTTCATTACTTAACAAATCCAGCCCATTTAGCAATTGCAGATATCCGGTGTCTGTTTATAATTATAGACGTGAGTACATTAATGAATCAAGGAATAGTAGAAATTCAATGTTTTTGATGTCCGAAAAAAGCATCGAGGGATTATACGTAAAAAACGGGGGGAAAAAACAATGGAACGTCTATGGACGAAATCTTTTACGCTCATGACTATTGGAAACCTATTTTTGTTTAATGCCTTTTATATGCTGTATCCGACGATGCCGCTATTCATCACACAGATGGGAGGCAGCGAATCGCAGGTCGGACTGGCGATGGGCGCGTTTATGCTGTCCGCCGTTATTTTTCGCCCCATCGTCGGCGGGATGCTGGACCGATTCGGCAGGCGCCCGTTTCTCATTTGGGGGCTTATTCTGTTCATCCTGGCAATGTATATGTATAACTGGGTAGGAGGTATTGTTGTACTGATGGGGCTCAGAATTTTGCATGGAATGAGCTGGGCCGTTTCTACAACCGCCTCAATGACAGCGATTACAGACATGATTCCAGCGGGCCGCCGCGGCGAAGGAATGGGATGGTTCAGCACATCCATGACCTTGGCTATGGCAGTTGGTCCGATGTTCGGGCTTTGGGTGACAGAGAACCAGTCGTACAGCGCTTTGTTTTTAATCGCCGTCGTCCTCTCTGCGATAGCGCTGTTCCTGACATTAGGCGCAAAAATGCCCTTCCAGCCGAAAACGGGCGTAAGAAAAATCGAATTGTTCGAAAAATCGGTTTTGCCCATCGCGGCATCTGTTTTTTTTCTGTTTATCGCGTATGGCGGCATTACAACATTTGTTCCGCTGTTCGCTAAGTCGATCCAGGTTAATTCCGGCGCTTTCTTTCTGGCCTTTGCTGCATCATTGGCGCTCAGCCGTCCTATCTCAGGAAAACTTTCGGATCGATATGGAGAGATTTTGGTCATCGTACCGGCTCTTGTCATTACGATCGGCGCCTTGATTGTGCTCAGCATGTCGACCGGCTTAGGCGGTGTGCTTGCAGCGGCGATTTTATATGGCATCGGCTTTGGCTCCGCGCAGCCGGCCCTTCAAGCGGCAACAATCCGCCTAGCCCATCCAGAGCGAATCGGAGTTGCCAACGCCTCGATATCGACCGCTAATGATCTTGGCATCGGGCTCGGTGCGATCGTGCTAGGCTGGGTTTCCCAGTACATGAGCTATCAGGCGCTATTCACGGTCAGCGCTTTGTCTGTTGCGATTTCCTTGCTGCTGTTCACTTTATTTGTGAAACGTTTGTTGAAAAATAAAAAATCATTACAGGTTGGTCATCAGTAATTGTACCCGATAGAAACAAAGGATATGTGTCATGCAAAAAGCTCCTGCAGCCTGCAGGAGCTTTTTGCATTCATCTTCTAGCCTATAGCCGAAAAAAAGGCTTATGGGTGCTGCTTGTATATTTGGCAAACTCCAGTTCCTCGGCAATGATGCGGATTCCTTCCTCAATAGCCTTCTCATCGGTTCGGATGATGCTAAGGCGCAATAAATTCAGCTTTGGGAAAGAGGAGAGGAACTGTTTGTCGGTACCCAATACATCAACGCCGCGATTTTCCAGCCGCATAACCAAATCTTCTGTATGAATGGAGTCCTCCAGGTGAATGGAAGCAAATAGCCCCCACAAGATTGGATCGTATATAAACATTCTTTGGGCAATAGTCGCTGTGAAACTTCTTTTAGGTAGTTGATCCGATGATTGTATAAGGATTTCATCTGCTTTGCATGATGAGCATACATGCCTGACTTCATATAAATTTCAAGCACTCCTTGGGAAAGCACCGAGGTGCTTAGGTCAGCCGTATGTTTATGCCATTGAAGCAGCGGAATAAAAGAATCGGGTACAGCGGCAGCGGCAATCCTTAATCCGGGCAGCATGACTTTGGAAAAGCTTCTGAGATAGATGACATGGCTAGCCCCATTATAAGCGTGAATGGGGTCTTCTTTGCTGTTTGTTTCCAAATCAGCCAAGTAGTCATCCTCAACGATATAAACATCATAGGCTTTGGCAAGCTCTGCCAATCGCTGCTTTTCTTCCGCTGTGTATGAAGTGCCTAATGGATTATGGAATCGCGGAATGGTATAGAAGAACTTGATCATATTGCTTTGAAAATGGCGCTCCAACGTCTCCCAATCTATCCCATCTGCCGTTCTTTCAATACCGATGACGGTTTGCCTATGTGTCTTAAGTGCAGCAAGCATTCCCCAATACGTGGGCTGCTCGACGAGAATGTTCGTTTTGCCATTTGGGAAAGGCATCCCTGCTAGAAGATGAAGCGCCTGCTGAGCGCCTGAAAACACAAAAATTTGCTGGGCCGAAGGGAAAACCTGCTGCTGCTGAAACAGCTTCACGATCTCCTGGCGAAGAGAAAGCAAGCCTTGAGGATCTGAATATGTAAATATGGAAGTCTCAAATAATTCCATTGCTTTATTCAAGCATTGGCGAAAGTCGACTTGCGGTATCGTCTCGGGATCAGGGGCAGCTGATGCAAAATCGATTCGTTTTGTTTTCAGCAGGGGAAGGAGCGCTTCTTGGGCCACGACAAAATAACCACTCTTCGGACGAGAATAAATGAGATAGTGATTTTCAAGCTCCTGATAAACAGCAATGATGGTGTTGAGACTGCAGTCGAATCTTTGGCTTTGCACACGGATAGAAGGCAGCTTCTGACCGGGCTTGATGAGGCCGTTAACGATGTCCGAGCGGATGCTTTCAACAATCGCTTGTTTTTTATTTTTCATAAATAAACCTCCAGCTTGTATGAATCAATCTGTTTTCTGTACCCTTACAGATGAATAAATGATCAATATACATCGTATTTTGTATCTAATATAATACACATATTCATACGAAAATAGTACCGTATGCATTTTTGCACAAAATTTTTTTTGAGGTGATTGTAATGAACAAAACAACTAGCGGCTGGATCAATGGTTTCCTGGGCGTACTTATTTTCAGCGGCTCGCTGCCCGCCACACGGTTGGCTGTAATGGATTTTGATCCGATTTTCCTCACCGTATGCCGAGCCGCAATTGCTGGTGTATTAGCTGGAGCGCTGCTCCTCATCTTCCGGCAGCAACGGCCTGTCCGCAGCGACATCGTTCCCCTGTTATTAGTAGCACTCTGCGTGGTGGTAGGTTTCCCGCTGCTGACAGCCTTGGCGCTTCAGTATGCCACATCCGCGCATGCCATTATTTATATTGGGCTGCTGCCGCTATCGACGGCTATTTTTGGTGTATTGCGCGGGGGTGAACGCCCTCGGCCAGCTTTTTGGATATTATCAGCTTTAGGCAGCTTTCTAGTAGCAGGATTCGCCTTAATGGAAGGCGGGAGCTCTTCTCCTGCCGGCGATGCCTTGATGCTGGCTTCAATTATCGTCTGCGGCTACGGTTATGCGGAAGGGGGAAGGCTCTCACGCACGCTAGGCGGCTGGCAGGTAATCTCATGGGCGCTCGTGCTTTCGCTTCCCGTTATGTTGCTGCTCTCGTTTTATTACATGCCAGCATCGTGGTCGGGTATTTCCGTTTCCTCTTTCATTAGCCTTGTTTATGTTTCCTTGTTCAGCATGCTCATCGGCTTTGTATTCTGGTATCGGGGTCTTGCCCAAGGCGGAATAGCCGCGGTTGGCCAATTGCAGCTCCTTCAGCCTTTCTTCGGCCTGCTGCTTGCTGCACTCGTTCTGCACGAATCCATTGGCTGGCCAATCTTTATTGTGAATATTGGTGTCGTGCTTTGTGTAGCGATCGCGCGGCGATTTGCTACTAAATAGTTTTAGCGTCAGCGCACGGAAAGAGAAAATGTGCGAATGGGTTCTGATTTGCGCCATATTTTCGCCACAAACGAACGTTATGATGTAATTGCAAGACAGAACATAACGATGAAAAGTGATGGAGGCGATTGTAAAATGAAAAGAACGATGCTGATCATTAGCGCCAGCATATTGTTGACTGCCGCACTTGCAGCATGCTCAGGAACAAAGCAAGAAAGCAACGTACAGGCCGGGGATACAAACACTAGCCAAGCGGCTTCTTCTATAGCCGAAGGGACGATACCAACTGATGGCCAAGGGCTGCCTCCTATGGGAGAAGGACCAGGAGGCGGACTTGGCGGAGGTTCCTTTGATGCCTCAACGATTGCGACACAGTTCCTAGATGTTTCATATGCAAATCAATCGGAAAATCAAAAGCTGAATATTTATTTGCCTAACGAAGGGGAAGGCCCGTTTCCTGTTATTATTGCCATCCATGGTGGCGGATTTATGATGGGGAATCGTACAGGAGGTGATCTTGCGTCCATGCTGGAGGGTGTTAACCATGGTTACGCTGTAGTGACGGTCGAATATCGAATGTCTGGAGAAGAGACATTCCCGGCAGCCATCAACGACGTCAAAGCCGCGATCCGATTCATTCGTGCCAATGCGGACAAATACCAGTTGAATGCGGATAAAATCGCCGCATGGGGAGATTCCGCTGGCGGTAATTTGGCATCGCTCGCGGGTACAACAAGCGGAACGAATGAGCTTTATGATGACTCGCTGGGATATCCCGATGTTTCAGATAAACTGACAGCCGTTGTAGATTGGTTCGGACCTATCAACTTCCTTAAATTTGACGAACAGTTTGACGAATCGGGAATTACCCCTATGATGGGCCAGACAAGCTCGGCAAATTCAGCGGAATCCAAATATATTGGACAACTGATTACGGAAGCGCCTGATCTTGTAGCTGCCGCCAACCCTGAAACCTACATCACAGCTGATGATCCACCCTTTTTCATTGAGCATGGAACAGCAGACGCTAACGTTCCTACGCAGCAATCCGTAGATTTCGCCTCCAAATTAGAAAGTGTTCTCGGTCAAGACAAAGTGACGCTGACACTTCTCGATGGTGCGCAGCATGGAGGATCGCAGTTCGACGAAGAGCAAAATGTAGAGCTGGTGTTTGAATTTTTGGATAAATACATGAAGTGAGCGCAATCTAATTAATACTCATTCATAGTGCACAGCATAAACTCATGCTTGAAGGATTAAGCCGTCAATATGAGCTATCTCAAAAGGTCAAAAAATGACCTCAGGGATAGCTCCGTTTTTGTATTCATCAACAAGTTCGTATTGCAATCTGATTGGGAAGAGACGGAGGAAGACAGATGGCAAACCCCGCTCACATTTTAATATGCGACGACAACCCGGCTGTACACGAAACGATAGGTGCCTATCTTCAGGCGGAGGGGATGACGTACAGTTCGGCCTACAACGGTAAAGAGGCGCTTACGCTCGCATGGAGCAAAAAAACGGATTTGATTATATTAGACATTATGATGCCAGAGCTATTCGGGACGGAAGTATGCAAACAATTAAGGAAAGACAGCCAAGTTCCCATTATTATGTTATCTGCTAGAGGAGAAGAAGTGGACAGAATTATTGGCTTGGAAATTGGAGCCGATGATTATATTGTAAAGCCATTTTCCCCTAGAGAAGTTGTAGTTCGTATAAAAACGATATTAAGAAGGATTACCCCGAACGAAACCTTTTCCGAAAAAAACAAAATTTATGAATGCGAACAGCTTCGCATTGATTTGGAAGGGTATGAGCTATCGATTGATGGTAAAGTCATCCCGTCTACACCAAAAGAAATCGAAATTTTGTATTTGCTAGCCACTCATGCGAACAAAGTGTTAAGTCGAGAACAAATTTTGACTTCGATTTGGGGGTACGATTACCTTGGAGATACCCGGGCTGTCGATACGCATGTCAAACGGCTGAGAAAAAAACTTCCGGAGGAAAGCGCAGGCTGGAGCTTAAAATCCATTTATGGCGTAGGCTACAAGTTTGAGGTGCTTGGATGAAGCAGTCATTATTGAGGAAATTATTTATTTCTATAGCTACCGTTCTTATACTGACCTTTGCGATATCCGTCATTATCGGGAGAGAAGCACTTGAATCTTATTTTTTAAATAATAAATTGACGGAACTTCAGCCACAATTAGAAACGATTGCAAAGGAGATTGGGGCGGGTGGACATGCTTCTACTTACTTAAAGGATCAAGGCTTTATTCTTAAAGCTTTCGATCTTTATTCCAAAGAAATGGACGTGTTGGAGCATGATTTGATTGCTGACATGAAGCCGCAGCTTCCTTTCTCGGAGGCGGACATCCACACGGTGGTGAAACCTTTCATTAGCAAGGTTCTTACGGGAGCTCAAGTTGCGACAATAACGCAGTCCGATGAGATGGGTGGTTATTCGATTGTTATTGGTGAGCCTATCAGGAGCAGCGGTCATGTAATCGGCGGCCTTTTTCTACTGAAGCCCGTTTCAGATTTTACTAGCGCTCGGACAGGGTTTTATTTTACGTTAGCTTTGTCGGCCAGCACGGCTCTTATCCTCACGCTTTATATTATTTATCGAATCATCAAACCTATGTTAATGCCAATACGGGTTATGACGCATGCATCCGAAGCGATGGCAAGCGGAAATTATGAGGTTAGAGTTCCTGAGAACGGTTATGGCGAATTAGGGGAACTCTCTCATTCGTTGAACATATTAACATCCAAATTGGAACACAACCATCAAGCAGCTGTACGATTAGAGCAAGTAAGGCGCGATTATGTTGCAAATGTTACGCATGAGCTCAGAACGCCGCTGGCATCAATTCGTGCTATGAGTGAAACACTTTGTGATCAAATGCTTCATGACGAGGAAGGAAAGCAACGGTTTTATCATGCGATTTTGCGTGAATCCATTCGACTGCAGCGGCTAATCGACGACATGCTGGAGCTCTCCCGGCTGCAATCGGGCTCGTCTGCTATGATGAAATCAGTGATTCAGGCAAAACCCATCATAGAAAGAGTGCACGGCCGCTTTTCCGTTCTTGCAGAAGAAATGGGGGTTCATTTTATAATTACGAAGCAAGCTTCCACGATGCCGGATTTTTTTGGGCATGCGGATCGGGTAGAACAAGTGCTCACTATTTTGCTGGATAATGCCTTGAAATTTACGGAACCGGATGGTTCGGTCATCCTGAATGCGACTTGGGAAGAGGATGCCATTACGATTTCGATTTCTGATACGGGTATTGGAATCGACGAAGAGGAGCTCCCTTACGTGTTTGACCGTTTTTATAAGTCTGACAAGTCGCACACGGGAATGGGAACGGGGCTTGGGCTTTCGCTCGCCAAGGAAATTCTCACGCAATTAAAGGAGACGATTGCGGTCGAATCGAACGATAGGGGAACAAGCTTCTTTTTTACATTGCATCGTAAATGAATAACCAATATGCCGCCATGCCGCCTAAATGGCGGTTTTTTTGCTTTAAAATTTTCATAGTTTAACGAATTAAAGAAGATGAATCTGCACAGCTAGATTTAAAGCAGCAAATTGCTATTATCTATGAGAACTGTGGCTCAGTCATGGGTATATCCTCCTTATTAATCCGCGAATTCATCTGCGCAGGGTTATTTCGTTCTAGCCAAGCCCCGTTTCGATTCCTCCCATAGACTTTCATCCTCTTCATTTTCATAGGACCCCTCTCCCAAAAACTTTTTGTCGAATGAAAATATAAAAAAATGTAAAAAAACGTAACTATTTGCCGAATGGATTGTTTATAGATTAGGAATGGAATAAAACAAACATAAAATGGATAAAGGCATACCTATGGAAACATAGGGACGCAAAGCCATGGCCTAAGGCATCAGACGATGCTACGGTTGACAGGTTGCCGGAAAATGGGAGCAGACTGTCCAACATCCGGGCAGTTTTTTATTTATCAAAACAAGTTATTGGGGGTAATTAGATGAAACGTTTTTATTATCCATTAACACATGCGCAAAAACGAATTTGGTATACCGAGCAGTTTTACCCCGGGACCAGTATGGCCAATTTGAGCGGGTTTCTCAAGCTTAGATCGCATGAGGGAATGGATAACACCAGGCTTATAAACGTAATCCAGCAGGTTGTTCGCAGCAATGATGCTTTGAGGCTTAGAATAGCCGGGAGTGGCAGCAGCGGTGAAGAGCCCAAGCAATATATAGCTGAATATGCACCATTTGAACTAGAAACGGCTGATTTCAGCGAAGCTGGAGACATGGAAGCTATTATGGCTTGGGGGCAGGCAGAGGCGCGTACACCAATGCCGCTTTATGATAGTCCTTTATTTTATTTTCGTCTATTCAAAATAAGCAGCAGGGAGATTTGGCTGTTCTCCAAAATCCACCATATTATTTCTGACGGCATCTCGAACGTCTTAATGGGGAACCAAATTATTGACGGCTACCTG
This sequence comes from Paenibacillus sp. BIHB 4019, assembly GCF_002741035.1. Classification (NCBI taxonomy): domain Bacteria; kingdom Bacillati; phylum Bacillota; class Bacilli; order Caryophanales; family Paenibacillaceae; genus Paenibacillus; species Paenibacillus sp. BIHB 4019. The sequence goes on along the minus strand of NZ_CP016808.1, from coordinate 5,852,232 downwards.
GAACTGGTACTTGATAGCGGCAAGCTGCTGCCGCAGCAAATTTCGTATGCGGATTACATAGAAAGCGAGCTGGAATATGAACAGTCCGATCGCTTTCAGAAGGATAAAAATTATTGGAATATGCAGTTCAAGGCTCTTCCAGAGTCCACATCGCTAAAGCAATGTGACATCAATCGCATACGTACGGAAGCAGCGCGGTTTTCACAAGTGCTTCCGCAGCCGCTCCAGCACAAGCTTCAGCATTTCTGCAAGGATAACAGCGTGAGCATGCTGTCTTTGTTTCTGTCGCTTCTGTACATCTATATGTACCGGATAACAGGGGAGCAGGAAGCAGTACTTGGAACGTTTATGGGAAATCGGACGAGCAAGAAGGAAAAGCAGATGCTTGGCATGTTTGTCTCCACCATTCCAATGCGCGCATATGTCGATGAGAGTCAAGATTTTCTCCGTTTTGTGCAGCAGCGGATGAAGGATCAACTAACGCTTATTCGCCATCAGAAATACCCCTATAATGTGCTGGTGAATGATTTACGGGAGCTTCATGGTCAGGCAGGAAGATTATTTGGCTTATCACTCGAATACCAGGTGATGAATTGGGAGCAGAAGGAGGGCTTGTCGTTCATAATCGAACCTCTATTCAGCGAGCATGAAGTCAATGATATTTCCATCCATGTGAAGGAGCGCTGGGATACAAGCCAGATAACGATAGACATGGATTACCGTACAGAGCTGTTTGCGAAGGAAGAAGTGGATCATATTTACAATGGCATCCTCGTTTTGCTTGAAGATGCGCTCAATGATCCCGCAAAAGCAATTGGCGAGCTGGAGATTTGTACGTTGGAGGAGAAGCGCAAGCTGCTGGCGCAAGCGGGTAATGTGCATTTAAACGTTCCCAATGATCAGATGCTTCATGGGCTATTTGAGCAGCAGGCGGCGATCCTGCCATGGCAGACAGCTGTAGTTGATGAAGAAGGGGAACTGACCTACAAGGAGCTGAATGAGCGTTCCAATCGATTAGGGCGGATTTTAAAAGCCAAAGGTGTTGGGCCCGATACGCCAGTAGCCATATGCATGGGACGATCAAAGCAGATTATTACAGCTATTATGGGGGTATTGAAAGCAGGCGGCGCCTATGTGCCGATGGATCCCGACTTCCCGCAAGAAAGAATCCAGTTTATGCTGCAGGATTCGGGAGCCAAGATGCTGCTAACCGAGCCGAATTTGCTGGAAAGCCTGACTGTGCCTGATGCAATAGACGTATTAGTTCTGGATAAGGCTACGCTGCTCTATGGGGAATGCAGCAATTTGGATGAGCCAGTGAGCAGCCATCATCTGGCTTATATCATTTATACATCCGGCACAACCGGCAACCCGAAGGGCGTCATGATTGAGCATCTTCAAGTCGCTCATCTAATTACAGCTTTGCACAGCTCTGTGTACGAGCAGTATGGACCGGGCTTAAAGCTGTCACTCGTTGCTCCATTCCATTTTGATGCGTCCGTACAGCAAATTTTTGCAGCGCTGCTGCTAGGGCATACGTTGCACATTATTCCTAAAGCATCGCTTACAAGCGGACAAGCCTTAGCGGATTATTACCGAAGCAAACAGATTGATGTGGCGGATGGTACACCGGCACATCTGCAAATGCTGCTTGCTGCAAAACAGCTGGACGGTATTAAGCTTGCGCATATGCTGATTGGCGGCGAGGCGCTTCCGCATGCGACGATACGAGAATTTGCCAAACATTTTAAGGCAAGTGGAGCAGCAGCACGGCTGCCAACGATTACGAATGTCTATGGGCCAACGGAATGCTGCGTTGACGCTTCCGCCCTGCATATAGCGCGGCCCGATATGGAATTAGAATTGGATAGCGCTTATCTGTCTATTGGGCGCGCACTTGGAAACAACCGATTGTATATTTTCGACGCTAATGGAAGAATGCAGCCAGCAGGTGCAGCGGGCGAGCTGTACATCGGCGGGGCTGGCGTCGGGCGCGGCTATTTGAATTTGCCGGAATTAACGGCTGAGACATTCATAGACAATCCTTATGTACCCGGAGAAAGACTTTTTAAAACAGGCGATTTGGCTCGTTGGAAGCCTAATGGCATGCTTGAATTTTTGGGACGGCAGGACGATCAGGTGAAAATCCGCGGGTACCGGATTGAACTTGGAGAAATAGCTGCTGCTTTGCAGAAGCATGAGAAGATCAGCAGGGCAGTTGTACTGCTTCGTTCAGAAGAGCTTTGCGCTTATGTGGTGTTGAATGCAGCAGAGGAAACGCTATCCATCGCGGAGTTAAGAGAATTTTTATCCAAACAGCTGCCTATGTATATGATACCGTCTTATTTTGCGCAGCTGGATCAGATTCCGCTAACCTCAAGCGGTAAAGTGGACCGCAAGAAGCTGCTGCTTCAAGTGGTTATGTCGATCAGCGACAGCGATTATGCCTCTCCGGCATTGGAATTAGAAGTACAGCTCGCGCAAATTTGGCAGGCTGTTCTTGGAGTAGAGCGGATTGGTTTATATGACTCCTTCTTCGAGCTTGGGGGACATTCGCTTAAGGCGATGGAGATGCTGGCACGGGCACATCAGAAGTTTGGCGCAGCCATTCCGCTGCAGGTGTTGTTCGAGAGCCCAACCGTCTATGCGCTGGCGCAATATATCGGGGAGGCTGAGCGTTCAACGTATACTGCGATAGAGTGCGCGGAATCCAATGAAACGTATCCGCTCTCTTTTGCGCAGCAGCGGGTGTACATCGTTAGCCAGCTAGAGTCAGCTGGAATCGGATACAATATGCCGGCTGCAGTGCTGCTGGAAGGGGATATAGACATTCCGCGCTTAAAGGACGCTTTTGGACAGCTCGTTCAGAGGCATGAAGCGCTGCGTACCTCTTTCTCGGTTCTACAGGGTGTTCCTGTGCAGACCATCCATGCTTCTGCTCCGTTTGTCATCACGGTGAAAAAGTCCGGGGGACAGTCTGCCCAAGCAGCACTGAGCGCGTTCGTCCGCCCCTTTGACCTCGGTGTGGCGCCATTAATAAGAGCAGAGCTTCAGCCGCTTTCCAAGGACGAGCATTTGCTGCTTTTTGATATGCATCATTTGATTTCTGATGGAGTTTCAATTGGCATTATTTTGAAGGAGCTGTCTCAGCTTTATGCTGGAGAGAAGCTGCCAGAGCTTAGGCTGCAATATAAGGATTACGCCGTATGGCAAGCGAAGCAGGCGGAAACGGGCTACTTGAAGGAAGAAAAGTACTGGCTGGATAAGCTTTCTGGAGAGCTGCCTGTGCTGCAGCTGCTAACCGATTATCCGCGACCGGCTGTACAGAGCTTCGAAGGCGACAGAGTATCAGCGATGCTTGATCGCAGGCTCAAGGATAAGCTGAACAAGCTGGCAGAGGAAAGCGGGGCGACGCTGTATATGGTGCTGCTTGCAGCTTATTATGCTGCGCTCGCCAAATATACGGGGCAGGAGGAGCTGGTAATCGGGACGCCTGTAGCGGGAAGAAACCATGCAGAGCTGGATGGAATCGTCGGAATGTTCATTCAAACATTGGCGATTCGGACGGAGATTAACCGCCAAGGCTCCTTCGGTGAACTGCTGCAACAGGTGCGCAGCAATGTGCTTGATGCTTTTGAGCATCAGGACTATCCGTTCGAGAGACTTGTGGGAAAGCTTCATTTGCCGAGAGATATGAGCCGCAATCCACTTTTTGATACGATATTTATTTTGCAGAATGCCTATGAGGGGCTTCCGGTGCTTGGGAATTTGCGCATGTCCATTCAGGAGACGAACGTTCATGTGGCTAAATTCGATTTGACGCTGCAGGCGAAAGAAGAATTAGACAGCATTACGCTAGATATGGATTACAGCATTAAGCTGTATGGACGGACTACGATCAATCAGCTGCTTACGCATTATGTGAAGCTGCTTGAGGAGATTGCAAACCAGCCTTCGCTGAAGCTGGGAGCAGTGGATATTTTGCTAATGGAGGAGAAGGAGCAGCTGGTTGCTGGCTTTAATCCACGAGCAACCGTCTATCCTAAGGAAAGCACGCTCGTCGAGCTTTTTGAGCAGCAGGTGAACAGGACGCCTGATCGCACGGCGCTCGTATTTGGCAAAACGGAACTTACTTATCAGGAGCTAAATAGCAGGGTGAATCAGCTGGCCAGAACGCTTTATTCCCGGGGCGTGCGCCCTGGAAAAGTAGCGGCTGTATGGACACATCGCTCGGCCGAAATGGTCATCGGCATTCTCGCAATCTTGAAGGCGGGCGGCGCATACGTTCCCATTGATCCCGAGCATCCGCAGGAGCGAATGAAATATTTGCTAGCCGATAGCGAAGCCGTTTTGCTGCTGACGGAGCATGCCTTGCTGTCTGAGGTGGAAAATCTTGATTTTGCCGGGGGCTGCATAGCTGCTGATAATGCGAATTTGTACGAAGGGGATGCTTCCAATTTGGACATTCCAATCAGCTCGGGAATGCTCGCCAATCTGACTTATACATCAGGAACGACAGGTACGCCTAAAGGGAATATGGTAACCCATGCCAACATCATCCGGACGGTCATAAATACGAATTATTTATCCATATCTGCGCAGGACGTATTCCTGTCGCTTTCTAATTACGTATTTGACGCTTTTATGTTTGATATGTTCGGCTCCCTGCTGCATGGCTCCAAGCTGGTGCTTGCCAGCAAGGACACTATACTGGACATTTCCAGATTGCCGCAGGTTATTGAACAGGAACGAATCTCGGTGCTTATGATTACAACGGCGTTGTTCAATCTGCTTGTCGATATTCATCCGGCCAGCATTTGCGGCATTCGCAAAGTGCTGTTTGGCGGGGAGCGGGCATCGGTTGAGCATGTGCGCAAAGCGGTTCAGGCTGCGGGACCAGGAAAGCTGCTGCATATGTATGGGCCATCGGAAAGCACGGTTTTCACTACTTACTATGAAGTAGACGCAGTAGCAGATGAGGCTGCAGCTATTCCAATCGGCCGACCTGTAAGCAATACGAGCGTATATATCGTCGATGCCTTTAACCAGCTTCAGCCGATTGGCGCAGCTGGGGAGCTGTGTGTAGGGGGCGATGGGCTTGTGCTCGGTTATGCGAACCGCCCAGAGCTGACTGCTGAAAAGTTTGTTCCACATCTCTTTGCGGATGCGGGCAGGCTTTACCGTACAGGCGATTTAGCCCGATGGCTGCCAGATGGAAATATTGAGTTTATTGGGCGCATCGATCAGCAGATTAAAATTCGCGGACAGCGCATTGAATTAGGCGAAATTGAGCATCAATTGCGCAGGGCGGAGGCGATACGGGAGGCTATTGTGCTTGCTGTAGATACAGCAGTAGGCGATAAGCTGCTTTGTGCCTATGTCGTCACTGATCTGCCGATTTCAAACAGCGAATTAGGAGAGCTAGCGGCGAAGGAGCTGCCAGCCTACATGGTGCCGTCTGTCTTTATACAGCTGGATGAGCTGCCGCTTACTGGCAACGGGAAGGTCGATCGCCGGGCGCTGCCTGTGCCAGATCTTGGCGCCATATCCAGTGTGAACTATGAAGCTGCACGCAATGAGACCGAGAAGCAGCTTGTAACAATATGGCAGGAGGTTCTAGGTATAGAGCCGATTGGCGTACAGCATAATTTCTTCGAGCTGGGCGGGCATTCCCTTAAAGCGATGGCGCTGCTCGCGCATATCCATCAAGTTATGAAGGTCGAGCTGCCGCTTAGGGTGCTATTCCAGGCACCAACGATAGCAAGCTTGGCGGTTGTTGTGTCGCAAACTGTATTGCAAGCAGGGGAGCAGCATTATGCAGCAATAACTGCTGCTGGGACTCAGGAGGTTTATCCTGCATCCTCCGCCCAGAGAAGATTATACGTGCTTCAGCAGCTCGAAGGCGCGGAGCAAAGCTATAACATGCCAACCGTGCTGAAGCTCAAGGGGCTGCTTGACAAGGAGCAGCTGGAAACGGCCATTAGGTCGCTCGTGCAGCGGCATGAGGCACTTCGCACATCGTTTGAAATAACGGACTCTGGAAAGCCGGTGCAGCGCATCCATGAGGAAGTGGATTTTTCTATCGTTTTCCATGAAGCAGACGAAGCTGCTGCTATAGCAACATCTGCTGTTGATGCTGCTTCCAAAGCTGCTGATGCTGATATACAGCAAATAATTAAAGCGTTTATCCGTCCATTCTCCTTGAATACGGCGCCGCTTGTTCGAGCTATGCTTGTAAAGCTGTCGGAAGAGGAGCATCTGCTGCTGTTTGATATGCACCATATTATTTCTGACGGTATGTCCGTTGGATTGCTGCTTGAGGATCTGACCCAATTGTATGCCGGTAAGCAGCTTGAACCGCTGCGCATTCAATATAAAGATTATGCGGTTTGGCAGCAGTCATTTCTGCAGACGGAAGCTTACGGGAAACAAGAAAGCTATTGGCTGGAGCAATTTGCTGAAGAGCCTCCGGTGCTAGAATGGCCGACCGATTGCAGCCGTCCTTCCATTCAAAGCTTTGAAGGCGAGCAGGTTGCGTTTCATTTAAATCCCGAGCTGACCGAGGCGCTTCATCGCTTGGGCCAAGCGGCAGGCACGACACTGCATATGACGCTGCTTGCAGCATATAGCTTGTTCTTGTCCAAGCTGAGCGGGCAGGAGGACATCGTGGTCGGCTCGCCGATTGCTGGCAGAGCACATGCGGATCTGTCAAGCCTTGTAGGCATGTTCATCAACACACTCGCTGTGCGCAGTTTTCCGAACGGCGATAAATCGTTTGCGGCTTACTTGCAGGAAGTAAGACAAATGGCACTTGGCGCATTGGAGAATCAGGACTACCCATTCGAGGAGCTGGTGGCAAAGGTTAAGCTGCAGCGGGATATGAGCCGCAATCCATTGTTCGACGCCATGTTTGATCTGCAAATGCTGGAAACGCAGCATTTGAGCCTGGAGGGCATGCGTCTGGAGCTTTATCCGTTCGAGGACAAGACGGCTAAATTCGATTTAACCTTAAGCGCAGTAGAACAGGAAGACGGTATTATTGAATGCCGCTTTATTTACAACACCGCCTTGTTCAAACAGGAGACGATAAAGCGCTGGAGCGTTTATTTCACCGAACTGGTCCGCCATATAACAGCCGAATCCGGTATTCTGCTTAAAGATGCGAGCATGCTTCCTGAAGCGGAGCGGGAACGGTTATTAGTTGAATTTAATGATACGGCTGTCCACTATCCACAGCATTATACGGTTCAGCAATTGTTCGAGCTGCAAGTTCTGCGAACACCAAGTCAGCACGCCGTCATATTCAATGGACGGAAGTGGACGTATCTGGAGCTGAATGCGAGAGCAAATCGCTTAGCACGAGTACTGATAGCTAAAGGAATTGGCGCGGATAAGCCAGTTGGCATTATGTCCAAGCCTTCGCTAGAAATGGCTGCCGGTGTGCTTGCCATTCTTAAGGCGGGCGGCGCGTTTGTGCCGATCGACCCTGAATACCCGGAGGAACGCATTGCCTATATGCTCGCGGACAGCGGAGCTGCGATTTTGCTGACGCAAACGACGTCATCTGTTCCGGCTATCTTTAATGGAGAGGTGATTTTGCTGGATGGGGAGTGCGGCTGCTGGGCAGATACAACGGATCTCAGCGAGGAAGCAAACCCGCAAACCGCGACAGGCCCGAACCATTTAGCCTATATCATCTATACCTCGGGGACGACGGGCCAGCCTAAGGGAGTGATGATTGAGCATCAATCACTTGTGAACCTATGCTATTGGCATAATGAAGCTTTCTTCGTTACTGATTTGGATCGCAGTGCTAAATATGCCGGATTCGGGTTTGATGCCTCCGTGTGGGAAATGTTCCCGTATTGGCTGGCCGGAGCGCAGGTTCATGTCATTGATGAGGCTCTTCGCCTTGATATGATGCAGCTTAATGCTTATTTCGAGCAAAATCATATATCGATTACATTTTTGCCGACGCAAATCTGTGAGCAATTTATGGAGCTGGATAATCGGTCCTTGCGTGTACTGCTGACTGGAGGCGATAAGCTGAAGCGTCTTGCTCCGCATGCATACACGCTTGTCAATAATTACGGGCCAACCGAAAATACCGTCGTAGCAACCAGCATCGCCATTCCTCCTATGGCACAGGCGCTGCCAATCGGTATGCCAATTGACAACACGCGCATCTATATTCTCGGTCCTGACCAACAGCTGCAGCCGATCGGTACGTTCGGAGAAATATGGATTGCAGGCAGCGGGCTGGCTCGTGGATACATGAACCGCCCTGAGGAGACGGAGCAGCGTTTTGTTCCCGATCCTTTTCAGCCTGGCGAGCGGATGTATCGCACCGGCGATTCCGGCAGATGGCAAGCGGATGGCAGCATAGAATACGGTGGACGGATCGACCAACAGGTGAAGGTTCGTGGTTATCGAATCGAGATATCCGAGATTGAGGCACATTTGCTTCGAAATCCGCATGTACAGGCGGCAGCAGTCGTAGCGGTGCAGGATGCCCAGGGAGACACGGCGCTATGCGGTTATGTCGTTCCGATTAACGATTCACAGCTCGATTCCGAACAATGGAGAGCAGATCTGGCTCAAAGCATACCCGCCTACATGGTTCCGAAATATTGGGTGAATATGGATAGGCTCCCGCTCACGCCTAACGGCAAGGTAGATCGCAAGTCGCTGCCGCAGCCAGTGCTTGATAACGGAGCAGCGGACTATAAGGCGCCACGGAATGCACAGGAGGAATTGCTAGTACAAGTTTGGCAGGAGGTACTTGGCGCTTCAAGCATCGGAATCAGTGACAACTTCTTCTCCTTGGGTGGGGATTCCATTAGATCCATTCAAATGGCGAATCGATTATACAAGCATGGATGGAAGCTTGAGATGAAGGATTTATTCCAGCACCCAACCATTGAACAGGTGAGCTCCTACTTGCAAGTGATAGCAGGGGGACAAGTGGATCAAGGTGCCGTTGAGGGAGAAGTAGCCTTAACGCCTGTGCAAAAGTGGTTTTTCGAACGGGACTTTACGGACAAGCACCACTGGAATCAGTCCGTCATGCTGCACGCTGCATCGGGCTTGGATCCGCAGTTTACCGAGCAGGCGCTTGGCGCGATTATGGAGCATCACGATGCGCTTCGCATCGTATTCACGCAGGAAGGAAACGAAGCAATTGCTCAGCATAATGGCAAACCAGCCGATTGTGCAGTGAAGCTGGAGGTGATTAGGCCGGGGGCTGTCGCTGCGGAAGAGCTTGAGCAAGCTATTTTGCTGGAGACAGAGCGGATTCATGCAAGTATTGATCTGCATAACGGGCCCCTTCTGAAAGCAGCCATTTTTCAAACGAGTCAAGGTGATCATCTGCTGCTGGTCATTCATCATTTGGTCGTAGACGGCGTATCATGGCGCATTTTGCTGGAGGATTTCGCGATAGGCTATTTACAGGCCTCCAAGGGAGAAACCATCGTGCTTGCGGACAAAACACACTCCTATCAAGAATGGGCCTCTCAGCTGCAGCTATATGCAAATTCCAAAGCGCTGCTTAAGGAAAAAGAGTATTGGAAGCAGCTGGAGAGTATTGCGGTAAACCCGCTGCCCAAAGACCATGCTGCGACGGATCAGCGCATGCGGCATACGCGGACAACTGCCTTTTCGCTCAGCGAGAACGAGACGAAGCAGTTGACTACCAGTGTCCATCTGACCTATCGCACCGAAATGAATGATATATTGCTTACTGCGCTCGGCCTGGCTGTTAAGGAGTGGAGCGAGCATAATCAAATTCTTCTTAACATGGAGGGCCACGGGCGCGAAGAAATAGTGGAAGCTATTAACGTATCACGTACGGTAGGCTGGTTCACCTCCCAATATCCAGTTGTGCTCGATATGAGTTATACGGATGATATAGCCTATCAAATAAAACGGGTGAAAGAAGATTTGCGCCATATTCCCCATAAGGGAATCGGCTATGGCCTGCTGCGATATTTGGCAGCTGATGGGCATAAAGCGGGGCTCGCCTTCTCCTCCAAACCGGAGATCAGCTTTAACTATTTGGGGCAGTTTGATGAGATGACGGAATCAGGCCTATTTGGCCGCTCTCCATTATCGCCTGGGAATCCGCTCAGCCCAAATACGGAGAGGGTAACGGCAATCGATGTGATCGGCTTCATTGAAGGGGATGTGTTGAGCGTGACGATCGCATATAACGGGCTGGAGTTTGAGGAGCAGACGATGGTTTCATTTAGCGAGAGGATACAAGCTGCACTGCTGCGCCTCATCGAGCATTGCATCAGCCAGAAGGGCGGCGAGCTGACGCCGAGCGATCTGGGGGACGATGAGCTCACTTTGGAAGAGCTGGATAACCTGCTGCAAATGATTTAAGCAAGCGACGGCAAGCGGCACTGAAAAATTTACTATCTAATGAAAGCGGTGGCCTATGACTCAGCCTAAAATTCAAAAAGTATATCCATTAACACCGATGCAGGAAGGCATGCTTTATCATGCAATGCTGGAACCGGATTCCAGCTCTTATTTTACCCAATTGGAGCTGGAGCTTATGGGCGAGCTGGATGTAGCCTTACTTGAGCAAAGCGTGGATTATTTAATCCGTACCTACGATATTTTACGAACGGTATTTGTCCATCAGCAGCTGCAGCGCCCGCGGCAAATCGTGCTAGGAGAGCGTAAAGCAGAGGTTTATTTTGAAAATATAGCTCATTTGCAGCCAGATCGCCAGCAGCAGCGTCTTGCGTCCTTCAAGCGGGATAATCAGGCGAAGGGCTTTCATTTGGCGAAGGATTTGCTGCTGAGAATCGCTGTATTTCAACTGACGGACAGCACTTACCACTTGATTTGGAGCAATCATCATATTTTATTGGATGGCTGGAGCCTGGGCGTTCTGATGAAGCGTCTATTTGAAAATTATGAAGCTCTTCGCAGCGGGCTGCCGCTGCCTGGAGCAATTGAAAAGCCGTACGCCGATTATATTAAATGGCTTGAAAAGCAGGACAAGGACGAGGCTTACGCCTATTGGGAGCAGGCTTTGGCTGATTTCGAGCAGCCTGCCTCTGTTCCGCACTGGAACCATTCTGCTGCGGCGAACGCCGCCAGCTACGTCAGCGAAGAGGTTGCCGTCATTTGGCAAGAGGAGCAGGTTCAAGCGCTAACCGACTTGGCAGGCCGCTATCAGGTGACCCTTCCGAACCTGCTGCAAGCGATGTGGGGTCTATTGCTGGGCAAATTCAATAATACGAATGATGTCGTATTTGGCACGGTAGTGTCTGGACGGCCTTCTGCCATTCCTGGCATTGAAAGCATGGTTGGCTTGTTTATCAATACGGTCCCTATGCGCTTGCGAATCGGGCAAGACGCCCCTTTCAGCGAGCTAATGCAAACGATGCAGCAAGCAGCTCTTGCGGCAGAGCCTTACGATTACGTCCCGCTGTATGAGATTCAGAAGCGTACCGCGCTCAAGCAGCATCTCGTCAACCATCTAGTAGCCTTTGAGAACTATCCATTGGACCAGCAGTTGAAAAATGGGACAGAAGAGCAGCGGTTAGGCTTCGCCGTCAAGGTGGCAGGGGCATTCGAGCAAACGAATTATGATTTCAATCTCATCGTTCACCCTGCCAAGCAATGGACGCTCAAGCTAATGTATAACGCAGTCAAGTATGACAATCGGTGGGTCAAGGAGGTGGCTGGACATTTAACGCATCTTGCCAAGCTGCTCGTTCGCGCACCTGAAACAACGATGAATCAGCTTCAACTGCTAACTGATCAAAATAAGAAGCTGCTGCTGAGGACGTTTAACGCTACTAAAGCCGATTATCCGCGGGAGAGCACGATAGGCGAGCTATTCGAGAAGCAGGTCGAGCTTACGCCAGACCATCTGGCAATCGTGTTCAAAAATCACAGGCTGACGTACGGAGAGCTGAATGCCAAGGCGAATCGCTTAGCGAAATGGCTGCGAACTAACGGTGTGCAGCCTAATACCGTCGTAGGCATTATGGTGGAGCAATCGATCGACATGTTTGTCGGCATTATGGCGATTCTGAAAGCGGGCGGCGCATATTTGCCCATAGATCCCGACAATCCAGATGATCGGGTGAACTATATTTTGCAGGACAGCGCCGCGGCTATGGTGCTGACCTCTGAGCCGTTTTCCAGCCGTTTGCAGGGATATAAACAATTTGATATTGACAGCCCTTCTTACGAGCTGCTGGATTCGGGCAACCTTATGCCCGTGTGTCTGCCGAATGATCTCGCTTACGTGATGTATACTTCCGGTTCGACGGGCCGGCCTAAAGGCGTTATGGTTTCACAAAGAAATGTCGTTCGCTTGGTGAAAAATGCTGGATATATTCCGTTCCATGACAAAATGAAGATGGCACAGACAGGGGCAATCAGCTTCGATGCCAGCACGTTTGAAATATTTGGAGCGCTGCTGCATGGGGCATCCTTGCATCCCGTCCCCAAATCGGTACTGCTTGATGCAGCGGAATTTGCCCAATTTTTGCGGTGGCATAACATTACGACGATGTGGCTGACTTCACCATTATTCAATCAATTGGCGCAGAAAAATGCGAATATGTTCGCAAGCGTCCAGCATTTAATTATTGGTGGAGATGCGCTGTCGCCTAAACATGTCAATCAGGTGAGAAATGCGTGTCCTGAGCTGTCGCTATGGAACGGTTATGGTCCAACGGAGAACACGACCTTCTCCACCTGTTTCCTGATCGAGAAGGAATACACCGGGCATATTCCGATTGGCAAGCCGCTCGGCCATTCCTCCGCATATATTTTGGATGCCAGCAACCAGCTTCAGCCCGTAGGCATACCGGGGCAGCTATGCGTTGGCGGAGATGGGGTAGCGCTCGGCTATTTGCATCGTCAAGATTTGACGAAGGAGAAGTTTGTAGACAATCCCTATGCACCTGGTGAGCGGATGTACTTAACGGGGGATCTGGCAAGATGGCTGCCGGATGGCAACATCGAATTTTTAGGCCGAATGGATCATCAGGTAAAGGTACGCGGCTTTCGAATTGAGCTTGGAGAGATTGAATCCGAGCTCCTGCAGGTGGATAAGGTAGACGATGCAGCCGTCATGACGAGGCAGGATGAAGCAGGGCAAAATTACATATGCGCTTATTTCACGGGAGCGCTTGATTTATCAGGCGTGGAGCTGCGTTCGGCGTTATTGCGGACGCTGCCGGAATATATGGTGCCTGCTGTTTTTATTCAACTGGAGAAGCTTCCGCTTACGCCCAATGGCAAAGTCGATCGCAGGGCTCTGCCTGAGCCGGATGCGAGTCTGACAGGAGGTATAGAATACGCGGAGCCCGTTAGCGAGCAGGAGAAGCTCCTCTGCGAAATTTGGCAGGAGGTGCTAGGAGCTAAACCAGGCATTGACGATGATTTCTTTGCGGTAGGCGGACATTCGCTCAATGCAATGATGCTCTCGGCGAAAATTCACCAGAAATGCCAGGTCGAGCTTCCCATTAAAACACTGTTTGAGCGCCCGACGATTCGGCGGCTTGCTGTATATTTGGAAGAAATGAAGCGGTCGGCTGAACGGGGGAGGAGCGAGATAAGCTATGCCCCTATTGAGAAAGCGCCTTATCAGAACTATTATCCTGTCTCCTCGGCGCAGAGCCGCATGTACATTTTGAACCAATTGGAAGAAGCGAGCATCAGCTACAACATCCCTGCTGTACTGTTGCTGGAAGGGGAGCTGGATCGAGTCCGTTTGGAGGCGGCTTTACAGCAATTGGTTAATCGGCATGAAATATTGCGAACCTCGTTTGAGCTGGCCGATGGCCGCATTGTACAGCGCATAAATGAGCATGCAAGCATTCCATTAAATGTAGTCCAGGCAGCGGAGTCCGAGGCGCAGGTAATCATTAGTGAATTTATTCGTCCGTTTGCGCTTCATCAGGCGCCGCTTGTTCGTGCCAAGCTGGTTGAGCTTGCGGAATTTCGCCATTTGCTCTTAATCGATATGCATCATATTATATCGGACGGCACCTCGATGGGCTTGTTCGTCCGCGATTTGACGCAGCTGTACGATGGGGCGAGCCTGCCTGAGCCTAAGCTGCATTACAAGGATTTTGCCGTTTGGCAACATGCGCCCGAGCAGCAGGAGCGGCTGAAGCAGCTAGAGCAATATTGGCTTGATTGCTTCGCCGGCGAAATCCCTATGCTCGATTTGCCGACGGATTTCCCGCGTCCAGAGGAGCAGAATTTTGCGGGGGAACGATTTGTTTTCGGCATGGATGAAATGCTAACGAAGCAAATTCAGCGATTGACGGCGGAAACGGGGACGACGATGTATATGTTCCTGCTCGCGGTGTTCAAGGTCTTTCTTTCCAAATATGCGAATCAGGAGCAAATTATCGTCGGCTCCCCAGCAGCAGGCCGAACACATGCGGACACGGCTGCTATTCCTGGCATGTTTATTAATACGCTTGCGCTGCAGAGCAGGCCCGAAGGGGCAAAAACGTTCAAGGCCTTTTTGCTCGAAGTAAAGGAAGCTAGCCTGCAGGCGTTCGACCATCAGGATTATCCGTTTGAACAGCTGGTCGAGCAGCTGCCGCTAGTGCGGGATACGAAGCGCAGCGCTTTATTCAATGTTATGTTTCATTTGCAAAATGCAGAAATGCCGCCGCTTGTGCTTGGCAACCTGCATATTTCACCTTATTCGCTGCTGTATCCTACGGTGAAATTTGATCTCAAGCTCGAAGCCTTCGAGCACGAGGGTGCGGTCAGCCTCAGCTTTGAATATGCCTCTGCCCTGTATCAGCAGGAGACGATCCGCCGCTGGAGCGGGCATTTGCTGCAACTGGTCAAGGGAGCTTTGGACAATCCAGAAAGCTTATTGTCTGAACTCTCGTTGCTGAGCGAAGAAGAGACAACCCGTATGCTGGAGGTACAACGTGGCCAGCGGACAGACGCGCCGGCGAATCGTCCGCTGCATCGCCTGTTCGAGGAGCGGGTGCAGCTCATGCCTGAACATATTGCGGTCGTCTGCGGTGAGAAGCGGCTTACGTATAGTGAGCTTAACGAGCAGGCTAACCGTCTCGCTTCGATACTTCGCAAGCGAGGAGTAGCACGTAATCAGCTCGTCGCACTGCTCGTCGATCGCACGGAGGATATGATCATCTCCATCCTTGCCACTATGAAGGCTGGAGGCGCATTCCTCCCGATTGACCCGGAAATTCCGGCGCAGCGTATGTTGTATATATTGGAAGATAGCGGAGCGGGATGGCTTGTTACTCAGCGTGAGCATTTGCAAAGCGTTGCCGCTTACAAAGGGGAAGTCGTGGATCTTCGTGCTCATCAGCTTCAGTCGGAGCCTACGGCAATTATGAAACATGCTGACGTGCCTGATCCAGACGAGCAGGTGAATGATCTGGCTTACGTTATTTATACGTCTGGCACCACGGGGTTGCCTAAAGGGGTGCAGCTTGGGCATCGCGGCTTGGTTAACTATGCTTTCTGGTTTATGAGCGAGGCGAACGTAACCGCGTTGGACAAAACAGTCCTTTTGTCATCCTTCGCGTTCGACTTGGGCTATACGAGCCTGTTTCCGGTACTTCTTGCCGGAGGAGAGCTTCATATCGTAGCATCCGAAATCGTGACCGAACCGGATGAACTAAGCCATTATTTGTATGAACGAGGGATCACCTATTTGAAGCTGACACCGTCCCTGTTCCATCTGCTTGTGCATTCACACAGCTTCCTCACTTCCAAACCGTTCGCCTCGCTGCGGCTGGTTGTACTGGGAGGGGAACGCATTCATACGTCTGACCTGGCATTATTCCATGCGCAATATGCAAATACGGAACTAATGAATCATTACGGGCCTACGGAATCGACGATTGGAGCGATTGCGCAGTATATTGATACATCGCGGCTGGACAGCTATGCCCAGCAACCGACCATCGGCCAGCCGATCTATAATGCGGCTGCTTATGTTCTAGGTGCGGGCAACCAGCTCGTGCCTGCTGGAGTGGTCGGCGAGCTGCATCTTAGCGGTCCTGGACTTGCGCACGGCTACTTGAATCAACCGGAGTTGACGGCAGAGCGATTTATGGCCAGTCCTTTCGCAGCCGGAGAGCTGCTCTATAAAACAGGGGATTTGGTACGCCAGCTCCCAGATGAAAAGCTCGCCTATATCGGTCGTGTGGATGATCAGGTGAAAATTCGCGGCTACCGCATTGAGCTTGGCGAGATTGAAATGCAGCTGCTGGAGCATGAGCCTATAACGAAAGTGGTTGTTATGCCCTTCTCTGCGGAGGGACAATTGCCGGAGCTGTGTGCTTATTATTCGGCAGACCAGGAACTGACCGTATCTGATTTGCGAGATTGGCTGACTGCGAGGCTTCCAAGCTATATGGTTCCGACCCGATTCATAAGGCTTAATGTGATTCCGCTCACTTCTAACGGCAAGGTTGATCGCCGCCTGCTGCCAGCGCCTGAGCCTATAACGGCGCAGACGCGTCCCGTCTTGGCTCTGCCAAACAACGAGCTGGAGCATCAATTATGCCTGCTGTGGAAAGAAGTGCTTGGTATCGAAGCAATTGGCACAGAGGATAGCTTTTTTGATTTGGGCGGTCATTCGTTAAAGGCGATTATGCTGATCAGCAATATGCAAAATCATATGAACCGCAAGGTCCCGCTTAAGGTTTTGTTTGAGCAGCCTACCATTCGCCAGCTCGCCCGATACATGGAGGAGGCTGCGGTCACAGTGGATAGCCTCAAGGCTGAATGCATAGCTCCGGCACAGATTAAAGCACATTATCCGGTATCGTCTGCACAGAAAAGAATGTACATTTTGCATCAGTTGGAGCCTGAGAGTATCAGCTATAATATGCCTTCGGCGCTGCTGCTTGAGGGTGAGCTTGAGCTAGGACGTCTGGAGAAGGCACTTGCAGCGATGATTGATCGCCATGAGACGCTTCGAACCTCATTTGCAGAATTAGATGGGACTCCCGTGCAAATGGTGCATGCTTCTGTGGATTTCCAGCTAAACGTACTTAACACAGTGGAGGAGCAGATGGATGAAACGATTCGACAATTTATTCGTCCTTTCGATCTAAACAAGGCACCGCTGCTGCGCGCTGGAGTTATTCAACTGAATAATCAACAGCATTTGCTGCTTATCGATATGCATCATATTATTGCGGATGGCATTTCACGAAGCGTCTTCATCAAGGAGCTTGCCGGCTTACATGCAGGCGAGATTCTGGAGAAGCCAGAGCTGCACTATAAGGACTATACCGTTTGGAATCTGGAGCCTGGCCAGCAGCAGCGTATTGGCGAGCAGGAGCAGTATTGGCTGGAGCAATTCCAGCAGCCTGCTGCTGATTTGCATCTGCCAACCGATTTTCCGCGGCCTGCTGTGCAGAGTTTTGCAGGCGACCTGCTTCGCTTTGATGTTCCTGAGGCGACAGCTCGCCAGCTTCGAAAGCTGGCGCTCGATACGGGTACAACTTTGCATATGGCATTACTCGCCGCATTTAGTACCTTTCTGGCCCGTATTTCAGGCCAGGAGGACATTGTCATCGGTTCTGCCGTAACGGGCAGAACGACGGCTGAGGTTCAGACTATGCCAGGCATGTTCGTCAATACGCTTGCGCTGCGTTTTGCCCCGGAACATGGGAAAACGTTCAAGCAGCTGCTTGCCGAGGCGAAGGAAACGTGCTTGCGGGCGCTGGAGAATCAGTCATATCCGTTTGAGGAACTGGTCAATAAGCTGGATTTGCCAAGGGATATGAGCCGGAATCCTCTCTTTAATGTGATGCTTACGGTTGAACTGCCAGACAAGCAGGAGCTGCAGCTTGAACGCTTGACTATAGCGCCTTATGAGACAGCACACAGAACGGCTAAGTTTGATCTCACATTAGGCGCATTCGAGAGCCCCGCAGGAATGGGGCTTCAGCTGGAATATGCGACAGACTTGTTCAGCAGGGAAACGATAGCATGCTGGAGCGTCTATATTCTCCGTATCCTGCAAGCGGCTGCGTTGAACCCGGATATCGTATTGTCCGAGATAGAGATGCTGGCGCCTGCCGAGCAGCAGCTTATTCTGCATACCTGGAACGATACGGGTCAAGCAGTGCCGCAGCATCAGACGATTCACGAGCTGTTCGAGGCTCAAGCGCTGCGAACGCCAGACCATGCGGCCGTTGTGTACAAAGGACAGCAATGGACGTACCATGAGCTGAACGCTAGAGCGAACCTATTGGCGCGGCAGCTTATTGCCAAAGGAATCTATGCAGAACAGCCAGTAGGCATTATGGTGAAGCCCTCCCTTGCAATGGCAGCCGGAGTATTAGCTATTCTCAAGGCGGGCGGCGCATTTGTGCCGATTGACCCGGATTATCCTGAGCCGCGAATCACGTATATGCTTGCTGACAGCGGAGCGAAGGTTTTGCTCACACAAGCGGGTATTACCGTGCCAGCGGCATTCCGCGGAGAGGTTATGCTGCTGAGCGATGAACCGTTAAGCAGGGAGGACGAGGCCTGCTTATATGAGGAGCCTAATCCAGCGGCAACAACCACTTCGGACAAGCTGGCCTATATTATTTATACGTCGGGAACGACAGGCCAGCCTAAGGGAGTCATGATTGAGCATCGTTCTTTGGTCAATCTATGCTTTTGGCATAATGAGGCGTTTGAGATCAGCGATCAGGATCGCAGTGCCAAATATGCCGGCTTTGGCTTTGACGCTACGGTGTGGGAGATGTTCCCTTATTGGATAGCTGGTGCGCAAATTCATATGATTGAGGAAGCTATCCGTATGGACGTTGTAAGTCTCAATGCGTATTTTGAACAGCATCGTATTACGGTCACCTTCCTGCCAACACAGCTATGCGAACAGTTTATGGAACTGGATAACGACTCCTTGCGAATTTTGCTTACGGGTGGAGACAAGCTCAAGCGCTCAATTGCGACGCGGTATTGTTTAATCAACAACTATGGCCCAACGGAGAGTACAGTAGTAGCAACGAGTATGAGGATCGAGTCCGGTGCACCATTGCTGCCAATCGGAAGGCCGATCGGCAATACGCGGATCTATATTCTCGGTAATGGTCATGCGCTGCAGCCGCAGGGTGTGGCCGGAGAAATTTGTATAGCTGGACGGGGACTTGCCCGCGGTTATTGGAATTTGCCGGAGGAGACGGCACGGAAATTCGTATCAAACCCGTATAATCCCAATGAGCGCATATACCGTACGGGGGATTTGGGCAGATGGCTGGAAGATGGCAGCATTGAATATTTGGGGCGAATTGACCATCAGGTGAAGGTACGGGGTTATCGAATTGAGCTGGCGGAAATTGAGGCGCAGTTAACCCAGTTGCCAACGGTCAAAGCCTCCACTGTTGCAGCTGTTCAGGATGCTGCAGGCCACACGTCGCTGTGCGCTTACATTGTCCCGGCAGGTGCGTTCGACTTTGCACAATTGCGCACAGACTTGGCGCAAAGACTGCCCGAATATATGATTCCGCCATATTGGGTGCATTTAGATTCGCTGCCGGTAACACCAAATGGCAAGGTTGATCGCAGAGCACTGCCCGTGCCGTCAATGAATGCAGAATCAGCAGATTATAAGGAACCAAGAAATGAGCTGGAGCGTTTTCTTGCTTCGATTTGGCAGGATGTTCTCGGCGCTGAACGAGTCGGTATAAGCGATAATTTCTTTACGCTCGGCGGCGACTCTATCAAAGCGATCCAAATGGCAAGCCGCCTGTATAAACACGGCTGGAAACTGGAAATGAAGCATTTATTCCAGCATCCGGCAATTGAGCAGGTAAGCCCTTATTTGCAATGGGTGAAAGGTCAGCAGGTCGAGCAGGGGCCGGTGGAGGGTGAAGCGCAGCTCACTCCGATTCAACAATGGTTTTTCGAACAGAGCTTTATCAATCCGCATCATTGGAACCAATCCATTATGCTTCATGCGCCTGCTGGATGGGATACAGCGCTTATCCGCACAACGATGAACAAGATTACCGAGCATCATGATGCGCTTCGCATGAATTATGCTCCTTTGAAGAACACAAACGAGTACAGACAGCTATACCGTGATGTGCAGCATTCTACCTACACCTTGGAAGTTATCCATTTGGAGGATGCTTCCAATGCTGCGGCGGCAGTTGCCCGTCATGCCGAGCAAGTGCAGAGAAGCATTGACCTAACAAGCGGGCCGCTTGTTAAGCTTGTCCAGTATAAAACACCAGATGGCGATCATCTGTTGATCATCATTCATCATCTGGTCATAGACGGGGTATCCTGGCGAATTTTATTGGAGGATTTTGCATCGGGCTATGCACAAGCCAAGCAGGGCCAGAACATTGTTTTTCAGGAAAAAACGAATTCCTATAAGGATTGGGCAGCAGGGCTTGCTGCTTATGCGGACTCGGAAGCTTTTCTTAAACAGGCGGACTACTGGCGGCAAATCGAGCGGATGAGCATATCGCCACTGCCGAGCGATAATGTCGTTAGGGAAAGAAAGGCGAAGGACTCGGCAGCCGTTTCGATAGAGCTATCGAATGAGGAGACTTTGCTGCTGCTGACGGATGTACACCGGCCTTATGGCACAGAGATCAACGATATTTTGCTCACAGCTGTTGGGCTTGCTATTCACCAATGGACGAATGGCAAAGCAATTGGCCTTAATTTGGAGGGACATGGCCGGGAGGAGATTATTTCGGAGCTGAATGTATCCCGGACGGTTGGCTGGTTTAGCGCACAATATCCGATTGTGCTGAATATGGAGCATGCGGGCGATCTTCCATTACTGATCAAAACGATTAAGGAGAACCAGCGCCAAATTCCTGATAAAGGCATAGGGTACGGCATGCTCCGCTATTTGTCGAGCGAGAAGCATAAGTCAGGACTTGTTTTTACGCTGAAGCCGGAAATAAGCTTTAACTATTTGGGGCAATTCGACAGCGAGGTGCAAACAGACTTGTTTTCACCATCCGTATACGATATGGGCGCGCAAACTAGCCCGGAATCTGAAGCGCTGTATGCGCTCAGCTTAAGCGGCATGGTGAGAGGCGGACGCCTGGTTGTGTCTTGCGCCTACAATAAAAAGCAATATATGCGAGCTACGATAGATCAGCTAATGGATCGCTTCCACCATCATTTGCTTGTATTAATTCAGCATTGCACAGCCAAGACGGACAGAGATTTCACACCTAGCGACTTTACGGCGAGCGAATTGCAGCTCGAAGAGGTCGGAGATATTTTTGACATGCTGGCAGAGAAGTTTGGCTAAAAGAATGAATTAGCGCGCAGCTTAATTTGCTGCGGAATGGATAGAAGGAGGCCAAGCACAAGTGAACGGGATTACTTTTCAGAAGGATCAAGTACAAGATATATATTTTTTATCGCCTATGCAAGAGGGCATGCTGTTTCACACGCTTCTGCACCCCGGACAGAGCTATTACATGGAGCAGCTGGCCATTTCGGTGAAAGGCTCTTTTCGCAAAGAGTTGCTGGAACAAAGCATGAACGTGTTGATGGATCGGTACGATATTTTTCGTACCGTATTCCTGCACGAGAAAATCAACCGGCCGGTTCAAGTTGTATTCAAGCAGCGAGCGTTCCGCGTTCAGGAAATGGATCTATGTGATCAGCCGCATGAGGAGCAGCAGCGACAGCTTGCTGCTTTCAAGCAGCAGGATAAAATGCTGGGATTTGATCTGTCCAAAGATATTTTAATGCGGACGACCGTTTTTAAGACAGCTGAGGACACGTATGAATGGATATGGAGCTATCACCACATCATGCTGGACGGCTGGTGCTTTGGCATTATTGTAAAGGAGCTGTTCCAGATATACAGCGCCTTGCTGAATCATAAGCCATACGAGCTGCCCGTCTCCAAACCATATAAGGAATATATTAATTGGCTTGGCAAGCAGGATAAGGAGGCTTCGCTTGTCTTTTGGTCGAGCTATTTAGCTGAATTTGAAGGGCAGGAGTCTTTCGCCGAGCAGCGCAGCAGATGCAGGAAGGAAGGCTATTCGTCAGGCGAGCTTCATTTTAAGCTTGGAGAGGAAGACAGTGAGGCTTTCTCTAGACTGGCAAGAGAGCAGCAGGTTACGTTAAGCACGGCAATTCAAGCCGTTTGGGCTATTCTGCTTAGCCGTTACCAGCGCAGCAGCGATGTGTTGTTTGGAGCAGTTGTATCGGGTCGTCCTGCTGAGATTAGCGGTGTGGAGAGCATGGTGGGCCTGTTTATCAACGTAATTCCAACCCGTGTCCAGATCGTACCAGATATGACCTTCAAGCAATTAATAACGGAAATGCAGAGGCTTTCGGTGCAAACCGAAGCGCATCAATACGTGCCGCTCTATGATATCCAGAGCCGAATAGGCCAGCAGACGTTAATTGATCATATTGTTGTGTTCGAGAATTATCCGCTTCAAGAGGCCGGCAAACAAAGTGACGAGCAGAGTCTGGGATTTACGATGGGTGACATTCATATTTTCGAAAAAAGCAATTATGATCTTAATCTACTCGCTGGGCCTGGCAAAGAAATGGTGATGAAGCTAGCATACAATGCCAATGTGTATGAAGGCTCCTTCATTAAACGTCTGAAGGCGCAGCTCATCTACATGATCCGCCAGCTCGCGAGGGAGTTCAATAAGCCGCTTGGCGAGCTTGGAATTGTGCCGGAGGAAGAAGCACACCGCTTATTAGCTTTTAACCGTTTGAATGGCCGGGACGGGGAAATGGCAGCAGCAAGCAAGATGACGCTTGCTCAGCGATTCGAATGGCAGGTGGAGAATACGCCGGAACATCTTGCCCTTTCTGCTCCAGATGGATTATTAACTTATGCTGAGCTGAATGCTCGTGCAAATAAGCTCGCTCACGTGCTTCGTGGCAGAGGAGTTAACGACGGGACTATCGTTGGTCTGCTCGTTCACCGCTCATCAGATATGATTGCAGCTATTTTAGCCGTTCTTAAGGCTGGAGCGGCATACGTCCCGATTGATCCTGCCTACCCAGAGCAGCGAATCAGCTACATGCTGGAGGATAGCGGAGCGAAGCTGCTGCTCACGCAATATTCATTGACAAGCGTTATCGAGAAAGTAGTGTATCAAGGAAATCTGCTGTACCTCGATGATCCAGAGCTGTTTAAGGAAGCTGCCGCCAGCAATTTGGATACTGGGGAAGCGCCAAGAGACCTATTAGCGACGACTCCCGGAGGCTTGGACAGGCTTGCTTATGTAATGTACACCTCTGGTACGACTGGCCAGCCTAAGGGGGCGCTGATCACACATGCTAATATTTCGCGGATTGCAGTAAATACGAATTATATTGAAATAACTAAGAATGACAACGTGCTATCGTTATCCAATTATGCTTTTGACGGCTTCACCTTTGACTTATTCGGCGCATTGTTAAATGGGGCTGCACTGGTGCTTGCTCCAAGCGATACGATTATGCATGCTGGCAAGCTCGTGCAGTTCATTAAGGAAGAGAAAATTACGGTCATGTTCGTCACGACGGCGCTGTTCAACCTGCTCGTAGATGAGGAGGATACGTGGATGAAGAGCATCCGCAAGGTGCTGTTCGGCGGAGAACGCTCCTCGGTGAATCATGTACGCAAAGCGCTGCATAGCATGGGACCGGATAAAATCATACATGTATATGGCCCAACGGAAAGTACGGTGTTTGCGACCTTTTATCCGGTTCATGCGCTTTCGGAGGATATGGCTTCCATCCCCATTGGCCAGCCGCTTAATCAAACTTCAGCTTATATTGTAAATGAGACGAACCAGCTTCAGCCAATTGAAGCGGTCGGGGAGTTGATCCTGGGCGGTGAGGGGCTGGCGCTAGGGTATTTGAATCGGACAGCTTTAACCGCAGAGAAATTTGCTCCAAATCCGTTCGTACAAGGACAGCGTATTTACCGCAGCGGTGATTTGGCAAGGTGGCTGCCCGATGGGAATATCGAGTTTATAGGACGCGTCGACGATCAAGTGAAAATTCGCGGCCATCGCATTGAGCTAGGTGAGATCGAGAAGCAGATTGCAACACTTGAGCAGGTTAAAGAAGCGTTCCTGTCTGTTGCAGGGAGTGCTTCGGGCGAGGCATCGCTTTGCGCTTATGTTGTATTGAAGCCTCAAATGAAGTTAAGCAAGGATCAGCTTCGCATTTATTTGCTAAGCACCTTGCCAAACTATATGGTTCCGCCAACCTTTGTTTTTCTTGAGCGACTGCCGTTGACCGCCAATGGAAAAGTGGATCGGCGAAGCTTGCCTGCAGTGACAGCGTTCATGAATGAATTCGAACACTACGCACCTCCTCGCAATGATACCGAGGCCAGGCTCGCTGTCGTATGGTCGCAGGTACTCGGGGTAGCACGCGTCGGTATTCATGATGATTTTTTTGCTCTAGGGGGTCATTCGCTGAAAGCAATGACGGTTTGTTCTATCATGCTGAAGGAATTTCAGATCGACATCCCTATAAAATTATTGTTTGAGACGCCGACAATTGCTGAAATCGCAGCTTATTTGCAGGGTTTGGTCGAAAGTGGGCAACCGGTGTCTAGAGCTTCAGCGCATCTGACGCTGCTTAACCCTAAGGGTGGCGCCCATTTATTTGCTTTCCCTCCGGTGCTTGGGTATGGCATAGTGTTCAAGGAGCTTGCAGACCAGCTGCCTAATTATTGCATTCACGCTTTTGATTTTATTGAAGAGGAGGATCGCATCACTCGTTACGCCAATCAAATGCAGAGCATTCAGCCGCATGGCTCCTTCATCTTGATCGGTTATTCTGCTGGATGCGCTCTGGCGTTCGAAGTTGCCAAACAATTGGAACGGGGCGGCAGGCAGGTAGACGTTCTCATCATGATTGATTCTTATTGGAAAAATAACGTAAGTGATTTGAAGGGACGTACAGTGGAAGGTGACGTTGCAGAGCTTATGGAAGCCAATAAGCAAAATATTGCGCTGCAAATAGACGCAGTTCGTGAAGGAATCGTTCGCAAAACAGCGGCCTATTATAAATATTACGTAGAATGGATTGCGGCGGGGCAAGTTCATGCTTCTATTCATCTGATTCAATCCGAAACCGCATTTACACTTTCGTCTGAGCTCTCTTCCTGGAAAAGGGCTACGGGAACGGGCGAATATGTGGAGCATCAAGGCTTTGGGAAGCATGGGGAGATGCTGCAAGGGGGCTTTGCCAGACTAAATGCTCAAACCATCCGCTTTCTATTGGAAAGGAGGCCTGTGAACAAATGAATCCATTGCTCAAAACGTTGGGCACGGGAACAGGAAAAATTCCACTTATCTGTTTTCCATTCGCGGGAGGATATTCTGCTGCATTCTGGCCTTTGCACCATTTTGTTCAAAAGGATTGCCAGCTGCTGGCGGTTGAACCCCCTGGACATGGAACGAACAGCATGACCTTGATTCCAAATTTGGAGGGATTGGTTGAGCTGTATGCGAGGGAGCTTGCTGCATATTTTCAACAGCCATTCGTCCTGTTTGGACACAGCATGGGTGGAATGGTTGTATACCGTTTGGCACAAAAGCTGGAGCAGCAAGGAATAGTCGCCGAAGCAGTCATTATTTCAGCTATTCAGCCGCCACAAAACAAGCGTGAGCGAACAGCGCATCTTAAGGATGACGCCTTTCTCGATCACGTCATTCGCATAGGCGGCATACCTGAGGAACTAGTAAAGCAGCGGGAAATGCTCGACTTTTTCCTGCCCTCTTTCCGGGCGGACTTTCAGGCACTCGAAACCTTTGAACATTGCGATCACACGCCGCTTCAGGCGCCTATGCACGTGTTTTACGGTGCTGAAGACTATAAATGCGCGGAGGAAGCTGACGGATGGAGGAAATGGGCCCATAATGTCCGGCTGCATCGCTTTGAAGGAGGACATATGTTTCTGCTGTCAGAGCCGGAGAAGGTGGCCGCGAGCATCCGAAGCATTATTGAACCAGCAAATAAAGAAGAAACTCACTATATCTAGAAGAGGAAAGGTGATTCAAATTGATATTATTCAAAAATAGATTGTCGAAAGCTGCTATGGGAATAATGATGATTGCCAGTTTATTATTTTCGACTACCACCTATGCGGCACCGACCATAAGCAAAGGCATTGCGCTTACGGCACCACCACCTTCAACCTTTTCATTGAAGGGCTTTATGAATCCAAGTCATATTTATTTGCTCGATGGAACAAACCGCATTACTAAGGTGAATAATCAAGCTGTGACGCTCTCAGGTTATACATATGGCTATTATCAGCTTGATAGCCTCGGAATTACATTTTATTTGGAGAGATGGACAGGGAATGAATGGGTGACCCACGGAACAGGCGTAAACAGAAGCGATTTGAATAAAGATACTTTTAGCAGTTCTGTGACGATGAGCGCAAATAGCGGTTACTACTATCGTGTACGTACCATCCATTGGGTCATTGAAGACGGCAACTATGAGCAGGGCCAAGTAATAAGCGAACATATTCTTGTGTCATAAAAAAAATAAAACAGGGGCCGGCTGCGCGGAGCCCCTGTTTTATTTTTGGTTCATCGATTCAGCAAATGCGATTAAATCAGCTTTGGAGAGATTGCCAACGATATGAATATAGAGGTTAGCTAACATGAATTCCAGTTTTTTTGTTTCATTCGGCATGCTGGTCAAATAACCTTTACCGCGCTGAAGTGAAATGCTCTCTACGGTGGAGCTAGCTGCACTTGCAAGCGAGCCGACTACGGAGCCCGATTCCAATTGCTGCAAATTGACTCTAAGCAGCTTTTCTTCGTCATTTTTAAATACATACAGCACTTCATTGGACTTAGCATCGTTTGGCTGTACGGAAATATCAATCCGGCTTAATTGATAGCCCTCTGGCAGTTGAGGAAAGGAGGGAGGTGTAAAGGCAAGCTTATTATTAACCTCAGCCTCCATGACCGATATCGTATGAGACTCTAGCCCTGGAAGGGGATGAATAGATGATTCATTGTTGCTTTTGTCATGCGAGGTATCCCGTTCTTCAGGAGGGATGGTCTTCGCTCCTTTATCGCTTTTATCCTGATTTCCAAAGAAGAATGAAAACATTTGGCCGGGCAGCTCGACGATCGATTGGTATATAGGGCTAAAGGCCTTGGTCTTTGCTGGAGTCCCGAATAGAAAGGAGCCAATCATAATGGATGCCGTTATTAGGGCGACATAGCGTAGAGCTCGATTTCGACGTTTTCTGCGGTTAAGTGCTTTTAATTTTTTTTGCGTTATTTGCCATGAGTTGTGATGGGTAGAATGAAAGGCTGGCGGCATTTGCTGGATAGCCTTCTCGAAGGCCTCATCAAATAACGGATCATTGTCTTCGTCCTCCATCAGCATCACCTCGTTTCTTATCCCATTTGTCTTTCAGTGCTTTACGAGCCCGGTACAGCTTCTGGCGGATAATATCCTCTGTCGAGTTTAAATGTTCTGCTATTTCCCGGTAGGAGAACTGTCGCTTCCACTTAAGCTCAATTAAGAGGCGGTATTCCGGTTTCATTTCCAGCATGCACGCTATTAATTCCTCTTCCAGCAGCTTCGCCTCGACCTCGCGCTCCACCGTCTCAGAATGAGCGGACTGCATAACCCCCGTCTCAATAAAAACACTTTCCAGCTCTACTTCGTTACGAATTTTTTTATGTTTTCGTAAATAATTTAGCGTTTTATTTTTCACTAAAACTCTGATCCATGCTATTAACTGCCTTTCATCCTGAACTTGTGGCGTATGGGAGATGGATTTATAAAAGACCTCCTGAATAATATCCTCCGCCGCGCTGTGATCCTTGACCATATACATGATTGGCCCGTACGTTAAATGATAAAAGTCTTTGAAAACCTCTTCTTGGATCGTTGGCCCTAGTTTACCAAAATCGGGAGAAAGCAGCAATAATAGCTTGCTTGTCAAGTAAACACCTCATTTTTATGCATAGGAAAAGCCTTAGATTGACGAAAACCAATAGACGATATTCCTGCAATATGTATGACATACATACAAATCATTTTTAATTATGAATCGGAAATTTCGTTCCGTTATATTCCAATTTTGTTTTTTCGTATTCGATATATAACTGCTTTCGAGGATGATCTTTTTTTATTTAGTATAATTCTTTTATTTGGATATAGCACCGTAAACAGTTCCCGTATTTTCCGCAAATCTGTTGCGTGATATAACTTGAATAAATGCATCATTATAAATGAATGGGATTGATTTGGCAGGTGATTATAGCTTTTCATGAAATGCTTATCGAAAAATTCAATCGATGGAGCAATTGACGCTTAGCATCGTTCATGATAATTTATATCAAACACTTTAAAACCAATAAATCCAATGAGATAAAGGGGTTTTTGATATGCCGTCTATTGTGGTTGCTGCTGCTGAAGATGTACGAAGCAAGGATTCCGAGCAATTAATTAAGGAGCTAAGCGAAGAACTGGGATTATTATATGGCGGGGATGGGACAGCAGGATTCCAGCTATCCGACGTGGAGGCACCGCGATCAGCCTTTATTGTTGCCCGTCTGGATGGGTTTCCTGTAGGCTGCGGGGCAATCAGGCCGCTTGATGAAACATCAGTTGAGGTCAAGCGCGTATATACACGTTCAGATTTCCGCCGGAAGGGCGTTGCTCAGGCCATTATGGCTGAAGCGGAGCGTCTTGCGCTCGAATTTGCCTACAGCAATCTGAAGCTGCAGACAGGTCCCAAGCAGCCTGAAGCGGCAGCGCTTTATGAAAGAGTAGGGTACTACCGGATACCGGTTTTTCATGGGGATTGGGATGAGGTACTCGCGTTTCAAAAAGATCTCGTGCTCAAGCCGGTTAATCTCATATAGCCTCTATACCCGGTCAAATTATGTTGAAGCATGGAACGCAGCCGCTTGCTGCTGCGCCAGCCTGTCTCCACCTAAAGGAATTGAACCGATATCTCCATTGTTCACTCAAGCATTATGGGATTCATTTGAGACCAATGCTGCAAATGGGCGAGTCAGGAGATTCGGTTCAATGATTGGCAAATGATTAAATAAAAATTTAGGAACTAGGGCATTTTGATAAGCTTACTCTTTTACAACCGAAGTATTCACAGCGCTTTCCATCTGGTCGTTATAGGCACGGAATAAGCCTAGACGCCAGAAGGCCGCTCCTTTCAAATCATAACGCTTGGCAAGACCTAGCTTATCTTTGATGGAAGAGGGCGTTTCACTGCTTAGGCTGATGCCAAGCAGGAGCTTTTGCTTAGGCGCACCAGCATCCAGTGCAAGTTGAATCGCCTCATCTACAAGACTATTAGGTTCGGGTACCTGTGATTTGGTCCCAATCGGATTAAACTGATAAGCCATAATGATAAGATCATCTGCCATGGAAGCAAGAGTCTTATAATCGTAGCCTTTATAGGCGCTATTCAATGGTGGCACTGCTAAAGATAAGGAGATATCCTTAGGCAAGGAATTTTTCAACTGCTTAACGTAATCGTTTAGCAGCTTCTGCTGCTGCAAAGCATCCAGCTTATATCCTAACCCCTCAAAATCAAGAACAATCCCGCCAAAACCGTTCTCTGCAACGGAATCCGTTATGCCCTGGATAGACTTCTGGCGCAAGCTGCTGTCACTCAAAACCTTGGTTAGTTCACCGTTCCCGTCTAAAGCATAAACCATAAGGTACGGTTTGATGTCCTGATTTGCTGCATCCGCCACAATGGATTGAGGCGTAATGTCACCTGCCGCAGCAGGCAATCGGTACTCGTCACCTTGCAGGGTAAACTGGCCTTCCCGATCGATGCGGCTCCACCCAAAAGCTACAGAATTCATCGATGAAACCAAATCTCTTTCCTGAAAAGATTGCAGGGCATAGAAGGCTCTCAAATGCATTTCGCGTTGTGGTGATAGAAGGGAAACTGTGCGTGTTGCTTGATTCCAGGCCACAGCGACACCAAATTGGCTGCTGAACGAACTGAGCGGGATGAGCACACGGCCTTCTAGCTGAATCGGCGCTGCAGCCAGCTTCACTTTTGTTCCGTTGACGGTAGCCGTAGTGCTCCCCACTTGAAGAAGTACCTCCGTTATTTTCCCTTTAAGACTGCCTGCCGCTTTGACCGTTTGTGTCTTGCTGTTCCAGGTGATATGGATTCCAAGAGCCTCTCCAACCGTCCGGAAGGGGACATAAGTTACCCCTTTGTCTATCCGCGGCGCTGCATCAAATTGCAAGAGAACATGATCCAGCGTGACCGATATTGCAGGCGCTGCATAGACATCACCGATATTTGGAGCAGTACCGATCAAGGATAAGGCAAGAAGGGTGGCGGCAACTGTTTTTCCTACTTTTTTTATGAACATAACTTGTTTTCCTCCTTCTCATTGGATACTAGTAAAAGTAGAAAAAATAGAATTTCAATTGATAGAGCATAAATCTAGCATACGTCAGTATAGCAAAATTTTTATATAGTTCCAATTAAAAGAAGTCATATACATAAAGTAGAGAAGGGTCATAATGAGGGGGGATTTCCGAGAACCGCTAAGAAAAAGAGGGTTTAATGCAATTAAGCTGCAGCAATTACACTATTTATCCGATATATTCCAAGAGCGGGCCATGTCAGGCGTTATATACGTGCGAGGCTGCACGCTGCGTGTTAAGGTTAATCGTGGATAATAGAAAGGAAGAATTGGATGAGATGGATAGGAACGTGCCTGTTGCTGGCGGCGGTGCTTATCTCGAGCACCGGGGCTGCTGCTGCTGGCAAGCCCGCAGCAGCATTGAGTTATTACCACACGTCAGGCAATCAAATCGTCGATGCCCAAGGTAAACCTGCTAGTTTCAACGGGGTGAACTGGTTCGGATTCGAGACGGGCAATTTTTCACCCCATGGCTTGTGGACGCGATCATTGGACAGCATGCTGGACCAGCTTGCAAAAGAAGGGTACAACTTGCTGCGTATTCCTTATACGAATGAAATGCTGCTTGCTGGTAAAAAACCAAGCGGGATCGACTATATGAAAAATCCCGACCTAAAGGGGCTGACACCGCTCCAGCTGCTGGATAAGCTTGTTCAGAAGGCGGAAAAGCGCGGTATGAAAATCATTCTGGACCGTCACCGCCCAAACGCCTCCGAGCAAGCGGAGCGGTGGTATACACAAGGGGTACCGGAAAAAACATGGATAAAGGATTGGACGATGCTGGCAAAGCGCTACTTGGCCAACGACACGGTAATCGGCGCCGATTTGCACAATGAGCCGCACGGTTCCGTATGCTGGGGTTGCGGCGATTCAGACAGCGATTGGCGGTTGGCTGCGGAGCGGGCGGGCAATGCAATTCTCGCTGTCAATCCGGACTGGCTGATCATTGTGGAAGGGGTGGACGCGAATGTAAAAGGCCAGAGCGGTTCCTATTGGTGGGGCGGCAATCTGTCGGGGGTTCGCAAATATCCAGTCCGGCTGAAAGTGCCTAACCAGCTCGTTTACTCACCGCACGATTATGGCCCGGGCGTTTCGTCGCAGCCGTGGTTCGCAGGCCAGACATTTCCCGCAAATCTGTCTGGCGTATGGGATGCTAATTGGGGCTATATTCATAAGGAAAAAATCGCACCGATATTGCTCGGGGAGTTCGGCGGCCGCAATGTCGATTCAACATCGAAGGAGGGCAAGTGGCAAAATGCTCTTGTCGACTACATCGGGCAAAATGATTTGTATTGGACCTACTGGAGCCTCAATCCGAACAGTGGAGATACCGGCGGACTGCTGTTAGACGATTGGCAGACATGGAACAAGCCTAAGCAGAAAATGCTTGCCAGAATCATGAAGCCTGTGAACGGCGCTACTAAGTAGGCCGCTTCGAAGCAGGAAGCAGGTCTGGCATCCGAATGGCTGCAAGCGGAAGCCTAGCAGATGAAGAGATAAGAATAGCAGTTAATAGGATGGATGGGGGAAGTCACCTGAAGGGTGGCTTTTTTTATTTCAATGATATCCATTTTTACCTAATTTGAGAATAAATATTTTTATTCAGTCCGTCCTTTCATGTCCTATTAGTTATAATTATCCCGATTCTTATGTTAAAAAGATGAGACTAATGGTCCATATATATTCCATATATTCACTTGTAATATATAAACAATAAAACATTTTATAGGAGAGTGAAAAAAATGAAAAAGACCAAATTTATTTTTATAACTGTAATGAGCATGATTCTTGCCTTGACTCTATCGGGTATAGGGCAAAGCTCGAAGGCTTCTGCGGCCACAGCACGCACGCCTGTCGTATTCGTGCACGGATTGGGAGGTTCGGATAGCAATTTCATATACATTGAAAGTTATCTGCGCAGTCAGGGCTGGTCCAGTAATGAGTTATTTGCGATTGATCTGCCCAGCAAACAAGGGAATCAGCTATTGAATTCGGCAGCTATTAGCCAATTCGTAGATAATACGCTCAGTGAAACCGGCCACACTAAAGTCAACATTGTTGCTCACAGCATGGGAGGGGCCAATAGCTTATATTACATACTGAACCGTAGCGGAGCTTCCAAAGTGGACAAGCTGGTGACCCTTGGAGGAGCCAATCGGCTGACTACAACCACAGCGCCAACAGGAATCAAGGTCACTTCCATATATTCTACAAGCGATACGATCGTATCGCCTGCACTATCCCGTTTAGACGGGGCGAACAACATCCAGATTTCGCTGGTTTCCCATATCGGTCTGCTTCTCAATTCCCAAGTGAACACCTTGATCAAAACAGCCTTAAACGAATAGCCCGGATAGGCACTCCTATGCTATGCAATCACCAGCATGATGCGTTATGAAAACAAATAGGGTTACGTAAATAAAACAAAAGCTGCAATTAAATGATGCAGCTTTTGTTTTTGTGTTATTCATTTATTTTCATGATTCAGTTATTTCATGCCGTTTCAAAACCGGTTCGGTTATTTCTCTTCGGAGCAGCGCGATTTCATGCTTATAGGGCGGATCTTTATATTTGATTTTGCCTATCGAGGGCGTCTCCAGCAGCTTGGGCAGATCGATCAGTTGAGGATGGTGTACAATGTAGTCCAGCGCCTGTAAGCCAATATATCCATGACCAATGTTCTCATGTCTATCTTTACGAGAGCCTCGTTCATTTTTAGAGTCATTAATATGAACCACTTTTAACCGTTCTAAACCGATGATCCGCTCAAATTCCTCCAACACACCGTCAAAATCGTGAACGATATCATATCCAGCATCATGCACGTGGCAAGTGTCCAGACATATGGATAATCGTTCATTGTGTGTAACTCCATCGATAATCCGAGCCAGCTCTTCAAAGCTTCTTCCACATTCAGTTCCTTTGCCAGCCATCGTTTCAAGGGAGATTTGAAGATTTGTTTTGTAGGCCATTTTATGGGCCAGCACTTCGTTCAGTCCTTCTATTATTTTTTTGATTCCCAAATCCACTCCTGCCCCGACATGACTCCCCGGATGCATAACAATCTGATCTGAGCCTAGAGCTTCTGTCCGTTCTAATTCGTCACACATAAATGATACGCTGTATTCAAATACTTTACTGTTAATCGTATTAGCCAAATTGACCAGGAAAGGGGCATGAACAACGATATGGCTAATGCCATGTTCCTTCATATGTGCATGGCCCGCTGAAATGTTATAGGCTGCTATGGGCTTTCTTTTACTATTTTGAGGAGCTCCTGTATATATCAAAAATGTATTAGCACCATAGGATGCAGCCTCTTCACTTGCTCTTAGCAGCATCGTTTTGCCACCCATAGATACATGACTGCCGATTAGCATGCAGATGGCCTCCGTTTAATAATCTTGCAGAGCAAGTTAAAAGAAGTCTGCCCTTGACTATTTAGCATTATTCGAGGGACTGGATTAGCCTTACATTCAACATTAATGGAGTTGAAAATGTTGTTGACACGACACCAAATGGTGACCTATTATCTAAGTGGCACTAAATGGTGTCGAATTAACCATTATCGCCTCGTGGGCGGTGCATCCGAAGAGCCGTATCAATTATGAAGGTTATGAAATTTTCGGTGGTCACTTGGTAATAATTTTTAGGAGAGGGTGTTGTGAGCGAGAACAACCCGATGCGGGATGTGTTTGACGCGATTGCAGATCCAACTAGACGCCGACTGATTCAGCTGTTAGCCGAAACAGACGAGATACCGCTTCATGAGTTAACGGCACAGTTTCAAATGGGCCGAACAGCCGTATCCAAGCATTTGACAATCCTGAAAGAGGCCGGGCTGGTGCTTGATCGAAAAGTCGGCAGAGAAACACGATTTAGGCTAAATGCCTCTCCACTCAGAGAAATTCAAGATTGGGTAAGCTTCTACAGCAAGTTTTGGAGTGCGAATATGCTTGACTTGAACCAACTATTTGATGAGGAAGAAGAATGAGTTTCACATTAAATTACGGACCCACCCCATTAACACGATCGGAAGGATGTAACGCATGAGCGACTCTAATCAAGAGTACATCGTAATCTCGGGAGCGAGAGAAAACAATCTCAAAAACGTCTCCTTGCGCATTCCCAAGCGGAAGATCACGATTTTCACCGGGGTATCCGGATCTGGCAAATCATCGATCGTCTTTGATACAATCGCTGCAGAATCCACCCGGTTGCTCAATGAGAACTTCAGCATGTTCGTGCGCAATTTTCTGCCCCGTGTTCCACAGCCGGATACGGACGGAATCGAGAATCTGAGCATGGCTGTTATTGTCGATCAGAAGCGGCTTGGCGGCGGTTCCCATTCCACTATGGGCACGATTACCGATATTTCTCCCATTTTTCGTCTTCTTTTCTCCCGAGTGGGTCAGCCTTTTATTGGACAAGCCAATATGTTCTCATTTAACGATCCGCAAGGAATGTGTCCGGAGTGCAATGGGCTCGGTCGCAGGCTGGGCGTCGACATGAGCAAGGCGGTGGACATGTCAAAGTCGTTGAATGAAGGGGCCATTCTGCTGCCGGGCTATTCGGTGAACGGCTGGGATTGGAACTTGATCATGCAGACGGGGTTCTTCGATGCCGACAAGAAGCTGAGCGATTATTCGAAAGAGGAACTGGAGCAGCTGCTGTACGCCAAGGCGGGGAAAGTAGAAATGCAGTTTGCCGGCAAGGCAATGAACATTACTCTGGAAGGCATCATTGAGAAGTTCACCAACAAGTACATTAAGCAGGATGTGAAGACGAAGTCCGAGCGCACTCAACAGACTGTTGCGCCGTACATCTCTGAAGGCCCCTGCACCAGCTGCTGCGGCGCGAGGCTTAGTCAGGCTGCACTCAATTGCAGGATCAATGGACTCAATATTGCAGAACTGTCCTCAATGGAGGTCGGACAGCTCATTCGCGTCATACGGGAGATTAACGATCCTGTTGCCGCTCCGGTCGTCAAGTCGCTGACAGAACGTCTGCAGCATCTAGTGGATATTGGGCTTGACTACTTGACATTGGACCGTGAGACGGATACTTTGTCCGGTGGCGAGTCGCAGCGCGTCAAGATGGTTAAGCATCTGAGCGGCAGTCTGGTGGACGTCACTTACATTTTTGATGAGCCAAGTGTGGGCTTGCACCCCCGCGATGTGCATCAGTTAAATGAGCTATTGCAAAAGCTCCGGGACAAGGGCAATAGCGTCATTGTCGTCGAGCATGATCCCGATGTAATTAAGCTCGCAGATCATATTGTCGACGTTGGGCCACACGCCGGCAGCCGCGGCGGCAACATCGTATATGAAGGAAGCTTCCAAGGTTTGCTGGAGGCAGGTACATTGACAGGCACCCATATGAAGCGGCCGCTCCAGCTGAAGCATGATTGCAGGCAGCCGTCTGGCAAGCTCTCCATCAAGAATGCCACACTGCACAACTTGCGAAACGTGAGTGTAGATATTCCAACCGGCGTGCTAACGGTAGTTACGGGTGTCGCCGGCTCGGGGAAAAGCACGCTGATTAATGAAGTGTTCCTCAGCCAGCATCTGGATGCGATCGTCATCGACCAATCGGCGGTAGGCGTGTCAACGCGCTCTAATCCCGCGACCTACACGGGGATTATGGATGATGTGCGAAAGGCATTTGCTTCCGCGAACAAGGTCAGCCCAGGTTTGTTCAGCTTCAACTCCAAGGGGGCCTGCGAGAACTGCCAAGGGCTCGGTGTTGTATATACAGACCTTGCCTTTCTCGACAGCGTAAAGCTGCCGTGCGAAGAATGTGGAGGCAGACGGTTCAAGGAAGAGGTGCTCGCGTACAAGCTGAACGGCAAGTCCATTGCAGAAGTGCTGGAAATGACTGTGGAGCAGGCATTGGATTTTTTCGAGCTGAAAGTCGTTGTACGCAAGCTGCAGGCGATGAGCGATGTGGGGCTGAACTATATAACGCTTGGCCAACCGCTCAGCACGCTCTCGGGCGGGGAATGCCAGCGCATCAAGCTGGCAAGCGAGCTGCATAAGCAGGGCAGCATCTACGTACTGGACGAGCCGACGACAGGTCTGCATATGTCAGATATCGGTCTTCTTCTGGAGATCATGAACCGCCTCGTGGATGCCGGCAATACGGTAATCGTTATCGAACACAATCTCGATGTGATCAGCCAAGCCGATTGGATCATTGATATGGGACCGGACGGAGGCAGCAAGGGCGGCCAGGTAGTGTTCGAGGGCACACCTCCGCAGATCATCGATGCGGAGCAGTCGATTACAGGAAAATATCTGATGTAAGGCATCAAATCCACATTCAGATAAATATTCATATGCTCCTCCAAGGCTGCCGGCAAAATCGGCAGCCTTTTAAGTTAAGCAATCTTTTGTTAAGTAATCAGTTTGACTGATTTAAGTAACAGCACGGTGCTTGACAAAAGTTTTATATAAAACTAAAATGAAGCTCATGAATGAAACATATATTTTATCTTTAGTTGGCCGCATCCATCGTCAGGGTAATCGGTTTATAGAAAGTGAGCTAAGAGAAAGAAATATTAAGGATATTGCGCCATCACATGGTGATATCTTGTTTAGACTGTATCAGCAAGAAAGCCTTACTATGCATGAGTTATCCAAGCTAATCGACCGAGACAAATCAACAGTAACCGTTTTGGTTGATAAAATGGTGAAGAAAGGATACATCCGAAAAGAGAAGGATCTAAAGGATACGCGTATATATCGGCTAACTCTTACAGAGAAAGGATACGATCTTAGAAAAGTTTTTGAAGAAATATCTGATTCTCTAATAGACAAAATATATAGCAAGTTCGCTATTGAGGAAAAAAAACAAATCATAGAACTTCTTCGCAAAATCGAGTTCTAATTTTTTTGGCGATTTAGTTTTATATAAAACTAAATGCTTGAATGAATGGTTTAAGCGCACTTTTGTGTTAAATATGGGCGCTTAGCATCCCCGTAAAACGTCGCAGCTATTATACGATGACTTTTCGAGGATAAAGGGCGAGTCACATTGGGCGTCAATTTATGGATGCAACTATCCGATTATTTTTTCAATCATTCTAAGGACTATTTATGCTTCGCTATTTGAATGTCTAAGGTTGAGCGTGGGTGAAACATTGCTGATTCGTGGAGGAACCAGTTCTGTAGGTATGGCAGCCATGCAGCTTGCCAAGTCCGCTGGCGCAACTGGTATATCGACTACCCGAGATAAAAACAAAGCAGATTTTTTAAAGCAATTTGGCGCAGATTATGTACTGCTTGATGATGAATCATTAACCGAAAAGCTGTTTGCTATTGCGCCGCAAGGTGCAAATAAAATTTTGGAGCTAGTAGGAACGGCAACATTGAAACATTCGCTGTCGCTCGTGTCAGAGTATGGCATCCTATGCATGTCAGGAATATTAGGGAATGAGTGGGAGATGGAACGTTTTGAACCGTTTTTCTAAAGAGCAATTCATTTCTGGTAAGAACCGAGGAGTGATCGAAATGATGGACAGTTATCGTGCGCGTTTGGACAAAGCAAAAGCGGCGTTGGAGGAAGCGGATACCATTTTATTAGGCGGAGGGGCAGGTTTATCGGCAGCTGCGGGTATTGCATATAGCGGGAAACCTTTTACCGACCATTTTGGCCCCTTTATTGAAAAGTATGGCTTCACTGACCTTTACACGTCCAGCTTTTATCCGTTTGCAACAGAGGAAGAGAAATGGGCTTACTGGGCCAAGCATATCAGTTTAAGCCGCTATGAAGCGGGTGCGACCAAGCTTTACCAGGATTTATTTCGATTGGTTCAAGACAAGCCGTATTTTGTCATCACGACCAATGTCGAAAGCCAGTTTGAAAAGGGAGGCTTTCCGCCAGATCGCATATTTGAGATACAAGGCAATTACAGCTATCTACAGTGTGCTAAAGGCTGCCACAACAAACTTTATTATAATGAACAAATCGTTAAGGATATGATTCAGCAGACCGTTAATTGTCAAATACCAGCTGAGCTCGTACCTAAATGTCCGGTCTGCGGCGGAAAGATGGATCCTAATTTAAGAATGAACCGGTATTTTGTGCAGGATGACAAGTGGCATGATCGGGATACGTCATACAAAAATTTTTTATTGAATGCTGAAGAAAAGAAGATTGTTTTTTTGGAATTGGGAGTTGGTTTTAATACGCCGGGCATCATTCGTTATCCTTTTGAAACAATGACTTATCATAATGAGAGGGCTATTTTAATTCGGCTGAACAAAGACCATCCAGAGGGCATGCAGGAAATAAATGCTAAAACAATCACATTTACCGAAGATATGCAAGAGATTGTATTAGCGGTTATGAAATAAAATTCATGTTGAGGGAGATGTAAAAGGGTGCAACTAACATTAATGGAGTATGCTTCTCTCATCCAATTGAACGACCGTTATATACCAGCGCAAAATGATTTCTGTCGTAAAGAGGAAATGGTAAACGATTTATTAGAAACGCTGCTGGAAGAACAACAGCAGGTGCGGAAAACGGAGCTTCCCTCTAATTATATGGAAAAACGCAATTTACTAAAGAGGCTTCTCACGGTCAGGGAACCGGCACCATTAGCAGCGGACTTTTTAAGCAAGCTAGACGCTCTTTTGCAAACCGAATTAAAAGAAAAAGGGACTGTTGATGTGGATCATTTAGATTGCGTTTCAACTTTGGTACCCCGGTGCAGCTTTAGCCAAGCTGATAAATTCAGCTTATGGCAGGGCGACATTACACGGCTTGGTGCAGATGCAATCGTCAATGCAGCGAATCAATATATGTTGGGCTGTTTTCAACCATATCATGCTTGTATTGATAATGCTATTCACAGTGCGGCAGGCCCGCAGTTAAGGGAAGATTGCAAAATCATTATGGCTTATCAAGGCGAGCCAGAAGCTACAGGTGGAGCAAAAATCACAAGAGGTTATAATTTGCCCGCAAGGTTTGTTTTGCACACCGTAGGTCCGATAGTATTCAAAGGAACGGAATTGATAGAGCAGCAAAAGGCAGAGTTAGCCGCTTGTTACCGAGCTTGTCTGGAGCTGGCCAATGAAATAGAGGATATAAAAACGGTCGCTTTTTGCTCAATCTCGACAGGGGTGTTTGGGTTTCCTAAGCCAGAAGCGTCCAGAATAGCTGTCCAAACCGTCAATGAGTGGTTGAATACGCATGCCCACCATTTTGAGAAAATCATCTTTAATGTGTTCAGCGACGACGATTACACGGAATACCTCCATGCGTTTCAATCCTGATCTTACAGAGAGGGATGTGAATTTAATTGCCAATTGAATTGAAAGATATAACTTCCAAGAAAATTTTAAGTGAAGCCACAGGTTATTTAGATACGGGATATACCCATTCCTTAAACCCGTATAGCGGCTGCGCATTCTCATGCAGATATTGTTACGTAAGAGAAATGCCGATTCAAAAGTTTAAAGAGACGCCTTGGGGAGAATGGGTGGAGATCAAAACAAATGCGGCTGAAAATTACCGGAATGAAGTCATCAAGCTGCGTCAAAAAAACAAACCGATTAAGATCTTTATGTCCTCGGCAACTGATCCTTATCAACCGATTGAACGAAAGACAGCTATTACACGACGGATTTTGGAAGCGATGCTCGAAACGCCGCCTGATCTGCTTCAAATCCAGACACGAAGCCCACTCATTACAAGGGATCTTGATTTGATACTTAAATTAAAGGAGACTTGTGATGTCCTGGTATCCATGACGATTGAAACAGATCGAGAGGATATTAAGCAAATTTTTTCGCCGTATGCGCCTGGGATCAAATTGCGCCTAAGAGCTATAAGAGAAATATATGAATCCGGAATAGCTGCGCAGGCCTCCATTTCACCGGTATTGCCGTTTACCCCTGAGTTTCCTAAATTGCTGAACGGCATAGTGGATCGTATATGGATTGATACGCTGAATATAGGGGACGGTTCGATGGGAAAGCGTTCAAAGCGGCTAGGAATGCCTGAATTATTTGCAGCACATGGGCTGACCGATTGGTACCGCGGGGATATCCATGTCAGAGTCGAAAAGTACTTCAAGAAAAGTTTCCCTCATGCGATGATACATGTTTCGAAAAATGAAGCTTTCCCTAAGCCTTAAAAACAATAGAAGTCTAGAAAGGAGTTTCACCATGTTATTTGAAACTAACAAACATCAGATGCACAGATTTACTGAGTTTATTAATACAGCTAGCGAGAAGCTAGCTGTAGAGCTTATTGCACCGGATGCTATCTTCTTTGTCCCCGGACAGGCCGAGCCGATGCGGGGGCCAGCTGGCTATCTCGCGATCATCGGAATGATGCGAAGTGGCTTCCCTGATATAAAGTGGACGTTGGAGGAGATGGTTGCCGAAGGGGATAAGGTGGCTGTACGCTTCATCATGCGAGGTACACATCTGGGCACTTTCTACGGTTTCCCACCAACAACGAAGACGATCCAAGTGCAGGCAATGAATTTCTACCGATTTTCCGGTGGACAAATCGTCGAAGAATTTGGCCAACCCGATATGCTGGGGTTGCTTCAACAGATTGGGGCTGCACCGACAGCTTAACGGAGATGCTGCTGAGAAAAAGCAGGCTTAGAAATCGCTTACTCTTTGAATGGTCACACTCTCTGAGATGAAAACCTCCTCAACTCTCTGGTAGAATAGAAACAGTGATTTGATGAGGAGGCGCTTGCAATGGACTTTCAAACCGATATTTCTGATGAATATGCGAGACTGAAAGGAAATTCCATCCTATCGTTTTTATTAGATTGCGTTCGCGGCGGTCGTCGCAAACAAATTGAGAGAGAGCTGAGTACACCCGAATTTCAAACCTATACAAAGCTGATTTTTAGCAATCAATTATCTTTTACTTATATGGTTGTTCAATTTTTATGGCCTCAAATTGTGCGTTCTGCCGTAGACGGAGGAATGTCGGATATGGAGGCTTCAGGTATTTACCGCAATTATATTCTTAAGGCGCAACAGGTCAAATCCGTGCAAGCTTTATTAGATTTGCATCAACAAGTTTTCCTTGAGTATGCCGGCAAAGTCGCGCTTGCCCAAGAGGATAAACGCTATTCACCGTTAGTTCGAAAGTGTCATCATTATATTAAAGAACATCTGTACGATTCGCTGACTGTCAGCGAAATCGCGGAGGCGCTGCACTTTAGCCGAAGCCATCTTTCCCATGCATATAAACGAGAGACGGGAGAAACGCTTTCTGATCGCATCCGTAAGGAGAGGATTTCCGCGGCTATGCAGCTTCTCGAACATACTTCGCTGACATTGAACGATATTGGACAAAAGCTCGGCTTCAGCTCACAAAGCCATTTTACCGATATATTCCGGAGAGAAATGAGAATCACACCCCATCAGTACCGTCTCAAGCCTAAATCTCAAACATGATTGAGGCTGAAGCACATATTAACCAAAGATAAACGCTTAATTTCAGAAAAGAAATAGACCATCTCCTTGGCGAAGAATGGTCTATTTCTTATTTGCACCACTTTGCACCATCTAAAAGTTCACGTACAAATCTGATATAAAAAAGCATCAAGCTTGTAATGTTACCGCTTCGAAGTTTGTTACAGTAAAGGTGTCATTTTTTATATGGACACAGGATCTGTTTTTCATAACATTCGGAGGTGTAGCAAGTGAAATTTAAAGATAAAGTTGTTGTGATTACTGGAGCAGCTGCAGGACTTGGAAAACAAAATGCGATCCGCTTTGCCAAAGAAGGGGCAAAACTAGCCATTTGTGATATTCAAGAAGAGAAATTAAAGGAAACGGCAAAGCTGTGTGAGGCAGAAGGCACAGATGTATTAGCAATAGTAACAAACTTAAAAGAACAAGAGCAAATGAAGGAATTTGTGCAGAGCATTCAAGAGAAATTTGGCCATGTAGATGTATTAATTAATGGGGCCACTTCTTCGAACTATATGGTGCCTTTTTTAGAGCAAACGATTGAGGATTTAGATCATTCATTAAAAACACAACTATATGCAACATGGACGATGATGCAGCTTTGTTTCCCTTTAATGAAAGAAAATGGGGGATCGATTATCAATTTTATAAGCAGGGCCGTTCAAGGTCTAGATGGATATGCATCTTATACTGCAGCTAAAGGCGCTGTTGGGGCTTTAACCCGTACTGTTGCGATTGAATGGGGAAAATATAATATTCGAGTGAACAATGTCAGTCCTATAGCGATAACGGATACGGTAATAAATGACTCTCCGAAAGAACTTTATGATGTCATAATGACGGAAGTGGCGAAATCCAGTCCCTTCAACAGAGTTGGAATACCAGAAGAAGATGTGATCCCCGTTATTTTATTTTTAGCCTCAGAAGATAGCAGATGGATAACAGGACAAGATATCCGTGTTGAAGGCGGCGTAGATATTCATTGGTAAATCAATAATCATATATTAATAGTCATAGAAGAATAAAATGAAAGAATGCGTACAAAAAGAGTGGACATCCGTTTTAGAAAACGGAAATGTCCACTTTTTTTGATACAACAAATCATAGCGAGAAATCACAAAAAGAACCTGATTAGTCTAATCAGGTTCTTTCATATTGCATATAAACAGACACGATGATACAATCTGAATACGACTCTCGTGATTTAAATTGACATAAATAACGCATCTTATAATTTAATTGTACTATGTTGATGAACTCGTGTCAAATGATTTTTTTTTCAATTTAATGGTTAGGAGAGATGTTGTATGCGTTCTTTGGTTCTCGGTTTTCAGGAAATGGATAAAACGCAGCTGTTGCTCGTTGGTGGAAAAGGGTTGAATTTAGGGGAATTATCCAAAATAGAAGGAATACGAGTACCAGAAGGATTTTGTGTTACAACGGCGGGATATCAAACAGTCATCGAACAAAACGAAACGTACCATGCTTTGCTCAATCGACTAATGATGCTAACAGTAGAGGATCGAGATCAAATTGGTGAAATCAGCCGAATGATTCGACAGATCATTATGGAAGCAGACATTCCTGCCGATGTTGTAAAAGCAGTTACTCATTATCTCTCCGAGTTTGGGGTTAAACATGCTTATGCAGTACGTTCTAGTGCGACGGCTGAAGATTTGCCACATGCCTCTTTTGCTGGCCAACAAGATACCTACTTAAATGTCATCGGCAAAGAAGCAATCTTGCAGCATATTAGCAAATGTTGGGCTTCCCTCTTTACGGATCGCGCGGTGATCTACCGTATGCAAAATGGATTTGACCACAGCCAAGTTTATTTATCCGTTATTGTTCAAAGAATGGTTTTCCCACAGGCTTCAGGGATTTTATTTACTGCTGATCCGATTAATTCTAACCGAAAGCGGCTAACCATCGATGCCAGTTTTGGACTTGGAGAAGCTTTGGTATCTGGGTTGGTATCTCCCGATAGTTATAAAGTACAGGAAGAGAAAATCGTTGATATGAAGATTGCAGCCAAAAAATGGGCTATCTATGGACTAAAAGAAGGCGGAACAGAGACTCAGCAGATCGATCCTGATCAGCAAAAGGCGCAAACCCTTACTGAACAACAAATTTTACAGCTAGCACGCATAGGAAGAAAGATTGAAGAACATTTCGGCTGCCCGCAAGATATCGAATGGTGCTTGGCTCATGATACCTTTTATATTGTTCAGAGCCGGCCAATCACTACTTTATACCCGATCCCTGAAGCGGACGATCAAGAAAATCGCGTCTATGTATCTGTCGGCCACCAACAAATGATGACCGACCCTATAAAACCATTGGGATTGTCTTTTTACTTGTTAACGACACGTGCACCTATGCGTAAAGCTGGTGGAAGACTATTTGTTGATATCACACCTGCTTTGGCTTCGCCTGACAGAAGAAAGATGATCATAGATGCACTGGGTAAATCCGAGCCACTCATCAAAGACGCACTTTTGACCATCGTTGCGCGAGAAGGTTTTATAAAAACGTCACCAGATGATGGTGAAAAAATGCCTAGTACCAGTAATAGCCATGAAGGTATAGCGTCTTCGGATTTTCAAGCACAAATCGAAAACGATCCGACCATCGTTTCTGATTTGATTAAGCGTAATCAAACATCGATAGAAGAGTTAAAACAAAACATCCAAACGAAAACAGGGTCAGCTTTATTTGATTTTATTCTAGAAGATAT
Organism: Paenibacillus sp. BIHB 4019; assembly: GCF_002741035.1. Taxonomy (NCBI): domain Bacteria; kingdom Bacillati; phylum Bacillota; class Bacilli; order Caryophanales; family Paenibacillaceae; genus Paenibacillus; species Paenibacillus sp. BIHB 4019. The sequence continues at coordinate 5,807,623 of NZ_CP016808.1, read as the reverse complement.
CCAGCAATTAAAGAAATTTTTATTTGATCCACAAAGTTCGGCTGTGTTTATGACTGCCATGGATGCTTCTGCATGGATTAATGAAAGAATGAAAGAGTGGTTAGGTGAAAAAAACGTGGCAGATACGCTTTCGCAATCTGTTCCAAACAATATTACTTCGGAAATGGGTCTGGCGCTATTGGATGTCGCCGATGTGATTCGCCCTTTTCCAGAAGTCATTGATTTTTTACAGCATGTAAAAAACGATAACTTTTTGGATGAGCTCGTTACGTTTAAAGGCGGACAGGAAACCCTAGACGCTATCTCTGCTTATCTCCATAAATACGGAATGCGCTGTGCTGGAGAAATCGATATGACGAAAACGCGTTGGAGTGAAAAACCAATGACACTTATCCCGATGATTCTAGGTAACATTAAAAACTTTGAGCCTAATGAGGGCAAACGGAAATTTGAGCAAGGACGACAGGAAGCTTTAGAAAAAGAACGAGAGTTATTGGATCGCTTGAAAGCATTACCGGATGGCAATCGCAAAGCCGAAGAGACCAAACGAGTGATTAGTCTAATCCAAAATTTCATCGGGTATCGTGAATATCCAAAATACGGCATGATTAGTCGCTACTTCGTATATAAGCAAGCCTTACTGAAAGAAGCCGAGCAACTCGTTCAAGCGGGCGTTATTCATGAGAAAGAAGATGTATATTATCTCTTTTTTGACGAACTTAGCGATGTCGTACGCACCAAAAAACTGGATTACCAGATCATCAGCAAACGAAAGGACGAGTACAACATTTATGAAAAACTAACTCCACCACGAGTTATTACGTCTGATGGTGAAATGCTTTCGGGTAAATACGAACGAGAAAATCTCCCAGCCGAAGCTTTGGTAGGCTTGCCTGTTTCTTCTGGAGTGATTGAGGGGCGAGCACGTGTCATCTTAAGGATGGAAGATGCGGTTCTAGAAGATGGAGATATATTAGTCACGTCCTTTACTGACCCTGGCTGGACACCTTTGTTTGTATCCATTAAAGGACTAGTCACCGAAGTGGGCGGACTAATGACCCATGGATCCGTTATCGCGCGTGAATATGGCTTGCCAGCAGTTGTTGGGGTAGAAAGTGCTACCAAACTAATAAAAGATGGGCAACGCATTCGCGTGCATGGAACTGAAGGGTATATCGAAATATTGTAATGTTCTGGATCAAAGGAACGATGCGGTGTTGGGACGGTTACATTTACTTCCAGAAGGGCCCGGCCAGATGATTGGAACGGCTTTCAAGGCAATAACGCCAGAAAAGACCGGGTCGCCGAAGACAGAGGGACTCCTCGCAGCGTTGCAATACCGATTTGCCGTTCGGGCAACGGCGGATCCAATGATATTTCAAAGAGCTTGCCGGACTGCAGCTCCTCTTGGACATAATTTCGAACGACAAAAGCAAGGCCGAATCCGCTGCGAGCGAATTGAACGAGAAGATCCACGCTTCCCAGTTCGAATTCAGGCTCCAGCTTTACTCCATGTAAAGCGGCATAGTCATCCAGGTACCTTCTTGTACTGCCCCCCGACTCAAGAATTAGGAGAGGATATTGCTTGAGGGCTTCAATGGAAAGCGGGCCGTCAGCCGCCAAATCCCGAAATTTGATCCCCCCGACAAGACTGTCCTGAATCGGCGTGCTCTTACGGAACTCAACTTGTTTGTCGGATGCGGGCAGGCTGACGATGCCAAAGTCGATTTTGCCTTCCTTTAGCAGCGCTAGCGTCTCCGGAGTCGTCCGATTCGTGACTCGAATCCGTACTCCGGGGTGCTGGGCATGGAACTGCTCCAGATGAGGCAATAAGTAGTGTTTGCACAACGTGTCGCTTGCTCCAATCGCGATTTCTCCGCTGTTTAAGTTGTTCATCTCTGCTATGGCCTTTTCTCCGATGTCAACGAAATTGAAAGCCTGCTCCAGGTAGTGAAAAAGCACTTCTCCTTCCTTGGTCAAGGTAGCTCCCTTGGGAGTGCGGAAAAACAGCTGCCCACCAAGGGTGCTCTCCAGCTGTTTAATGGTATGGCTGACGGCCGGTTGAGTGATATGAAGCTGATCCGCGGCCCGCGATAAGCTTCCTGTTCTAGCAATCCAATAAAAGACACGGTACCATTCCAGATTCACTTGCATATCCATTACCTCTCTTTATACCTAATATAACTAATATCTATTATTCTAATACACTTTACTTCCATTATCATTAGCTCTGTAAGCAAATTAGGGTCGGAGGTCAAGGATATGACGATAACAGCAATTGTAGGTGCGAATTGGGGAGACGAGGGCAAGGGAAAAATGACAGACGTGATGGCGGCCGATTCTTCCTATGTGGTGAGGTACCAAGGCGGGAGCAACGCGGGGCATACGATTATCAACCCTTTCGGCAAATTCGCGCTGCGGATGCTTCCTTCAGGGGTTTTCTATCCGAATGTCGTAAACGTTATCGGCCCGGGAGTAGCGGTGGATATCGATGTGCTGCTGCAAGAATTGGAATCCTTAACGGTAAGAGGGATTCCGAGTCCTCAATTACGTATTTCGGAGCGGGCTCAAATTGTATTGCCAGTGCATCGGATGCTCGATGAGCTTGAAGAAAATCGATTGGGAACACGCAGCTTCGGTTCGACCAAACGCGGCATTGCTCCTTTCTATGCCGATAAATACGCGAAGCTCGGAATTCAAATTTCCGAGTTGTTCGCTGAAGATCATCTTCGTGAACGGTTGGAGCATTTATTGGAGAGCAAGAACATTGTGCTTGAGCATCTTTACGGACAGTCTTGCATTAAGGTGGAGGACTGGTTATCCAAGCTAAGCGAGCAGGCGGAAGCCATAGCGCCTTACCTGTGCGACACCACATCGTTGTTGCATAAGGCATATCGAAATGGAGAAGGAATTTTGCTTGAGGGACAGCTTGGGGCTCTGCGTGATCCGGATCACGGCATTTATCCGTTCACCACTTCCTCATCTACGCTTGCCGGATACGCGTCGGTCGGTGCAGGGCTTCCGCCGTATGCGATCGAGAAGATAGTTGCGGTTACTAAGGCTTACTCCAGCTGCGTCGGCGCCGGTCCTTTCGTTGCAGAGCTGGAGGGGGAGGAGGCCGAGAAGCTTCGAAGCCGCGGGGGAGATGCCGGCGAATATGGAGTGGTGACAGGCCGGCCGCGAAGGGTCGGATGGTTTGATGCGGTCGCGACGCGTTATGGCTGCAGGATCCAAGGCGCAACCTCCGTCGCCCTTACCAACTTGGATGTTCTAGGTTACCTGGATGAGATACCGATATGCGTAGGATATGAGACGGAGGGGGAGGTCGCGGACGAATTCCTCTTCCCACAGAAGTTATCCTCGGCCAAACCTGTATATAAGCGGCTTCCGGGCTGGAAGTCCGATATCTCGCAGGTGACTAAAATGGAAGATTTACCGGAAGCGGCAAGGGGGTATGTCGAATTCATCGAGTCGGAGATCGGAGTCGCGATCACGACGGTATCTGTAGGGCCTAGTCGGGAGCAGATTATCCTTCGGTGAGCGACGGCAACTAGGTGCTTAAGATCAGGCAAGTGAACTTAATGATACTATTTTAACCTGCTATTAGCTCATACTAAGCAAAAGAAAGGGCATAGTCCGTAATGGATTTGCCCTTCCAATTTCACAGCGTTTTTGTCTAATAGGCTCAGCTAATTAATCTGAACCAACTGCCATTGCTGATTCAGATCGCCGCGGTATAAATTTTGTTGGATCTTCGCTCCATCTGCCGTGGAGGATCCCAATACTTCGACTGCTTTGTTGCTGTTCACGTTAAGAATGCTCCAGTATCCGTTACTCAGCTTGATCAATCGAAACTGTTGTGCTGTATTAGAGAGATTCTGCATAAGCTGAATCGCTTCCTCGTTATTTTTTGTTCCGTTACGAACATCCATGACTTTATTATCGGATGAGCTCACGCTCCGCAATTCGTAATAGTTGTTGTAGGTTCCTTGATCCGTAACGACCCAGCGCTGAGCCGTCGTGTTATTGTCCGTCCACTGTTGAAGCTGCAGCGCATTCGTGTTTTGCCCGCCCGGCACCTCAAGTATTTTGCCCGATGCACGGTTCACAAGCTTGTACGTCGCACCATTCGTCACTCCATTCCAGACACCATTCCAGGGATTTAACTGCGCCCGTTCATAATACCATTCAAAAATAAAGCGGGCCATGCCATCGCGGGCGGTATTGCCATCATACAGCAAACCGGCTGTCGGGTCTGCGAACGAGCTTCTCGTGCCGGAATTCAGCAAAAATCCGTTCATATGGACGGCAATGCTCACATTGCCTGCCGCTGTGAAGATCGCTTTAGTGTTTTTGCCAAATCCTTCGTTTGAGCCGTTAAACAGCTCCCAATAGGAGGAGTCTCCGGGTTGTGTTTTAAACCAGGTTGTTTCTGTAATATTGATTGGATAATTATCAGCGCAAGGCTTAATATTGGTATCCCACTGCTGCTGTAACAGCGCATAATTGTCATTGGCACCATAGCCTGGATACCAATGGACCGAATAACCGATATTGTTCAGTGGATCCGTCAGCGGGTACGCTGCGCACAATTGATAGTATTGATCCCAGCCGAGCCCCGCCGCCCAGACAACGTTATCTGCCCCTTTACTGCGGATTGTGGAGATCATTGCATTTTGGAAGTTTTTGAGCGAGTTCCAGTACGCAACGAAATTGGACTGGGAAGGATGTCCGCCCCAAACACCGTTAACATCGGATAGAACAGGCTCGTTGATTAATTCGAACATGACGTTATCCGCGCTCTTAATGCCCGGCTGGTCAGCTAGGTAGCCCCAGATCTGATTGAATTTTGCAAGATTGTCGGGCGTTGTCGCTTGGTTGTTATTCAATGTGAAATCGAGGCCGAGTGTAACATAAAGCCCTTTGGTCTTGGCATAGTTGATGTAAGGGATGATTACGTTTTGGGTAACCGCCTGCAATCCAGCAAAGTTATAGGTACCCGCTGCAACGTCTCCCATGTCTTCCCGGTCAATGAATAGACGGACCTGATTCATATACCATCCATGGTTGTTGCCGTATTTGGCGGAAGTGCTCGTAAAGGTATCGGTAATATCCTTCAAATAGGCCAGAATAGCTGCATGCCGATTCCCGCCGTTCTGATTCAAATAGTAGTTGCTGTTCTGGTATGTCCAGTAAGCACCGGAAGGCTGATGCCACCCGCTGAGCAATACGGGCTGACCGTTGGTGTTCACCAGCTGATTGCCACTAACATGGAGCTTGGACATTGGCATGCCAACCCACGCTTCTACCGGCTTTCCGTTTAGCAACATCGGCGACATCACTAATGCGAGAAGCAGCATAATCTTGACTCCTAAACTGAATGTCTTCTTACTCATTCGTTACATCTCCTTTATTTTGTTTGATTTATGCAAATCATGATAGTAATAAGGCAGGGTGGAGCGGGCAATACTTTCTTCTTGGGGATCTTGTTTCGGAATGGAAGTAAATGTATGCGTTTACAAAATGAGCTTACTACTAGACAATGGTCGACGGCAACCTGTCGGATTATGGGAGTATGCCCCGCCAATTTCTACTTTGGGGTATGAGAAAGAAGTATGAATCAACAGGTTGTTAGCACTGAATGGAAGTAATACACTGTTGGCAGTGAAGCACTTCCATTCAGGAAAGGAAGATAATGAACATGGATAAATATCATTTAATATTGAATACCGCACCAGCAGGATATGACCAATATGGGGATAACATAGCTCGTGGGAAAATAGACACGTTTGAATATTTCTCTGCGAAGGTAGGCAACTCGCGCAAAATGATGATTTACACCCCGCCCGGATATTCAGATAATCAACGGTATAACGTACTCTATCTATTGCACGGTATTGGCGGGGATGAAACGGAATGGTACCATCACGGCAATCCGCAAGTTATACTTGATAATTTATATGCAGCAAGCAAGCTTGCGCCTATGATCGTGGTCATGCCAAACGGTCGGGCAATGCCGAATGATCGAGCGGAGGGAAACCTATTCGATACCGACAAGCTGCAAGCATTCGAGGACTTTGAATCCGAATTGTTACATGAGATCATTCCATATATAGAATCAAACTATTGGGTTCAGATCGGAAGAGAGAATCGCGCGCTTGCCGGTTTATCTATGGGAGGAGGGCAATCGCTTAATATCGGGTTAGGGAATCTTGACCATTTTGCATGGATTGGCGGTTTCTCTTCCGCTCCTAATACGAAGGCGCCTGAGCAGCTAGTGCCGAATCCTGAGGAAACAACTGCGAAACTCAAGCTGCTTTGGCTTTCATGCGGAGTTTTGGATAATCTAAAATATGTCAGCGACCAGACACATGCGTATTTGGACCGGCAAAATGTGCCTCATATTTGGTACGAGGAGAGCGGAGGCCATGATTGGCCGGTATGGAAAAACGATTTGTATCATTTTTCTCAGCTCATTTTTCAACCATTTCAATGTTAAACTGACAGCCGTCCTAAACGAGGGGCTGTTTCATAAAAGGTAAGCGCAGTAGCATAATCAGGATTACAGTCGAAGTTTTTTGGCGATTCAGCGTATAAAAGAATATAAAAAATAAACAGACATGATGATATCATCATGTCTGTTTATTTTGATAGAGAAAACTTATTTCCTCCTCAACAATAATGAATCAATCCTGTTAATTAAAGTGAGGTTAAATACTATGGCTATTCCGTTGACAGTAATTTTTTTGTCTAAGCAAACGCATGGATACCTATGCTTACTATATATAACTTTATAATATATGTCATGTTTTAGTATGCAGGAGTGATTGTGTGGAAACCGCAGAGGCAGAATGCTCTCTGCCCTTAGCAGGTACACCGTTTGTTGGATGTTGTTTAAGTACAGGAGGGTAGTCTTAACTCCGCCGTATTTTCGAGCTTTTCCTTTCGATTAGCGTGGGCTCCATTAAAATATTAACTAAACTGGAGGACAGTTTTTGATTCATTCGGTTCATTAATACCTCGAAAGTGGTTTTTGCCATGTCGCCAATCGGTTGATGGATGCTTGAGATTTCCATGATTTTAGACAAATACGTATCGTCAAAACCAATGATACTTATTTCTTCAGGAATTCGTATCTGTTTTTCCTGAGCAGCTCTCATAAATTCAAGAGCCATAATATCGTTTTCAGCAAAAATGCATGTGAATTTATGATTTTCTGGATAATCTAAATATTTCTCGATATCTCTGCGTATCAAGTAGGTACTATTGGACGATTCAGAAACTTGAATGAAGTTTGATGACTGGAATTCGAATCCATTCTCTTGCAGTACATTTACGAACCCGTAAAACTTCTCTCCGTCTTGCTCCGCTCCAATATACCCGAATGTCTGATGCCCCGAATGAATAAATCGTTCCCCGGCCAGTTTGCCTGCTTGTAGGTGATTGAGTCCAACGCTATCGATGAATTTATAATTTTGTGTAATCACAACGGCGGGCGTTTCCAGCTTCGAAATTCGCTCCAAGTTAAAATCGCCAGTCGGGACAATGATCATACCGTCTACTTGACGGGAAATAAAGTTTTGAATATTTTCCCATTCCGTAACCGGATTGAAATTTGAATTGTGCAGCAAAATGCTGTAACCGTTTTTCCTCGATTCAAGCTCCAACGAATGGATGATCTCGACAAAATAAGGATTATAGATTTCCTTTACGCATATGCCGATGATATTCGTACTGCTTTTCTTCAATGACTGAGCAGCTTTGTTGGGAATATATCCAGCTTCTTCAATGACTTTATTAACGACATTAACGATTTCCTCGCTAACGCCTTTATGCCCGTTGATGACTCTGGAGACGGTAGGTTGAGACACTTTCGCCCTTTTGGCGATTTCCTTCATCGTCAATTTTTCCATTGAGGCAAACTCCTTTCAGACTTACTATATCACAAAAAATGTCGAATAAGAATATTCTCTGAATACCAATAAGAATATATTCTGAATCTAATTAACTTGACAAGAAATCGTATTCTGATTTTGTGAATTTAATTTAATATCTATTCCTCTAAGCAGAAAGGGTTTTATAGAGAAGAAGAGATTACCATAAACACTTAGCTTACATCAATCTTAAAATAGTGAAAGAAATCAAGAAAAAAAGTCCAACTTAAACTTCGTTTTAGTGCGTTGACAAGAAAAATGCGGGGTGCTAACCTGTAAATGAAAGTGCTTGCAAACATGAATACGTATTCAATATATTTCTTGACTCGTGTTTATTTTCTTTGGTAACTCGTGAGGGAAAGGGGGAGAACCGTACGATTAGCATACCGCAAAGCGCGGCCGATCGGCGATTAAGACGGACGACTTAAGCAAATCCATCGAAAAGCGGTGAACACTATGGCTTTCTCTACGAAAAACGCGAACGAATATATTCAAGCGAACAAACATGCTGCAAACGAACAGTACAAACCATCCTATCACTTTTCCGCTGAAATCGGCTGGATCAATGACCCGAATGGATGTTCGTTTTACAACGGCCAATACCATTTATTTTATCAATATCATCCTTACAGCTCGAAAAATGGCCCCATGCATTGGGGGCATGCGGTAAGCAGGGATCTAATGGAATGGAGTCATCTCCCCGTCGCTCTTGCACCGGATCAGGCATACGACATCAGCGGTTGTTTTTCGGGAAGCGCCATCGAGGATAATGGAAAACATGTCATCATGTATACCGGTCATGTACAACCACATTCGCAGGATGGTTCGTTGACTAGGCAAACCCAGTGCATTGCTATCGGGGATGGTATGCAATATGACAAGATTGCTGAAAATCCAGTATTGACCTCTGATCAGCTGCCTGAAGGAGCATTGCCTCAGGATTTTAGAGATCCTAAGCTATGGAAGGATGGCGATTTCTATTACGCGGTAATTGGAAGTCGTGCCGCGGAGCATGTGGGGCAAATTCTTTTATATCGGTCCGCGAATTTGAAGAATTGGACCTATGTGGGGTTGTTACTGAAGGGTAACCCAAGCCTCGGCCATATGTGGGAATGCCCTGATTTCTTCCCGCTGGACGGCAGGCATGTGCTGATTATTTCTCCTCAAGGCGTGGAGAGAGACGGGTATCGCCATCACAATCGGGATTCCGTCATGTATATGATCGGCGACTTTAACCGGGAGACGGGGCAATTCCAGCCCTCTTCAAGCGAGGAACTGGATTACGGGTTCGACTTTTATGCCCCGCAAACGCTTATCGACGACAAGGGCAGAAGAATTGTCATTGGATGGATGCAAGCATGGGGGCGTTCCATTCCAGTGGATGAATGGGGACACGGATGGTCCGGCATGATGACGCTGCCCCGGGAATTGAAGGTGGAAGGCAGCCGTCTCATTCAGCAGCCGATACGAGAAGTTGAAGCTTATCGGAAAAATCACATCCGATTCGAGACTTTGCTAAATGGCACAGCAAAGGCAGAAGGCGTGGAAGGTCACTGTCTGGAACTGCTCATTTCTTTCACACCTAAGAAGGCAGCCCGATTTGGGCTGAAGGTTCGTAAAGGCGAGGAAGAAGAAACACGGTTGTACTACGATTCGGCTGAGGGGACATTCACGCTTGATCGTTCGAACAGCGGTCGAAGCATATCTACGCCTCCCGAAGAAGCAGGCGTGAATGGCAAGCGTTCCGTACCTATCGAACTGCGCGATGGCGTTTTATCGCTGCGGGTATTTCTCGATCGTGCAAGCGTCGAGGTGTTTTTGGATGGTGGTGTACGTACGATGAGCGCCACCATCTACCCCTCCGGCAACAGCACCGGGATCGTGTTCGAGTCGGACGGAGAGTGCGAGCTGAGTTTAGACAAGTGGGATCTGGAAAGCGGGGGCTGACGTTTCATGGTAGCGAAAGTGTTGCCTATGCAGTATCCCGATGTGACGTCTTGGCAATGGCACGCCAACCTATTAGCGGTGCTGTCCAATTATCCGCAGTCCACGCCGTGGATCATGAGCAATTATATCCAGCTTCAAATGACTTTCGATCCCACGGCTTCCCAGATCGAGTTTTACCGCGCTCCGACCGTGGAATTCGGGACCTTTCCTCATCTGTCTCCATGGATATACCAGCAGTTGCTTAAGCGAGAGACGGTCCGTTTGATCGCAGATGATCCTGTAACGTTTTTTTGCGGCTGTATCGATCGAGGCAACTATATTTACACTGTAGTCGAACAAAGCGTCTTTCTGGACGGAATCGACCACTTTCAGCATGATACGTTTATTTATGGGTACGACATGGACGAAGAGGTCTTTTATGTTGCGGATTTTACATTCAAAGGGAAGTATTCATTCGAGAAAGTGTCTTTTGCACAGTTGAGAATGGCCTATGAAGCAGTAAACGACGAATGGGATTGGCTAATGGGCGGTCGCGGCGGCGTGGCACTTTTCAGCTTTCGCGATGCCCGCTACGAATTTAACATCGAGCTCGTGAGGAGACTTATTCAGGAGTTTCTGGCCTGCTCCAGCAGCTTCAGCCTCGGAAGCGATCGGCGATGCGCATTCGGGTTAGATGTGTACGAAGCGCTGGCGGAGGACGCGATTAAGGCGGCAGCTGGCGAATGGGAACCGGACTACAAACCATTCCACGTCATTTACGATCATAAGAAGCTTATGCTCAAAAGGATCGAATATATGGGGCAATACGGATATCTGAATCATTATGAAGAGCTGTACGGTGAATACGAAATCATAGCGAATTTGGCATTTCTGGCAAGGAACCTAGTCGTCAAAGCAAGGGTGGCCGGCAATCGCGAATTTATGAAAAAAGCTGGAACGCTGCTCGGCGAAATTTCGGATCGGGAGAAAAAGACGCTTACTACAATGCTGAGGATGCTGTGAGCATAACTGAAAAAAGCGTAAGGAGGAAGGGAGTTGAGCCATGATCAAAATAGCAACGATTACCGAATCCATTCTTAATAAAATCCGATCCATGATTGAAAATGAAGAGGTAAAAGAAACCATTCAACAAGATTTGCCGCTCTCGCTGTTATGGCCGATGCTGGAATCGATACGGGTCATAGAGCTTGTAGTCGCGATAGAAAAGGAATATGACATTATTTTGCCAGACGAGTTGCTTGGGCATGGCAGCAAGTGGACAACGATTGGGGACTTGGCAAGCGAGGTAGGGAGGCTTGCCAACGAAAAGGAACGTTCACGGAGCCCGGGTATATAGGGGGAAAGCGTACGTCCCTTCCGGCATGCGCATGCGGGAGTCCTCGAAAGAGCGAGCATGAACAACCATATGTCTTAACATGAGGAACCGGGATGTCCATAGCATACGGAGCTGAGAGCCATATTGTTCAATAGCGGACAGCTTGTTTCTGAGTGAGACGGCCGGAAGCGTAAAACGGATTTCCTGCATGCCTTGCGCGATCTCGCTCCTCCAATGAGGGTCTGTCCCGTAAAAAAAGTACGGCAAATCACGGTAATACATTAGCTTTAAAGCTTGCCCGGATTGCTCGGTTATGTATTCCGCTGCTTCCCGGACAAGAAGATGATCGATATGCCTTCCGATGCCCAAAGGAATATAAATGCGGTCGTATGGCGAAAAGTCCATATCGGAAAGCGCAGCGCGGATGATCTTGCCAGCCCTAGGTTCGGCGGAAGTGGCGGTTGCGAACAGCTGCTGCAGCTTGCTGTATACCGGTTGGCCCTCTTCATCAACCCTGTAGAGACATTCCGGCAAACCTATATGTATGGTGTCGGCACCAAGCAGGAAGCACGCTTCTTGATCTTCGCGGAGCCGAACTTCCATGACATTCTGATCGCGCAGACCGAATTTCTTATGCATGATTTTGGCCAGCATGGACAGCTGTTCGGCCGCTCCCGTATAAATCGTCATGATGGTCACGGCATCGCCTGTTTGGACGAGGTGATCGATGTAATCCCCGCAAGAAATGACAGCGTCGTCCAGGTGGGGAGATAGAAATAGATGCTTCATACCAGATGCAGCTCCTTTAGAAAAATATGAATTAAATTCTATTATATTTAAATTTTCTCAAATGCCAATCTTAAAATTGGAGGAATCGCAATGATCGAGAAAATAAAAGACATTCTAGCAACTGTAAAAGAAGACGAAACGCTGCGAGATACCATTACGTTGAAATCGGACCTGATCAATGAAATCGGAATTGATTCCCTGCAAATGATTCAGTTTATTCTCATGGTCGAGGACGTTTTTCGGGTCGAGATTTCATATGAGGACCTCGACTTCAAGTATCTATTATCGGTCGAGGCGTTCATGCATTTTTTGGAAGGAATGGAACCGCGAGTTGGATAAAACGCTCGTGTTCGGAACTTTTGACTCCGAGTCGCTGTGGAGGGACGATGCATCCAGCAAGCTGCCGGCCATAAGGGATTTCGATCGATCGCTAATCGTGTCGTGCATGGATGAGCTGCTGTTTCCTTTGTGTGCCCCCCAAGACGGCCTTCTTACGCGGTATCCGATCGAAGAGGCGCAATTGTACTACTTGCGCAAGCTAGGTTTTGCGTTCGAGCCGCACGCAGCCGGCGTGAGCGAAACGGCGGATAAGCTGAGATCGTACAGTCGGGCATTGCCTTATTCCATCCTTGCCGATACGCAGCAGTTCTGCGCTTCGATTGGCTTGGAAGAGAAGCTGCCCCTGTACGACAAGGTTAGGCTGGTCAATTCAAAGCTGTATTCGGCCAGCTTGTCAAATAAGCTCGGTCTGACAAGCTTCAGCCACCCGATAGATGGATCTGATGATTTGGCGGTACAAGGCCATGAGCTTCTCCGTTATCACGCCGCCATATTAATCAAGGATCCTTATGGGGTCTCAGGCAAAGGGAATTTGCTTGTCCGCTCCGCCTATAACCTGGACGCGGTCGTTGCGTACCTGCGGAAGCAGGAGGAAGGGGGCAAAGTCACCCGATTTCTTCTCGAGCCGTTCCTCGACGTCGCGAGCGATTTCTCTTGCCAGTTCGAATTATCCTCTGGCGGCTCTGTTCAATGGCATGGCGTACAGGAAATGGTCAACCGCCAATTGGCATATGCCGGCTCCAGATCAATGGATGAAGAGGGCCGGGAAGCCTTAAAAAAGCGAGATTATTTTGATGCGATGGAGCTTGTAGCGGACAGCCTCTCTACAGCGGGTTATTTCGGACATGTATGCGTCGACTCCATGCTGCTCGCGGACGGTACATTGGTGCCTGTCGTCGAGATTAATGCCCGCATTTCGATGGGGCTGATTAATCATCGGCTGGACCGGACGCTTCGGCGGAGAGGCGCGCTAACCTTCATCTCATTCGGCTATCGCGACATCATAGACTACGAGGATCTGCTTTTGGCACTCCGAGGACGCGAAGCATTGTTCCCCAACCGCCGAGGGGACGGCATCATTCCTCTATCATCGGCAGCGCTATCCATCGCCGCGGTTTCGGCTCAATCGTCTATTCCAAGCGATGATGCCCATTGGTATAAGGGAAGATTGTATGTAACGGTAATTGCCGAAGATACCGGGGAGCGAGAACGATTGTACGACGAGGCGAAGCGGATCCTGCAAGAACGAGGTGCCCGAATCTATGAATAATCCAAAGGGAGTTGTTACGCTGCTGGGATCGGGCAATTCGCTAGGCGCTTATGTGCCGGCTGTGCAATTATCGCGCCGGCTTGACGCGCAGGGAATTCGCTCCGAAATATGCGTCCTAGAAAACTTCTATAGGGATTCTATTAAAAATAAGGTTCCGGCTTACCGAAAAGCGTTTCACAACGACTTCAACTTGGCTAAAAAAAGCGCCGAATTCGCCCATGACATTTCCGGCAGCTTCGATCCGCTAAAGGTGGAGCAGCTGCTCGATGAATGGGAGCGGGAAGGGCGAAACTCGTTTATCGCGACAACCGGATTTTGGCTGCCAGTTCTGAATCAATATCGCGAACGTCATGGCTCTGGCGGCCTAAAGGTTGACTTGCTTCATCTGGACGCAGGCATATCGGTATCCTATGTCGTGTACCGCGAATTGATAGGTGACTTTTATCGAAAAATCCGTTTCTTCGACACGTCCTGCAGCCAGATGGCGATGACTCTATCGATTACGGAGCAATCTGCGATTCCGCTTGCGGAACGCGAGCAGCGCTTCACGCTTCATGGCGGCGGATGGGGAATCGGCACTTATAAACGAGCATGCCGGGAAATGCTCGCTGGCGGCATGCAGCTTAATGTACTGGCTTATTTCGATAACGATATCGAAATGAGCGAGAACGTCCGCTATTATATGAACGATCCAAATTGGAGCCCGTGGCTTAAGGATGGGCGAGGGGTTCACGGTTTTCCGCCGCTCGGGCGAATCGACTCCGGTTATCCCGTCGTTTATTCCCGGCGAGATGATTATCCGCCGCTGTTTGATATTATCCGCAATTCCATGGCGATCATTAGCAAACCAGGCGGCTACTCGCTATTCGAGTCATTGGAATCAGCCACGCCGTTCATTTTTCTAGAGCCCTTCGCCAAGCATGAGGAAAGCAATGCACGATACTGGATCGAGCGGGGACTCGGCATCTGGTACGACGATTGGAAGACTCAGGGATATGCCTTTGAACCACTTGTCCGCATACACGAAAACTTACTCCAAGCAAGAGCGAGCACGATTGAATATGGAGGGAATCTATATGCAGCCGAAAACGAATCGAACGTTTGACGAGCAGTTGTTCAGTGACATGAAACGCACGATTATGAACATGTCCCGGGCGAGTCGCAGAATAGCGGATAATCCACGCTATGCGCTCGATATACCGGAGGACATTGGAATTAAGCTGAACAACGGATGCAATCTGAGGTGCAAGCATTGCTACGAGTGGAACGAAGACGGATTTCATTGGAACATGGAAAAATCGGAGCAGGTCAGGGAGATTGATCCGGTGTTGGTTGAACGTCTGCTCGCCTTCACAAAGCCCAAAAAATCAAAGGTGTATTTGTGGGGAGGAGAGCCGCTCTATTACAGCCGGTTCGATGAAATAGCAAATATGCTGGAAGCGGACCAGAGGACGACGACGATCTGTACCAACGCGGTGTTGCTGGAGCAGAAGCTAGACTCGCTATTGAAGATCGGCGAAGGGCTTGTTGTATTGGCCAGTCTGGAAGGATTCGAAATTGAAAATGATAAAATCCGCGGGAAGGGAACCTGGCGGAAGGTCGTATCGGCCATCGAGACGCTTCTGGAACTACAACGGAAACAAATATACAAGGGCCGTGTTTCCGTTAGTTTGACGATGAACGACAATATGATACCAAAGCTCTTTGACTTTATTAAGCACTTTTCAGAAATGGGCGTTGACTCCATCTATCTCGTCTATCCCTGGTACATTTCTCCTGAATCGGCCTCGTCGATGGATGACTTCTACGCCAGGCGCATGGAGTGGCTGGATTCCATAAGGATGGGCAGTTGCAGTTGGCATTCGTTCACATACCGTATTACTCCGGATCGAATCGAGGCTTTGAAAGAAGAAGTCCGCCGAATCTCGCAACAGGTATGGGCGAGCCGCGTTCGATTTATGCCTGCGCTTGAGGAGAATGAAGTGGATAGCTTCATTAGAGGGGAGCCGCAAGCAGGAATGAACCGGACGAAATGTCTGGCTATATCGACGCGGATGGACGTGCTGCCGAACGGGCAAGCGACTCCATGCAAGTTCTTCCCTGAGCTTGTTGTAGGGAGTCTGCACGAGGCTTCTCCTGAAGAGATCTGGCATGGCGACAAGTACGGAAACCATCGGGAGCTGCTATCATGCGGACTGATGCCCGTCTGTTCCCGGTGCGGCTTGCTGTACCATTACGGGAGGTGACCGCTGGTTGAAGGATGTACACGTGGAGGAGTTATACAAAAGCTTCTCCTACTATACGAAAGAAGCCGGCGTCTTGCATTCGCTGAAAAATTTGTTTCGCAGGAATACGCTTGTGAAAGAAGCGGTGAAAGGGGTAAGCTTCTCGATCGAAGAAGGCGAGATGGTAGCCTTCCTTGGACCGAATGGGGCAGGAAAAACGACGACGCTTAAAATGCTGTCGGGAATACTCCATCCGACAAGCGGAGATGTTTCGGTGCTTGGCTACAAGCCGTATGAACGAAAAAAAGAGTTTAAGAGGCAGTTTGCAATCGTGATGGGGCAGAAAAGCCAACTATGGACCGATCTGCCCGCTTCCGAGTCGATCGTATTAAACCGTTACATCTACCAAGTGGAGGAACGCCAGTATCGGGAAACGCTCGATGAACTCGTAGAGCTGCTTGACGTCGGTAAGATTCTTAACGTGCAGGTCCGACGCCTCTCTCTGGGAGAACGGATGAAGATGGAACTGATAGCAGCGCTCATTCATCGCCCAAAGCTTCTCTTCCTCGACGAACCGACAATTGGGCTCGACATTGAGACACAACAAAGGGTGAGAAGATTTCTAAAGCAGTACAACGAGCAGCACCGAACGACAATTCTGCTAACGAGCCATTATTTAAAAGATATTGAAGACCTGTGTAATCGAGCTATTATCATTAGCGACGGAAGTCTCGTGTTCGATGGCGAATTCAATCGGATTGACGATTGGATGAACAGGAAAAAGATTGTAAAGCTTAAGTTTGCAAGCAGCGTCGAAGCAGAATGGCTTGCTCCCTATGGAACAGTGATGCAGTCGAATGGTCAAGTCGTCACGATGGAGATTGGGAGGGAGCGTATCCAAGAAGTGTCCAGAGAACTGCTAGGCAGGTTCCCGATCGATGACATTACGATCGAGGATGTCCCCATCGAGGACGTCATCTTATCGTTGTATCGGAGGGGGAGCTTGCATGAACCCATTCGGTAAATATTTACGGGTGTTTCAACTGGGTATTCAGACCTCGCTGGAGTACCGCTTCGACTTTGCCTTTTCGCTCGTCAGCGCGTTTTTTCCGATTCTCATTCAAACCTTTATATGGACGGCTGTATTTGCCGGTTCGCCTGACGGGCAATTTTTTGGCTATTCGTATGAAGAAATGATTCTCTATACGATTGTCGCAGCCATTGTAACCCGAATCGTGTCCTCGAATACAGACCATTCGATCGGGACCGACATTAAAGATGGGGCGCTCAACAAACATTTAATATTGCCTGCTAGCTATTTCGGATTAAAGCTGTTTGGCCTTCTTGGGCAGAAAATGTTCTTTTTCGCTGTCATGCACGGCATCATTTTCATTTTGCTAATCGTATTCGCGAACTTGTACGGTGTGGACTTGACGATAGAAAGAGTCGCTTTGTTTGTCGCGGCGGTGACTCTGGCCCTGCTGCTCTCCTTTCTTATCTCGTATACCGTTGCGGCAATTGCTTTCTGGCTCGCAGAAATATCTTATTTTTTTGAATTGACGGGCCTTTTAATCATTATTCTTAGCGGCGGCATATTTCCGATTGAAGTTTTTGGCGAGACGATTAACGAACTGCTGGATTATCTCCCGTTTAAATATTCGATTTATTTTCCGACGAACGTCATTAATGGGAAGCTGAATGGACATGAAATTGCTCAGGGGCTTGGTCTGCAAGGTTTGTGGATTGGCGTGTTATTTGCCGGCTCGCGAATGATATGGAGCGTTGGGATGAAGAAATATCTCGGTTTAGGGGGATGAGATTTGAAAGGTCGGCTCGGCACGCTGAATAACTACTTGATCATTTATGGGCTATTCGTCAAAAACTGCTTGATTGCCCAGCTTGAATATCGCGCGAACTTCGTGCTTGGCTTGGCGGTGGAGCTAGCCTATCTGATTTCGAAGCTGCTTTACGTTGTGGTTGTGTACAAAACAGATCTGCATATTGACGGCATTACCCCTGATGGCATGCTTATGTTCGTCGGTACGTACACCATCATGACTGGCGTGTACTCTGGCCTGTTCTTTACGAATTTCGTCCGCATGCCCGAGTACGTAAGAAACGGTTCGCTCGACCTGATGATTGTGAAGCCGATCTCCCTGCAGTTTCTCGTTTCGCTCCGATACTTGGATTTGGGCATGCCAATCCCGAACGTGGTCGCAGGCGTTGCAATGGTGGCAATCGGCTGGAACGCAATGGAGATCCCACTCACGGCGTATTCTATCGTCTTGTATATGCTATTCCTTGGCATCGGCGTCATAATCACGTATTGCCTAATGATCGTTCCGGCGCTGCTTTCATTCTGGTTTGTGAATACCGGCGGATTATCCAGCATTTTCTACGCAATCTGGGATGCCAACAATATGCCGATGCCTATCTACGGCAGATGGATCCAGCGAATCGGTGTATATGTGCTGCCGTTCCTTGTCATTACGAATTTCGCTCCACTCGCTGCAATGAACGCTTTAAGGATAGATCAGATGATGTGGGGCGCCGCAGCGCCCGTGCTTCTCTTGATTAGCGTTCGGGTGTTGTGGAACAAGGCGATACGCAACTATAGCAGCGCGAACGGCTGATAGCTAGATCACGCAAGCGGAAACGATAAACAAACCGAGGAGGAGTCAAATTGAGCATCAAATGGCATACATCAGGGATTGCGCTAGCATGTCCCAAATGCAAAGGCAATGTTACCGATTATCAAGACCGCTTGGAATGCGCTGCTTGCGAGCTGCGTTTCGAAAAAGTCGCGGGCCAGCCCGTCATGCTTCAATCGGGAAACGTAGGCAAGCAGAAAGAGGAGGTTAAACGGACGTTCAGCGCGATTAATCAATCGCTGGAGGATAAGGGCTTGTCGCGATTTTCGACCTTTAATAATTGGGGATATGCCCCTCTCGAACACGAAGAAGACGACAAGGACGCCAGTAGAGCGAACGCGCTGTTTATCCGTTTGTTGTCGGAAGTAGTCAAGGGATGCGAGCTCATAGGCAAAAACATTCTGGAAGTAAGCTGCGGCAGGGGCGGCAACGTTAGCGCCTTGTGCAAGTTATATGGACCTGGACAGGTGGTAGGCTTGGATTTGACAGAATCCAATATTGCATTCTGCGCGGCAAACAATCGATATGCTCAGGCCTCATTTGTCGTTGGGGATGCAGAACAGCTGCCCTTCGCAGACGATGCTTTCGACGTCGTACTGAATATCGAGTCCTCTCATTTGTACCCTGATATAAGCGAATTTTATCGAGAGACGCGGCGCGTATTGAAGCCTGGCGGCTTGTTCCTCTACGCCGACGTCATGGATGAAGCAGACCTTCAGCAAAATATTGCGGTTGTTCAGGAGCTAGGATTCACACAGATTGCTTCCCGGGATATTACAGCCAATGTGCTGAAGGCGGGGGAAAAGGCGCTGGCCAATCGGATGTCTGCGCTGCGAGGTTCGTTCGAAAGCGAGCAGGAAGTGCTGGAATGGCTCGAAGCACCTGGCACTCAGAGGTACGAGGAGATGAAGCAAGGCAAACGGACGTTTCACATCTGGCATTTCACCAAGGGAGATAGGGAGGCATGAGCAGCCGGATTTGGCCTATGTCCGGCATTGTAGCTGCATGTCCCCGTTGCAAGGCAGCATTGGACGACAGCGTCGAATCGTGGGTATGCCCCGCCTGTCTTCATTCTTATTATCCTGTTGAAGGGAGAACTTATCGATTGATGCTCGATGACGAGCGAAAATCGGAGCACAAGGACTCCGTTAAACGGATGTTTACCTCGATACACGAGACGTTGGAAGCAAGCGGGTTATCTCGTTTCTCCACATTCGTGAATTGGGGATATGCGGACTTAGAGGAACGCGAAGAGCTTCAGGCGCATGCCGTTCACCGGAACTCGGTTCGTCTGCTGCGGGAAGCGATCGGAGACACTGGCGTTACCGGCAAAGACGTGCTGGAAATCGCATGCGGCAGGGGCGGCAACGTGGCTGCGCTCTGTAAGGAGTTTCATCCCAAAAGCGTCGTAGGTATGGATTTGACCGAAGTGAACGTCTTGTTCTGCCAAAATCGAAACCGTCATGAGAACGCTTACTTCTTTGTCGGAGACGCCGAGCTGCTGCCTATCGGCACAGCTTCCTGCGATATTGTGCTGACGATTGAAGCCGCGGATTTGTTTCCTAATGTGCACCGCTTTTACGAGGAGGTGTACCGCGTATTGAAGCCTGGCGGCACGTTCATTTATGCCGACGATCTTCCCCTGTCCAAATTTGAAGAGGGAGAGCAATATTTGCGAGGTGTTGGATTCGACTTCGCGTTCGAAAAGGACATTACGGAAAATGTGTTATTATCCAGCGATTTGACGGGGAATAGACGCTATTCTACTTTGCAAAGGGATCATGAAATGGAAGGCGCTTTGCTGGAGTCGATCGGGCTGCCGGGAACGAGAATTTACGACGAGATGCGAGAAGGCACGCGCAAATATAAATTGGCAAGACTCGTCAAACCGAATGACAAACGAACTGGAGGCTAACCGCTATCATGAATAAATTGGCGCCTAAGCAAGTCATGAAAAGCTGGCAATTATATGTGCTGTTATTGCCAGCCTTAGTCTATCTCTTCTTATTTCAATATGCTCCCATGTACGGCATCATCATTGCATTCAAAAATTTCAATCCGGTTCAAGGAATATTGGGAAGCCCTTGGATAGGGTTCAAGCACTTTGAAACCTTTTTTAATTCATATGTATTTACGAATGTCGTAGTCAACACGTTAAAACTTAGCGTTTTTTCGCTTTTGATCGGCTTTCCTATTCCCATTTTATTCGCATTGCTGCTTAATCAAATTCGCAGGCAGCTATTCAAACGCTTCGTGCAGACCATTACCTATGCGCCGTATTTTATTTCCACGGTCGTCCTCGTATCGATGCTCAATGTGTTTTTGGCTCCAAGCACGGGCTTCGTGAACAATCTCATTACGATGTTCGGCGGAGACGCCGTTAATTTCATGGCGCGGGCCGAATGGTTCCGCAGCGTATACATCGCCTCTGGCGTATGGCAGACGATGGGTTTTAGCGCCATCATCTATTTGGCGGCATTAAGCGGGGTTAATCCCGAATTACACGAGGTAGCCACCGTGGACGGAGCCACAACCGTACGGAGGATATGGCATATCGACCTCCCGTCTATTACGCCTACCATTATGATTCTGCTCATTCTCGGCGTCGGCAGCGTCATGGCGGTCGGCTGGGAAAAGGCATTTCTTATGCAGCAAGGAATGAACTTGCCGGCATCGGAGATCATCTCGACTTATGTGTACAAGGTGGGACTTCTGAATTCGCAGTACAGTTTGGCGACTGCCATCGGTTTGTTTAACTCCGTCATCAACTTTGTATTGCTGATTGTGACGAATTTTATTTCCAAAAAACTGACCCAGAACAGTCTGTGGTAAGGAGTGGGTAAAGTGATAAGCCAATCCAAAGGCGACAAATTATTTAACCTGTTTAATTATTCGATTATGAGCATCATTGCCATCGCTATTTTGTATCCGCTTTACTTCGTGTTTCTGGCTTCTTTCACGGATCCCGATCAAGTGAACAGCGGCGGTTTGCTCCTTTTCCCAGAATCGATCTATCTTGACGGCTTCAAAAAAATATTCGCTTACAAGCCGCTATGGGACGGTTATCTCAATTCCATTATGTATACGTTTATCGGAACCTTCATTAATCTGGCTGTTACCATTCCTTGTGCTTATGCGCTGTCGCGTAAAGGGCTTGCGGGCAAGACGCCCATCATGCTGTTATTTGCCTTCACGATGTTTTTTAGCGGAGGACTC
Source organism: Paenibacillus sp. BIHB 4019 (assembly GCF_002741035.1). Classification (NCBI taxonomy): domain Bacteria; kingdom Bacillati; phylum Bacillota; class Bacilli; order Caryophanales; family Paenibacillaceae; genus Paenibacillus; species Paenibacillus sp. BIHB 4019. The sequence goes on along the minus strand of NZ_CP016808.1, from coordinate 5,785,937 downwards.
ATTCCAACCTATCTGCTCATTTCCAATCTCGGCATGCTTAATACCGTCTGGGCCATCACTTTGCCAGTGGCAGCCTCCGTTTGGAATATCATCATTACGCGAACGTACTTCCAGAGCAACATACCGGAAGAGCTGCTGGAAGCGTCGGTCATGGACGGATGCTCGGACTTTCGATTCTTTTTCTCCATCGCTTTGCCCTTATCGAAGGTCATCATCGCGGTTATGGCGCTTTTTTATGGCATCGGCCATTGGAATTCCTTCTTTGAGCCTATGCTCTATCTAACAAGCAATGAGAAGTTTCCATTGCAGGTTATACTCCGCAATCTGCTGATTATGAATGAAGCGGGTTCTCGCATGGTTATTGATCCGATGTCGCTTGCTGCGAAACAGCGCATATCGGAGCAGCTCAAGTACGGTGTCATCGTTGTGGCTTGCTTGCCGCTGCTCATCGTTTATCCGTTTTTGCAAAAGTATTTCACGCAAGGCGTCATGATCGGATCGATTAAGGGATAATCGCCACAAAACTTTTTAGGGGAGGTGATCTGGAGGGTTTGGAAGCCAAGCGGCAAGGGAAATAAACCACAAATAAAAATTCGAAGGGAAGGTCTGTAAACTATGAAATTAACCCAATGGACGAAAGCCTTTGTAATCGGCTGCGTATCCGTCAGCTTGCTGGCAGGCTGCGCCGAGAGCAGCCCGGCAAACAGCAATAACCAGACAAATGAAGTCGAATCAACGGATCCCAATGCACCAACGAGCATTACGATCGTACGGGGCAAGGATCCCAGAAATTTGCCGGTAGAAGAAATGCTTTGGTTCAAGAAGTATAGCGAGGTGACTCCGACCAATGTCAAAATCAAATGGGAAGAGATACCTAACGAATCCGTCGACGAGAAAGTGAATCTGATGCTGGCTGGAAACAACTTGCCGGATGCGTTTTTAGGTACGATGAGCATCGGGAAAGTGATGAAAAATGTCAAGTCGGGCATTTTCCTTCCGATCGAGGATTATATTGACGACATGCCCTATTTCTCTAAAGTTTTGGAGAAAAGACCCGAGTATCGGGCGTTAATTACAGCGCCGGATGGACATATTTACGGGCTGCCGTATATCGAAGAAATGTTTGGCCTAATTACGAATCAGGGGATTCTTTCTATCTATAAGCCTTGGCTGGACAAATTGAATCTTCCCGTGCCGACGACGATAGACGAGTATCGCGATACGTTAAAGAAATTTGTCGAGAACGACATGAACGGGAATGGCATTAAAGACGAAATCGGGCTGGCTCTTGCCAACAAAAATGCCAATTCCGGTATTGGTTCATGGAGAAATAATGCCGATTTTGGCCAGTTCTTCGGATTATGGGGACAGGTCGATCGCGGCGACAGCATGGACCTGGACAGCAACGGAAAGATTTTCAATACCGCTTCGACGGAAGCCTACAAATCAGGCATTCAATATCTCCATGAAATGTACAAAGAGGGACTCATTGATCCCGAGTTCTCTATCACGGATGGGCCAAAGCTTCAAGCCAAGCTGAGGAACGAAGTAGTGACAGTAGGTTCCGTCGTGCATTTTTCGGTTCTCGATGTCGCGGGCGAGAAGGTAGCCCATGATTATGTTCCCGTTCCGTATTTGAAGGGACCGGGCGGCGAATATGGCGGCAGGGAAAACTTGGTTGAAATGCACAATCCGCTATCATTCGTGTTGACGACCAAGACCAAGAATCCTGCGGCGGTGCTTGCATGGGTCGATAAAATGTATGATCCCGAATGGTCGGTTCAGACGAACTGGGGACCGCTCGGCTACCAATATAAAAAGAACGAGAAGGGCGTTATGGTATTTGATACGTTAAAGGACGGCCTAGATACCTATAACGATATGCGGGCGAGAAATACGATTCAAGGAAATACGCCCGTTGCTATCTTGACGGATTACTACGATACGGTGGTTGAGTATCCGCAGGACGCACAAGATATTTTGAACGATATGAAAGCCGTTGGGTATTTGGATAAGCATTTTAATGATCCGTTTATTCCTCATACTCTTTTTTACGAAGCAGAAACGGCGGATAAAATGGCGCTTCTGTCGCCTCAAGTTTATGGACTAATTGACACGAACCGGAGAAAGTGGATTATTGATGGCGGCATTGAAAAGGAATGGGACGCCTATAAAAAGGAGCTTGAAAAAGCGGGACTGCCCGAGTTTATCGGATATGTGCAAGAAGCGTACGATCGTTACATCGCTAATCAAAAATAGTTAAGTACACGGATGCAATAGATGCGCGGGCGGTTCTTCGCGAACCGCCAGTGTACAAGTGAGTCCAGCCGCTAAAAGCGAGTTCATTCCCATAGTAAAGCAGGAGGAAGCCGTATGCCCATAGGAGGCAATGAATGCCGCTGCAGGGGCGAGGCAACTTGGGGAGGCGCCAAGGAATTGGGCAGCTGATAAAAAGGAGGCGGGGGGATCGATCTGATTCGTGATGTTCCTAACAAGCTATTAAAAGATCCGATTTTTTCGTTAAGCGGTATCTACGTATACGTTCCGGAGACTAAAATGACGGTGGAAGAAGCAGTCGGCCAAGGGCTGGAGGCTGGCGTCGATTTTGCCGGTACAGCGCAACAATATGCCAGCAAGGGCTTTCAATATGTGCCGGTCGAAAAGAAGCTTGGCTTCGAGGAAATGGCGAGGCGCGTCATTGAGCCAGCCGTCCGCCAGGCGGCGGATCGCAGCTTGACCATATCGGCCGTCTTGTTGGCAAGCGTCACGAACGAAGCAAGCGTACACCGGCAAGCTGTGCAGCGTATTGTGCGTGAAATGGGCCTGATTCGCACGATGGTCGTTCAGCTCGGCGAATACGGCTGTTCCACCGTGCATCTTGCCTTGCATTTGGCAGAACGGTTTTATGCCAGCTTCGTGCGAGAAGGTGAGGCTATCCTCTTCGTGACGGCGGACAAAGCCGGCAAGCCATCGGAACGAGTCAATCGGTACATGGTTTTCGGTGACGGCGCTTGCTCCGCGCTGTATACGCCGGAGCCAAGTCTAGGGGGCCATGCGACGTACGGTGTGGAAATAAGAGCGGACGGCTTCGTATTCGACGATTCCTCTCAACCCTCCCAACAGTCGCGGCAGTATTTCTCGACGTCTTACCTTGGTGTCCGCCACGTTGTCCGGACGCTGCTGCGCCGGTTTTCGCTAGATTTGGGACAAATTTGCGCCGTATATTGCACGAACCTCGGAATGGAACAGTGGACTGGCATCGCGATGGCGATCGGCTGCACTCCCGATAAAATCTATCGGGGGACGCTGCCGGAATTCGGGCACATGCACAATGTCGATGTCCTTCACAGCGTTGCCTGCTCCGTTCAGGACGGATTGCTGCAGCCGGGAGACTATTATTTGACTGTTTCAATCGGATTTGGCGGGTACTACGGCTGTGCGCTTCATCAGTATGTGCCGCTTGAGAGCGGGGAGGCGCGATAATGGAGCCTGACATTTATTTGACCATCCGCCATGTCGGCAGGGCAGTAAGCAACGAAACGCTTGCCGCCTTCGTGCAACTTAGTCTGGAGGAGCCGGAACGGAAGCCCAGTCTGCTTTGCTATTGCCATCAATTGACGGGAGCAGCGTGGGAAGCGCCGTGTGCCAAGCTGCGAGCTGAGCTCGGACTCCATCTCCTGTTTCCTCTCGCGTTCGGACATTCCGGCTGCTTATCGTTCGCTCACGCGCTTGCGTTAACGAAGTGGCTATTGGCATCGGGGTCTCATCGCGAAGCGTTGTTTGTGATTGCTGAGCTTTCGGAAGTGGCAAGCTCCGCTGACGAGAGCGTCAAATTTTACAATGTTGCCATCATAGAGGCATCGCGGGAGCGGGGAGTGTATCAGGATTTGCGCAGCCCATCGGCAAATCCAGCGTTTTGCCTGGAGACGCAGCAGATGGCAAGCGAGCCTTTCCTGGACCTGAAAGGCTGCGAGCCGTTGCTTGCACCGGGTGCAGTCGTCGAGCTTGCCTTTTGGGACGGAGACGAGAAACACGCCATTACACTGCGCAAGGAGTAAAATTTTATTTTTCTTTTTTACCATATAAATAGTAGACAGGATGTGCGCCATATGGATTTATTTAGACCAATCTATCATTTTACGCCCGAAAAAAATTGGATGAACGACCCGAACGGCATGGTCTTCTTTAACGGAGAATATCACTTGTTTTACCAGCACCACCCGGACGGCACAACGCCAGGGCCCATGCATTGGGGGCACGCCGTCAGTGCGGATATGGTGAATTGGGAACATCGTCCGATCGCGTTGTATCCGGATGAGAACGGGGTAATCTTCTCCGGAAGCGCGGTGGTAGACTGGGAGGATACGACAGGGTTTTTCGGTGGCAAGCCGGGCTTGGTCGCCATTTTCACCCATCATGACAAAGTGCCGGGAACAGAGCGCGTCAGGGAACGCCAAAGTTTGGCGTACAGCTCCGACTCCGGAAGAAGCTGGGTCAAATATATCGGCAATCCCGTTCTGGAGAGCGATCGGTTCATCGATTTCCGTGACCCCAAAGTGTTTTGGCATCCCGGCACAAAGCGGTGGGTCATGATTCTGGCCACGGGACGATCGGTCTGTCTATACCACTCCGCCAATTTGAAGGAATGGACCTTTGGCAGCGAATTTGGACACAATAACGGACTGAACGACGGGGTATGGGAATGTCCAGACTTGTTTCCACTGCCTGTCGATGGAGATTCTGCCCATACGAAATGGGTCATGATCGTCAGCGTCGGAGGAAGAGCCGAGCATGCCGAAGGGTCGCTCACCCAGTATTTTATCGGGGACTTCGATGGACAGACCTTTGTGAACGATAACCCTGCTGGCACCGTACTTCGGCTGGATTACGGCAGCGACAATTACGCAGGGGTCAGCTGGTCCGATCTTCCAGCGGAAGATGGACGCCGGATTTATCTGGCATGGATGAGCAATCATCACTATTGCACCGTTACCCCGACAGATGGATGGCGAAGCGCGATGACCGTTCCAAGGAGCTTGGCATTGGCATCCCAAAGCGGCAGCATTCGGCTGATTCAGAAGCCCGTCCGCGAATTGGAAATTCTTCGAACGCCTATTTTGGCGCTAGAGGAAACATCCCTCAGGGAAGCACACGCGCGTCTGGCGGACTTGAACCTTGAAAGCTTTGAAATGATTGCGGAATTTCATTCCGCCGAAGCCTCGGATGTCGTTATAAAGGTCAGAGCGTCGGATTCCCAGCAAACGGTAATTGGCTATAAATCCGAACACAATGAAATCTATTTAGACCGTACACGGTCCGGATTAATTGGCTTTCAAGAGAATTTTGCCGTCATTCATTCGGTGAAGCTTGAGGAGGAGAGCGAACTAATCAAGCTGCATGTCTTTGTGGATCGCTCCTCGGTAGAGGTGTTCGTCAATGATGGGATTGCCGTTATAACCGACCTCATATTTCCCGATACCGCGGCAACCGGATTGGGGTTATATGATTCCAAGGACGGTGGAGCTAAGCTCCGGCGGCTTGAACTGTATCAGTTAAGTTAGTTGCGATGAAAGGTTAGTTTCTATGAAAGCTTGAGGGGGCTGTACGGTGAAAAGGCGTATTTTTGCGATGCTTCTGATCAGTGTGTTTTTTGTCCCCATCCTTGGCGCTTGCAGTGCAAATTCGAACGATCCGAAAGAAGCGGACCTGCTCGCTTTAGCTCCAACTGCGAAGAATGCTGGAACGGACAATGAATCGGACCCTTTCGGCAAGAAGCTGGATATCGAAGTAATGGCTTGGTGGCCGATTATGGTGAATCCTGACGATGAAGTCATGAAGTTTATCAGCAAAAAATTCAACGTTAATTTCAAAGTTACGGTTGCCGACTTTCAGCCGAACATCGACCATTTCGCCATGCGAATCGCTTCCGGAGATTACGCCACTTACGCACTTGTGCCATGGTTCTGGATATCGGATCTTGGTGCTCAATACAAGGCTTTGATTGAAGATGGAGTGGCGGTCAATGTGTCGGAGCTTGCGGAGAAACATCATTTCATCAACATTTTGGATCAGCTAAAGCAAGCTGAGGAGCTCGGAACCAAGCCGATATACGCTGACGAAAACGGAGACTTTTATTCCATTCCGCGCAACGACGGTTATCCCAACCCGGGCTTGTTCATTCGCAAGGACTGGCTGGAGCAGTTGAATCTTGAAGTGCCGAAGTCCTGGGAAGAAGTGGAGAGGGTGTTAAAGGCGTTCGTTAAGAGCGACCCCGACGGCAACAAAAATATAGGACTTACTCTGAACGGAGCGGATGACCTCGGTACATTTGATCAAATTTTGACGACCTTTACCGGCGTACATTCGATGGGTTGGACGAAGCAAAGCGGGCAATGGACGCATAAAGTGCTCATGCCGGAATTCAAGGAAGGCGTGAAATTTCTTCACCGGATGTATGAGGAAGGTTTAATCGACAAGGAGTTTGGTTTGCTGAAGGCTTCTAACGCGCGGGAGAAATTTACGACAGGACGCGCAGGCATGATCATCCATAACGCGAACGGCATCGATTACAAAGATTTTATTCAAATTCCGCTGCAGCAATATAAGCCCGATGCGGATGTTACGCTGGCGGTTCCGTTCCCGTCAGGTCCGAAGGGGCAGGTCAGAAGCTCCGGCAGCCCTTACGGATCCACTGGCATATTGCTTGCCAATGAAAACGAAGAAGTCAGTGTCCGCATGTTGGCCATTCTCGATTGGCTGCTTACCGAAGAAGGAACGAATCTCAGCCTTAATGGTGTGGAAGGCATCCATTACGAGATGCAAGATGGAAAGGTCCTGTACAATGAGGAGAAGTGGCAGCACGACTTCGGCGGCATCGAGCATCATTTCATCCGCCAGCTGATCTTTCCGGGCATTGCCAAAGAAAAGTCGCCGCGAGTGCTTCCGATTCTTCACGACAATTATATGGACGTTATCGAACATGGCGTTCGCGAGGAAATTATTGGCCTCAATACGAACAACACGGCCAAATACGGCCCGAAAACAGAAGAAGTGTATACGAAATGGATTTCGAGCTTCGTAACCGGAGATGCGGATATCGAGACTGACTGGGACAAGTTTATTGGAGAGTGGACTTCGTACGGCTACGAGGCTATTGTTAATGACATTGAAGCTTTCGAGGCGGCGAATGCTAAGTAATTCAGGGGCGCAAGTCATCTATAGACGGCAAGCTCTGCTCGGGAATGTCGAAGCCTGCCTGCCGTTATATAAGCCCGCTGCGAGGATCGGATGCTATGACTTTGAAGCGAAAAGTTTTTTTACAAGCTCTTATGCTGCTGCTGCTTTGCGATGTATTATCGTCGGGGATCAGCTTCGTCGTGTCCAAACAACTGATTACCGATCAAATCATCGCATCCAAAAAAAGCGAGCTGCTGGCAATCGACGATCGGATTCGAGACACGTATTCGGTGGTGCGCGAGAAGCTGGAGCTGCTGGCAGACGATTACGATCTACGCGCCAAGATAACACCGATTGCGGGAAAGCCAACCACGTCTTACGAGAGAAGCGAGCAGATTGATCGCGTCCTCGATCGCTTGAGCGTGGAATTGTACCATATGAGAGAGCTTCAGAGCCTGAACGTCTTGGCGGGCGGTTGGCTGATCGGCAAGGGAACGACGGACTGGGCCGTCTACGACGAAGAGACGGCTGACCGAGACAAGATGGACACCGAGAAGACGAAGCGGGAGGCGCTTCGTTTGATAGCCAAGTCTCATACGAGGCAGAAGCTCCAGCCCGAGCACGTCATTGTGACGCGCGTCTCGAACGGCGTATATCTGGTCGGAGCGCTTGAGTTCGGAGAACTAATCTCAGATCAGCAGATGATGATCGAAATCCGGAATAAGGAACAACTCCCTGTCTACAGGCAAAACGCCGCGGGCGACAGCGAATCCGATATGGCGCGGAGCTCCTCTTATCTGGAAATACAGTACTCCTTGCCGCATAGCGACTTCGAATATTCGTTATGGATGAACGACAAGGAAATCGAGGCGAAATTTCGCAAACCCTTGTTCCATATCATTTTATTCAGCCTGTTCATTTTCGTTATCTTCGGCGCTATTTTGTATTGGAGCACCGACAGGCTGCTTCGCCCCATCAGCGCGTTCAGCAGCCTGTTGACGCATATTGAACATGTATCCCAGACAGACGAGATCGATCGGTTCATCTTGCAATACCAGCGCAGGTCGGGAATGCGAACACGGCTTTACGTCTATTTCTCGCTAGGCATCATACCGCTTTTCATCGTCATTTTGGCAAATTTCGTTATATTCAGAGACGTCGTCCTGACAGAAGCCCGGACGAAGGACTACGGCACGGTTCGGGAAATTCGGAGCAATATCGAATACAAGATGGAAAGCTACAGCATCTTCCTGAAAAAACTGTCCCTTGATCCTGCTATCCAGCAGGAAATGATCACATTGACAGCAAGCGCCGCGCCGTTCGGGGACAATAAGGACATGTCCGATTTGCTTTTGAACAAAGGCATCTTGGCCCATCATATCCGCTACATCCGATTCTACGACGAGGACTATCGGTTAATCTATACGAGCGATAACGAGGAACGTCTTGCCTCAAGCAATGACGCTTGGCAGCAAGCGCTCATGAACAAATTCGCCACCTACTTCTGGGACGCAGATAATGAAGGCGCTGACGAAGTGCGCAGGCTCGTCTTATACAGCAAAGTGAAATTTTTGCCGCAGCCGGGACGCGAGACGCGCGCCTTCAAGCAAATCGGCTATATCGAGATGGCGATGCAGCCTTTCTTCGACGAGAAGATCCAGTTGTCCGCCGAACGATCGAATCGCATTTTGTACTTGTTCGATCGCTCTGCCAATCTGATCTACTCGTCGAGCCCACACGAATTCGAGACGGAGCGAAGTGTTCGCGATTGGCTGGCGAGCACGGGCTTGAGGGACGGAGGGGCGGAGTTCGAGACACACTCGGCTAACGGCATGATGATCGCCGATAGCGCAGTACGCGCTTCGGATTGGCGTTTCGTCTACGTCATGCCTTCGAAAGGAGAGGCTTCCTCAAACGTTCGCATTCTGACTAGCAGCCTGATCGTTGTCGGAATGCTGCTGCTGTTCGCATTGACTTTTTCAGAACTGCTAATCAAGCAAATCTTAAGGCCGATGGCAAAGCTGATCCGGTCTATGGACGGCTTTGAGACGCAAAAGCTGAATCACCTTGCGCTGTATTTGGGCGACAATGAATTCGCTCATATGGCGCGCAACTTCAAAAAGATGCTGAATCGGCTCCACTCCATGAGCGAGGACATCAAGGAGAAGGAGTTGGAGCGTTTCGAGCTTGAGAAGCGGAAAAAAGAAGCCCAGCTGACCGCGCTCCAATCACAAATGAACCCGCATTTTTTGTATAACATCTTTACGTCCATCCACTTGCTCGTCAAAACCAAGCAAAATGACAAGGCGTCGGAAATGATTCAAGCGACCGGCAAACTGCTGCGCTTCGGTTTATACCGCGGCAATCAAATCATTCGTGTGGCAGAGGAATTGGAACATGTCGGTGCCTATATCCGGCTTCAGGAAATTCGCTACAATTCCCGAGTCAAGGTTGTGCAGCAGTATGAGGAAGGGATCGAGAACTACAAAATGCCGAAGTTTCTGCTCCAGCCTGTTGTCGAGAATGCGTTCGAACACGCCTCCAGCCAGGATAAACCGTTATTGCTTATCGTTCGTCTGAGGACCGATGGCAAAGATCGGCTCCTGATCTCCGTAGAAGACGATGGAGTAGGCATTTCAGGCAACAAGCTTTCGTCCATTCAAATGAGGCTCGCTTATTTGACACCTTCCGATCATATCGGCCTGTTGAACGTTCATGAGCGCATTCAATTGTTTTACGGCGCGAATTACGGATTGGGCATCGAAAGCGAGTACGGAAGCGGAACGACTGTAACGCTGACACTTCCATTGGTAAAGGAGGCTTAAAACGATGTTTTCTCTGCTCATTGTGGATGACGAAGAAATATTGAGAGAGGGACTGAAAGACGCCGTGCCTTGGGAGGACTGGGGATTTCAGGTCGTGGCTCTGGCAGGCAGTGGAGAGGAAGGGCTGGAATGCTTTGCCCATCTTCGGCCTGACGTGCTTATGACGGATATTAAGATGTACGAGTTAAGCGGTCTCGATTTGCTGAAAGCGGCCAAGGAAATGGACCCGGAATGCGAAGTTGTGCTGCTCAGCGGTTACGAGGATTTTCATTATGCGAAGCAAGGCATCGCTCTTGGAGCTGCGGCGTATATGCTCAAGCTGAATTTGTTCGATGAAGCGGAGCAAATTTTCCTGAAGCTCAGAGGCCGGCTGGAGGCGAGACAAGAGCTTGAGCGCAACCAAAGGGACGCGCTTCGGAAAAATGCAGCGGTCGAGCTGGGAAATCGACTGCGAGGCGAGCCTTCTTCGGCAGAGGAACTCATTGGCGATTACTTTGTCGCTGCCCTGCATACACCCGCAGGCATCGCCTCGCTGCATGCTGAGCTGAGCCGGGCAGCAGCCGACTTAGAATGGAGAATCGCGGAGATCGGAAAGAACATCCTTGTCGCTTGCATCCCCCGATCAGCTTCTGAATTAGAGCGGGATCTTCCATGGCCGGACGCTCAGCGCCAATTCATACAACTGATGGATGTGCACACTGACGTTATTGCAGGGATTGGTGCTAAGGTGCCAGGCTCCGCGATCGAAGTTTCGTTCAGGCAAGCTATGAAGATGGTCGATTACGGCTTGCTCCATGGTTCGGCTCGCCGTTATGCGTTCGATGAAATGGAGGCGTCACTAAGCGACAAGCCAGTAGAAGTTCCCAAGTACGACGACATCCAGCTGTGGATCGACATGAATCATATGGACTCACTGGTCCAGGCTTTGGACCGTTACATGTTGGCGGCGATCGATTCAATGGCAACGATTGCTGACGTGAAGAGGGTAGCGCTAAACGTGCTGCTGCGCTTGAACGAGAGATTGCAAGATAAGAAGCTTGACATTCGACCCGAATGGGAAGTTAACGTTCTTGCAGCCCTCCTAAACAGAAAGGTAGGCATTCTCGACATCAGAGATTGGCTGTTTTCTATCATTCATAGCCTTGCCGGGGTATGCAAGCGGGCGAAAAACGATTCCGGCAGCCAGCTCGAGCAAGCGATTCGGTTTATCGACAAAAATTATAAGCAAGACATCTCGTTGCAGGAGGTTGCTCTATCGCTGTACATGAGCCCTTCGTATTTTTCTGTGAAGTTCAAAGAGGCCGCCGGGATGAATTTTATCGATTACGTCACGATGAAGAGAGTGGAGCAAGCCGCGGCGCTGCTCGCCGGAACGAATAAGAAAGTTGTTGAAATTTCCAGAGAGGTAGGGTACGAGGACGAAAAATATTTTTCGCGCGTATTCAAGCGAGAGAAGCAGGTTTCTCCCGGGCAATACCGGAAAGAAAAACAGGTTTCTGAATTGTAACCGTTATCATAAAAAGACTCAGCAAGCTTGCAAAGCGGTATTTGAAGGTGCAAGTACAAAACAAATGCGAGAGGAAGATTTCGTATGAAAAAATCGATCGCCTTACTTTTTGCCGTTTGGATGGCGTTGTCGCTAGCTGTTGGGAGCGTCGCTGCTACCCCCACGACTGAGTTTCAAAACCCCGTTAACAGTGCCGGGGCAGATCCCTGGGTCTATTATAACGACAACGACGGGTATTATTATTACACACGCACGACCGGCGATGTCACGCTTTGGCGTTCGCGCACGTTGACCGGAATCGACAGCAGCGAGAAGAAGGTGGTATGGACACCTCCGAGCGGCATGTCTGACATTTGGGCTCCCGAAATTCATTCTATCGGAGGCAAATGGTATATTTATTATACGGCCAATTCAGGCTGCGGCGACTCCTGCCGTGGTGTCTACATTTTGGAAAACGCTTCGGCAGATCCATTCGCCGGCTCGTGGACGAGCAAAGGAAAAGTCGTCGGTACTGGAGCTGGGCTCGACGGCACTGTGTTCGAAAACGGAGGCACGCTCTACTTTCTATACGGCGGTTATGATTCCAATTGGTCGAGCATCTATATCGCCGCTATGAGCAACCCGTGGACGCTGTCCACCCCGCTAACTAAAATCGCGACGCGCGACCAAAGCTGGGAGAGCGATCTGGTCGAAGGACCTGAAGTTCTCAAGCGAAACGGCAAAATCTTCATTGGTTACTCGACTTTCCCGTGCTGGTCGGACAATTACCGGCTCGGCTTGCTGACGGCATCCGATACGGCTAATTTGTTAAGCGCCGCTTCCTGGACAAAGTCTTCTGGCTCCGTGTTCCAATCCTCCCCTTCGAACAACGTATACGCCACAGGCCATAACAGCTTTGCCAAATCAAAGGATGGCACGGAAGATTGGATTGTGTATCATGCCAATAATGAAACAGGGCAAGGCTGCGGACCTCGTCCGACGCGCATGCAGAAGTTCACGTGGAATGGGGACGGAACCCCAAATTTCGGCGTTCCTGTATCTCCAGCTGCGCGAACACAAGTACCTTCCGGCGAGTTTCGAATTGAAGGGGAACACGCGACCTTGCATAACGCGCTAGTTCATACGAAAGCAGGAGCATCTCACGGAGCAGTCGCCGGATATATTGACTACAGTGACAGCTACGCGCTGTTCGAGGGCATCAACGCGCCGGCATCGGGCCACTACAAAGTCCATGTGAGGTATGCGAACGGAAGCGGCGCAACCGCTACCCACAACGTATCGGTTAACGGAAGCACGCCGTTCCCGCTCAGCTATAATAACATCGGCTGGGATACTTACGACGTCAGCGTATTCGAGACACAGATGAAGAAAGGTTACCAGAACACAATCAAATTTGCGAAAGGAGTCAACTACGCGGAGATCGACAGCATCGAGCTGGAGTGGATAGGTCCGTCATTCGGCGATGACTTCAGCGATGGCAGCGACAATGGCTGGACAACATACGGCGGTTCATGGAGCGTTAGCGGAGGAGCCTATGGCGTAAATGCAGGAGCCGGCTTTAAATCAATCGCGAACGGCATCAACTTGTCGGACTTCGTTTATGAGGGCGAGCTGAAAATGGCGAGCGGAGGCGATGCCGGCCTGCTGTTCCGAGTGTCCGACCCGGCGATAGGCAGCGATGCACTGAAGGGCTACTATGCGGCGCTGAATACGAACAACACGGTCGTTTTAGGCAAGTTCAACTCCAACTGGACTTACCTGACAGGCGCTTCCTTCACCGTAACACCAGGGACGACCTATCGCATGAAGGTCGTCGCGAACGGAGCAACTATTAAAGTCTACGTTAATGATATGGATACGCCTGTCGTCACGCACAGCGACAGTTCCTATACCTCAGGCGGAATCGGCGTGCGCACGTACAATTCGGCGGTGACATTCGACAACCTGACGGCAACGCCGGTGTTTGCCGACGGCTTCAGCGATGGAAACCCCGACGGCTGGGCAGCTTACGGAGGGACGTGGGGGATTGGCAGCGGGGCCTACACGGTAAGCGCCGGCAGCGGTCATAAATCTGTCTTTTCTACTTCGTCGTTCGGCAACGTAGTGTATGAAGGCGATGTCCGCATGACTACCGGAAGCGGTGATGCCGGCCTTTTGTTTCGCGTGTCCGACCCGGGATTCGGCGCCAATAGCTTGAAGGGATATTACGCTGCGATCAATACGAACGGCTCCGTCGTTCTCGGAAAATTCGATAACAATTGGACCTACATTACAGGCGCAAGCATGACGGTAAATACAGGAACGACCTATCGCCTGAAAGTTATCGCCGATGGAGCACGTATTCGCGTGTATGTCGATGACATGGCTGCGGCCAAAATAGACGTTACGGATTCATCCTTCGCATCGGGCAGCCTCGGCTTGCGGGTACACGGTCCAGCAGCGGCTTTTGATCAGCTTTATGCTGAATCCAGAGGTTAACAGCGCAAGATACCGTGCAGTTGCCAGATGAATAGAAACTACAGTCGAAGCCACGCTTGGTAACTTTGGATGTACAAAGTCCATCTTAAATTCGAACCACTATAAAGACCATTTCGATTCATATATCGAGATGGTCTTTTTTCATTTTCACATTACCAGAAAGATTCAATGTCCCAATACCACTGTTAAGTTATAGAGAAAAATGAAAGAAGAGACTCATCCTCCTCCTACGAGGATTGCATAAAAGTGGAGATTAAGTTAATCGGCAGATTAATTCAATCGAACCTATCACCTGCCCTTGTCATAGGTTATAATTGGAAGATTAAGACTCCGGTTTACTTGATAGAGGATGCAGATATCGGACATACAGGCCATTGTATTGGATTTAGACTGGAATACACATTATGGTTGCAGCGGCACATCCGCCTCAAGTGGCTAATCCGTTTGCAACGAATTTTCCTGAAAGGATAGCAATTTTTAGCTCATTGAAATTTGGGGAATATGTATTGGTATTTACGAAGTGTTACTATTTTACAAACGAAAAGAGGCAGAGTGATGGAGAAAGACCCGTTCGCACAACTTAATATTTGGCATGAAGAAGATGAACATGAAAAAATAATAGATAAAATTATGGAAATTCCCCAATCAGACAGAGATTATAATACGATCAGTTTATTGGCAAGAGCTATGAATAATCTGGAACGTTACGATGAAGCGCTTCAACAGCTTTTGACGATTGCAAAACTAGGCGAGGCTGACCCTCTTTGGCATTTTCGCGTGGGCTACTCCTACTATTATCTTGAACAATATGAGGAAGCCTTAAGAGAATTTGAAATTACAGATAAGCTAGATCCAGGAGATAAACCGACTTTAACATTATTAGATTGGAGCCGAGGTAAAATCGAACGAAAGTCAGACAAAATGAAACCATCGGTGCTAACTGTGCAAAATAATAGCAGTAAGTCAATTGACTATTTAAAAGATATGTATATTGATGGATATTTCCCTGATTTTCTTGTGGATAAAGTCAAAGCTGAACTTGTTAAAGTTGTTGAATTTTTGGAACAAGGAAATCAAGATATCGAAGAAATTCAAGCACAGCTTGATTTCGCCATCCAAGCAATCAATGTTATTGCAGAAGAGTTTGACGAAAATGACAGCGAAATTGAAACGGTTGCGAGAGAATCAATTGCACAAACTGTTGAAGATATTTTAGCCTTTTTTGGTATCGACATAGATACAGAAGCAGCCATTCAAGAACGTGATTGGTAGGGAAGACGAGGGATTCGAGGGTGGCGGTTGAATTTCAACTTGAATAACGCCCTATTCATTTAGATTTTGGACAAGGAGGGAAATAGCATATCCATCTATTTTAATATTTCAATGCCTGTTATGGATTTTCTTGCTGTGAGCCATCAGATAATGCTGAGCCATGGTGTTAAACTATATGCCGAAATATTTGTTAACGTACAGGGTGACCGTCAATATTCATCTTTAGAAAGTGAAAAAAACGATTTGTTCTCCAGTTATTTTAATGATTCTGCGTATAACTCTTTCTTCTTTTCCTGCTACCCTTTACAAGATATAACCCAAATAAACGAATTTGGATATTTTTACGATGAACCAAGCTCTTATTCTATTGAAGTTAAAGGCGGCAGAGAAACCTATAAAAGTCGAGAACTTATACAAATGCGTATGATATCAAAAAATCCTAACAAACAAATTCAATCCTTTTATCGAGCATTACAAAGAGACTTGAAGAAAATTTCAGGATTGCAAAAGCATACCCAAAAGAACTATTTTTTCTTGCCAGCGGAAAAAATTATAATTCCTGCTAATCCACAATCACAGAACACAAGAGATCATTGGGAAGACTTTTATCTTTCAAAAAGTGAGAGTGTTGAAATAAGGGGGGATTTATTATGAATTTTTTTGTTGCGGAACATTGGAATCTTGAAAAGCATGAGCTGCCCGGCATGAATTGCATCATCTTTCCAAATGGGACTGTAACCATTTTGAATTGTTACAGCACATATAACCCTAACACAAAAGAAAGTGCATTTTTTTGCTCGCCCTTGTGTGACACCACCATTGAAAGCATAGCAAAGTATAATGATGATTATTGGACGATCGTTGATGAATGGGTCAGCATTGATTATCAAGACGGGAAAATCTATGGCGGTGATGGTCAAATGGGCAATGAAGGATTTATTGCTTGTACGGATGCTGAAGACCGTCTGGTATGGGGAATATTTTTTGAAAATTCAAATCCTATAAAAAGCTTAGAAATGAAAGATAAAACCCTAATCGCTATTAATGAGCATACCGAATTGCAAATTGAAATCAACTTAGAAAACCTCACCCAAATTAAAATGACTTGCTTAAAATCCAATTAATTAAAGTTAGAGGAGAGAATACAAAGATGGATAAGGATCTATTAAAGCAGCTCACTCTTTGGCATAACAAGGACCAGTACGAGAAAATCATTAACAAAATTATGGAAATACCCGAAGCAGACAGGGACTATGACTTAGTTTGCCATTTGGCAAGAGCATTAAATAATCAAGAAAATTATCATGAAGCGATCCAATATTTTTTATCTGTGCAAAAGCAAGGCGAGCACGACCCTCTTTGGCATTACCGATTAGGCTATGCTTATTATTACCTTGAACAGTATAAGGAAGCGATAGCTGCGTTTGAACAAGCTGTAGCACTAGACCCTGAAGATGCACATGGCAGAAGGTTTTTAGAAATGAGCCGCAACGCTGCTGATAGAGCAGGAAATGAAACTATCCATATCGTTAAAGTTGAACAGGATGAAGGTTTGTTAGAAGTTAATGAAAAAATAGACCCATTTGGGCTAGTTGCTCATAATAATGGAAGCACATCTATGATTTTAAGTGTTGGCAAATATAAGCCTGATATTTTTCAAACGCGAGCCGAAGAAGGATTTGAGGGCAATGGCTATGATTGGGGTTCATTAGCAGCCGTTTTTCTTGAAGAAAAAATGCCTCATTTAGTTGATATTGTGCGATTTGACCCTGAAGCCGATATGTTCGCTGCTTATTCAGACAATAGAGAAGCCATACTTAGTTTTGCAATCGCGTTTAAGGAAGCATGTGAAGATGACTCATTCATAAAAGACCTATTTTCACGAGCCGAATTAGATTAATTCGAATATAAAGGTACAACATTTTTTATTATCGGATCAAGTTTGTGCCATTTCCCAACGCCACAAGCTCGATTACGATAGATATCCCATTTGATTTGGAAAATTAGAATGCCTAAAAAGAAAGCAGAGATGATCATATGTACATAAGCAAATGGTGGGGAGATTTAATTGGCGGTTCCGATGATTCGCTGGCATTAATAGACTATTTGGAGCATTTGGACTTAACGGATGTGACGCTCAATCAGATTTTAAAGGACTTGGGCTTCGATATTCTGCTTTCTGAGGGGGACTTGAAAAACGGCGGAAATATTGGATTTGATAGGAGAAGTGCTAACGGCAACTTTCGGGTAGAGCTTGATATAGCTTGCGGTGCTCTGATCGATCTTTCAGCCATTGTGTTGGAAAGTCTTAAATCAGGCTATGTCGATTTGCATGATTTGGATGAAGCTAGGCAGCCGCGCAAACTTTATATTGATGCCTCTGAAGAAAATAGAAACCTGCTTCGGGATGAATTGAACAAGTTTTCCCGTAATCCGCTGTCCTACGATTTAGCCGAGCTTGTTCCGACCGATGATATGAGGGCGCTTGCGGAAAAGGCAAAAATGATTGCAGACGAACTGTTATAAGGTAATTTATTCAAGGCAGTTGGGGGTAATGTACCGTCAACAGTAACTGACAAATATAATCGGTTCGAAAGCGATAAGCATTGACTTAAGAAAATCAATGAAATCAACTAAAACTCCGTGCTTGGCACGGAGTTTTAGTTTTCGTTGTACAGGGAGATCCAATCTGATTAACCTAGTTGCTGCGAACCATTGAACTAAAAAAACGGCCTTCACCATCAGCTACATTTCGCCCCTGCATTTCGTGGTGGACACTGGCGCTATTAGCAGGGCCGCCAAGGTTCGAAACGGGAACCGGCGCGACATTCGTCCCTACAGAATATCAACTCCGGCACGTTGAGGGTATATCTGGCATCTGGAGAAACGAGCTTTTTAAACGGCGTGTTGGTTAAAACTGAAATTTTGTTAATCAAAATTTAAATAATAGGTATATTTATTTTCATGATTTAAAAGGCTATAAGTAAATGGTTACCTATAGCCTGCTTATTGCAGAGAAACCCACATTTTTCGAAAATGATGGGTTTTGCTTTTTTTCTGGGGGCAGTTCCGCATCGCTAATTTCTATTGAAAAATTCGACGAAGCTGAACAAATAGTTGGTTCTCACCACTCTCACCATCGGCTTGCATCACACGCTGATGTGTCCAATCCGATTATGATCATAACGTAAGGATATACAATACAAGGGAGGTTATTCAGTTGTTTAAAAAAACAGGACTCGCATTAATGACAGCTATTTTGGTTTTCTTGGTTGCCGCATGCAGCTCTAACCATTCAAATGAGAACAACAGCTCGAGTAAGCCTGGCAGTTCAGGGGGAGGAGCCGTCGCTTCAAAAACCAAATTGCTGTTCTGGACATTCGGCCGGGCAGATCTGGACTTTGTGAAAAGCCGCATCGAAGAATTCAATAAAACGAACAAAGACAATATTGATGTTGAACTTGTTTCTATGTCGGAAAATTTCAAGCAATCATTTGAAATGGCGGTTGCAAGCAAGCAAGCCCCAGACATTTTTATGCCAGACACTGCGAATTTCATTGATTTTGCCAAAAAGGGATATTTCGAACCGTTGGACGAATACATGAGCCCGGAGATGAAGCAGCGGTACGAGCCTACCAAAATTGAAGGTCTCAATGCCTACGAAGGGAAAATCTATTCTCTGCCGAATGCTGGCTTCACCATACGCTTGGTGTACAATAAAGATATTTTTGACAAAGTTGGCATTGCCAATCCTCCTGCAACGCTGAAGGAGATGGTAGAGGATGCTCAGAAAATTACGGAGTTCGGAAAGAAAGACGGCATCTACGGCTTTGCTTTGAATTTCAAGAACCCGAACAGCGCCTTTGAACGCTCAGGCGTCAGAATTGCTCAAGCCATGGGGCTGGGAAGTCACGGCTATGACTTTAAGCAAGGCAAATTCGATTTCAATATGTACAAGGATATTGTTCAAGCCTTCAAGCAAATTAGGGATGATGGCAGTATGCTGCCCGGAGTGGAGTCGCTGGATATTGATCCGCTTCGCGCCCAATTTGCGGCAGGCAAGATCGGCATGTACATTTCTTATGCGGCTGAGGTGGGTGTATATCAATCGCAATTCCCGACCACTATTAAGTGGGCAGCTGCTCCGGTTCCAACTGTTGACGGTACGATGGCGGGAGCGGTCGGTACGAACGGTGGAACCAGTTGGATGGAGATCAGCAGCTCTTCTGAGAAGAAGGAACAGGCCTGGAAGCTCTTCGAGTTTCTGCAAAGCGATGAAACGATGGTTCCATATGCGGAAAAGGGGCTTGGAATTCCACTAGCACCCGGTGTTTCGGAGAAGGTGCAGTTGAGCGGCGATATCTATGGTCTGGACTATTTCCTTCCAACCAAGTACGACGCGATGTGGCCTGTCGCTCCAACCGGCTTTTTGACGCTAGACGGAGTACCATATGCCGACACCTTCTGGAAGTATATTCTGGTAGGCGGCAAATGGGAAGAAGTCGTGAAGGATTTGAACGATCGATACAATACTGCTTTGGAGAAGGCAATTAGCGGCGGTGAGATCAAGGACCCGAAGGATCCTGAATTCGATGCGAGCAAATTGCAAGGGTCATTGGCGAAATAAAGTCTATCTGCTATAGGGCAAGAATACGGTCATTCCCCATGGGGGATGGCCGCTTTACTATATAGGTCATCAGGAATGAGGGAAATGAGATGGCAGATGCGCAAATGAATCCGATAACCTTATTGATCATCGACGATATTCCAAGTGTGGTGGAAGGATTGGCACAGCAAATCCCTTGGACAGAGTATGGTATCAAGGTTGTCGGTACAGCAAATAATGGAGAGCAAGGATTGGAATTGTTAAGACAAGCATTGCCGGATATTGTGCTAACCGATATTCGCATGCCGAGGCTCGATGGTATCGACATGGCCCGTCGCATGTTTCAATATCATTCGGCTTGCAAATTTGATATTCATGACAGGTTATGCCGATTTTGAATATGCCCAGCAAGCAGTTCGGCTCGGCGCCTTCGACTTTATTACAAAACCATTCTCAATGGAGGATGTGCTTGAGGTCGTATGGAATGCTCGAGATCAGGTACTTGTCGAAAAGAGTCTGAAAGTGCAGCACAGCAAGCTGCAAGCAAAAGTGAACGAAAGCATGCCGGTGTTGCGGCAAGAATATTTTAGACTGCTGGTTCATCATCGCGCCAATGAGCAGGAAGTGAGCCGCAGGTGGGATTTTTTGGAGATGGATTTGAGTAAAAACAATCTTGCCGTCATGGTAGCGGAGGTCGACCAATTTCGCGCCAACCGTGAATCGCTTGCAATTGGCGAGGTAGAACTGACTTATTTTGCAATACACAATATCCTCGAAGAGACGATCCGGAGCTTCACCAAGGGATATGTCATTCGAGAGTCGGTCGACCGAATTCTGCTTATTTACAATACGAATGACAATGACTTAATGGAGAGTCTGGCCGAGTCGTGCTATAAAAATTGCCTTCGGTATGCCAGAAAGTCCATATCCATCGGTGTTGGCAACGTGGCAGACACTGTACAAACTTTGCCTGATTCTTATCAGGAGGCAAATACGGCGCTCACTTATCACTTCTACACAGGTGACGGAGGAGTCATACGCTACAGCGATATCGCCAATTATCAGCAGAGTAACGCAAGATATCCGGCTGAGGAAGAGAAGGATATGGCGGCTGCGATCCTCCTAGGTAATGAAGAACTAGCGCTAGCTATTCTCGATCGCTTATATAAGCAGATCCGGTCCGATAAGCCTCTGTCCCACCCCCTGTATCAATCATTTGTATTGTTTGGCATCGCCAATGTGCTGATTCGCTCTCTGCTGGAGAAAGTCGCTTATGAGGAAGTCTCGGAACTGGAGAGCAGGGTGCGCGAGCTGCAGGGAAGAGGAATTAGTGTCATTGAAGAGGCGTACCATCTAATTCGGCTCATATGCCAGGAAGGATGCCGATTGATCAACAGCCGACTGTCCACCGAGACGTATCAATTGATTGAACGGGCTCTGCGTTACATTGAAGAACATTTGCATGCAGAATTAACGGTAAATCAATGCGCTTCACACGTCTATTTGAGCGGGAGCTATTTTGCTAGCTTGTTCAAGAAGGTGACGGGCAAGAGATTCAGCCAATACGTAACCGAATTGAAAATTAATAAAGCCAAACAAATGCTGGTCGGTGGAAATACGATTCAAGATATCGCTTCAGCACTAGGGTATGAGGAACGGAGAAATTTTAGCGACATGTTCAAAAAGATGACCGGCATGACACCGTCCGAGTATCGGGCCACCCTGGGCTATGCTCCCGGAAGCGGAGGAGATGAAGGGCTATGAAATCGTATTTCTACCGTCTTTCCTATAAAAATCGTATTCGACTGGCCTTTACTTGCTTAATTTTGATAGCGGTATCAACGACCAGTATTATGACGTATTATATGACTTCGAGAATTATGGCGGATAAGGCGCTTGAGTCCAGTCAAGATATGCTTTACAAGTCCGCTCAGGCGTTCGATGAGAAGCTTAGGCATCTCGCCGTATCGCTGTCAAATCTTCTAATAAGCGATGCCTTTAAGGCAATGGTCCGCTCTTCCGAATACGGAGAAACTGAGTCCTACTTCAAGCATTATTCTGCCCTTCAAGTTCCATTCATGCAGCTGCGCTTGAATGAACCACTAATTCGCTCGGTCTTGCTCGTTACACCGATTGGGGAGTTTTATCCCCCGCCGGACGCTCGTGTAACTCAGAATACGTTTCGCGACAGCGAATATTATAAACGCTTCGATGCTCAACATCGAACGATGTGGATAGAAGGGCACGCGGACCCATTCTTCTCTGACCATGATCGCGTCATTTCCCTGATCTTAGGAGGGATTACTGATAATCCGCAGCTTGAGGTGTATGTCATTGTCAATATCAGCGAGGAGGGATTAATGGACTATTTACTTGAAAATGCAAATGAATATCGCGATGGAATCGCTATCTTGGGGACAAATGGTCAACCGTTGATGGATCAGCCGTTTTTTCAATATGAAGATTTGGTATCCGAGCCGTCCATTTTGGGACAAATAAGCCAAGTATCCTCTGGCTCATTCGACCATCGCGTGAAACAAGATCGGCTCCTCGTCACTTATCAACGTTCCAAAGTCATCGATGATTGGGTTCTTGTCAGTATTAAGAAAAGAAGCGTTGTATTGCAGGAGTTGAAGAAAGTTCAATGGATTGTCGTGGGGGCTACCGGATTCAGCGTTCTGCTAGCACTTCTCTTGTCCAACTTGCTTGCCCATTTCTTATCAGGACCGCTCATCAAGCTCAAGAAGCTGATGCGCGCAGCTGGTGATAACAATGATTTAACGGTAAGGTTTGTTAGCCCTTACCAGGATGAGCTGAGTGTGGTCGGCGAGCAGTTTAATTTGATGCTCAGCCAAATATCATCGTTAATTCAAGAGGTGAAAACCGTTGAGGCTGACAAGCGAAAGACTGAAATTAAATCACTTCAAGCACAAATTGATCCGCATTTCTTATACAACACCTTAAACGCGATTTATTGGAAAGCAGGATCTCAACAACGGGTATCGGAAGTCCAACAAATGGTGATGTCGCTTTCAAAGCTGTTTAAACTTGGCTTAAACAACGGCCAGGAGTGGACTACAGTAGACAAGGAGCTTCAGCATGCGGAGCATTATTTGAAGCTGCAGGCCAACTGTTACCAGAATCTGTTCCAATATGAAATTCGAGTGGAAGATCCGGATCTGCTTCAGCTTTCGATTCCCAAAATCATCATTCAACCGCTTGTGGAAAATTCGATTATTCATGGATTTAAAAATTGGGATACCGGCGGCCGCATTCTGATTAGGGTGTACAATGATCAAAATCATTACTTAGTAATGGAAGTCAGGGACAATGGTAGCGGAATGGACACGCAGCAGATTATGCGCGATCTCCAGCTAGACAACTCATCGGGGTCGTTTGCTTTACGAAATGTGTACCAAAGGCTGAAATTGTATTTCGGAGATTCCATCGAGATGGTGCTTGCTGCTGCTGACGGGGAGACGTCTGTCATCCTGCGAATTCCGTATAACTTTAATGACAGTAAAGTTGAGTTGCACCCCTTTGTAAATCAATGAGCCGCACACGCTCCTTCATTCGTTTAGCTTATGATGAACAGGAGCAAGCAAAACAGATGTGCACACATTAATTCACAAGGGAGGAACTGCACCATGAGTCTCAAGAGCAAGCTCGGCGTCGCCTATCTCTTTACGCTTCCGAGTTTTCTTCTGACAGTTGTTTTTGCCGTATACCCGATTATTTGGGCGATGCGGTATATGTTTTTTGATTATAAGGGATTTGGCAAGCCTGTTTTCGCCGGTTTGGATAATTTCACCAGGCTGGTTCATGATCATTTATATTGGGAGGCTGTTCTCAATACATTTGTCTATGCGGGTGGGAAGCTGCTGATTACGATTCCATTGTCGCTGGTACTCGCCGTCATTTTGAACCGTGCGATCAGAGGAAGACAGATTCTGCGAGCTGTCTTTTTTCTTCCCACTATATTCAGTGCTTCGGTAATGGCGGTTGTATTCTATGTCATCTTCAACTCCTATAATGGTTCATTGAATGAGCTGTTATTAAGTCTTCACTTGATCTCTTCACCTGTTGAATGGCTGGGAACCAAATATGCGATGCTGACGGTCATTATCATTGCATCTTGGGGTGCAATAGGAAATTACATGCTTATGTTTCTCGCAGGTCTGCAAGGAATCTCCAATGACTTGTATGAGAGCGCTTCACTCGACGGGGCGGGCGAGGTACAGAAATTTCGTTTTATTACCGTTCCGATGCTCGGTCCAGTTATGCAGATGATTATCATGCTCGCCATTACGGTATCCCTGAAAGGCTATGAGAGTATTATGGTGCTTACGGAAGGCGGGCCGATCGGCAAAACGGATGTCATGTATCTGTATGTTTACCGGCTATTCTTCCCGGTATCGACTGGTTCGTCAGTCAATCAAGATTTTGGTTACGGAAGTGCGGTTGGGTTTACAACGGCTGTTATCGTCGGAATCATAACGGGACTATATTTTTTCATGTCCCGCAAAATAAGCAAGATTTACTAGAACAGGGGTGCAACGATGTCGACAAAACATCTGCCATTAACGCGGCAACGCGTCGTATCATCACGATTCAAGAAATCATTCGGCTTTATCCTTCTCGGGGCTTTTCTGCTGTTAATGGCGCTCCTAATGGTCTATCCTATCGTCATGGCCGTTCTTGGCTCTTTGAAGACCAATGCCGAAATTAATCTTGGAGGAGGACTGTTGCCGAAATCCTTGCAATGGTCCAATTATAAGGATGCATGGGAGGGGGCGAATTTTAGCCGATTTACCTGGAACAGTCTTTTGATCTCAGTGACAACTACGATTGGCACGTTACTGGTTGCTTCATTTGCCGGATATGCCGTCGATCGTTTTCGTTTCCCGGGGAAGAGGCTGTATGTATTGCTTCAATCTGCTACGCTTTTTATTTCAATCGGAGCTGTAGTTCTCCGTCCCCAATTCGATCTTATGATGGCAATCGGATTGAATAAGTCGCTGTTGGCAATCATTCTCATCCTCGTCGCTGGGCATGCGCAGACATTTTTTATTCTCATTGGATTCTTTCGCTCTATACCGAAGGATCTCGATGAGGCAGCATTGATTGACGGCTGCGGGTATTTCCGAGTCTTTTTCCGAATCATTTTGCCGCTTCTCTCGCCAGGAATTGGCGTTGCCGGGTTATTTGTCTTTCGTGCCGCCTGGAATGAGTATATTATGCCGCTTGTATTTACGATGAGCACGCCAAGTCTCCAGCCCCTTACAGTAGGCCTTGCCAATTTGAGATATGGGTTTGCGGGAGCGGCTCAACAGACGAATCTTATGATGGCAGGAGCATGTTTGTCTATCTTGCCGATTTTGATCGTTTATATTTTTACCAATCGGTCATTTATGCAGATGTCGGCCGGCTCGGTTAAAGGATAAGTTAGAAATGATAAAACACACGTCGGATCGATAATGATCCGGGCATGTGTTTTATTTTTTTGGTGGTGCCTAGTGCAATACAGAGTGTTCATATCGCCATTTAACAGTTGATTCTCACCCCCTCTAGCATCGGGTAGCATCACACGCTGTTGGCCCAGAAACAATTATTATGAATATAAAATAGCAAGGTAATCAGATGGGAGAGCGAGCAAGCACATGACTAAAAAACACCTGCCTATTCACAACAAATTGCGCGTAGCTGCCAAGGAACGCACAGATGGGGAACACAGAGAAGCACAAGGGGGAGGTGCAGGATGATTCAGTTCAGCGAGCAAGAAGTCGACTCGTTGCGTCAGAGAGCGGCTGGGAACGATCGTATCATTAAGAAACTGTTGGCCCGGGTGGAGCCTGTGCTGAAGCACGGGGTTAACATTCCGGAAAAGGCGGTCGCGACTTGGACGCTCTATTATTATTGTCCGGTACACTCGGTCGGACTTGAGCTTCGATATGAAGACGGTTCGCGGCACAGGTGTCCGGTCTGCGATAAGGATTATGAGGGCGAGCCGTACGATGGGGCGTGGTGGAGATTCGTCAACGGAATCAATGCGGATTCCTGCTACGATCTGGCGTTGCTTTGGCTGCTAACTGGCGAAGAGAATTACCGATCAATTGCCGAAGCGATATTGTTGCGGTATGCGACCTATTATCCGAGCTATGAGATTCATGGAGGAATTCCATACAATAATCCAGGGAAGGCCAATGCCCAAACCTTGTGCGAAGCCGTCTGGATACGCAGCTTGGCGATGGGATACGACATCATTAAGGAAACGTTAACCATGCAGAACAGGCAGCTGATCGATGATAATCTTTTCACCCTATGCGCAGAATTACTGATGGAATACCGAATGGATCAAATCCATAATCATGAAGTGCTTGTCGGCGGGGCAATGGGCATGCTGGGAGTACTGCTTGAGAGGCCAGATATTATGGAATTTGCAATTCATACCAAATACGGCCTGGTGTATCAACTGGAACATGCTGTGCTGCAGGACGACTTCTGGTTTGAAGGAACGTTTCATTATCATTATTTCGCTTTGGAAGCATTCATGGTTTATGAGAAGTTCGTGAGGCGTACGCCTTATGGGCTGTTGCAGCGACCCGAATATCGCAACATGCTGAAAATGCCAATTCGCCTTTTACAGCCAGAGTTCAAATTGCCCACGATAGGCGATGGAGTCGGTGATATTTTGCGGGAACACTTGCCTGCTTTTTATGAGTTTGCTTATACCGTCTATGGGGACTGGGAATTCGCCTGGATGTTGAATCAGCATTATAGAACTCACGATAGAAATAACCTCGAGGCCTTCCTATATGGCGTGGATGAACTGCCAGCAACTTCGGAATTTAACCTGCAGGACTATCATGACAACGAGCATTCTGGTTTTACCGTCTTCAGAGGCAAAGGCCAGCGGTATTTGTTGATAAAGCATGGCAAATATGGCGGAGAACACGATCATTACGACAAGCTGGGCATTCAATTCTCGGCCTTTGGCGAAGATATCATCCCCGATCTGGGAACAACCGGATATGGCGCGCAGCTTCATTACGACTATTACAAAAATACGGCAACCCACAATACCGTTGCGATCAATGGAGCAAACCAGCCTCCAGCCAATGGGCGAACAATTAAATACGAGCGGCACGGCTCACAGATTCTGCTTGAAGCCGAAGCGGTTTGGGATGGCTCGTTCCCCGGTATCGATTCTTTGACGCGCGTCGAATGGAGCGAAGCGGACTATTCCAATATAAAGATGCGACGGCTGATCTTATGGCGGGATCGCTATTTTGTTGAGGCATTTCTAGTGGAGAACGCCGCAGGAAGAAGCGTTGATTGGATTGTGCATAGCAGAGGAGAGCTGGGCGGCGTGCACAATGAGACAGCGCTCAAGGAGTATCCGGCACTGGATGCGAACAAACCGCTCAAATATGTCCGTGAGGTACAGCGCCACAAGCCGGAAGGAACGATGCATACGAGCTGGAAGTATCGCAACTGCACAACGAGTCTCTTCAGCTTCTGCACGGAGCCTCATCTCGTCATTTATGCTATGGGGCCAGATAATCCCTCGACCAGCGAAATTTCCTATATGTTAAGCCGGGTTGAAGGGGGCAATGACGTTTTATATGTGAATGTGTTTGAGGCGTACGAAGATGATAGGCCGTATATTCTGAATGCATCTATTAAGTCAGTGGACCGGCGACATGTATCCGTCATACTGGAGACGGAGGATGGACGTAAGGAACACCAGTTTGAGATCGGATTGGCAAACTAGATTTGTTGGAGGAGCGAAAATGGGGACGAATATTGACGTATGGGAATCGGCAGAGCCCGGAGTAAAGCGCAAGATTTTGACGGCTTCGGGACAATTAATGACGATGGAAGTGCACTTTGAAGCGGGAGCGGTCGGGCGTGACCATAATCACGTTCACGAACAAATCAGTTATTGCTTATGGGGCCAGATTGAATATCATCTTGGGGACGAGACTCGGCTGCTGCTGCCGGGAGATGTTATCTATGTGCCAAGCGGGGTAAAGCATGGCGTGACCGCCCTGGAATCTTCCGCTCTTCTGGACATCTTCACGCCAATTCGGGAAGATCTTCTACGATAATCCTGATTTAATTAGCCAATAAATAAATAGTAAAGGTTGAGGTGAACAAAAATGAAATTTATAGAAAGCGTTGAGCAATGGAATATTTTCGAAATCGAGCTGCAGGCCTCTCATACGTTCAATAATCCTTTCAAAGACGTTAATCTTTACGGGGAGTTTTGGAATGGAAAAGAATCAAAGCAAATGAGAGGGTTTCATGATGGGGGCTCTACTTGGAAGCTCCGATTTATGCCCGAATCGCAGGGTGAATATCGTTTCAGACTATATTCGGATTATGGCAACTTTGAAGGATTAGAGGGTTCATTCGTAGTTGCAGCCCCTTCCCCTGGGAATCACGGGCCTATCCAAGTAACGGGCACGCACTTTAGTTATGCGGACGGCAATCCGTTTTTTGTCATGGGTACTACCGCCTACGCATGGACGTACCTACCAGAAGAAAATAGACTGCGGACGTTGGATTCATTCCAAAAGTATGGCTTTAATAAAATTCGTATGCTCGTATTTCCAAAATACATGCGCGGTAGAGGCGAGAACAAAGAATTTGAAATTTCGTACGAGCCGTCTGTATTCCCATTTGAAGGAGAACCTAATTCTTTCGATTTTCAGCGGTTTTGCCCTGGGTATTTTCAAAATTTAGAAGATCGGATTATGGATTTATTAAAATTGGGAATTGAAGCGGATGTGATATTGTTCCATCCATACGATTGTTGGGGAATTGACGCTGGAATGCAGCAGGATGATCAGCTGCTATATATTAATTATTTAATTGCGCGATTGTCTGCATATAGGAACGTATGGTGGTCTTTGGCTAATGAGTTTGATGTGGATAAGACGCCCGAGGGTAAAACTTGCGTTCGGATGGATCGTAAAGACTGGGATTTGTTCGGTGCGACAATTAAGGCTAATGACCCGCACAGTCACCTAATTTCCATTCATAATATTCCGTTTGGTTTTATTTATCCTAACCGTGACTGGATGACCCATGTCAGTTATCAGCATCCAGATACTTATACGCTTGCTCTTGAATTAAAAAACAGATATAAGAAACCGATCGTGAATGATGAATATCAGTACGAAGGAAATATTAAAGAAGAATGGGGCAATAATGACAGCGAAACGACTGTATTTCGTCATTGGCTTTCAGTAATGGCCGGTTCTTATGCAACTCATGGCGAAGTTATTCAGCTTAACGACAATGAACAAGATCTTTTTTGGGCATATGGCGGTACATTGATAGGCAAGAGCGCACCTAGACTCAAGTTCATGAAGCAAATACTAGAAACTTGCCAGTTCCAATACATGGAACGGGATCCATTAAACACGGAGGGGCATCACTATTTCACTTTACACCGGGATATGAAGGAATATTTAATATTTTGCCGTTATGATCTACCTGGTAAAGGTTTGTGGTGCGGACCATTTGATGGCACTGAATTAGAGTATGAGGCAATCACATATGATGCTTGGAACTGCAAGGAAATGGGGAGAGAAAATGTTACTAATACCCGTAGCTTACCAATTAAGGCATGGACAGTTTATCACTTAAAATATGTAGGACAATAGTTAGTGTAATTGCTAATAGAAATGGAGCAATACATTGCGAATCAAAATCAACTCTTCAGAAGGAATTCATCATCGTAACGAAGAAATAACTATAACAAATTAAATATCATCAGAAAAGAGGGATGTCGTTATGAAGGGTGTTAGTAAAACGATGCTTCGTGAAATTTTACCGATGCGAAGTTACGAGACTCGCTCCATGCAAAGTCTATATGATATTAACGCGGTTGTTTGCATGGAGCCTATTATTCTAACCATATAACAAGGAATGAACGGCAAGAAACCGTTTGTCATGTAGGCTTTGCAACTTTCCATCGCTATTAGATGAAGGGGCGAAGCCAATGAAATATGTTTCAGCAAGTGAGATTTTACCGGAAAAATTACTTCATGAAATACAAAAGTATATACAAGGCAAGACCATATATATCCCCGCACCCAAAGGATGTAGAAAAAAGTGGGGGCATCATTCAGGGCAACGTGAATTTCTTTTGAACCGAAACGAAGAGATACGGAAGCATTTCCGGCAGGGAATGAATGTGGATCAACTCGCGAGTTCCTACTGTCTATCCCATGACAGCATTAAGAAGATTGTTTATAATACGAAGGCATAACAAAAGGCTCGTGTTGGTTTTATCCAACGCGAGCCTTTTGTTATGTAAGAAATGAATAGACGAATACTCTGCCTATAAAGGATGCAATATTCACTTTATACTGATGCTAGGAAAGAATTATGGTATCAGTAAAATCGAAGATTGAAAGTAGCGAATCTGGAGGGGTTGCAAAATGGATAGCGTTAATCATGAAGCAAATAAGTTAAAGGTTACCGTTCGACTATGCGGTATAGAGGAAAAGTTTATTATCAATAATATTTATCCTCTTTATCTGCATGATTTGTCCGAGGTGTGGGAACACAAGATCAATCGTTATGGGGTGTTTGAGAATGATGATACCCGAACCTTGATTGAACAGAATCGCGTGTTTGATATTTGGTGGGAACACCCGAACGTTCTATTCCCGTATCTTATCATAGTGGATGATATACCAGCCGGTCTTGCTTTTGTGGCGACTCCGCCTTTCACACCATGTCCTCCCTATATCGATTATTACATGAATGAATTCTTCCTATTACGATATTATCGAGGAAAGGGCGTTGGAGAAGAAGCGGTGCGTCAGATTATTGAAAAGATGCCAGGTCAATGGGAAGTGCAAACCAATCCCACCGAACGAAACGAACGTGCGAAACGTTTCTGGCGCAGGACACTTAACACATGCACCAACGGAAAATACTCCGAAGAGCTTGGCCATCATCCTGAAGTTGGAGAAATGTTAGTCTTTCGCTTCAGCACGAGTTCTAACCAAGGTTAGTAATCAGGAGGGACATAATAAGAACAGCGTGCCCACACTACTGGGTACGCTGTTCTTATTATTAATGATGTGTTTTCCAAAAAAAGTAACACACTAGGTGCTATTG
Source organism: Paenibacillus sp. BIHB 4019 (assembly GCF_002741035.1). Taxonomy (NCBI): domain Bacteria; kingdom Bacillati; phylum Bacillota; class Bacilli; order Caryophanales; family Paenibacillaceae; genus Paenibacillus; species Paenibacillus sp. BIHB 4019. The sequence continues at coordinate 5,754,931 of NZ_CP016808.1, read as the reverse complement.
CTGTTTGCTCTATATTCTCTTGGTGTCATCCCTGTGTTCCTTTTGAATATTTTAATAAAATAACTAGGCGAATTAAAGCCGCATTCTAAGGAGATTTCTTGGATATTATAGGCGGTATAGCTTAACAAATGTTTGGATGACTCAACACGATGCTGCAGCAAATATTCGATGGGCGAACAGTTCAGAAAGGAATGGAAGCAGCGGGACGCTTCACTTTTACTTATATTGGCTGCAAGCGAAATATGCTGAAGCGAAACCTCAAACCTATAATTCTGATGAATAAACGCCAGCATTTTTTGCAATCGTACCTGGTATTGGATAGCTTTTTGAGTTTGAGCGATTTTAGGAATTTGATCCAAGTGCCTGTAGATGGATTGCCAAATTTGATTCAAAACGCATTGCACCTGCATTTCAAAACACGCTTCTTCCCGATGCTCAGTATTTAAAGGGAGATAGGGAAAGTCGCCAAAAGGACTCTTCAGGCCATATTGATGCAATAAGGAAAAAATAGACGAAAGCTTATTTAAAATTTCTTTGTGCCAAGGAATACCAGCATACAGAACAAAATAAGGCAAATCCGAATTTATGAGGATAGGCAGGACATATTTTTGAAAGATGATACTTGAATGGGGTGCAATCATCTCTGCAGAGAACACAATGTTAGGACATTTGCACCTATCTTCTTTATGAACCTGTTCAAAAGAATGTAACGTATTTCCATTAACAAAAATGCCATCCCCTGGACTTAGCTCTATGAATTGATTACCGATTTGAGCTCGCAGGGGACCATCTTGTACGATGAAAAATTCCAATTCAAAATGCCAATGCAGCGGAAATTTTTTATTTTCAAATGTGTAAAGCTCATCTATATAAAATTGAATGGGGAAATCCTTTTGGCCATGTTGAATTTTTTCATAAAGCGTATGGTCTAGATGCTGGTTGTCTAAAATCAAATTCATTTACCTCCCGATTGGGAATATCGTTATATAATTGGAGAATAAAGTGCACGTTTCTTAGATGGCGCGCTGATATAATTTTATCTTGTACAAAAGAAAAAGGATAGGTCAAATACAGGAGGGCTTATGAATATCGAAGAAATTAAAAGGATGGTTAATTCTGGTGACATGTATGATGATGCCGGAAAAGACGTAGCCGCACTTCGAACGCATGCTATTTCGGAATGTCGGAAGTACAATCATAAAGTCAATACTAATGATGACTACGACATGTCCATTTTTAAAGAGTTGTTTGCCGAAGTGGGGGAAAATGTGTACATTGAGTCTAATTTCCGCTGCGAGTTTGGCTTTAATATTTCCATCGGAAATGATGTATACATTAATCATGACATGATTATCCTCGATTGCAATGAAGTGAAAATAGGCAACGATGTATATATTGGACCGAGAGCGGGACTGTATGCAGCCAATCATGCGGAGGACCCTTTTGAACGGTCAGAAAAAGGGGTGTATTCGGCGCCAATCATTCTGGAAGATAACGTATGGCTTGGCGGAGACGTAAAGATTACTCAAGGCGTGACCATCGGTAAAAATAGCATTATCGGAGCGGGGAGTGTAGTGACTAAAGATATTCCGCCGAATTCGATCGCTGCCGGAGTTCCGTGTAAAGTCATTAGACCGGTTAAATTCTCTGACAATCCATGGAGAAGACCCGCTGAATGAATTTTTGGAAAAGGTAAGCAAAATCCAATTTGAAGATGGCAAACCGACGGTGAATGGGAACGAAGTCAGCGAAGCACCACGTCTTAAGGGGTACAATGTGCCTGCTAAGACGTGGTTTTTTGTTTTTCTATTCAATGGATCAAAAATGTATGTTCCTGTACTGGCTCGGTGTAATTTGTTCCAGCTTTTTAAAGACAGAGCAGAAATAGTTGGCATCTTCAAAGCCGCTAAGATAAGCAATTTCCTTCACTTGCATTTGAGAATGCTGCAGGAGAAGCTCCTTGCTTTTTTTAATCCTTACGGAATGAATATATTGAAAAATACGTATACCGGTTGTTTTTTTGAAAACGGTACATAAATGCTGCGGCGTAACGTCGATGACCTCGGCCAAGATTTCCAGCGTGAGCGGCTGGCGGAAGTTCTGCTCCATGTAATCGAACAGCGGCTTAAGCTTGAAATTGAGGCTGGTGGCGCTATGGTTGGGGAGGACCGATGCATATTGCACAATATCTGTAAGCAGGGAGTACATCACTCCAGAGCATTGGATACCCTTTAATCCGGCGTTCGACTGCCCAATATCAAGGACATTCCTTATTCTGGCCAACAGCGCCTCAGGCCTGGAGACATAATATACGCCGGATGCTGAGATGCCAGCAATGCGGTTCAAAAACGATTGCACTTGATGGCCGTCAAAGACGATCCAGTCGACGATCCAGGAGGAGCTTACTGCATAATACTCATGGGGAACTCCCTGAAATAGAAGCATAGCCATTCCTTCCTTTACCCGGTAGACCTTGCCTTCGACTATTAATTCCCCTTCTCCTTCAACGCATTGAATCCACTGATATAAATAGCCTTGGGGGCGTATGACATTCTCCTGCAGCCAATGCTGACCGGCCTGTACAACATAATAAGGCAGTTCTCTGTCTAATTCAGTCAGCACTGGAATATATCTTTTCGTCATCAGATCACCTTAATATTTTAATGTTATTCGTAAAATCATTAGATTGTTTCCTTATTATCGGGCTATTACACTAAATAATATAACAGAGTACCACTTGTTACAACTGCGCCAAACGAAATAGCGAAAGGATGACATTAGAATGTACAGAACCGAAACACTATTGATGAATGGTTGGGAATTTACATTAAATGAGCCAGTAGACGATAACTTTGAGCCCGTTCATTTGCCCCACGACTGGGCGATAACCGCTCCGATCGTTAGGCATATGAAGCAGGGCGAACCACAAGGGTTCAGGGATAGATGGGGGATCGGCTGGTACAGAAAAACTTTAGTTTTAGAGGAGAAAAAGGAAGGTCATGTCTATCAGCTGCAATTCGACGGCATATACGAGAACAGTACGGTATGGGTGAATGGCATTGCTGTAGGAGGCAGGAAATATGGTTATTCCAGATTCACCCTTAATATTACGGATGCCGTCCATGCGGGCGATAATCTGATTCAGGTCAAAGTGGATAATACATCTATGCCAGCGGACAGATGGTATTCGGGAGCAGGTATATACCGGACGGTCAAGCTGTTGACCTTGCCAGAAAAACATTTGAATCCGGAGCATATACAAGTAGTCACGAAGATTGAAGGCAACAGCGCAGTGGTGAAGATTCATACCGGGGCCGCTGCCTTAGTGAGTGCAAATATGACAAACGGAAGACTGTCGTATACGGGAGAGTCTGACAACGGCAGCATTACGATTGATATTCCGTCTCCGAAGCTGTGGAGTCCCGAGCAGCCGCAACTCTACAACGTGGAATTGACTCTGCACGAGGACAAACAGATTTCAGACATATACAAGCTGCGTATCGGCATTCGGACGATTGAAATGGTTGCAGGCAAAGGGATGTATTTGAACGGTCAATTGACAAAAATCAAAGGTTTCTGCGTGCATCAAGATGCCGGATCTCTCGGTATAGCTGTCACGCCCGAAATTTGGAGAGAGCGATTCCTTAAGTTCAAGGAAATGGGATGCAACGCTGTACGCGTCTCTCATCACATCCCGGCTTCGGAGCTGCTGGATCTTTGCGATGAGCTGGGGCTGCTAGTCTATGAGGAGCCATTCGACAAGTGGACGGGCGGGTCTTATCGGAGATACTTCGAGACGGAGTGGCAGCGCGATTTGGAATGTATGGTGCGAAGAGACAGGAATCATCCCTGTATTTTCATGTGGGGCGTCGGCAACGAAGTGGAGAACCAAGGACAGGCTTCCATGCTGAGCATCTTGAAAATGCTTAAGGATCATCTTCTAACGCTTGACGATACAAGGCCTGTCTCCTACGCGATGAACCCGCACTTCAAATATGAGGACAACGTCGATCTCTCCAAAGTAGAGGATATTCAGCAGTTCGTGGATACGGAGAGTGATACGGAAATTTACGATCAGGACGAGAGAATTGAACGAATCCGGCGGATCGCCGAAATTGTCGATGTCATCAGCTGCAACTATCAGGAGCAATGGTATCCCGGCATCCATAAAGTTGTTCCTGACAAGCTGATTCTGGGTACGGAGACGTATCAATTTTTCAGGGGACATCCCGAGCAAATGCAAAATTTCAGTGACGAGGTGCCATGGATGGACGTGGAGAAGCACGATTACGTCATCGGCGGAATGCTCTGGACGGGCATCGACTATTTGGGCGAATCCATGGGATATCCTGCGAAAGGATGGGCCGGTTCATTATTTTGGACGAACAATGAACGCAAGCCGTTGTCCTATCTATACGAAAGCTACTGGTCGGAAAAGCCAATGGTATATTTTGCTGTACAGGATTACTCCTTGCAGGACGAGGGCGTCAAGCAGCATTGGGATGCTCCCCGATACGCGAGCCATTGGAATTTCCAGCAATTCAACAAAACGGTCATTCCGTATATGATCGCGTCTAACTGCGAGGAAGTGCAGCTAGAGCTTAATGGCAAGCAGTACCATGTAAAGCAACCTTCCTCTTACCCTAGCCGTATGATTACGGGTTACCTTCCCTATTTGCCCGGCACCGTGATAGTTAGAGGGTTCAACGGCGGACAAGAGGCCTGTAGCTATACGCTGCAAACAGCCGGCCCTACGGTGAAACTGAGCTTCGATGAAGAAACAGTCAAATTGCCAGCCAAGGATGGTTACCATCGTTTGTTAACTGTCCGGGCAATCGACCAAGAGGGGACGCCCGTATTTCGTGAAAGCGCCAAGGTCACCTTCCAAGTTAATGGACCTGCCGAGATTGTGCGAGTAGATAACGGAGACTTGTGTTCCAGCGAGCCCTATGACCGAAATTGGATGCATATGTACCGAGGCTGCGTCAGCACAATTATTCGATTATCGGGAGAAAAGGGCCGTATTGTATTAACGGCTTACGCAGACGGGTTGTATTCTGCCGAGGTTGTCGTTCTAGTCATTTAAGTTCCAACATTCCTTAATGAATAATGCCACATGAAAATAAACAAGAGAAATAACCCGCTGGGTAGTAAAATCTGCTCCGGCGGGTTTATCGGTGTCTATAGTGAATTTAACCGCTAACTTCAATCGTCTTAAGCGGCCTTTCTGCCGGACCTTCAAGTACTGTGCCTGTTATCGAAAAGCGGGATCCATGGCAAGGACAGTCCCATGTTCGCTCCCCGTCATTCCACTCCACTTCGCAGCCCATATGCGTGCATGTCGTATCTACGACATGCAGTTTTCCTTCCGAATCGCGGTAAGCGCCTGCTCGGCGGCCATGCACGCTGACTACGGCACCTTCGTCCGAATTCAGCTCATGAGGCTTTCGATGCACCATTTCTACTTTACCGCTGACTAGATGTTTGGCTACGTCCAAATTGTCCACGACGAGATTTTTCAGCGTGCTGAGAGACAGGGAACGGGATGGCGCGAAAAGCTGGGTATACGGATTGTCGTGCTCCTGAACAAGGTCACGTATGAGAAGAGCCGCTGCGGTGCCTGTTGTCATTCCCCATTTTTTGAAGCCGGAGGCGATGAAGATATTCGGATTATTCTCCGTAATACGGCCTATATAAGGCAATTTGTCTCCAGTCACTAAATCTTGCGCTGACCAGCGATATGAAATGCTTTCCGTTCCGAAGCTCTCTGCTGCAAACCGCTGCAGCGTTTCATAATGGTTGATCGTACAAATCCCTTGTCCTGTTTTATGGTTCTGACCGCCAATAATCAAGAGCGGAGAGCCGTCCAGGTCCGTAGCGCTGCGGATGGAACGTTTTGGCTCCTCCGCGCTAAGATACATGCCGCCTGGATAGTTAACCTTACTTTTTACGGCAAGGGCATAGGAACGCTCCGCATGCATTCTGGCGAAAAAGAAGCCATATCCGTCAAAGAAGGGAAAGTGGGAGCAGATGACGACGCGATCACAAGTGATTTGGCAGCCATTAGCTGTTGCGACGACGGGGTGTTTATCCTGTTGAATATCTGTTGCCGTTGAATGTTCGTAGATCCGGCCACCAGCCTCGACGAACTTGCCGGCAAGCGCGCTCAAATATTGCAAAGGATGGAATTGTGCCTGCTTCTTCATGACGACGGCTGCTATTGCCGGAATATTCGTCAAAGGAATGTGGTCAACATAGTATCCGGTTATACCGAGCCTTTCATAAGCGGCCATTTCGTCTTGAAGCTTCGACAGGTAAGAATCTGTCTTTGAATACACGTAGGCATCCTGCTCGGTGAAGCCGCATTCAATCCCATGTTCATTGACCGTATCTCGAATAAATTGAAGCGCGTCTGCATTGGCTTTGTAATAGAGTTCTGCTTTCTCATAACCCTCTTGTTTAATAAGCGCATCGTAAATAATGTCATGCTGAGCGGTTATTTTAGCAGTTGTATGACCGGTTGTCCCACTGAAGAGAGTGCTGGCCTCCAATAGAACGACTCGCAACCCTGCTTTCGCGAGCAAGTATCCTGTCGTTATTCCTGAAATGCCCCCTCCAACCACAACAACATCGGATTCGATATTCTCCTCCAGCTTAGGGTAGGAAGGAAGACTCTCTGCCGATTTCATCCATAAAGGCTCTGGGTATGTAGGTAGTGCTGGGATATTTGCCATCGTATGTTCCCTCCAAAAATAAAATCCTTTCATCTTCTTATTCCCTATAGAAGGGAAACTATTCTAAACACATCGCTCCAAGACCTTGAGGCAGCCCATCGTATATTAACGGTTTCAAGACGTTTGACAAAAAAATCGACCATGGGCAATCACCTATGCCTCATCTGTGAGTATATTAATAGAAGTACGATAACGGATTCGGAGGGATCGGCGTGGGAAGCTTTGTAACGGTGGAACCTGGCATTAACATATTCGTGGAGGATATTAATCCGGCAGGCAGGAAAACGATCTTTTTCATTCATGGCTGGCCGCTTAACCACAATCAGTTCGAATATCAGTATGATGTACTTCCAGCGATGGGCTACCGCTGCGTCAGCATCGACTGGCGGGGCTATGGCAACTCGGATAAGCCGTTCACGGGCTATAGCTTTGACCGTTTGGCGGACGATGTACGTATCGTTGCGGGCGCGCTGCAACTGAAGGACTTTACATTGGCAGGGCACTCGACCGGTGGGGCGATTGCGATCCGGTACATGGCGCGGCACCAAGGCTATGGCGTAAACAAACTCGTGTTGATCGATGCGGCGGCACCGACCAGCGTGGACAAACAGACGGCGAACGATTTTATTACCGCCACCTTGAACGACCGCCCCAACATGCTGCAGAGCGTGACAAACTTGTTCTTCTTCCAGCATATCACAGGGCCGTTCGCCAATTGGTTTATGCAGATGGGCCTGCAGGCAGCCGGCTATGCCACTGCGGCAATCATGGCCACGCTGCGGGACGAAAACGTGTATTCGGATCTTCAGAAAATAGACGTACCTACACTGATTGTTCACGGCATACACGACAAAATCGTCCCTTTCGCCAAAGGACAGGAAACGCACAAATTGATCAAGGGCTCGCAGTTCGTCCCATTCCAATACAGCGGCCATGGCCTGTTCTGGGAAGAACGCGAGCGGTTTAACCGGCTGTTGATGCAATTCGTTGGTTGAGATGGGCGTATAAAGGCTGTCGTTCCAGAGGGAATGGCAGCCTTTTTGTACGTTAAGATACTATTGTCGTGCGGAATCTGAATCGACTTTCAGCCCGCAGTGTCTATCACCGAATTCGGCGATTTCATGGATTTCTTCTGACAGAAAGAGAGGCTTGAGGAGGGAGAGGCTACCACATCAGGTTGTTCTTGAAACAATTTTAAATTAAAGCTAAAATATAGCCTGATAAATACCGATGAACATTAGAATACCCTCTTAAAATAATAAAAAAAATGTATAGTAGAGAGATTATAGAACGCATGAGAGGATAAATGATAATGAGCGATACAAATGTTGGAAGATTACTCGGGAGAAGGCTGTTACATCACATTTTTGATGCAGGAGGGACGCTTCTCATAACAAAAGGAGCTGTTCTTGACGAATTCCACCTCGAGAAACTGGAGAGGTTCCGCGTCCAAATCGAGGATATACGAACGGAGAATATTGCCCAGGAAGATTTTATTCCAGAAGTGGCAGAGCGTGAAGTTGCTCCTTCTCTAACTCCCGAGCACCATAGTATGAATCTCCAAGACATGGTAAAGCGAACTGAACTGCTCATGCATGAGATCGATAGATCCGTCATCGAGAACAGCAAGATTTCAGTAGAGAGCATTGAAGATAAAATGCTGCCCTTGATCAAGGAAGTTACGAAGCGCCATAATCTATTCCAGCTGCTCAATGATTTGAAAGAGCATGGCGATTATCGTTACAAACAAACGATCGGAACCTCGGTCATTGCCACAGCGCTGGGCAAACGCCTTCAGCTTGACGATGCGGAGCTGGACATGCTGATTGTCGCTGCAAGCTTATACGATATCGGGTCGTTGCAGCTTCCGTCTTATTTAGTGAACAAGACGTCGCAGCTTGACATCCATGAGAGAGCGATCATGAAGCAGCATACTTATCTCGGCTATGAGCTGCTCAAGCAATCCGGCGTCGACGAAAGAATTGCATTGGTAGCCCTTCAGCATCATGAACGAGAGGATGGAAGCGGTTACCCGAACGGACTTCGAGGAGATCAAATAGACCGATTAAGCAAAATCGTCGCATTGGCAGACGTTTATGTGGCGATGATATCTGACCGTCCGTATCGGCCAGCTGCTGCTTTCTTTGAAGTAATGGAGGTCATACATCGTCAAATTATTGAGAAACGTTTCGATTCGGTTATTGGAATGACGTTTCTGGATTCCCTGCTGGCCGTTCAAGTCGGTTGCGAGGTTAGGCTGTCAAATGATAGCATAGGAAGAATCGTCCTTACCAACGTCAACTATCCAGCAAGGCCGTTTGTTGCACTCCCAGACAATACCTTCATTGATCTAAGTCAACATCCAGACCTTTCAATCAAGGAGGTTATCGGTTGACGGGATATGAGGCATATAAAACGAATATCAATTTTGAATGATACCGTTCAAGCCGCTAATTTAGCGGCTTTTTTTATTTTTAGGAACCAAGTTCTTATCCAAGTTCCGTCTCAAGTATTTCCTGTCAGTGGGAATCTTAAAGCAGAAGATGAGCGTCACCAATCTTTCTAAATTTTAGTTGCACAATTTCAATTGTTTTGTGCATTAATACACGAATTGTGTCTTTTTAAGAATTGCAGGATATTCTATTTTCTTTTTATAATTATACACGAGGGTTACTTAATGCATTGATGTAAAATTTCTCGCAAATAACGAAACGCTTATCTATAGCAATAGGAAGGGTGAATAATATGAAGAAACGTTTGATAGGAGATTTAGAAGTTTCATCGATTGGGTTAGGTTGCATGGGGTTCAGTCACGGATACGGCAGTGGACCCGACAGAAACGAGTCAATCCGGCTAATCCGCCAGTCGTATGACCTGGGCTGCACCTTCTTTGATACAGCCGAAGGCTATGCGAATGGTGCCAATGAAGAACTAGTGGGGGAAGCTCTAAAACCTATCCGCAACCAAATTACCCTTGCCACCAAGTTTAGAATTGCAAAAGATAGCGCTATCAATTCAAAAGAGACGACGTTGCAACAGATACGGACTCACGTGGAAGCCTCCTTGAAAAGACTCAAGACAGACCATATCGATTTGTATTATCAGCATAGAGTGAATAAGGATATTCCCGTGGAAGAAATAGCTTTTAGCATAGGAGAACTGATTAAGGAAGGGAAAATTCTTGCCTGGGGGCAATCCCAAGCCACTGAGGAAGAAATTAGGCGTGCACATGCTGTGACCCCGCTTACAGCCATTCAGAGTGAGTACTCCATTATGGAGCGTATGTTTGAAAAAGAGGTTATCCCCGCTTGTGAAGAACTGGGAATCGGTTTTGTCCCGTTTTCGCCTTTAGCCAGCGGATTTTTATCTGGGAAAATCAGCAAGGATACCACATATGAGGGGGACGATGTGAGGAGGGTCATCACTCGCTTTGATCGGGACAACATAATCTCAAATCAGCCGTTGCTAGAGTTAATTAACCGGATTGCAGAATCAAAGCAAGCTACACCAGCACAAATATCCCTCGCGTGGATGCTGCATAAAAAAGAGTTTATTGTACCCATTCCTGGTTCGCGAAAGCTAGATCGCATTCAGGAAAATCTGGGAGCAGCCGAAGTGAAGCTTTCGGAGGAAGAGTTCATTCAAGTTGAGGCAGAGCTTGAAAAGATTACGATTCATGGGAACCGGACAGATGAAGACATTGCAAAGCTAAAAGAACTTTAAGGTCGGGTATAAGCAGGACCAGTAGGAAGGTTAAATTTCCCCTGTAACGTAGCTGACCAGTCGTGAGGGAATTAAAGGACCACTCGAACTGGGTATCAATTTTCTAGTTTGACCGGAAATAATTGTGATTTCCTACGCAAAAATATCCTTGGCATCATGAATCTTGACGTAATAAAGGGTTACTGTACTTGAACTAAGAGCAGATGGCCAAATGAAGCCGAAGCCTTAGAAGCGTTTGTTGCTCTGTGGATTGAGATCGAGTAGACCATAATTTTCTGAGGAGCATGCCCTTTGAACTGCACCTCAAATGTTGGACACAGTCTAATCAGGGGGCAGCGCTGGGATTGGCTACGGCGCTGCTAAGCGCTTGTCCGAGGCGGGAGCATTTGTCTACATAATCTCGCGGCGGCAAGATCAGATTGAGCATGCGGCAGCGCGGCTCGGGACATCGGTGCGTGGTATCGCAGTTGATGTTACAAGGAAGGACCATTTGGAGCGTCTTGTAGAGAAAATCAAGAAAGAGCACGGTGGCCTTGACATCATCTTTGCAAATGCTGGTGGAGGCAAACCCATCGCGTTCGAAGATCTCACCGAGGGAGTTATCGACCACTTGCTTGGCGTCAATATCAAGGACGTAATCTTTACTATTCAAACTATGCTTCCGATTCTCAAGGACGGCGCTTCAATTATTTTGAACGCTTCGATAACAGCAGATATGGGCCTACCTGGTTTTGCAGTTTATGCTGCGACTAAGGCAGCTGTACGTTCGCTTGCACGCAGCTGGACCACAGACCTTAAGCATTGTGGAATCAGAGTAAAATCAAAAGATTGAAGATCCCAACACTTTCTACATTCTAGACGGTTGGGTTAATGAAAAAGCTGTTGCTGAGCATGTTCAGCATCCGAATGTGCCAAGAGTTATGGAAGATTTGCGCCCATTACTGCTGTATGATCCGAAGATCACTACTAGCCAACGCGTGAGCGATCCATCATAAATGCAACGAAGAATGTGTCAACAATTATCTAGCTAGAACTATTTGCTAACTGATGTAGCCATTATTCATCCTACAATCCAAGAGCGCAATAAAGAAAACTTATTTAATGAAGCTGCCCCGCTTTTTTGGGGGCAGCTTTTTATTTGAGATAGTGTTAGTGAAGCTGAAGCTCATTAGTATGTAAAACTTGGCCACACCGGTTTAGATGTTTAACGACATGAATGGTTGCATGAGCTATGATCATAATGATTTGGTGATTGATGATAAGTCGAGTTCAGCGACAGGGACACATTTGATCAGTTGGTTCTAGGTAAATTAAACTGATAACATTGGTGACTGTGAGCCATTTTCCTGTTTTCGGTATTTAATCCGGTGCGATTGCGTATGTGCATCTTGGCATGGAACAAGGACATGCGAATTAACCGTTCGCTTTTGTCGACGAGTACCGCCGTTTCTTTGACAGAATAGCCATGAATAAGACGCAGCTCAAGTATTTCTCGATGCCCTTGATTTTTTACTAGTGATGTGATTTCATCAACATTTTCTTGAATTTCCAGCTCGGAAATATCGTAATGAAAAGCGGAGAAATATGCTTTATTGAACTGCTTCTTGAGTCGGTGTCGTTTGCGGAAGCAATCAATCGCTAGATTATAAGCTATTTTGTACAAATATGGACGGAGCTTCTCCTCAGAAATTTCAGATGAAACGTTCATAAGCCTGATGAAGCATTCTTGCACCAAGTCCTCGGCATCCTGGGCATTATGAAGCATCCCGACTAAATAGTAAGTTATTTCTGATTTATATTTAATGTACACAGTTTGGAACCTGGTTTCATTCATCATGTAGCATGATGACTCCTCTCTGTTAGCGGATAAAGATTGTGGGGGTATTCCATTTAAGGTTTTAAAATTAGCATAGCTGATGAATGTATCCGTTACGGTCAAGCTTGTATCCGATTTGTAACATTTGCTTCTAATCCCTGTTCAGACGGATTTTTTTCATACACAATAGAAGAAAAACATAAGGAGAGTCTGCGGGTATATGAGACAAAAGCATATTTTAATGATTGAGGATGAGGAATCTATTCGTGATATACTGGGCTATTCCTTGCGCAAGGAAGGCTTTATCGTAGATGAGGCGGCAAGCGGGCTGGAAGGTCTTAGACAGATGGAACTGCAGCGGCCAGATCTGGTGCTGCTTGACCTTATGCTACCAGATATGAGCGGCTTCGATTTATGCCGCAAGCTGTCGGTAAGCTTGAAAGTCCCGGTTATTATGATTACGGCCAAAGCGGATATGGTTGACAAGGTGCTCGGCATGGAGCTTGGCGCCGATGATTATATTACTAAACCCTTTGATATCAGAGAGGTTATTGCCCGCATTCGCGCTATTTTTCGCAGAATCGAGCTAATTAGCGAAAGTTTGGGGAACGAAATTTATAGCATCATCCGATTGGGCAGACGGATAGAAATTCGCAAGGATGAGTGTGAAGTATGGAGCAATGGGGAAAAAATCAACCTGACCATCAAGGAATATGATTTATTGTTGTTTCTGGTTACTAATAACCGCAAAGTGTTTACACGCTCCGAGCTACTGGATAAGTTGTGGGGCTTTGATTTTCCAGGCGATACTCGTACGGTCGATATTCATGTTCAACGTATACGCAAGAAGGTGGACTCAGGTGATGGCAACTCTATCATTGAAACGGTGTTTGGGGTTGGCTATAAACTAGGCATGCAGGTACGAACATGAATTGGACGATTCAGCTCAAAATGGTTGCTTTGTTCTCCATCATTGTGTTTATCGGTTTCTCGGCACTGTTGATCATTTCTTATCGTGTCACCGAGGACAATATGTATCAGATGATTCAGGATGATATGATCGATGTGAAGACGAATCTGGATATTGCAGTCGATCAATATTTCCTGATTCATCGCAAACGGATGAGTGCTACCTCTCTTGCAGCGGAAAGATTCGCGCTGGCTAAAGAAGTTGGCTCGGTCATAGGCGGGAGCGTCATTTTGTACAGGCCCGACGGCAAGTCGTTTGGCAACGCAGCCGATTCGCTCGATCCTTTGCTTCCCGATCTAGCAAGTGCGGTGAAGCAGGAGGTTGCTTACGCTACTTATATGGGGAACGAACAGGCTATAGCAAGTCTCTCTTTCCCGCTTAAGGTGAATCATTCCGCAATCGGTATTTTGCGTTACCAGCGTGATTACAGTGAGCTTTATCAGCGGAATTTACGGTTTCAAAAGACGCTGCAGAGCTTTGCGGCAGTCGTTTTTGTTTTTATTTTCATTGCCTCTGTCTTCATCTCCAGAACGATTACAAAGCCGATTCGGGAGCTGACAGTGCGTTCAGCAGAGGTGGCTCAAGGCAATCTGAATGGAAATATTCAAATTAGGACGCAGGATGAAATTGGCGAGCTTGCGGCAAGCTTCACGGTTATGATTAATCGGATTAGGGAGCAAATCGGTGTCATTGAGCGAGAGCGTGACGAGGTGAAGCAGGTGCAGGCACGCAGCAAGATATTTTTCGACAATGTGACTCACGAACTGAAAACTCCGCTAACCACGATACTGGGCTATGCTCAAATTTTGAAAGAAAACGGCTTTGCAGATCAAATATTTTTTGACAAGGGGCTCAACTATATTATTAAGGAAAGCCAACGACTGAATGGCATGGTTGTGGATATTCTGGAGCTGGCTGTCGCTGAATCGCCGGACAAGGTTTACCGTATGGCCCATGTTGATTTGTCCGCGCTTATTCGGGAGGCTTGCGAAGATATGCTGATTAAGGCGCGCAAATACAATATTGGCATCGACAGTTCCATTGAGGGACGGCTTGTTCTGCAGGGCGACAGGGAACGGCTGAAGGAAGCGTTCATCAATGTGCTGGATAACTCCATTAAGTATGGCCATGTTAATTCTATTATCAGGGTACAGGCATATAAGAGCCAGGCTTCTATTAAGGTATTGATTCGAGATCAAGGTGAGGGAATTCGGCCTGAAGCGTTGAAGCGCGTCCTGGAGCCGTTCTATAGGGACAGCGGTACCATTAAAGTAGAGAAAGGCAGTGCGGGACTTGGCTTGTCCATTGTTAAAGCGACAATTGAGTATCATGGAGGAACGATTGGAATGAGCAGTAGGCTGCAGGAAGGTACCCTAGTGACAATCAGTCTACCGGAGGCTGGAGCATGAACAAGCAGCAGAAGGGCACGTTGTGGAAAAACAAGCGGGAAGGGCTGCTGATGGCCGCTATGTTGCTGGTGTTCATTGGCGGCATCTATGGGGTAGGCGGCTTATACGCGATAGGCAAACCTGAGATACGTACTGCTTCCATAGCAAATGAACAGTTTGCCACTGGTCTTATTGCGCAACGAACCAGCTCGTTCAAAATTGAATCCGTTATTAGGCAATCCTTTACTTATCCCATTTATTTGTTTGATGCTGTTGATCACAATACAATCATTGTGAATCGCCCTGATCAATCGCTAACAGGAGCCAAGTTATCAAGGCTGCATTTGAATGAGAATGAGATCGAGGATATTGCGACGAATACAGACCTGGGCATTTCGTTTACATTTGATCGCAAGCAGCTCATCTATACCCAATATGGAAGTGACTGGAGAAAAAGGGACACCTATTCTTATGACTGGGTGACTGGAAATCGTACTTCTGTCACCCAAAATGCTACCTATTCATTGCTGAATGTAGATAAAAACACGTATATCGGCTTTGACGGCTACAGCATTACGCTTGGTCATAACGACGGCTCAAAGACGAGAGTATTGTACAACTATGAAGAGCTAACCGATCTAATCGCAGATAAGAGTAAGATAAAGCAGGCGGAAGAAGTATTAATTATGCTGGACAGTTATCAGCTTGGAAACGATAGCCAATCGGTCTATATGCTTGCGCTGGTGGGGGATCAGTACGGCATTTACCGGTTGCAGCTTAATCGTCCGGGTCAAGTTGAAGAAATGGTCAAAGGACCGGATATTAGGCAATTTAAATTGATTGGCGACAACAGCCTCCTCTTCCTAGGAACGGTTGACAAAACGGTAGGGCTCTTTATATACGATTTGGGCAAAGGAACTTATAAATTGTTGAAGACAGGAGAAATTTGGAATTTCTCCATCGATCAGGAAGAATCACGAATGGCTTACTTCACGATGAAGGAAGGTCAGAACAGCGAACTGCATACAGCCTATCTGGAGGACGATAAGCTTTTATCGGATACGGTCATTTATCAAAATATTGAAAATCTGCAAATGCTACAATGGAATGGGAATGATCTGTTCGTGAGCAGCAGCAGCATAGACAAAAGCGAGCTGTATCGCTTTACTCTAAGCATATGGTGATATAAGCTTCATCATTATCCCTATCAAGCAACGGAGCTCTAGTCTCCAGGCCCTGATAGGGATTTTTGTATGCAAACAAGTATAGGTGCCTTTTTGTTACAAATCGGATACAACTGTGCTTAGCGAAGATACAACTGCTCTATACAATAGTTAAAGGATAGAACAGAAGTATGACGTTGGTCACACCGGACCGTTCAGAAAAGGAGATTGCTATGCTACGTGTTGAACAATTATCACACTCCTTCCGTAATGCGCAAGGAAGGATTCCAGTACTGCACAACATTCAGTTTGAAATCGCCAAGGGTGAAATGGCGGCTCTGCTCGGTAGCTCAGGTTCAGGCAAATCGACGCTGCTGCACTTAATGGCTGGCTTTATGAAGCCGGAGTCGGGCAACATTTATATCGGAGAGCAAGATATTGTCCGGATGAATGAGAATCGATTGGCGGAGTTTCGCCGCAAGCATATCGGCTTTATTTTTCAATCCTATGAATTGATTCCAAACTTGACAATCCGGGAAAATGTGGAGCTGCCACTTGCATTCCAGAGGATTTCTGCTTCACAACGAAAGAAGAGGGCTCTTCTGCTTCTGGAGCAAGTTGGTCTGACGGACAAGACGGAGCTGTTTCCATCACAGCTCTCAGGAGGTCAGCAGCAGCGAGTCAGTATAGCGCGTTCACTTATTCCCGAGCCCTCCATTATTTTTGCGGACGAGCCTACTGGAAATCTGGATACACAGACCGAAGAGGAAATTCTCTCTATCCTGAGCAGGCTTAACAAGGAGCTGCACACAACCTTTGTTATTGTCACACATGAGGCAGAGGTGGCTGACCAGATGGGGAGAATCATTACTTTAAAGGATGGATATTTAATGGATGAACAGAAGCTTCAAACGGTGAGATAGGGAGGTTGCACGTTGAATTTATCAGATTTGGTGCGGATGTCATGGGGACAAATTGTTAGGCGGAAGGTTGTTACGCTGCTGTGCATGATTGGCCTTTCGGTAGGTTGCGCGGCAATCATTATGGCGATTAGCATCGGTCAATCGACACAAGCCTACAGCGAGGCCGAAATGAATCGTAATTATAAAATGGACGAAATTACAGTAACATCTGATTCCACAGGCGGTAGAGGGGCTGGCCAAGGCTCAGCTCAGAGCGGCCAAGGCTTTGAACGAGGCGCGCTTACGATGCAGAAGCTGGATGTCATAAGGCGTATGGCGCATGTGACGGCCGTTTCCCCGTTGCTCAAGTTAAGCTACATGGAGATGCTTACCCTTGACGGTAAAAGTGTGTCTGTAGAGGTAATTGGAACAGATATCGAATCGCTTGCACCATTCGGCTATAAATTTGCGAAAGGTGGAGTTTTCGGCACACCAGGATCAGTTGTCGTAAACCATGGCGCTATGTTCGGATTGGCTGACCAGAAAACATTGAAGGAAATGAATGAGAAGTTGCAGAAGGACCCGTACAATGAGCAGCTTTATGCTCTATTTGAAACACTAGGCAATCAGCAAACCGAGCTGTACCAGCAGCAAATTCACTTTCGATCTGGAGAGGCTACAGCGAGCCCCGTCAAGCAGAAGGTAAGCACGCCGTTGCGAGTCAGCGGTGTTCTGCAAGTAAAGGACGGGGAGAGTGAAGAATATGCGGTGTATGACAAGGCGGTGTATGTCTCGATAGAGACAGCGAGAATGCTACAGGAGCAGCTTGGCATCGGAGATACCGCGAAATCACGTACGAAGCTCGACACAGTTATGGTCAAAGTAGAGAGCAAGGCGTATGTGGCACAGGTAGAGGAGCAACTCAAGAAGCTGTATTTGAACACGCAAAGCAATCTTTTTCAGGAGGAGATGATCCAGCAAAAGTTTGCTACCTATAAGAAGATAGCACTTGGTATTGGTGTATTCATACTGCTGTTGGCTTCGCTATCTATCTTTGTAGCGATGACGATGTCCACGCACCAGCGGCGTAGACAAATCGGCGTTATGAAAATTTTAGGGGCAAATTTATGGCAAATACGTCAAATTTTCCTGACTGAAGCGGCTGCACTCGGTCTGATGGGAGGAGCGGCTGGAATGACGATTTCCTATCTTGTCGTATGGGGAGTCAATAAATTCATTGCTTCCGGTACACTCGGGCTTGGTCCGCTGGTCGTAGATATTCCGCTGAATGCCCTTCCCGTGGGGGTAGCGTTTGCCGTGATGACTGGCATTCTGTCGGGCATTTATCCTGCGATCAGCGCTTCCCGTACGAATGCGCTTGAAGTCATTAAGAACGGGTAATAGATTAGCGAATAAAAGGGGTAAATGAAATGATGAAATGGGTAAAACGAATAGCAACCGTTGCTGTGCTGCTTGGCGTAGGCTTTTTCCTTTATTTGCAGTATAAACCTGAGCCTGAGCCGCAGCCTGAGCCACAGCCGATGATTACGTTCGAGGTGACGCAGGAGGCGATCAGCCAAACGCTTAAAGTCAAAGGCAAATCCGTGTATGCGGAAGAAATAGAAGTATATGCACCGCTATCCGCCAAAATTCATAGCTGGAACAGGAAGAACGGCGAGCAGGTCAAGAAAGGCGAAGTGCTGATGGCGCTCGATATCAAAACGTTGCAGGCGGAATTGAAAAGCCTGGAGTTCGATATTAAAAAAATGAAGCTGGATGCCAAGATTCAGGAGATTAGCCAACAGCAAGATGCGGAAACTGAGGTAATCGGTGCAACGGGAGAGGAACGCAAAAAAGCGTTTCTAGATAGGGAGGGCAAGCGATTGACGAACGAGCTTGGCCAGGAAACACTGGCAATAAAGGAGCAAGAGCTTTCAGCGAAAAAGTCTGCTTTGGCGACAGCAGTTGTTTATGCGCCAACCTCTGGTGTATTTTTGTATAATGAGGCAGATGTCAAAAGCCGAATGCTATCAGAGGGTCAGCTTATTGGGAAAATAGTCAACACCGCGCTGGTGAAATTTAAGGCAACTGTGTCAGAGCTGGATGTATTCCGGATTAAACCTGGCATGTCCGTAGAAGTACAGCTTGTTGGTCAAAAAGACAAAATTTTTGCAGGAGTAATAAACAGCGTTTCTCAGTTCCCTAAGCTGGCTAACGATTCCTCACAGCCTTCTGAATTTGATGTAGTCATTGATTTGAAGCAGGATAAGCAATTGCTAGGAGGGCTAACGCTGGAGGGGGAAATCGAGACGCAACGCAAGGAGAACGCCATTGTCGTCCCGACGCTGGCAATTATGCGCGATCAGGGTGCCGTATACGTGATGCTAGATCCGGGTAACGGACAGCCTGTGCGTCGTGATATTAAGACTGGCATGGAAGTGGGCGACAACACCGAGATACTGAAAGGATTAAAGGCCGGCGACATCGTTGTGATTCCTTAGCACTGATCTAATACAGCAGTATAACACTTTAGTTCAATGAAACAGCGACAGTCTAGGACTTTATTTTCAGGTCCACGGCTATCGCTGCTTCAATTTCTAGGGACAGTTTAAAACTTAATTTATGGAGTCTGTCTCGCGCTGAATTTTAGGGCCATGGAGAAAGGGCCTGCAGCCGAGAGAAAGTGGGACCAATTTGTTTATGGTGATTATCCGCTTCCGCGACAATACGCAAGATCATATGAGAAGCCTACTGTTAGGAAAAAGGCAAGGAATAAACCGATGCCAACATGGATTGAAATCCCTCCAACGTTTTCCAACGGTCATGCAAACACAGTAAAGCAAGTTTCATTGCTTCACTTAAATCCATCATAAAAAAACAATTCCTAAAGAACGAGGTAAGTAATTTCTAAAGGATTTCTTAAGACTAGAAAAAAAATTAAGATTGACATTAAATCATTCAATTCTATAATTTTCATATATCGCAAAATACCGATTTGGAACGTCCAATGATCAGAAATGAGGATAGAGAACATTGATTTTTAGAATATTCAAACCATTAATCACAGTAATCGCCGTTTGTATAATGGGAATATATGTATTACCGCTCTCAGTTGCAGCCACGAACCAAGGAACACTTAACTCATCGGGGATTTCTGACATACCGACTGTGGAATCCTTGCATCTTAATGTTAAATCCGCCATTCTCATTGAACAAACTACAGGAGATGTTCTATTGTCCATCAATGCCGATCAGCGCTTTGCGCCGGCAAGCATGGTCAAAATGATGACAGAGTACATTGTCGCCAAAAAAGTTAGAACAGGAGAACTATCCTGGGATGACATCGTTACAGTCAGCGAACATGCATCTAAAAGCATAGGTACCTGCAGAAGGAGATCAGCATACGGTAAAAGAACTGTACATCGCAATGGCAGTGGGATCCGCGAATGATGCTGCGATTGCTCTTTCTGAGCATGTATCGGGCACAGAACAGAACTTTGTAGCCCTTATGAATGAGGAAGCCAAACGCATGGAACTGACTAAAACCCATTTTATCAATGCTACCGGACTGAGCCGCGCCGACATGCCAGAAGGCTTTCGCCCTGATGAAATGGGGGAAACGCTGATGTCAGCAAAAGACGTGGCTACATTGGCGAAAAACCTTATTCAAGATGAACCAGATTATGCTGATGTCACATCCCTTCCATTTTACAAGATGCGTAAGTCTGATAAAGATCCAATTATCAATTCAAATCGAATGCTAGAGACGAACAAAGCGATTCCGAGTTTTGCTTATGAGGGCTTGGATGGGCTCAAGACAGGATATACCAAAAGCGCAGGCTATTGCTTTACCGGAACTGCAGAGCGCAATGGTATGCGTTTAATCAGTGTTGTCATGGGGACTCCATCGATGGAGAGCCGCTTCGAGGAGACGGCAAAGGTATTAGACTATGGATTCAATCACTTTACAATGAATCAAGTAATTCCTGCTGGGAGTTTAGTCACTGGGATGGAAACATCTCCTGTCAAGGGCGGGAAAGAAAAAAATGTTCAGATCGTAACAAAAGATGATGTTTATTTTATTATTCCGAAATCAGATGTATCTGCACAACCTATTGCTGCAGTCCATTTAGTTCCAGGTGGGCTCGCTGCTCCTGTCGTAGCTGGTACTAAAGCTGGAACGGCGACATTTACTTACGTAGTCCAAGGGGTAAGCGTCGTACAATTAAGAACTGTTGATTTAATCACTGAGCGAACAGTGGAGAAAGGAAACTGGTTTATGTTACTTCTTCGGTCAATTGGCGGTTTCTTTAGTGCTGATTAGCAGTGTCAAGATGCTTTGAAAGAGTATTTTAACAACCGATGGAATACAGGTATCTACTCCTGATATTTCATCGGTTGTTCTACTTTGCTATATGTCCATCATAATCCACTAGTAAAGATCTATACTGGCACAGTGGTGCTAAGCTCTAACTGAAAACGATAACTCCATATACACCTACGAAGAAGCTGCTGGCATTATCGGCAG
Source organism: Paenibacillus sp. BIHB 4019 (assembly GCF_002741035.1). Classification (NCBI taxonomy): domain Bacteria; kingdom Bacillati; phylum Bacillota; class Bacilli; order Caryophanales; family Paenibacillaceae; genus Paenibacillus; species Paenibacillus sp. BIHB 4019. The sequence goes on along the minus strand of NZ_CP016808.1, from coordinate 5,733,707 downwards.
CTTTATCATGTTAACAAGAATGCAACAATTTCCAAATATTTACGTCTAAGTGGTGAAAGAAATTATGCTGATAAGGAAGGTGATCGTGGATGAACTACTTTAATCAAATGCTAGGTGCTGTGGTAATACTCACGGTAACTACTTTGTTGATGCTGTTAGCTGGCTGCAATAACAACAATGTACCTACTGAAACGATGCCCTACAACACTGATTCTAGTTCAACACCGACTTCCACGTCACTTGAAACACCTTCTCATTCACCAAATCCGACACAAAACGGAGAAACTAAAACTTTTAATCATGGCGGACTTAAACTTGAGGTAACAAATGTCTACGAAGCTCGAACCGAAAGCATGAACGATGACGGAGGTAATCCAAGGGAATACAGTGTTTTTGTCTGTTATCCCGGTGCAAGGGTTACGGTATTAACCGCCGATATGAGTGATAGTCATTTCTCTGCGGATGGAAAGCCTCATGCAAATTGGGGTGTTCTCCTGGCGTCTGGTGGACGGAAAGATATCGTGGATGACATGAATTCATTTGAAGTTACGCCTGAAATACTCGGCATTTATAACCTCGAATCGAGCATGTATGTATTGAAATTAGAGATGTACAAAAATGGCTGAAAGACCTTAGCCGTATTAATTGTATCAGAATGCTTATAAAACGGCATAAAAATGCCACTTACAGAAATATTATTTATTCATTTTATTTCCAGATGTAGTGAGAGTGTATAGAAGACTCTATAATTTAGAAGGTAAGCTATGAAGTAGTGCGTCAGGAAAATGCGGTGGAGCATTTTCCATGACGTTTTTTTATTTTCATTCTATTTACCCGTAAGCTACTTTAAGTTATAATTTATTGTGACTTAAAGTAGCTTAATTTTATGTTGAGGTGATTTTTATTCTTCAAAAAGAACGATTGGACTTAATTCTATCTAAATTAGAAACGGAACATTCCTTAAGTTTAAAAGATATTATTCAAATAACGGGTACATCCAGAGATACAGCACGAAGAGACATTTTGAAACTAACAGAAAATAACTTGGTGAAACGGACATATGGTGGTGTTAGTCTTCCAGATCGATTTAATCGATTGGATAATTACTTGGAACGGGCTGAAGACTTAATTACTGAAAAGAAACAACTTGCCATAGCAGCAAGTAAGTTAATCACTTCAGATAAGATGGTTTATTTGGATGTTTCTACAACTGTTAGCTTTATACCACAATGTATAAAGTCCCAAGATAATAATTTTTTCATTACAAATTCGTTAGATATTGCAGATCAACTTCTCCAACACACGGATAGTAAAACAAGGATTTTAGGTGGAAACCTTGATAAGGAGAAAAGATGTGTAATAGGAACGAAAGTCCTCTCGGAATTGAGTAACTACAATTTTGATATTTCATTTTTGAGCATTGCAGGTATAGATGCAGATGGAATTTATTATGCATACGAAGAGGATATTGAGTTAAAAAGAATGATAAAGAAGCAAACAGGTCTACTTGTATTACTAGTTGATGAGACTAAAATCAATGTCTCTCATAATTTTAAAGTTTTCAATATGGAGGACATAGACATCATTATTACCAATAAGATTCTTCCTGTAGAGTTATCCAACTTATTAGACAATCATCGCGTCATGATTATTTATGCATAGGAGGAATAACTACAAATGATCACAACAATTTTATTTGATGTTAAAAAGCTCTTAATTGAATTGAGCACGATGAATTATAAAATCGAAATACAATTATGACGCATTTAATGAATGGAGATTTCTATATGAAACTTCTAGACCAATATGATATTTTTATTTTTGATTTTGATGGTACGATAGCCGATACTTTACCCCTTTGCTTTGAAAGTTTTAGACAAGTTTTTGGGAAATATAATGGTGTTCTTTTATCTGATAAAGAAATAGAAAGTTGGTTTGGCCCAAGTGAAGTTGGAATAATAAAAAACAACCTAACTCAACAAGAAAATTTAGGGAGTGCCATAGAGCTTTATTATCAAGTATATGAAAAAGAGCATGAACGTTTAGTGAATAAGAGCCTTTCTGTTAATGCTATGTTAAATACTTTGCTTGATCATAAAAAAGATGTGGGTATCGTTACTGGAAAGGGTAGAAGATCATTTGATATCTCACTTAATAAATTAGAGCTTGCCAAGTATTTTTCATTTTGCATAACAGGTGACGATGTAAGTCATCCTAAACCAGACAAAGAGGGTATTCAAAAAATATTAAGCTATTACAATACTCCTAATATAAAGGCTGTATACTTTGGAGATTCTAATGCCGATATTGAGGCAGCAAGAAATGCCAACGTAGCAAGTGTTGGTGTAAGCTGGTTTCTAGATAATAAATTTTATACTAATCCAGATTATATATCACTGCATCCGCTTGACCTAATGAATTAATTTAGTCACAAAATGGCCCATGAGATTCGTCTTTATATTTTAGTTGATAACATTGGAGGATGAAACAATGAAAAAAAATATTGAGCTGCTCTTAAATGAACTTGAGTCTTTTGGACTAAATAACGATTCAAACAAGCAAGAGGGCAGATTGAAAATGAAAAATATTACAAAAGACACTGGGGAATTCCTTTCAATATTAATCAAAAGTAATAAAGCTAAGAATGTTTTAGAAGTAGGTACTTCAAATGGATACTCAACTATTTGGTTAGCTCAAAACTTCTTAGATTCAGAAGGGCATGTAACCACTTTAGAATTTGATGATAATAAAATAACGATGGCCTTAGATAATTTTAAAAGGGCAGAGTTAGAAAGTATTATTTCATTGCACCACGGAGATGCCGGAGAATTCATAAAGAACCAAGATGACCAGATATTTGATTTCATTTTTTTAGATTCTGACCGAAAGCAATATTTAATTTGGTGGGAAGACTTAAATAGGATTCTTAAACCAAATTCTTTAATGATTGTCGATAACGTAAATTCACATCGTCAAGAAGTCGATAAGTTTATCGAGATTGTTAAAAATTCTGAGGCTCATAATTCATTAATAGTTGATGTTGGCAAGGGGCAACTAATGATTTTTAAAAAGTAATGTTAATCACTATGTATCAAAATTGGGAAATGAAACAATCCCGCTTAATATTGGCAGCGGGATTGTTTTTTGCTTGAATTCACTAACTATAGACATATGTATAAAATACGGGTTTTGTGAAAATGTCTATAAAGATCCGAGTAACCACGCGGGTTTATCGGTCCATGTTGTCTACAGCTTTCCTCATCTCTTCATCTGTTAGATGTGTATATATCATTGTTGTTTGTATCGATGAATGTCCTAATTGATTTTTCAATCTCGGTACATCATTGTTCTCTAGATGGTATCGTGTTGCGAAAGAATGTCTTAGTGAATGTACGGTTAAAGCTGGTTTCCCAAAAGCGGTTGCATATTTTTCGATTAGCTTTTCAATGGATCTTTGCGTTAAGCGCCGGTTTTTTCCTTTACGGCCGATAGGAGCTGCAATAAACAAAAAGGATTCAAGTTTTTCTGGTTTGTATCTTGATTCTCGAATTTGCAGATAACTGTCCACATCTAATAATGCTTGCTTGCTGAAGTAAACGTATTGTTCTTTATTGCCTTTGCGTATCACTCGTACAATAGCTTTACTTAAATCCAGATCTTCAAGGTTAATGCCGGCAACCTCAGAAAGCCTAAGTCCCGAGCCTAAAATAAGCGATACAATCGCTGTGTCCCGTTCACGATTCATTTGATGGAAATGATATATCCGCTTATTCTCTTTATTTACTTCTCCGAAATCATGGGCTACAAATTGTCTAAACGCCTCAAATTCGTCTTCTCTAAGAATTTTTCCTTCGATACGGTTTGCAATGGTTTCCTGGCTTTCCTTGACCACATTTAAATCCATCTTGGCCATAACATTACGCTGAATATATGGCTTCAGCTCAGTGGTTTCAGCCTTGTTCTGCAGATAATCAAATAAGGACTTCAGTGATGATAATTTGCGATTAATCGTGAGATTAGTATTACCCAGCTGATATTCCAAAAAAGATAAAAAATTCTCTACTTCACGAATTGTCAGTGTTTCTAATGAAGCTAGGCTAATCTCTGTGCGGCTGGCCATTGTTAAGTTTTCTGCAACCAGCCAATCAAAAAATATAATGTAATCATGGCAATAATTAAGAAGCGTTGTTGGAGAAAGCTTGCGCTTTCGGCTATCAATAAATTCAGTCACGAACCACGGCAATTGATTTAGCTTTTCATCAATACGGTTCATATAATGAAGCTTCATTTGTTTGTCCATATGTAAGAACCTCCTGTAGTTAAATATAACCCTCACCTATTTATTCGTCAAATTATTATTTTACGTAATAATATGAATTATGGTATTTCTCTACCTACCTGCCTTTCATTCTTAAGGCCGTTATAAAAAAAGACCCAGTCAATCGACCGGGTCATCAGTTTATTGCAGGAGCTTGCATATCTCGATCAAGTTTTTAGAGCAACCAACTGCCTAGCCAAGACTTCACCTTCAACATTACAAGCAGGAGTATACGACATTTCGCAAGCGTCGCTGAACGTAAGGCTCCTGATTGTTCAGAAGGTGCTGAGCATACATAACGGTAAGCTTGGAATCCGGGTCAATGATAGCCATGCACCCGGCGGCGCCGCTCCATCCGAATTCGCCGAGCGGGCTCAGTGAGCCGCTTAATGACTGGGAGACATGAGTACGGACACCGAGGCCATACCCGTACCCGCTCATGTGATCCCATGAATAATCGCCGCGGGTCTGCTCGTTCAGATGGTCCTTGCGCATCAGTTCCACCGAGGCTTTTGACAGTATCCGCACGCCTTCTGGACTGGTGCCGTACCCGGTCAGTGCGTTCAGAAACAGCGAATAATCACTAACTGTGGACAACAATCCGGCGCCACCACTCTCAAATTCGCTACCAATCCGGTACCCGTTTCCATCCATACGTACGGCTTTTTCAAGCTCGTCATTGTACATATACTGCGGAATTAGCCGGGTCCGCTGTTCATCGTTCAGATCGAACGCTGTATCGTTCATGCCAAGTGGTCCTGTTATTTCTTCTCGCAGATACGTACCAAAGCGTCTTCCACTGACAACCTCCACCAATGCCCCGAGCACATCGTGGCACATGCTGTAGTTCCAATGAGTACCTGGCTCAAACAAAAGGGGTTCCTTGGCAAGCGCTTTCGCAAAAGCACGTGTTGGTAATGTTCCGTTCGTGCTATGCACAGCTTCCTTAAAAGTTGGAGTACCTATATCATAGGAGAACCCCGCAGTCATCGTAAACAAGTCGCGTACCGTAATGAGACGGGTTGCTTTTTCAAGCCTAAATTCCCCGTTCGGCAAAGTTTTCTTCACCGTCATCTCGGCATACTCCGGCAGATAGTCGGAAACCGGATCACTTAGCAGCATATCGCCTCTCTCCACCAGTTGAAGCGCCGCGACGCAGGTCATTATTTTCGTCATGGAGTAGAGATTGAAGATCGCTCTATCCTCGATTGGCGTCTGTTCCTCCAGGTTAGCATAGCCGCTACGGTAACGGAAAACGGTATCATTTTGATACATCACCAGTACCTCTGCCCACGGAACTCGCCAGGAAGTGATACGGTCAACAAATGAAACAAGCGGTTGAAAATCCATTTTTTCCCCTTCCTTCTATGTAGAATCGTTTATCATTGCGTAATGTGGTCCATGTTCTTACTCATAATCCACATACTAATAATATACGACCATTCGCATGTAATGACCACCATCAATCGCACATCTCATAGGCAACCTAGGAGATGGTTCTCTATCATTTATCTGATTAGCATTCCTTTGTTAACATAATAATTGTTAATGAATCATAGTTGCCCAAATCCAGAGTCGACAATTGCATTAAAAAGGGTTAACCATTCGAAATGGCTAACCCTAACCTTTTTGCCCATCCAAATCACATAGAACATCCGGGCATGCTCATTAACAGGTTGGCTGCGCAATGCATGATGCTCCCTGTTTACGAACAACGCCCGGCAAAACTGTGTAATTTGGAATACTTCGCTCTACTACTTCAATAGCAGGCGTGCAATACGCTCCAGCTCTTCTTGGACCGAACACCAATCCATGCGCAACGCACAGATGGCTGGAACAACGTTCATCCTTGACGCAGGCTTAAGGGCGTCAGGTCGCTCCAAACTTCCTTCACATAAGCCAGGCATTCTTCCTTCGTTCCGCTCTTGCCGGCATTGCTCCAGCCTTCTGGATTGTTCAGATGCAATGGCCATATCGCATATTGCTCTTCGACATTGACGACTACTTTGTAGCTGAATTCTAGTATTTCGTTTTCCATCAAAAGTAACCTCCTCTATTCCACAATTAAATTCCAACACCCATCTGGCGGTCTGCTATTTGCTGCAACTGATCTTTATCTCGAATAATAACGGCATCCGGCACGGCATCCGGCAAAATGGTCTCCATATGACGCAGCTGCCGATAACGCATGCCAAGCAATCCCCAGATGAACAAGATGGCGCCAATTGAAGTGATCAACAGCCCGATACCCATTCCGCCTCCCGCTCCAAACAGCCCTGCAGCTTCCGTACCAGCTGGCAGTGCCGATGCAAGCGGCACGAAAACAGATGCAACAAGCGGTCCTGCAAGCAGGAAGCTAAGCGGACGCATGCTGAAGGCCATAACTTGGTTCGTTGCCAATACGCGGCCTTGCAGCTCAAGCCCTACCTTCGTCTGTATGAGGGCCAGCCAGTGCGTATTAATAAGCGCCAGCGCAAAGCCAAAGCCGAATAAGCCGATGGCTGCCGTTACAAGCGAAGGATAGATTCCGGCAACCGCTATCGATAAACCGGTCAGCATAACGAAACCGACCATTCCGTCCGCCCGGCGGTCGAAGCCGCCCCATATCGTCATAAGGATCGAGCCGATAAATAGTCCTGCACCCTCAAACGCGATGACGATGCCTACTTTGTCAGCCGTCATGAACTGCAGCAGAAACGGCGTTGTCAGCACGTTATATAAGCTCATGAAAAAATTGACAACGATAAAAAACACGACCATCGCGACCATGCTCTTCCTTTGAATAATGTACTTCCACCCTCCGACGATTTCCCTGCTCATCGGTTCCTCACGTTTCTTGAACATCAGGTTAGGGAATCGGATCAGTGAAAGTATGACTATAGATAAGCTTAGAAGCACAAGATCGATTACAACAATGGTTTGCAGACCGATTAGTACAACCAAAGCTCCTCCTAGCGCTGGTGCCATAATTCCGTTCAAGGACATGACAAGCTGTCCTAATCCGTTTGCATGTCCTAAGTACCTTTTCGGCACGAGTTGCGCTGTTGCTGCCTGATAAGCAGGCATCGTGAAAGCGCCTGAGATTGATCCGATGCCGGCAGCCACATAAATCGCCCATAACGACAACGCATCCAGATAGAGCATAGTCGCGAGGAAAATCACCGAGCCTAACGCTAACATTTGTCCCGCCAGCATTACCTTTCGTCTATCATAACGGTCTACAACCGCACCAGCCACCGGAAGCAGCAGCAGCGTGGGCAAAATCGCATAAAGCGAGATCGTCGCATAATCCGAAATCGACCCGGTATGCTGAAATACCCAGATGCCAAGCGCAAATCCGGTCAGTGACGTGCCAATTGTAGCGATGATTAAGCACAGCGTTACCGTGAGAAAAGATTTCACGCTCGGCTGAATATCCTTCTGCTTCTGCTTTTGCTTCTGCTCCTTCGCAAGTGTTGGTACTTGCTGAGGTGCAGAAGCAGTCTGAGAAATAGTGCTCATTGTCGACCGGATTTGCCCGTCGTCACGCTCTTCCTCCCATGCACGAATCTGCTGCGACATAATTTTCGCGGCATGGTCCGATTGATGCTTGTGAAAATAATGCCCGGCATGTTCAACAACATGTAATCGCACATCCTCGCTGAAATCATACCACTCCATATAACGCTCCTCGTAGAACTCGGTCATTCGATCGGCGCCACCCACAATGCAAGCTACAGGTGCCTTCAGCTTCGGCTTATTCGGCAGTGCGTAGAGCGCCGTGTAATAATCCTCCGCCTCCCGTGCATCATGCCGCAGGTTGCGCAGAACGAACTTCTGCTCCTCCGGAGAGATCTCGTCATCAAAGCCGCCAAAGGCGCGCAGCATGTCGCGTGCGAACTTATCGGACGTCCACTTCTCCCGTGGAAACAAGCGATGCCACCATTCCGTCAGCTTGAATGGCAGTCTGGCTCCCGGGAAGGTGCCCGCCATAAAAATCCCGCTTACCTCCACATCTGCTTGCTGCAGCAGCAACCCGGTGCGGAGTACCATTGCCCCGCCTAAGCAATGGCCGTAGAGATAAACTTCACCCTTGACCTTGCTTTTGATTTCTTGAGCAATCCGAGCCGCCGTTTCCTCATGCGAGGCTAGCAACTGGCTAGGTCGGCTGTAATCATGCCCGGGCAGTTCGACCGCATACAGGGCGTAGTTGGGAGGCAATCCCTTCGCCATTGGCTGGAACGTGATCGCGCTGCCTCCGCCATACGGCACGCAGACTAGCGTAATCGCTTTGCCCCCGATATTCGATGCCTTTTTGAATTCAATCAGAAGATCGTCGCTCCGTGTAGCGCCGGATGCGAGATGCTCGGCCAGCTCACGCACCGTCGGATACTGGAAGAGGTCCATTACGCTAAAGGAATTGCCCATCTTGCGTACGACCTTAATCGCCTTGAATGAATCCCCACCAAGGTCGAAAAATTCATCGTTGATACCGATCTGATCGAGTCCCAATACTTCCTGCCAGACAGCGGCGATTTCATGTTCTTCCTTGGTCTCTGGCGCAGCAAAGCCATTGTCTCCCGCCCGATTTACAGCGCTTGGCGCAGGCAGCATTGCACGGTCCAGCTTGCCGTTCGCGTTAAGCGGCAGCCGCTCGATCTCGACAAAGGCCGATGGCAGCATATAGTCGGGCAAAATGCTTTTTATGTGTTTTCGAATCGCGCTTACATCAAGCTGCGCTCCACGCATTGCTTGCTCCTGAGGGTCGGATAACGAGCGCTGCTCCGGTACCAGATAGGCAACCAGCCGCTTGTCTCCTGGTTCATCTTCGCGAATAGTCACGACCGCATCGCGCAATCCTCCCATTTGCAGCAGAACATGCTCGATCTCGCCAGTCTCGATCCGATAGCCGCGGATTTTGACCTGTTGGTCCATCCGTCCAATAAACGCAATGTTGCCGTTAGGCAAATGGCGAACGAGATCGCCCGTGCGATACATCCGTTCACCCGGCCGATCTGTGAACGGATTCGGCACGAATCGCTCGGCCGTCAGATCCGGCCTGCCATAGTAGCCGCGCGTCACGGCGCTCCCGCCGATGTACAACTCGCCGATGACGCCAGCTGGAACCGGTTGCAAATTAGCGTTAAGCACATAGACCGGCGCGTTCGGTATCGGACGTCCAAGCGGTAGCACTGCAAGATGATCTTGCTCGCTACCACTTACTGGCACCTCATAGGTGAGCACGGAAACGGTTGTCTCCGTAGGACCATAATGATTTTGAATCCGACAGCCCGGACGAAGGCGCCGAATGTCTGCAATTGAACCCCAATGCGAGGCCTCGCCAGCAAGAATCAAGCATTCGCGCGGTATGATGACGCTGGGATTTGCTACGCCGAGCAGCACCTCCATGTGGCTTGGAACGATCTTCATCACATCGATCGGATGCGCTTCGCAATAAGCCGCGAAAGCATCGGGATCAGCTGCACGCTCATACGGGATGACGTGCAGAGTGCCTCCTGTTCCGAACGCCCCCCAGATCATCGGCGTTCCAAGATCGGCAGCAAGCGTGCTGACGATGGCGAAATGGAGGCCTTCCCGCAGCGCCAAACGCTGCATAATGCCTTCCAAATAGTTAACATAACTTTGGTGCTCCACTGCCACGCCCTTCGGTTTCCCCGTCGATCCGGACGTGAACAACACATACATAAGATCGTCCAGCTTTGAGATTACTTCAGGATTACTCGCATCTTCTTGCGCTATCTTATCCCAATCCCGGTCGAGCGAAACCATTCGTATGGGCGCCGACGCTGCCTCCTCATTTTGCGGCAGCAGATCGGCAAAGGCTTCCTCGGTCACGATGACCGATACCTCAGCCTCCTGCGCAATCATTCGCAAGCGCTCTGCCGGCAGCTTAGGATCAAGCGGCACATAGGCACCGCCTGCCTTCAAAATTCCGACCAAGCCGACGATGATATCGACAGTGCGCTCCATGTAAAGGCCGACGGTTGTATTAGGCCCCACCTGCATACCGCGCAGATGGTGCGCCAAGCGGTTAGCCCGTTCATTCAGCTCTAAATAGGTAAGTGTACGCCCCTCTGAGCATACAGCTGTGGCCGTAGGCGTAAGAGCCGATTGACGCTCCACGAGAAGATGCGGCAATTGGAGCTCTGTCCCAGTAGACTCGCCGGCATTCCAGTCGACCAGCACCTTCTGCAGCTGTTCGCCCGAGAGAGCCGCAACTGCATATAGCGGCAGCGCGGAATTGTCTATTACGCGTTCTAAAATCATGCAGTAATGCTCCGCCATTTGCTGGATTGTCGACTCGCGAAATAGATCTAGGCGATACGTCAAAGTAACTTCCATGCCTAACTTTTGATTCTCGAATACCGTCATCGTCAGATCCAGCATCCCGCCTCGCGTACGATCACCCACGAACGGCACAATCTCAAGGTCAGGCAGTTCTCTCAGCGCCTGCCCATGCCGTTCGAACAGGAACATGGTATCAAAAAATAGCGCATGGCCTATAACACGATCCGGATTCATCTCTTCGACAATTCTGTCAAACGGCAAATCCTGATGATCATTCGCCTCCAGCACCGTCTCGCGGACTGCCGAGATAAAGTCGCTGAAGCTGCTGCCCATGTCAATCGCGGAGCGAAGCGCGACCGTATTCGCGAAGAAGCCAGCAAGCTTCTCGATTTCCTGCTTGCCTCGATTCGCCATAGGCGTCCCGACAACGATTTCTTGCTTGCCGTTGTAGCTTGCGAGTAGTACCTTGTAAGCGGCTAGCAGCAGGACAAAAGACGTGCAGCCAAGCTGCTTGCTCGCTTCGCGGATACGCTGCGAGAATGCTGGATCAAGCGTCAGGCTGAAGAAACCGACTTTGCGCTCAACTTGAATCGAGGGGCGCGGGTAATCCGTCGGCAAATCCAGCGTCGCCGGCGCTGGCATCAGTTTCTTTTTCCAGTAGCGCAGCTGTTCTTCGTATTCCGATCCTGTCATCCACTGCCTCTGCCAGACGGCAAAGTCCGGGTATTGAATCGGCAGCTCCGGAAGCGAAAGCGGCTCTTCCAGTGCAAAGGAACGATAGATCGCGGCGAGCTCTTCGTCGAACACGTCGGCTGACCAGCCATCATAGATTAAGTGATGCGTCATCCAGACGAGAACATGCTTTTCGGGATCCAAGCGGAAGAGCATTGCCTTCACAAGCGGCCCGTTCAGGAAATCATACGGTGCCGTGGCTTCCTTCTCCATCAGCTCATAGACCTTGTTTTCATCGGCCAACTCGATCATTGGGAGGTCGATCGTCAGCTCGGGGCGAATGACCTGCACGTAATCGTCGTTCTCATAAGCAACAACAGCGCGCATGATTTCATGACGCTTGATCATCTCGTTCAGCGTGCGAAGCAGGGCAGAGACATTCAGCTTCCCGATAAGCTTGTAGCCGTTGGCAAAATTGTACCGCTCCGTCCCCGGCATATATTCCTCGAAAAACATAATTCGCTGTTGCGGAAAGGATAGCGGGAACTTGTTAGCTCCTTCTTGCCTAGGCTGCTTTGGGATTACGGACGAAGCTGCGGCAGCCTTTGCCTTATTCTGTTTGGCTTTCAGGGCAAGGAGCGCCCGTCGTTCGGGCGAAAGCTGCTCGATGCGATCAATCGTTTTACTCATAGCGCGCCTCCTTCAAAGGCAGGGGATGACTTCCGAGCTGGCGCTGCACCAGCCACTGCGATAACAGTGAACGCTTGCCTGCTGATAGTGACTGATTGATCTCGCCCAGGCGATGATCAGGCGCGGTCATTGCGCTTGGCAAGGACCGCTGGCGCTGCGCTGCAACGTAATCAACAATAAGCTGATCCGAGGCAATGGCGTAGTCGGGCTTGCCGATTACCGATTCCATGGCCGTGCAGGCCGCAGCCATCGTATCATGCTCCGCCATGACCTTTGCTAATTGGCGGCAGCGCTCTTTCACTGTGCTTGTCTGAATGCCTTTTATGGCATTTGCAATCAACGCGGGCTCCCACTGCAGCGGCGGCAAATAATCACCGATACCCAGATGCTTGATCCGCATTCCGTTATCCGGCCGATCCGTATCGGCCGCGAGCGCCAGCTGCGGCACAGCGGCGGTCATGGCTCCCGTGATCGTACCGATTCCGCCGTGATGGATGACGCTGCCGATTAGCGGATAGACACTGGCAAGCGGCAAAATTTTGTACCAGCGAATATGATCCGGCAGCTCGCCTTGAATGAATTCTTCATGCCTCGTAACCAGTATGGTTCGCTGCCCTAGCAGCTTGATGCCCTCGATGGCCGCTTGGTAGAAATTCGGCTTAATCATTTTCCCCGTCCCGCCCGTAATCAAGAGGGGCGGTTCGCCGGCGCGAATAAAATCTAGCAGATCGTTTGGCAAAGGCTCGTATTCGATTGCATCTGCCAGCGGGAATCCGACAGTATCTACCTTCAGCGCCCATTCTGGTGCTTCCACAGCAGCATCAAAGCTCTCATGCCAGAAGCCGATGTTTTTTTTCACGGCGCCCATCCATGACGTCCAGCTTGAGACTGGCGTAAGCCCAAGATCGCTGCGAAATGTGTTAATAAGGGATATCGCAAAGTCCAGTCCAAGCTCTTCCCAAATATGCAGCTGCGTCACATAGCTGGGCGCGAGAACGCCCGTGACGATTGGCACATGCATCATCTCAGATACGATCATGGCAACGAATCCGTCACGCTCCTTGCAGATCAGGACGGAATCCTCTGCTTGGCACAGCTCCGTCAGGATGTCATACTCCTGCTGGAATTTCTCTTTCGAATAATATTTTCGTTGGTAGGCTTCATAGAGGTCGGGCTTGTTCAGCGGATCCTCCATCATGTAGAGATCCTTCATGATGGAGGTATATTCCTCTGGTTTATCGATGCCGCGAAAAGAAATGCCGGACTTCTCGGCCAGCGGCGCAAATACGCCGTGCGTCACCAGGGTTGCCTGGTGACCACGCCGGCGAAGTGCAGACGCTAAGCGCAGAAACGGCAGTACATCTCCGTTCGTCATATGCGTGCTTAGAACGAAATTTGCCACGAATCGTCTCCTCCTGATCATCTACTGACTGTTACTTCAGCAGCGCCTCAATTTCCTCTTCCGACAGGTGCTCCATCTCGTTCAGCAACGCTTCGATCTCGGCATCGTCAGTCTCCGCAAGCAGGTTGGCTTCAATAATTGACGCGAGGGCGCGAATCGTCGTTCCTTGTGTGAGCATATCCTTTAGCGATACCTTCACGCCGAATATATGCCCACACCGGACAAGAATTTGAGTTGCGACGAGCGAATGGCCGCCCAAGTCGATGAAATCGTCATCAAGCCCGAGCTGATCGAAACTGAAAAAGCCTGACCAGATCGCGGCAAGCTCCTTCTGGATGTAGGTTTCCGGCGGAACATACGCCTGGCCAATCATCAGGCGGGACAGCGTTGGACTTGGCAGAAGCTTGCGGTCTGTCTTGCCGCTAGGGGTAAGGGGGAAGGCCTCCATCTCGACAAAATAAGAAGGGACCATATAGTCTGGCAAATGCTGCTGTAGATGGCTTCTCAGCTCGCTGATCGAAGGAGCAAACTCAGCATTTGGTATGAAATATGCAGTAATACGCTGGTCGCCAGGCTGATCCTCGCAGACAACCGTCACAGCTTGATTGATGCCTGGATGCTGTTCAAGCACCGTGCTAATTTCGCCCAGCTCGATCCGAAAGCCCCGTACCTTCACCTGATCGTCGTTGCGGCCCAGACATTCCAGGTTACCGTCCGTAAGCCAGCGTCCAAGATCTCCGGTATGATACATCCGTGCTCCCGGTTCCTTGCTGTATGGATTGGGCACGAATCGCTCAGCCGTCAGATCCGGTCTGCCATAATAACCGCGCGCGAGCCCAATGCCGCTGATGAATAGCTCGCCAATCTCACCAGGTGCGACCGGTTCATAGCGGTCGTTTAATACGTACATGGCATTCTCAGGGATAGCCTTTCCAATTGGAATGACCGAACGGTTCAAGCTGCGATCGCTGGTCCAATTGGTAATGAATACTGCTGCCTCGGTCGGACCATACAAGTTGTGAAGCTGCGCGGACATCGTGCGGCAGAACCGTTCGTTCAGCGCTGCAGACAATGGCTCCCCGCATAAGAAAACATGCTTCAGGAAGGGGAGGTCCTGAGCCTGCTCCGCACTCAGAAACGTCTGGAGCATCGTCGGTACGAACTGCACGAACGTGATACCTTCGCGCTTGATGACTTCCCACATATATTCGTTGTCAAGATGGCCTTTGGGCTTGGCCATGACAAGGCATGCACCGCATATGTGCGGCCAGAAAAACTCCCATACCGATACGTCGAAGCTGTAAGGAGATTTCTGAAGAAGCTTATCCTTTTCCTCCATTTCGAAAGTGTGCTGCAGCCAGAGAACCCGATTGCGAATGGCTGCATGCGTATTCATCGCCCCCTTTGGCCTTCCTGTCGATCCGGAGGTGTAGAACATGTAAGCCAGATGGCTCTCATGCAAGGCAATATTCGGGTTTCCCTCCACCTCTCCATATTCATCTAATGGCTCTGACTCGTCTAAAATCAGTACATCACCGTCGAACCCAGCGAACTGCTCCGCGAATTGACGCTGCGTAATGATTCGTCTCACCTTGCTGTCCTTGATCATGTAGGTTAGCCGATCCTTTGGATAATCTGGATCCAGCGGCACGTAAGCGCCCCCTGCCTTTAGGACGCCATACAGCGCGACGACCAGTTCAATCGAACGCTCCATGCAAATGCCTGCCAGCACGTCAGGCCCGATACCGATCGCACGCAAGCGATACGCTAGCCGATTCGCGCGGCGGTTCAACTCGGCGTACGTTACTGACTTCTCCTCAAATCTAACAGCTTCACGGCTAGGCGTACGTTTCGCCTGCTGCTCGAATAACTGGTGAACCAAGCCTTTTGCTTGCATTCAATCACTCCTCATATGTAGTGACCATCACGATAATGCTAAAACATGTGCATAAAATATCCTACTTGAATATGGTATAAAGCGCTAATGCTGGAATGACTTCTTTAACTCTGCTTTAACGCTAGAATGACCCTTTCCGGCAATCTCTCAGACATTAGCAAATTCCAGCCACACAACAAGAAGCCTCCGTGGATGGGAAGCCTTTAGTACGTTTGTTTTATTTGTAAATTTTTCATTTAATTAACATCCAAATCATTCCACATCCTCACAAAAACAGATGATCTCCAGATTTAAGAGGTCATCCGTTGGCTTGTTGTGTTCTTATTCTTATTGATTTAAGTTAAAGAAAAAAATTCATATCAAGCAGCCGTTTTATATCTATTAGGTTTCCCTTCATTTTATTCTTATTTTCTATTTATTTTTTTCGATCTTATTTGTATAAATAAATATTTACTCCTCATTACATTAGATGTTGACTCATAGAAAAAATACTGCTACTGTTTCAATGCAGACTTCCTCAGTCAGCACATTCCTCTCTTTTTTTACTAGGATTAAGCGGATAATTCTCCACTTGTAAATAGGGGTTCAGATGAAGGATGGGAAGTGATAAACAGTGAATGAAACAAATGCAACCTACCGTTCAGAGCGACGTGATGCTGCCGAGAACCGCCAGCGTATTCTGGAAGCGGCTAACAAGTTGTTTCAGCTGCACGGCGTCGAACAGGTCAGCATGAACCAGATTGCCGTCGAAGCGCAAATCGGAGCGGGAACCCTGTACCGGCGTTACCGCAACAAAAGTGATCTATGCATGCATTTAATCAAAGACAACGTGACGATGTTGTTCGAGGATATTGAGAAATACTTGCAGGAGAATGCCTACCGCCCGGCTTCTGACCGATTGCGCGGGCTGCTTGCTGTGTTTATTCAGTTCAGAGAGAAAAATGCGCAACTGCTTGCCGGTGTCGAGAATTCAGCTAATAATGTGCCGGACCCCAAAACGAAAAGTCCCATCTATGACAAATTTCATAAGCTGCTACTTGGACTGATTGAAGAATGGATAGCAGAAACCAACCAACCACAGACCCTCAGCTTATTCAAAACAGACATGCTGTTGAACGCCCTCAGCAGCGATTCGTATCTGTTTCAAAAAAATGTGCGCGGCAACTCGCCCGACCGTATTTTGGAGCAGCTATGCCAGACCTTTCTTTAATGCATCACATTAAATGCATCACATTAATACGAACAAGCCTAATTCATCGACGGCAGTCTGCCGCCTGAATTAGGCTTTTTTTAAAAATGAACCATGTTTTGTCGTCTTTTCCTTAAAAAGCGACTGGCAGGGCAGCTAAACTCTGTGAGCTCAGCGCGAAATGCCAGGAGATGTCTTCCCGAGGAATGCTGAGTCGCAGGTTGGGCATCCGTCTCAGCAGCGTTTGAAATGCAATGTCTCCCTCTACGCGAGCTAGTGGCGCGCCCAAGCAGGAATGGATGCCATGACCGAAGGCAAGATGGCGATTAATCGTACGAGTTATATCCAGTTCTTCTGCTTGTGCGAACGGGCATTCATCCCGGTTTGCAGATTTCAATAAAGGAATCAGCATATCTCCCTTTTTAATCGGCTGACCAGCAAGTACAATATCTTGCGTTGCAAAGCGAGGTCCCGACATGGTAGCTGGCCCATTGAAACGAAGCAGCTCTTCGAAGGCGGACGGAGCCAGACTAAGATCAGCTTTGAGCTTCTCCAACTGCTCCGGATGATCTAACAGCATCAATGTTCCTGTGGCAATAAGATTTGAGGTCGTCTCATGGCCAGCAAAGATCAATAGGGTAATCATGGAGATCAACTCTGGCTGACTCAGCTTGTCCCCCTCTTCTTCGATGGCGATTAACTGGCTGATCAAGTCATCAGCCGGATGCTTGCGTTTGTCAGCAACAAGCTCCGCCGTGTATTCACCGAAAGCGCGCAAATGTTCCTCTACTCCTGGTGCGCGCACACCAAGACCTAGACCATGTGAAATCGCTTTAGACCAGTCATGGATCTGCGAGCGGTCTGCTTCAGGTACCCCAAGCATATCGGATATTACGTGAATCGGTAAAGGATAAGCATAATCTCTGACTAGGTCCATCTCACCGCGATCCTGCACCTTATCCAGCAATTCATCCGCAATCTTCTGCACACGCGGCCGAAGGCTTTCCATGTATTTGGGCGTGAAGGCTTTGGAAACTAGCCTGCGTAACCGCCGATGATCAGGATCATCGACAGAAAGCATCGATTTTCCGGTGAAAAAGGTATCTGGAGCGGATGCATCTGTGTTTTCCATAAAGGCTTTTTTAAATTCGTTGCTGCCACCGATCGTTTCTGGGTCTACAGTGAAGCGGGCATGATCCTTAAGTACCTGTGACACTTCTTCCATTCGCGTGACCAACCATTGTTGGCGATCTGTGCCACCCATGGGTACAGTAATAGGAATGACAGCTCCCGTTTCACGCAGCTGGGCGAAAATCGGAAACGGGTTTTCAGGACTGTCACTACTAAACAGACTAAGCGCTGCTTTTTCACTTACACTATTATCGGAATAATTCATCTTAAACATCCTTTCGCTACTGCCTTTTATTTTATTGAAAATGGAATATATAAAATGCAGACGTACGTTATCCTGCTCCTCTCTTTTATTGAGATTAAGTGGATAGTTTTCCACTTAATCTCTTCTTTAGATTAAACGGAGAACTCTCCTCTTGTCAACTTTAGCCAAAAACAAGCGTTTCTCCCTCCCCCTTGCAGCTTCCATACGGTTAAACCAAATAAGCAGCCTGAATTCGATTGTTCGAACCCAGGCTGCCCTGCTGCGTACCTATTACTTATCAATTTTTAATTGGACTGTAAAGGTTGTACCCTCTCCAGGCTCGCTCTTAACCGAAATGACACCGCCTACCAATTCAATTACGCGGAGCGAAAGAGCAAGACCGAGGCCATTCCCCTCCGCATGATGGGAAGGATCGCCTTGATAAAATTTATCAAAAATATGCTTCATCGTTTCCTCGTCCATCCCGCAGCCTGTGTCTGATACCATGACCGTGATCGCATGCTCATCCGAAATTTGCTTTAGGGTAATCGTTCCCCCGGGAGCGGTGAATTTTAAAGCATTGGAAAAAAGGTTATGCCACACGATCTCCAGCATGCTCTCTTCAGCGCGAATGATGGCACGATCCTCTATATCCACCATAAATGCGATCTTTTTTTCTTCCCAAGCATTTTCAAAGTATAGCGCGCAATCGCATAGCTGCCTGCACAGATCGTAGGGCTCGGCAACAGGCACGATCTCCTGATTTTCCAATTTGTTCAGCTTAAGGATGTTGACGACAAGTGTTGCTAGCTTATTGGTAGAAGAAATGATGGTAGCCGTATAATCCTTCCGCAGCTCAGGCGGCAAATCATCCTGCTGCAGTGCCGTAGCGTAACCGTGAATGACGGACAACGGTGTCTTGATTTCATGGGATACATTGGAAATGAAGTCGTTTTTCAGCGTTTCAATGCTGTTCAGTTCCTCGACCATCTTGTTGAAATCCTCGAACATTACATCTACGTAGTCCTTCTTATCCGCTCTGTGAATCGGTTCGAGATAGACCGAAAAGTCTCCTTCTGATACCTGCTTGGCCGCCTCGCTGAGTTTTCGCATGGGCTTGTCAAAGGATTTGTACTTCTGCCTTGCAGTAACGAGGCAAAAAATAAGGCTGACGATAATCCAATAGCCCGAGATTCCGAAAATGTACGGCCACGGCACATGTTCGATTGGCTGATAAGCATCATAGATTAGCGCTTGTCCCGCAGTCAGCGTAGACAACAATAAATAAGTGACCACAAACTCTTTCCATGAAAAAAGCGGTGACTTCATTCTCGCATCTGGTTTCTGTTTCTTATTCATTGCAGCACTGCCTTGTAGCCTAGCCCATGCACGGTCATAATTTTGAAGCCTTCACAGCAGGAAAACTTGTCCCGAAGCTTGACAATATATACGTCCACAGCGCGCAGGCTAGTTTGACTTTCAATGCCCCAGAACTCGTCCATAAGCTGGGCACGCGAAAAGGTATGTTTGGGATAGGAAAGCATTTTGTACAGAATGTTGAATTCTCGAACCGTCACAGGTACTTCCTTGCCGTCTACTGCAGCGGTCATGTCGTCTGCGTCCATCAACAGGCTTCCTACCCTCAGTTTTTTTTCATGGGCGATATTCGCCCTTCGAAGCAGGGCACCCACTCGCAAAACCAGTTCATCCAAATCAATCGGTTTAACCATGTAATCGTCAATGCCGGCAAAAAAACCTTTTTGTTTGGAGGATATATCATCACGGGCAGTCACAAAAAGAATCGGGATGGTCTTATTGATCCCCCTTATTGTCTCTGCAAATTCAAAACCGTCGATCTCCGGCATCATCACATCGGAAATGAGAAGGTCATAGATATGGTTATACATTAAATCATAAGCTTCACGCGGGTTCAGACAACCTTTAGCATTGTAACCATTTTTGGACAAATAAGCGCAAAAAATTTGGTTAAGCTTTGTATCGTCCTCCACTACAAGTATATTGATCATAAAAACATCCTTTCTGACGCATTAGTATCATCATAATAAATAGTTGTTAAAAAATTGTTTAAGCTAAGCCTTAATGCGAAGCAACATTTGGTTTGAATCGTCCTTATACGCATGATTAATATCTCATAAACATTATTTTAACAACTTTGAAACATTATTATTGCATGATTAGGCCATCCAATCGATCATTGGAATCTGTTATTGGAATCTGTTGAAAGGATTTAGTTTATCCGATTACGGCTTAGCAGATGCGAAAAAACGGTTGAACGATTATCATCTATGAGGAGTGAAGGTACATGATGAAGGCAGCGATCTATTCTGGCAAAAATGACATTCGAGTTGAAGAAAAAGCGATTCCTGCTGTAGGCCCAAAGGATGTTCTCGTAAGAAATCTGCGTGGCGGCATATGCGGTACTGATATTAATATTGTCAAAGTCGGTGCAGGCAATATGGGAATTACTCTTGGTTCGGAATTTGGACATGAAATGGTCGGCGATGTGGTGGAAATAGGGTCCGAAGTTTCTTCCCAGATCGAAATGGGAATGCGTGTAGGCATTAACCCGATTACAGCCAAAAAAGTCGGGAGACGCAAATCGCTGGAGTGTTCCGGATTTTCACAGTATGTCTTAATAGAAGAAGCTGAACTTAACTATAACTTATATGAAATAGATAAAAGCGTTCCCGTAGAGGTAGCTTCACTGATCGAACCGATGAGCGTCGGACGGCACGGCGCTTTCAGCGCAAACCCTCAGCCTGAAGATCGGATTGTCGTTATGGGTGGAGGCCCTATCGGTCTTCTCGCTGCAGCCAGCTTGATTGCTGAAGGCATGAAGCACGTCTGTGTGGTCGACATTGACGAATGGCGATTGTCCAAAGCCGCCGGATTAGGGGCATTAACCGTCAATACGTCAGAAACGACACTTGCAGAGGGATTGGCTGGACATTTTGGCACTGTGAACGTTTATGGTGTTGAAGTACCAAATGTAGACGTATTTATAGATGCGGCGGGTGCTCCCGTTTTGTTTGAAGCTATCATGAAAATCGTGAAGCCTAAAGCCAGAATTTCAATTATTGCCGTTTATAAAACCGATGTGCCGATTAGCTTGCAGCAGGTCATGTCCAAAGAAGTACAGCTTAAAGGCTCCAGCGGGTATACACATGAGGATTTTTCCAAGGTGGTCCAGCATCTTTCAAGCTTTAAAAATGAGCTGTCCACCCTTATTACGCAGGTTTATAAGCTGGATGATATTCAGGAAGCCTTTACTAAAGCCATTGAAGCTAAAGGTACGGTTAAAGTAGTTGTAGATTTAACATAAAAACTATCCATCAATCGCCGGAGCTTGCCGAATAAAAATCCATTAAAAAATAAGCTCTTGTCCTTAATCGGGACAAGAGCTTATAAGGAGCTGATCATTCATAAACCTCAAGCCGGTAGCCAAGTCCGCGCACCGTCTCGATACGAAATTCCGGTGTAGTCCCGAACCGTTCGCGCAGGCGTTTAATATGTACGTCTATCGTTCGATCATCTCCAGCGTAATTGATCCCCCAAATTTGATCGATCAACTGCTCCCGCGTATACACTTGTCCGGGAGTTCCAGCAAGCTTATACAGCAATTCGAACTCCTTGAGCGGCAAAGTGAGCGACTCGCTCCCTCTCATTACCTTATAGGACTGCCGGTCAAGAATGACGTTGCCGAACTGGATCGTCTGCGTGGAGCCAATCCGGTACCGTTTCAGCAAGGCCCTAACCCGTACCGTCAACTCCAACGGATCAAATGGTTTCGTCAAATAATCGTCCGTCCCAAGCTCGAACCCCTTCACTTTCTCCCATGTTTCGCCTCGTGCAGTCAGCATAAGCAACGGCAGATCAGGATTGGCTCTTCTGAGCTCCTTGCATAACGTCCAGCCATCCATTATCGGCATCATAATATCGAGTACAACAAGATCGACATGCGTCGAGGCGTAGACGGCCAGTGCTTCCTTGCCATCCGCAGCTTCAACTGTTGCGAATCCGTCGTTGCGTAGAAATAAACAGACAAGTTCGCGAATGTTCGCATCGTCGTCAGCAACCAGTATAGTAAGCATTCGGTCCCTCTTTTCCTATTTTCCATCTCTTATTGAAGTAACCATTATACTACAAGTAAATGGGAATTGTCCTATTCTTCCTGCTTCGTGATGCCATTTCTCCTTCATACACTGATGTTCGGAACGGTTCGGATAGCGACTAAATTTCACATTGTGAAACAAAACAAACGTTCATTGCTCACGAGCTGCAACTATTTTAAACTTAATTTGAAACTGAGGTGATAATCATATCCGGATATGAGGTATCCAGTTTAAAGAAAGGCCTTCAAATTCTAGATTTACTGCAGGAGAACTTTCGTTTGTCGTTAACGGACATCTCCAAACGGCTTAATATGAATAAAACGACCGTGTTTCGCCTATTGCATACGCTTGAAGAAGCGAAATATATTGTCAAACGGGATAAATACTATGAGCTTCATTCGCGGGTTTCCACGACGGGTTCAGCAAGTGATCGTTCTGTTCACTGGTCCGTTTCGCAAATTTTGCAGCAATTAGGGACAAGCACCGGCAGAGATGTATTTGTAGGCATACTGCATGAGGATGGCGTAATCTCCCGAAAGGTTTATGATGCGCAAGCGGAGCAAATGGTCAATGTCGATTCTATCGGCCTCCATCCGATGCATCAAACGGCATTAGGCAAAGTTTTCTTAGCCCATATGGCAGCGGAAGATCGGCTTCAATATATTTCACGGCTCGCTTTGGGCAAGGAAGCGGAAAAGGCGTTTATGGAGGTCGACTTGCTCCTCTGCCATTTGGACGTCATTAAACAGCAGCAATTTGCTGGCGACTATCAGGATTTTATTGAAGGCATACATTGTATTGCTTCGCCGGTGTTTAAAGCCGGTGAGGTCATTGCCTCCATTTCAATTGCCGATTCCATCGAGAACATGCCAAAAAAGATCGTAAAAGGCTTAACACGCCATGTCATTGAGGCAAGCCAAAAAGTAACGCAAGAGCTTAATCGCTGCTCCAATTGTTAAAAGAAAGAAGGTATTCCTATGAAAAATCGCGTACAGCTTGGAAAATCAGAGGTTTACGTCAATCCAATCGGACTCGGCACGAATGCCGTTGGCGCTCATAATCTTTTTCCCGGCACGGATGAACAAGAAGGCAAGCACCTAGTCCGCACGGCTATCGAAAACGGCATTAACATGCTGGACACGGCTTACTTATATGGCAATGGACGCTCCGAGGAATTGATTGGCGAGGTAGTCAAAGAGATTGGAGATCGTTCGAAGGTCGTAATAGCAACAAAGGTATCGCCAAAATTCGCAGACGGCAAATTGGTGATGGACAACTCGCCTGCCTTCTTGCGCGAAGAAGCCGAGAAAAGCTTGAAAAGGCTGCAAACCGATTATATCGACCTTCTGTATATTCATTATCCTGATCAACATACGCCTAAAGATGAAGCAATTGGGGCTTTGAAGCAATTAAAGGATGAAGGTAAAATTCGGTCAATTGGCTTGTCCAATTTTTCACTGGATCAGTTACATGTTGCCAACAAGGATCAATACGTCGACGTGTTCCAAGGGGAATACAATCTGCTGAACCGGAAAGCAGAGTCGGACTACTTTCCTTATACGATCGACAATCAAATTACCTTTATCCCGTACTTCCCTCTTGCATCCGGACTTCTTGCCGGCAAATATACGAAGGATTCAACCTTCAATGATTTTCGGACAAGCCTTCCTTATTTCAAAGGTGAGGCATTTCTGAGAAATTTGGAAAAGGTTGAACAAGTTCAGAAAATCGCTAAAGCTAAAGGAGTCGAGGTTGCCCATGTTGTGCTTGCTTGGTACTTAACGAGAGAGGCCATTCAGGTCCTTATTCCAGGTGCCAAAAATGCCGGGCAAGTGACCAACAATTTATTGACGCTGGAAACTCAGTTAACAAGCCGGGAGATTGAGGTAATCGACGATATTTTCAAGGCATAGATCGAGTATCAAGAAGCCTCGCGATACAGTACACATGCCAAAAAGAAGATGGCCCGAACCAGGGCCATCTCCTTTTTAATGGTCTAGCGCTTAGCCAAAGCCAATATTTCTTCTGCAACAAGATCTGGCTGGTATTGATGAATGTAGTGCTCGGTGTCTTGAACAATGATTTGCTTTGGCTGCAAGGACCAGGATGCAAAGGCTGCTTGGGTTTTGGTCCAGAGCTCTTCGCTCGCCCCAAAATAATCAGCCGTCAATATGGTAAGCGGAAAAGGAAACGGCTGTTTCGCATCCAAAACGACCTTTGCATTAACCTGCGAACGCAGCAGCTCGTCCTCTATATTGGCATTTTCAAGCTTGAGCAACGATGCGGTATGATCAATCTTCTTTAAGTCTTCGGACACGTACTTCAATCCGTTGCGAATAGCAAGCGAGTTTTCGATAACGCTGTCGGATTGAAATAGCAATCGAATCACACCCGTTTTGATCAGGAGCTTATTGAGACCGCTACTTACTGGCTTTTCAGAATCCTTGTAATAATATTCCGGACTTCCGCCATCTATCATCACAATACCTTGAACTTCATCCGGGTATTTCTGTGCATACCGAATCGTTTCCAGCGATCCCAACGAATGTGCCACAAGCAGGTAAGGCGGCTTTTGACCAGATGTCTCCAGCAATTCGTGAATTTCATCCGTTATCGTATCGATGTCACGCTTTTTATTTGTCGTATCACTGTACCCATAACCAAATCTGTCGTAAACGGCGAATTTCACATGAGGCGCGAGCCTCTCATATAGCGGAGAAAAATCCACATAAGGATTGGCGGTGCCCCAACCGGAGGCAAACACAACGGTAACATCCCCTTGGCCGCCCGTATATACATGCATGTTTTCCCCATGAACCTTGTACAGCTTACCGCTAGGTGTATAAGATTTCAAATCATTTCGGATGCTTGCTTGTTCATATACGGCTCCTGCTCCCATTAGCACAACGATAGCAAGCAATCCAAAAACCACTGTCTTCCCTAACCGTCTAGCCCATTTTCTCATCTGTCCCACTCCCCTTATCGTAGTCATATTATAGCGGATCAATCTTATGTAAGAGAAAACTCTATCTTAATTCCAGCTTAATTGTTTATTCTTCTAACTTGCCGTACAATCCAGCTAGCTATTCTTCTTCAAAAAATAAGCTGCGGCCGCCGCAGAATCATGCTCTGCAGCGGCCACAGCCTGCTGGTCCTTCGTATTTCGTCTCGTTTATGAATCCTTATGATGGTCCAAGATAAGCTGGCCTACCCGGTTGAGCAGCTCCAGTCGGCCTATGGCCGTATAGGAATAGTTATAATTATCGACATTTGAAATTTTATAAATGTTGCCTTTTTGGACGGCTGTTATATTGTTCCAAACGTTGCTGTCCGCCATTTTATTTTCATCATTTTCCATTAAAAGCATATGATCTGGATTGATCGCAGACAAGCCCTCCAAGCTGATTTGCTTGCCGCCCCAATCCTCGGGATCAGGTATGCCCTCCGTACGTTTCAAGCCTAGATCTTTGTAGATAAGCTCCGCCGATCCCGTTGTAGAGTAAACAACGATGTTATTCGGATACGTTTCAACCATCCCGAAGGATTCATCCTTGATGATCGGCGCTAGTTTTTCTTTCCACTCCATTGCTGCTGCATCATAACCGGCTATCCATTGCTTCATTTTTTCCTCTTCATCAAACAGCTCGGCCAGGAAGCTGAAGCGCGCTCTCCATTCATAATAGGCATGCGGAATAATAATGGTGGGGGCAATCTGGCTAAGCTGCTCATACATTTCCGTATTAAACGTGGCTCCCAAAATAATCAAATCCGGATCTGCGGCTGTAACCAGCTCAATATTGATAGGCTCTGCGTACCAATCCAGATTAATCGCATCCTTGCTCATGCGTTCTTTAATGGTCGGCGACAGCTCGCTTTGATTGCCGTAATCTGCATTTGCAGTAGCAATAGGTTCAATGCCGAGCAGCAGCAGCTCCTCGGTTCCTCCAGAAAGATCAGCAATGCGCTGAGGCTTGAGCGGAATAACAACCTCTTCCCCATTCGGGTTTTTCACCGTTTTCGTTGTTTTTGCCGCTTCATTGCTTTCCGTCGTTTCAGGCTCGCTAGCCGACCCCGTCCCATTCGCTGGCTGGCTGCCACAGCCCGCCAATATGATCATACAACTTAACACCAACATCATAACTGCCTTTTTCATCGTTATTTCTCCTCTCAAAATGTATAAGCTAGAATATTAGCCAGCTGGCTTAGCTCAGGTTTGAACCTGCCAGCCCTCGGCCTGCTGCTGCAAATGCCATAAACGGGAGTAAATGCCTTGTCCGCCCAGCAGCTGGTCATGCGTTCCTTCCTCGACCAAACGCCCTTGATCGAGCACGATGATGTGATCTGCGTTTTGAATCGTCTTTAAGCGATGGGCGATCAATATGACCGTTTTATCCGCTACCAGCGCATTAATCGCTTGCTGGACAGCCGCTTCATTTTCAGGATCAAGAGAAGCAGTAGCCTCATCAAGTAAAATAATAGAAGCGTTCTTCAGCAGCGCGCGTGCAATCGATATCCGTTGTTTTTCACCGCCTGACAGCGTTGATCCGCCTTCCCCAACTGGCGTGTTGTAGCCTTGCGGCAGTCTGGAAATAAAATCATGGCAGCATGCA
Source organism: Paenibacillus sp. BIHB 4019 (assembly GCF_002741035.1). Classification (NCBI taxonomy): domain Bacteria; kingdom Bacillati; phylum Bacillota; class Bacilli; order Caryophanales; family Paenibacillaceae; genus Paenibacillus; species Paenibacillus sp. BIHB 4019. The sequence continues at coordinate 5,707,133 of NZ_CP016808.1, read as the reverse complement.
CGCTTCGCCGCTGCTTCAATCTCCGCTTGGCTGGCATCCATTTTTCCAATCCGAATATTGTTTCCGATCGTATCTTGAAACAAATAAACATCCTGAAAGACGATAGAAATGTGCTGCAGCAGTTTTTCGGGAGCAATCGAGCGGATTGCTTGCTCGCCGATACGAATCGTCCCCGCCTGAATGTCCCAAAATCTCGCGATTAGACGGTTAATGGTGCTTTTCCCGCTCCCCGATGCCCCAACAAGCGCCGTAATCGTCTTTGGCTTAATCGTAAAGGAAACGCCGCTGAGCACAGGCGTCCTCGCCTCATAACCGAAGGTCACCTGGTCAAAAATGATGCTGGGATGAGCCTCGGCAATATCTGCACTCCCCTCCAGCGTCTGCTCCTGCTGCACATCCATAATGCGCTGGGCACTATAGGCGGAATAACGCATTTCTCCGTAATTCATCAGCACAATCGTCAAGGGCTCAAAGATTTTCGTTCCGACGAGCAGAAACAGCAGAAACACAGGCAAAGACAAGCTGCCGCCGACAAGCAAATAGCTGCCGGTCCAAATCATTAGCGTCATTCCCGATCGGGCAAGCAGCATCGCCCCCATAATCATCGGTCCCATAATCGCTTCCAGCCGGATTGATGCTTGTTTTAGACGGTCAAACGAAAGGCGCAGCCGCTCAAAGCGTTCGCCGCCCAAATGATGAGCTTTAATCTCACGAATGCCCGTCAAATATTCCTGAAGGCGGCTAGCCGCCTCATTTTTAGCTTGCACGTGGTTTTCGCTCAGCCGTGCTTGAAGCCTATCCGTCAGCCACAATAACAGCACGCCAAGAGGAACGGCGATAAACATCGCCAGTGCCATTCGATAGTCCAGCCATATAAGACCGGTTAGCGCCATAATGGGCAGCACGACAGCGCTGATGAGCTGCGGCACATTGTGAGAAATCGTATGCTCCACCTGTCCATAATCGCTCAAAATAAGATTCGTCAAGTCACCAGGATCGCGTTTGCCGAAAAAACCGAGCGATAGGTGGCGAATATGCTCAGCCAGCTTTAATCGCCCTGATGCAGCGAGGCTGTAAGCCGCCCGGTACGTTTTATCGTAAAGAGAAGCGTAAGCTGCATATTCTACAAGCAGCCAAACGAACAGTACCATGCACACGATCCACATGCGGTTCGTATTCAGGCCAAGCTCTGGCTGCGCAAACGATAGGTAAATCGTATTGAAAAGATCTACAAGCAGCGCGGCGGGAATGATTTTCGCGATGCCGTCCAAAAGAGCAGCAATAGCAGACGGCCATAAGCTTTTAGGCGAACCGCCGGAAATGTTATAAAAGTAGTTTCTCACAGCTGAGGCTCCCCTCCTCTAACGCCCAGTTTCCATGAAGCCGCACTTTGATGGGCCAGCCACATTTGCTCATACAGCCCCTGTTTCTTGCGCAGCTGTTCATGGGTGCCTTGCTCGACAATTTTGCCTTGCTGGACGACGAGAATCTGCTGAGCGGAACGGATGGTAGAGAGGCGATGGGCGATAATGATGACGGTTTTGCCTTTCACCAGCTGGGCGATGCCCTGCTGGATGTTGTATTCATTTTCAGCATCGGCATACGCTGTTGCTTCATCGAGTACGAGTATCGGGGCGCGCTTAAGCAAGGCTCGGGCAATCGCAATGCGCTGAGCCTCACCGCCAGATAGATACGTGCCGCCTTGTCCAATTTTGGTATCGTAGCCTTGATCCAGCTTCTCGATAAATTCATGGCAGCAGGCCGTTTTTGCAGCTGCCAGCACTTCATCCCTGGTGGCCGCCTTGTTGCCCATCCGAATATTTTCCTCAATCGTATCGTAAAAGAGGTGAACATCCTGAAAAACGAAGGATACGAGCTCCATCAGCTTGTCTGTTCCAATATCGCGAATGGGAATACCGCCAATCGAAATGATGCCCTCCTGCACCTCCCAAAATCGCAGCAGCAAGCTCGCGATGGTTGATTTCCCTCCGCCTGAAGGTCCTACAAGAGCAGTGAGCTCACCTGCATGAGCTGCAAAACTAACTTTTTGCAGGACAGGCTTAAAATCTTTGCTTTCCGTCTGCTCATAAGCGAAGGTTACGTCTTGAAAGGCAATGTCGTAATGATGAGGCACTCGGGGCGAAGCCGGCTCCAGAGCGGCCTTCTCGGCAAATACAGCCTCAATCCGCTTGTGTCCCTCGACAATTTCGCGCAGCCCGCTTCCTAAATGCATCAGCTTCAGCAGCGGTGCCGATAGGCTAGGCGTAACGATGAGGAACAAAATAAACGTAATAGCGAAGGACTGGCTGCCTGCTTGGCCGCTGAACAGCAATAAGCCGATCGGCACGACGAATGTAAACAGCGAAATAATGATGACAAAAAAGAGGCTGTACGACGTCTTGCAGATAGCCGTAATTTTCAAAGAAACATCGCGGTATTTCATAACGGCTTGCTTGAACGTCAGAAATGAATCTGCGGTGATGCCGAACACTTTGACTGCTGGCATTCCCCGCACATACTCAATCCCCGTTGCATTCATCTCTTCAATCGCATACTGAAATTCACGGTACGCTTCTTTGCCAGCTTCGCTGCCGAACAATCTGGTTTGCAGCCACACGCCTGCGCCAATCGGGAGCAGCAATACGAGTGCCATTCGGTAATCCAGCCAAAACAAATAACCGATTAACACGATTGGAATGACGATTGCGCTAATGAGATCGGGCAGCTGATGGGCAATAAACTTTTCAATCTTTTCCACGCTAACCTCAATGATCTTCTTGAGCTCTCCCGTTGCCGTTTTCGTATGGTATCCCATCGGCACTTTCGCCACATGCGCTGCAAGCCGCACCCGAAGCTCATAAAGAATGTTGAAAGCCGCAATATGCGAGCACATTCCCCCAACATACATTGCTGCAAGCATGCCAAGCAAGGAGACAAAAGCGATGATTCCCCAATGAATGAGCAGCTCTTTGTTCATATTGGCCGGCTGCTGCGCATGAATGAGCAGTTCCTGGACGATTTTATATACCGCAATAAACGGTACAATTTGCAGCAGGCTCGAAAGGATTGAGAAAATGCTGGCTGTTATTAACAGCCCTTTCCGCTCGCCAGCAATTTGAACTAAGCCGGATATTTCTGATTTCGTCTTCATTTCACTCCGTCCCAACATAATTGATATTAAAAATCATTCTCATACATAAAGCGCGATGTATAAGCTAATATCGCATATATTGGGTTTGGGCTGATACCCAAATCGGGAGTAAGAGGTTCCATAAGCGGATTTTTAGCGGCGGTTTTCTTTTTGAGGATAAAATTTGAAATATTCAGAGGGATTGATCCCGTATTTTCGTTTGAATTGTTCTGAAAAATGACTTGCTTTGCTAAAGCCGACGGCTGCTGCCGCTGCGGTAATGTTCAGCTTCCCTTCCTCAAGCAAGCGATAGGCGTCGTCTAATCTTCGATTAATAATATAAGCATGAACAGGCAGGCCGAACAGCAGCTTGAAGCCTTTTTTGAGCTTAAATTCATTCAAGCAAACGAGCTTGCTCAACGCTTCCAAGCTAGGAGGCGTTACTAATTGCGCATCGACGATTTGTTTGGCCCGGTGCAGGCTGTCAATATCGGTGCGGGATAATCCTGGCAAGCTTGGCTGTGGTTGCTTCTGCAAAATTGCTTCATTGAAATAAACGGCAAGCAGCTCAAGCACCTTCCCGCTTAAATAAAGCTGTTTAATCGCTCCCTGATAATTGCAGTGAAAAATATGTTGCGTAATTCGCTTCATTTCCGGCGTCATCGAGGAATGATGAAAAGGCTCGCGATTTTCTGTCAATATGGTTGAAATTTTATGCAGCGGCAGCTGCTGTAAAGCGCCAATCTCCGTGAGGCGATCCAGCTTGAGAGTTACCCCGCGAATATGCTGATTGACGTTAAACTGGCAGCTGCTGCTTGTGGGAAGATGTCCGAAGGCTGAAACCTCCCCGTGCTCCAGCTGATATTCTTTTCCAAGCTCTTCGACGTTCCATTGAAGCTTTTCTCCAAGGCAAAAGCTTAGTTTTAAGCTGTTGTTCCGCTCCAGGCTTTGCAAGGAAGTTGCCTTATGGAATGAGGCATCACATATGACAAGCTCCATGGACGAATGAATCTGATTGAGCTGCCAGTAACCGCGTCCAAGCTGTTCCGGCATATGAATCCTCTGTTCTGAGGAGCTGGAACGATACAGCTGATTCAAATTATCCGCTAAAGTGCAGTTTCGATTAACCGTATTGGCAATTTCATACCATCTTTCTGCTGCTGATTCCATTCATCGGGCCCCTCTCCCACGGCGGTGTCAAAATGCTATAGTTGTTCTTTAATCTAAGGCAGGAATATGATCGATCCAATGCACAAACTTTTGCAAATAAGCCTGCAAATATTCCTTCGTCTTCTCATCTGTTAGGCGATGCTGCTCCGCATCTACTTTCGTGTGAACCTGTGAAATAAGCAGCTTCTGAAAAGGAAGCACCTGCGCCTGGACGGACTCCAGGATATGCCGCGTTTGAAGCTGGGCATGCACGGTTCCCATGCCGCCTGGCGTTGCGCCAATGAGGCCAAATGGTTTTCTGCGCAGCACGGAGCCGCGTGAAGGCCTGGATGCCCAGTCAATCGCATTTTTGAGCACGCCCGGAATGCCGGAATTGTATTCTGGCGACACAATAATAACACCATCGACTGCCTGAATAGCCGACTTGAACAGCTGTACAGCCTCTGGTCCGTCTCCCGCCTCCAAATCTTCATTAAACAAAGGAAGCTCCTTAAGCTCAATCCACTTAAATACGATAGAAGCATCCAGCTCGCTCAGCGTTTGCGCCACCATCCGATTATATGAATTTTCTCGCAAGCTTCCTACAATTAGCCCAATTGTTTTTGACATTTTAATAAGCCCCTTTCATCGTTACGCTTGATTCCATTATTAGCTTAAGTTTCATTGTACTTGCTTTCCATAATAATGCCTAGCTGTTGCTTTCAAATTACGCCGTGCGTTGATCGAATAATATAGCCAATTTTAGCCACAATAACTATGTGATACATCCAAACAAAACAAGCTTTAGCAAAAGGAGCTGCCGCTTTATGCCCGAGAGCAAGGAAAACACGAAGCGCGACCTCTATAATGAGCTAGTGTCCGAGCTTGGCAACAGCTCTGATTTATCAACAAGAGATTGCTTGATTGGCGAGGAGCGTATTCCGGCCTCTGTCGTGTGGATTGACGGACTTGTAAGCAAGCAAAATTTAAATGCCGATGTCATATCGCCACTCATTTCAGGAACCCAGCAGCTAAAGCTGCTCGATCAAAGCGAGCCCCCTCATCAGCTGCTTTGCAGTTATATATTGACTGCGAATCATGTCAAAATGGTATATACCTGCGAGGAGTGCGTGCCTCTGCTCGTTAGCGGCTGGACAATTATTTTAGTAGAGGACAGCAAGGGAGCCATTGCGGTCAATACGCAGGGATACGAAACGCGCAGCATTGATGAGCCGGCATCATCGAGTGTCATCCGAGGTCCTCGGGATGGCTTCGTTGAAGCACTCGGTGTAAATCTTTCGCTGATTCGCAGGCGAATTCGGGACAAGGCGTTTCGAGTGGAAACGCTAACTATAGGAAACCTTTCGCATACGAAAATCGCGATGGTCTATATCCATGACCGGGCTGAGAAGGAAACGGTTGACGAAATACGCAGACGGCTGGAGTCTATCGACATAGATGCCGTGTTGGAGTCTCATTATATTGAAGAAATCATTAAAGACAGCCCGACCTCCTTCTTCCCGACTGTATACAGCACCGAGCGGCCTGATGATATTGCCGGCGTTATTTTGGATGGGCGTGTGGCCATTGTCGTAGACGGCACCCCGTTCGTTCTCGCTCTTCCGTGCACACTGTTTCACCTGCTCAAAACGACGGAAGATCTCTATTTGGCTTACCCGGTAGCTACGTTTATCCGCTGGATTCGATATGCCGGTTTTTTCATCACACTGCTGCTGCCCTCTACCTATGTCGGCATTTTGACCTACCATCCGGAAATGGTTCCCCCACAGCTGCTTAGCAGCATACTGTCGGCTCGTGACGGTGTTCCTTTTCCCGTCTTGATGGAGGCGCTGATTATGGAAATCATTTTTGAGGGGCTGCGCGAGGCGAGCATTCGGATGCCCCGTTCTATTGGATCTGCCATCAGTATCGTAGGAGCGCTTGTTATTGGCGAATCCGCCGTACAAGCCGGTATTATCTCTTCCCCATCGGTCATGATTGTGGCTGGCACAGCGATTGCCTCGTTTACGATTCCGTCGATCTCGCTGTCAGGAACGATTCGCATGCTGCGTTTTTTCATGCTGATGTTAGCTTCGCTGCTAGGGCTTTACGGCATTATCATCGGTTTATTTATGCTAGGCACTCAGCTCGCGTCGATAAAATCCGTAGGCATGCCCTATTTGTCCCCGTTCGCGCCATTTAAGAAAAAAGAGGCCGAGCAAGCCATTTTTCGCGTTCCCTGGTTTACGCTCCGTCATAAACGGTAATCCAAATGTCTATCGAAGGGGGACTACCTTGTGTTTTTCCGCCTTGGCAAATATGCTGCTATTCTCAGTCTGTTGCTGCTGCTTAGCGGCTGCTGGAGCCAAATCAATTTTGACCAGCTGACGGTCGTGTCAGCCATTGGGCTTGATCTAAATAAACAAGGACAGCTCGAGGTGACTGTCCAGCTCGTTAATCCAACACTTCCCGTTGCGGCGGGCGGAGGCGGACAGCAGCGCAGAGCCATTGCTACCTATGCAGCGACCGGGGTCACAATTGAAAGCGCATTGGAGGTGATTCGCAAGCAAGCGAAGAAAAGCCTCTTTTTCTCCCAAACGAAGGTTATCCTTATTGGTGAACGCTTAGCCCGTCAAGGCATGGACGATATGATGGATTTTTTCTGGCGCGAGCCGAATCAAAACTTTAACAGCTGGATCATGGTGTCAAGGCGGCCGATTAAGGAAGTATTGACCCGTTCACAGGAATTGCAAGCGGTGGCTGCGGATGAATGGAAAGCTTATTTTAAAAGCAAAAGATACAAGCCGACAAGCGGCGGCATTCAGCTGTATCAATTTTTGCCAAGACTCGAGCAGACCAGCTTTCAAGCAGCCGTACCTGGCATGTTTCTAGTCAATTCAACAGGCTCAAAAAACATGATTATGGAAATTACGGACCTTGCTGTCTTTCGCAATAATAAAATGGTTGGCTGGCTCAATAGCGAGGAAGCGCAGATCGTCAGTTGGCTTACCGAACTATCTTCAATGGGCATGTTTGAAATTGCGACCAAGGACATAAAATCTGTCATGTTTGATTTGGACAGCATCCATATGGCGATTAGTCCGGTTTATGTAAACGGAAAGCTGAAAATGAATGTACGCATGAAAACTAAAGCTTCCATTAAGACGTCGACGGAGCTTTTGGACTTGTCGGAGAAGCAAACAACCGATCTGTTGAAAAAAGAGCTCAGCGATGCGCTTACCGCCTCGATTGAAAAAACCGTCTATAAGCTGTTTCGCTCCTATAAAAGCGACGTAATTGGTTTCGGAGAGGCGATTCATCGCCGGGATGCAAAAAGCTGGAAAAAAATGAAAAACAACTGGAACGAGGAGCTTGCTCAAATAGATGTGCAGACGAGCATTTCGATCGAAATTGTTAAGTCTGGCTTGCTTATTGACGGCATAATAAAAAAGGATGATAGTCGTTGAAAAAGAATAATCTAATATCAGCCAGCCAATTCTTTTTCATCATTTTTGTATCGATTACCTCTCTTACGTTTTTCTCGGTTCCTAGCCAACTGATTGCCAAGGTGAAGCAGGACCTATGGCTGTCTATGGCATTAGGGGCCGTCATCGATATTTATGTGGCGATTTTGCTCTATCGGCTCGGCAGAATGTATGCCGGACAATCACTGATTCAATATACGCGCTCGATATTAGGAAAAACAGGGAAGGTCGTTGGCCTTTTTTTTCTGTTGTTCTTTCTAGGAGTAATAGTGACGGCCATGTGGATTTACTGCGATTTTTTATCGCGGACGTTAATGCCCGAAACACCTCGCCTCGTCTTTTCCATATCGATGACGTTATGCGCAGGGCTCGCAGCTGTAAAAGGAATTGAAGCCATCGCGAGGCTTAGCCAAATAATTGGCGTTATTATCTTGTTAACTTCAATTATTTTGTTCGCTAGCTGTACGCCCTATCTCCGGCTGGGCTATCTGCTTCCCCAATTTGAGAACGGACTGTTTCCTGCCCTGCATGGAGCGATCTATCCAGGCAGCTGGTTCGGCATTTGCATTATGATGGGGATGCTGATGCCGCATATCCAGAACCAGAAGAACATTTTCCGCATGAAGGTATATGCGGTTGTGCTTGGCACCTCGGTCATGACGCTGTATTTATTATACAGCATAGCAGTCATGGGGCCTGTAATGGCGGGCCATTTTGAAAACCCGGTTTACATTCTGTCGAGAGTGACCCAGTTTATTATTTTTGAACGAATTGAGGTGCTGCTGCTGCTCATCTTTATTTCGGGCTCGTTTATTACGATCTCAACCTTATATTATGCTGTTGCGGAAGGTACTTCGCAGTGGCTGGGGATGAAATCGCATAAGCTATGGGTATATGTTTTTGGAGCGATATTCGTGTTTAGCCCGATGTTTCCTTATAGCAATGAAAGCTACATAGTGGATCGCTATTTAAGCTACTGGTTTCCGTTTGTATCGCTTATTATTGAAGGCGGCTCCATGACATTTATTTTCATTTGGGCTATTGTCAAAAACAAACTGCAAAGCCGCCCTTCCTCTTAAGCAAAATCGTCACAGGTTACAGATGCATGGAACTCGTCGATTGTCTAACGATGAGCTCGGGCTCCAGAACGATACGTTCCGCTTTGGCCGCAGCTGTTTTTTCCTGCAGCGCTTCCACCAGCAAATCAACAACCTTTTTCCCCATTGCTTCAATCGGTTGGGCAATCGTCGTTAGCGGCGGATCACTGACCGAGGCTAAAATCGTATTGTCGAAGCCGATTACCGATACGTCGCGCGGGATGCGCAGCTTAAGCTCCTTTGCCGCTTGCAGCGCGCCAATAGCGAGCAGCTCATTACAGCAAAACAAGGCGGTCGGACGCTCCGTCTGCTTCAGCAGCTCCAGCGCTTTGCGCTTGCCATCCTCCAGCGTATAGTCGCAAAACTTGACGGAAGCGTCGGACCAGGGCAGACCTGCCGCTTCAACGATGCTTCTAAATCCGCTAACCCGTTCGCGGCTGCTGCTGACCTTCATATGCTCGGCAAGCACCGCGACCCGGTGATGCCCTTCCTTCAGCAAATGCTCAGCGCCAAGCGCTCCGCCTTTAAAATCCTCAACGATGACCGTATGCACAGCCAGAGCAGGCATATCCCGCGCAATGAGCGCTACAGCGATGGACTGCGTCAGCAGCGGCTTAATAATATCTTCGTTATCGATTCCGGTACCGATAATGATGCCGTCCACACTTTTTTGCCGCAGCAGCGACAAATAACGCTCTACCCGCTCGTCTTTATTGTCCGTGCTGCATATGACGAGGCTGTAGCCTAATCGGCGGCTCTGATCCTCAACGGCACGGGCAATTTCGGCGAAAAAGGGGTTGGATATGTCTGGAACGAGCAGACCAAGCGTATACGTCCGCTTCCCGGTAAGCGCGGAAGCGATTACACTCGGCTGGTAGTTAAGCCGCTCCATAATGCGCATCACTTCATTTCGCCGCTCTTCGCTGATTTTCCCCTTGCCGTTAATGACTTGGGAGACCGTCGCAATGGAGACGCCCGCTTCTCTGGCGATATCATAAATAGTAGCTTTCATAAACGACCTCCGTTACTTTTGAACTGGTAGATTTATTATGTATCACAGCATGTTATCTTGCAATGAAATTGGTGTAATTGGCTTAAAAAGATAGAAACCAGCCTCCACAAAACGAAAGCTGGTTTCTACTATAGTTGTTGCCCTTGTAAACCGGCGCTGCTTTCTAGGCTTTAGCCGTATCTTCAGCAGGCTTCGTCATAATCCAGGCATGGTCCGGATCATTATGAAATTTCCAAATGCGGGTAGGTCCAGCCATCACGTTTAAATAATACACCTCATAGCCCGGAGGCGCACTTACAGGGTGGTAACCGCGCGGCACGAGAACCGCCTCCCCATTGCGAATGACAAGCGTCTCGTCAAGCGAACGGTCATCCGTATATACACGTTGAATGGCGAAGCCCTGCTCAGGCTCTACGCGAAAATAATACGTTTCCTCCAGCAGCGATTCATTCGGCAGCGCATCCTGATCATGCTTATGCGGCGGGTAGCTGGACCAATGTCCGCTTGGCGTAAACACTTCAACGACAAGCAGGCTGTCCGCCGGCGCTGTTTCTGGCAAAATGTTATGGATTTGCCGCTCCAAATTGCCATATCCGCGCTGCTCAACACCTACAGCATCCGGGGCAATCAGTCTCGCTTCATGCTGGCCTTGGCCAGGAGCAGAGCAAATGGCGATATCCAGCGCAGTTACCGCTTCAATTTGATAAAAGTCATCATTGGGCACGTAAACCGAATATGGCGGAATTTTCTCAAATACGCTCATCCGCTGGCCGATATTGCTCCACTCTTCTTTCTGAGTGCGCACATCCGCGCGTCCGCTCAGCAGCACGAGGCATACTTCATTTTCATCCGTGTTCTGCTTAAGCTGCTCGCCCGGCTCCAGATGGACGATGCGAAAACCAACATACTCCCATCCTGCGCTTTGCGGCGTTATGTTCATCAGTTCGCCCTGCTCGCCCGGAGCAGCGCTTGGTTTTACGATTAAATCAGACACTTGCGCACACAACCTTTCTTGTATCCGTCTACTTACGTAAGCTCGTGCAGCTCGCTTAGCTTCACTGGCCGTCTAAGCTTCACTGACAGTTTCGCCGCTCTTGCAATCCGCTCGGCTTGCAGCGCATCGTGACCATCGACCTTTACCTTCTTATCCAGCAGCAGCGCTTCGATAAACAACTGGGTTTCCTCTACATAAGCAGCGTTGTAACGTTCAAGGAAGAAGTGCAGCGGCTTATCCCGCACAATGCCCTCGGCTGTGCTAATTTCCGCTGTATTCGGGTGATCATTCGTTGCGGCGGCACTGCCTTTGGAGCCGAATACCTCGACACGCTGATCGTAGCCGTATACGGCTTGACGGCTGTTGTCGATTACGCCGAGCGCCCCGTTTTGAAAGCGCAGCGTCACAATCGCAGTATCGAGATCATCGCATTCTGCGAATACAGGATCAATGAGAACATTGCCTTGCGCAAAAACTTCCTCAACCTCGCTGCCTGCCAAAAATCTCGCCATATCGAAATCATGAATCATCATATCCATGAAAATACCGCCGGACACCTTGATGTAATCTTTATGAGGCGGGTTCGGATCGCGCGACGTAATTTTTATAATATGCGTCTCGCCAATCGTTCCCTGCTCTACATGCTCGCGAATCCGTTTAAAGTTGTGGTCAAAGCGGCGGTTAAAGCCGATTTGCAGCTTTACGCCCGCTTTCTCTACCGCTTCGACTGCTTCCTCTGTTTGCGAAAGCGTCATGCTGACCGGTTTCTCGCAAAAAATATGCTTGCCTGCTTCCGCAGCCTGTTTAATGAGCGGCACATGTGTATCTGTTGAAGAGCAAATGAAAATGGCGTCAATTGCAGGGTCTGCGATAAGCGCAGCGCTGTCTTTCGTAACGGTAGCGATGCCGCGTTCAGCAGCCCATGCTTCCAGCTCCGCGTTAGCGAACAAATCGCTGATTGCGGCAATTTCCACCTGCGGGAGCCGCAGCAAGTTGTCGGCATGGATTTTTCCGATGCGGCCTGCGCCGATAATGCCGATTTTAATTTTTTGTACCATTTTGATTGGTCTCCTTTATGCGATTATCCGTTATTCATTTGGCTGCCCTTCAGGCTACCAACGAGCGGTCACCATTTTTTTGCGTGTGTAAAATTCGACGCCATCTGTGCCGTTGGCATGCAGATCGCCGTAGAACGATTTTTTCCAGCCGGAGAAAGGGAAGAATGCCATTGGTGCTGGAACGCCAAGGTTGACGCCGAGCATGCCCGCTTCAATCGTTTCGCGGAATGTACGGACGTTGCTGCCATCCTTCGTGAACAGACAAGCGCCATTTGCAAACTCCGACGCATTGGCAAGCTCAATCGCTTCTTCCAGCGTCGCAACCCGTGCAATCGCCAGTACCGGAGCGAAAATCTCATCTTTCCAGATCGTCATTTCCTTCTGTACGCCATCAAACAAGGTCGGCCCGACAAAATAACCTTTTGCATCTGCCGCAGCCGCAGCATCTTTGCGTCCGTCGCGCAGCAGTTGTGCGCCTTCTTGCTCGCCGATTTCAATATAGCGAAGCGTCCGCTCTTTATGTGGTCCGCGAATGACCGGACCTAGGAAAATACCTTCCTCCAAACCGTTGCCGATCGTTAGCGAATCCGCTGTTTGCAGCAGCTTGGCTACGAGTTTGTCAGCCACGTCGCCAACAGCGACGACAACCGCACAAGCCATGCAGCGTTCGCCTGCGGAGCCGAAGGCAGCGTTCGTAATTTCTTTGACCGTCAGATCAAGGTCGGCATCCGGCATAACGATGGAATGGTTTTTCGCGCCAGCGAGCGCTTGAACACGTTTGCCTTCCGCCGTTCCTGTGCGATATACATACTCCGCTACCGGCTGCGAGCCAACGAAGGAAATGCCTTTTACATCGGGATGCTTCAGCAAGCCGTTAACGACATCATGCGCGCCATGAACGATGTTCAGCACGCCAGCCGGAAGACCCGCTTCATGGAAAAGCTCAGCAAGACGATTGGCGAGCAGCGGCGTCCGCTCCGATGGCTTAAGCACGAACGTATTGCCGCAGGCGATCGCAAGCGGGAACATCCAGCATGGCACCATCATAGGGAAGTTAAACGGTGTAATACCGCCGATTACGCCAATCGGATAGCGGTACATGCCAGATTCCAGTCCAGTCGCAATGTCAGGAAGCTGCTTGCCCATCATCAAATTAGGCGCACCCGCCGCAAATTCGACGCATTCAATGCCGCGCAGCACTTCGCCATAAGCTTCGGCGTAGCTTTTGCCGTTTTCTTTCGTTACAAGCTGTGCCAGCTCTTCCCAGTGATCAACGAGCAGCTGCTGGTATTTGAACAATACGCGGGCCCGTTTCGGTACAGGTGTGCGGCTCCATGAAGTGAATGCTTCCTTCGAATTGGCTACAGCCTGCTCCACATCTTCATTCGAAGATAGCGGCACATAAGCCAGCACCTCTTCCGTTGCCGGATTGTAAACGGCTTCTGTCTGCTTTGATACCGAGGCTACCCATTTTCCACCAATCCAATTGCTTAATGTTGCTGTCATATCCACTCAATCCTCTCTGTTTTAAAATTAAATGATGATTTCACCGCGGTTGCAGCGGTCAATATAGTCTTGAACCTGCTCGGCGGACGGCATAGCGTCAGAGCAGCTGTGGCTGGAAATGACGATACATGCAGCGGCGCTGCCGAACTCCATGCTTTTCTCAATCGACCAGCCCTGCATGCTGCCGTACAAAAAGCCTGCCGCATACGAATCGCCTGCTCCGAACGTTTTAATGACTTTGGCAGGGAAGCTTTTGGCCCGGTGCGAAGCGCCATCCTTCGTGTAAGCAATGGAGCCGTCCTTGCCATGCTTGATAATGACAATTTGCGCGGCATAATTAAACCATTTGGCTGCGGTCACATGGTCATCACGCTCCGGATTAGGCTCGAATGTTTCCATATTGTCAAATTCTTCTCTAGTACCCATAATAATATCGCATTTTTCAGCAGCCAGGTTGTAATAGATTGCCGTTTCCTCCGGCGAGTTCCACGTATATGGACGGTAGTCAAGATCAAAGGCAATAACGACGCCATGCTTGCGGGCATAATCGATGGCCAGGAACACCGCTTCGCGTGAAGGGTTTTGCGCCAGCGCCGTACCCGAAATAAGGAGCATTTTAGACTGGGCAATCAGCTCCTCGCTAACCTCTTGCGGCTTAAGCAACAGGTCAGCTACGTTGTCGCGGTACATTAAGATGCTGCATTCCGTCGGGCTTTTAATTTCGGTAAAAGCAAGCCCTGTCACTGCACCGCTGTCATCCGTAACGACGCCTGAGGTGGCAATTTGATTATTTTCCAAATACGTCGTAATAAAACGGCCCATCTGGTCATCGGCAACCTTGCCGATAAACGATGTTTTCATCCCCAATCGGGACATGCCAATCGCAATATTCGCCGGAGAGCCTCCAACGTATTTGGTAAACGTCATGGTCTCTTCCATCGGGCGATTAATTTCATTCGCGTTCAGATCGATGCACAAGCGGCCGATAGCCGTGAAATCCAGCGGCTTCGCTGCGTTATATGTGATATAAGACATTCGAGGGCCCACCTCCTAAAGTTATTTAATGTTATGAAATACTTAATTCGAGTTATTTAATGAAGTTAAGTAGCTAATCGCTTTCTTCGCGTATTCATAGGGATTATGAATCGCAGGGTCCTGTTCGCCTTCAAGCATCGCCCAGCCGTTATAGCCGCGAGCCGTGAGCTCCTGAATAACTGGTGCAAAATCAAGGCACCCGTCACCCGGCACCGTAAAGACGCCTTTGCGAATACAAGTGACGAAATCGGCCTGTTCTGCGCGAGCTTCATCGAGTACAGACTGGCGAATATCTTTCAAATGAATATATGCGATGCGGTCATAATGTTTATTCAGCACATCCAGCGGATTCGCTCCGCCATAATAAGCATGACCTGTATCAAACAACAGATGCACATAGGCCGGGTCCGTCAGCTCCATCAGCTTGTCGATTTCCTCCGGCTGCTCAACTACGGTTCCGCCATGATGATGGTAAGCCAGCTTTAAGCCGTATTCAGCCGCTATTTTTCCGGCAGCGTTAAGGCCTGTCGCCAGCGACTGCCAGCCCGCTTCATCCAGCCGCAGCACTTGCGTCTCATTAGGCGTACGCCGCGGATCAAAATGCAGCGAGCCGCCGACCTCAGCCGTGCTAATCACCTTGCTCCCCATGCTTTGCAAAAACTCGGCATGCTTTCGGTAGCCCTCAAGCTCGGCCTCGCGATATGCGGGATCAGAAAGCAGCACCGATTTCCACTGGGACACGAGCTGAATGCCTCGCTTGCCCAGTTCCTCGCGCAATACATCAGTATCCGCCGGATATTTGCGTCCCATCTCCGTTCCAGTCAGCCCCAGCCGCTGAATATCATCCAAAATCTGTTCATAGGTCGTATCCGCCCCATGCTCCCGCACATCCTCGCCAACCCAGTTAATCGGGTGAATGCCGAGTGAAAATGTAAATGGCTTCATTGCTTACCCCAGCTCCTTATTCAAAAATAGGATCAACCTGTTACAGCTGCTTCGCCTTGCTGAGCTTTACCTGCATCGCTGCATGTGCCTTGAGAACTTTATCGCTCTCTGACACAGCAGGAACGCCAACATGCCACCAGGATTCATAGCCGCCGGAGTTTGTGCCCGGCAATACGCTAATTTCAATCAGTGTCGTGCGCTCTTCCTGTTTCGCCTGAAGCAAAGCAGCACGTAGCTCCTCCGCATTGGTTGCTTTGTACGCACTGGCCCCAAGACTGCGGGCATGGGCAGCAAAATCAATCGGCAGCGGCTGTCCGGTATATCTGCCTGTGCTCGCTTCGCGGTAGCGGAATTCATTGCCGAAGCCATCACTGCCATGCTCGCGCTGCAAGTTATGAATACATTGGAACCCATGATTGTCAAAAAGCAATATCGTAAACTTGCGCTGCTCCTGCAAGCTCGTCACTAGCTCGGAATGCAGCATCAAGTAGCTGCCATCGCCGACCATCGCATACACCTCGCGCTGCGGCTCGGCGAGTGCTGCTCCGAAAGCGCCGCTAACTTCGTAGCCCATGCAGGAAAAACCATATTCCATATGATACGTTTTCGGCTCTGTCGAACGCCATAAGCGGTGCAAATCGCCGGGCAGGCTTCCGGCAGCGCCAACGACGACGGAAGACGAATCAATCGTTTCGTTAATAACGCCTAGCGCGCGGGTTTGGGAGAAGCCATCTTCATGCTCTTCCTTATAAAGACGATCAACCTCTGCGTCCCACGCCGCTTTGCGCTGCGCCACTTCCGCATCGGTGTAGCTGCTCTTGTAATTCGCTGCTTGAAGCGCACTTTGCAGCGCTTGCAAACCAGTGCGGGCATCGGCAATTACCGCTTCCCCGCCTAGCTTCGCTGCGTCAGCGCCATTTAAGTTAATGTTAATAAACTGCACATCCGGGTTCGCGTATGCGGACTTGGAGGCGGTTGTAAAATCCGAGTAGCGCGTGCCGACGCCAATAACCAGATCAGCCTGTTTGGCCCATTCGTTTGCTGCCAGTGCGCCTGTGACACCAATGGCTCCTGCATACAGCGGATGGCGCCAATCGAATGCGCTTTTTCCGGCCTGCGTTTCCGTAACCGGAATGCCGAAAGCTTCAGCGAAGGCTTGCAGCTCGGAGGTCGCAGACGCATACAAGACGCCGCCTCCAGCTACGATAAGCGGATGCTTGCTCGCTGCAATGCGCTCTGCTGCACGGGCTACTGCATCTTTGGTCGGTTCGCGGCGGTCAACATAATGCACGCGTTTTGCAAAGAAGCTTTCTGGATAGTCATAAGCTTCCGCCTGCACATCCTGCGGCAGCGCGAGCGTGACCGCTCCAGTCTCTGCCGGGTCTGTGAGCACGCGCATCGCTTGCAGCGCTGCGGTAATCAGCTGCTCTGGACGAACGATGCGGTCCCAGTAACGGCTTACGGCCTTGAAGGAATCCGTAGCCGAAAGGGTATAGTCGCTGCTTACCTCAAGCTGTTGCAGCACCGGGTCCGGCTGGCGCGAAGCGAAGTTATCGCCGGGCAGCAGCAGCACCGGAATGCGATTAACGGTCGCTGTTGCCGCAGCCGTTACCATGTTCAGGGCACCTGGGCCAATCGAGGTTGTACAGGCATAAATCTGCTTGCGGTTACGCTGCTTGGCGAAGGCTGCTGCTGTATGCACCATGCCCTGCTCGTTTTTGCCTTGAATAAAGGTTAAGCTGCCTGCGCTTCTTTCCAGCGCCTCTCCCATGCCGGTCACATTGCCATGACCGAAGATGCCGAATACCCCTTCAACGAACTTCGTTTCCTCGCCATCTACCGAAATGTATTGCTGATCCAAAAACCGCAGCAGCGCTTGCGCCATCGTCAGTCGAATCGTCGTCATGCCCATTTCCTCCTATCGTAAATCTATAATTTGAACACTTTCATCAAGTCTATAGCCAGCTTGCAGGAACTATGTTTACGTCTAAGATTAAGCGCTTAACTTACCAGAGGAATGGCGCCTAATGTTTTAGATTAAGCGCTTCACCCATAGGCTACTATAACATAGAGCCGCTGACAAGTTTTTTCTTGAAATATAAGAATTTATAAGTTTCACCCTTATACTCCGCTTATATTTCTCGGACTGAAACGCGCCGCGCCGCCAAAGGACGGCGACAGCCGTTTCACCTTGTAGCCTTGCTATTACCACATCTTATTTTGCGTTATCGTCGTTTGTTTGCGTTTGCAAATGCCGCTTCAGCTTGGCGACTTCTGTGCCGGCAAGCATCATAATGCCGATGCCGTGATTGTCGTTGACAACCGTCCGCAAATCCTGATCATAATAATCCGCTGTGAAAGCGTAGCGCGAGCCGCTGCATACGCCATGCACATTGCCCTGCCGGTCAATGGCGTAACGCGTCAAGCCGTCCCATGCGCGGAACGCAGCATTCGTGATAGCAGCAGGCTGCTTCACCCAGCCGAAGCGAACGCCCCGAGCGAAGCCATAAGCAAACATTGCCGTGCAGGATGCCTCCAAATAAGTATCTGAACGATTGACTACCTGATGCCATAACCCGCGATCTGATTGACGAGCGGCATAACCTTCGCATAGCTCATTGAAGAAGTCCAGCAGTTCATCGCGCAGCTCATGCGACGCAGGCAAAGCTTCCAGCACTTCTGTCAGTGAAAAAATCGTCCAGCCATTGCCCCGCCCCCAAGGAATGCCTGTCGCCCTGTCATATTTAAAATCATAGACATGGGACATTAGCCTCTCACCCGGCATAAACAAATAGTTTTTGAAGCGCAAAAATTGCTTCGCCGCTTCATCCAGCGCCTCATCATTGCCTGTTAAGCGAGCATAGCGGCACAGAAATGGCGTGCTCATGTACAAATCATCGGCCCACATCGTATTGGCAGCATACTCGCCCTCGCAGGTGCGGTAAAACGCGCCATCGGGCTTGCGCTCCAGCTTATTTAGCATAAAATCAGCGATGCGCTCGGCAATTGGCTCTACGCTTGCTGTAGCGAGCCCTTGTCTAGACTCCAGCATAGCCGAGCCGAATGAGCCGCAATTATCGAGCATTTTCATCATAACGAGCTGCTGATTAATGGCTGGGAACCCATATTGCTCACGATCCCAGAAGGAATAGTCGTACATTTCCGTACATGCCTCAACATGCTGGGTCGCATAGCTGACGATATCTGGGCGATCCAGAAAACGACCGGTTTGCAGCAAGCCGTATATCGTGACGCCAAGCGGATAATCCCACCGCGCATAATTGGATACCGTACCGACGGTCCATTTATTGCTTAGCATGGCATTTTCATAATAAGGACGTACCCAAGTATTCGGTCGGTCGAGCTGCCAGTAAGTGTGCTTCATCTGTCCCTGCTGAACAGGCTGCGATTCCTTGTTTAGAGCATATAGACAATCCGTGCGAACAAGCTGCTCCCAAGCAGGGTTAGCCGCCCCAGCTTCAAACGGACCGGCATATAACCATTGTCCTGCTCCCGAACCATGCACTTGCTGCGGCAGGCTCATTGTGACAGCGCTGCCATCATTGGCGTTAGCCGCCGTCAGCTCAAAGCCCCAAGACTGCTGGCCGCACACGCTGCGAGCTACGAAATGATGCTTACCAGCTTCCAGCAAAAGCTCAATGCGAAACGGTCCTGCCGCCGTGCTTTCACCTACCTGTTTTCCTTCAAGCCACAAGGTAAGCTCGCCAGAGGACTCGCCTTCAAGCACGACTGCTTGCTTCCCAGGCAGCGGCTGATACAATGTCGTCCACGCATAGGCAGCTTTGCCATGCTGCTTTCCGAAAATCCGTTCCAGCTGGCCAAGGCTGCGCTCCTCCTCTGTCCAATCGATAACCGGCAGCCAGTCCAGACCCGGCTCCTGCTGCTGTGATCCCATTAAATCCGGCTGCGCCACTTCTACCCGCTTGCCTGCCTCAAGGGCTGCATCAACCGGCTGCGAGAAAATCCATCCCGACTGCCCATAACGCTCCTCGAATGGTGCACGTACATTCATGATCCTTACTTTAGCCTCGTCGGAGCCGATTTGACAGCCAAAGCCCGCTGGCGTGCAAGTCATCGACAGCCATAAGCTGTTCCAGCCCTTAGCAAATACTAGGCTCAGCTTAACCGTCGCATCCGGGCTAATCTCCTCTATTACATTCGAACGAAAAACTAGCTCGCCGTTGAAATACAGTCTCACAGGGCCAAGGCAGCGCACATTAATATCCAAGCTGCGCTCCTCATCGCTCCATACGAGCCCTGCTCCATAGCTCAGCTGACCAGCTTTTGCCTCAGGAAACCGTGAAGCAAGATCCAGCTCATACAGTCCCTCTGCATTTTGCAAAACGCCATTTTTGTTGAAAGCGCGGAAAATAAATCCTGCCTGCGGATTCGCGCCCACATAACGGTCGGCCAGCAGCTTCAAAATAGCGGTATCTTTGTCGCCAAAACGATGCTGTGCACTTTCCTCTGCTTGAAAATAAATCGACATCGAATGATCACAAATCCTTTCCATGGCGTAGCTTGCTATCCGTTAATCTATTTTATGAAAAAGCGATTAGGTATAGCGCTTAACTTGGTGAAAATGAACCGCGCTTGCAATCGCCAATGAACAGGCAATTTACAGGACGCGGTATTGAAATTTAAACCTTATGCAGCCATTATAGCTGAAAGCGCTTCATTCTGTCATCTCTTTTTTTAAAAAAACGCCCCTATTTTTTTGCCCGGGCTATTTTTTCATCCGCTTAAACAATAAAATCGGCCATTGAACGGGCCGTCACGCGGCTATCCTGCTCTGTTCCGCCCGTGCTTGCACCTGCATTGAAATCTCCCAGTTCATGCGGTATAAACGTGACCGTCTTAACCGTGCCTGGCAGCAAATCAAAGAAATTATCACTGAAGCGGCCCTCGCGCTCGCATGTCAGCCAGACGCCTTTGGCCAGCGTATTCGTCTCCAGCGTCCACTGTGCAACGCCGTTGTGCTCGGACTCTGTTATTTTGAGCTCAGCCTGCGCCAGCGTGATGTCCTTCATGGCCTCAAAATAATGCAGCTCGCTTGCCAAGGTGTGGCCATCTGCTTCATCCAGCAGCTCTGCCAGCAATACGCTTGCCGCGGTGTCGGCAGCTCCAAGCAGCTCGGAGCGCTGAAGTGTCAGGACATTAGCCGCAGTATTTGCTGTTACGCGGACAGGAGCACTTTGCTCGCCCAGCAGCTCGCCGCTAAAGCTGTACAGCCGCAGGCGCAGCTGGCCTCGTACGGGAACGAGCTGATCGGATACGATGTGGAAGCTGATTTCCCCTGCTTCCTTGCGATCATCTACCGACAGCAGGCAGTCTGCGAAGCTTCTTGCTGCATAATATTGCAGCGCCTTCCAGCGGCCGTAATAATCCATTCCCGCCCAGGAGGCTACAGGCCAGCAATCATTCATCTGCCAATACAAGGAGCCCATGCAATACGGCTTGCGGCGGCGATGTGCTTCAATAGCCGTTTTCATCGCCTCTGCCTGCAAAATTTGGCTCATATACAAAAACGAAGGGAAATCCTTAGGCTCGGACATATACATCTCCATATATTGCTTAATGAGGCGGTTGCCGGCGCCATTTTTCTGATGGGCGAGCATGACTGTGGATTCCAGCTCCATATCCGCCTCTTCCGCATAGCTGCGCACCGATTTGTATTCCGGGAACGACTGGAAGCCATATTCGCTCATGAAGCGTCCGACGTAGCGATTATAGTTTTCGAATGGCTCTACATTATGCCATACGCCCCAATAATGAATATCACCGCTAATCGAGGACGAATCCGAGTGCTGCGTATGGTCGCCGGTCAAATCAACCATTGGCGAGGAAGGCCAATAATCGATTCCTACCGTCAAGGACGCTACAGCTTCTGGCAAAATGCGATGGAAAATCGCCTCATAGTCTGCCCATAGTTTCGTTTGCTGCTCCTGCGTGTACGATTTTTTCCAGCCCCAGCCGCCATCTGGATTATAATGCGACCATGCGGTGTCGATCTCATTATTGCCGCACCATAGGGCGATCGACGGATGGTTGCGCAGACGCCTAATGTTATCTTCAGCTTCCAGCTGCACGCTGCGCAGAAACGCTTCGTCACCCGGATACATGCTGCATGCAAACATGAAATCCTGCCATACGAGGAGGCCATATTGATCACACAGCTCATAGAAAGCTTTTTCCTCGTAAAAGCCCCCGCCCCATACACGAAGCATGTTCATATTTGCTTGTACGGCGCTTACGATTTCATGTTTATAACGCTCGTAGCCGACTCTCGTCGTAAAGCTGTCATTGGGAATATGATTCGCGCCTTTGGCGAAAACCTGAACCCCATTCAGCTCCATATAAAAGGAAGTGCCGACCTCGCCCTGCTGCCTAACGAGCCGGATCGTGCGAAGTCCCGTCGTTACCTTTTGCGAATCATATCGAACTTCGTTATTGTTATGCCAGCATTCGATCTGGAACGTGTATAATTCTGGCTCGCCCAGACCTCTGCACCACCATAGGCGCGGATTTTCAACTTCAAACGGAATTTCAATCGTCTGTTTGCCTACGGCTAAAGAAGCAGAATGCCCGCTGAACATGCCATTATCGGATGCTGCCAGCTTCAGCATGACATCGCATTCGCGCTCAGCCTCCAGCTCAATGACGGCTGTAAGCTTTGCCAGCTCTGCCCGCACCTCATCCTGACGGATGTATACATCGGTAATCCGGACATAGGACCAGCCCTCCAAATATACGGGACGCCAAATGCCGCTCGTTACGAAACGCGGGCCCCAGTCCCAGCCATAGTGGTAGGGGGCTTTACGGGCAAATACGCTAATCTTCTGATCGTCAAGTCCGCCTACTTCGGATTGATCATTTGGAGCCGGCAGCGCATAACCAAGCTGAGCCAGCTTCGGCAAATCTTCTTTAATCGGCGAGCGGAACAAAATACGCAGCTCATTGTCGCCAGCCGTCACCATGTCCGTAACATCAACTCTCCATGTGCGGAACATATTATCTGCAGCCAGTATATGCGTTCCATTCAAATACACATCCGCATACGTATCAAGGCCCTCGAACACGAGCTCCTGCTTCGCCCCAGCAAGCTGCTCCGGTGAAGGCTGAAAGCTCGAAACGTATTCCCAGTCTTTTTTGTCCACCCACTGCGCGTCCTTCTCATTCGTTCCGTAAAAAGGATTTGTCAGCCGGCCATTTTGAATTAAATCCGTATGTACATAGCCTGGCACGGCAGCAGGCAGCCATTCTCCCTGCCCTTGCTCCTTAAATTTCCAATTTCCAATCGTCCATTGCTCTTTCATCGTATCCTCCTAAAAATGAAAAAAAGTCAGCTAAACACATGAAACCTTACTCCGGAGACTGAGCCGCCGAAGCAAGGTTGCCATGCATTTTACCGCTATTTTAACACGAATAAATTGATTGTTTATTGCTAGTGCTGCTCTATTCAGATAAATCAGCTAGAGAAGGCTGTTATTCTAGTAGCCCAAAGCGGTTTTAGCTTCTTTCCATTTCGCATTCAGCTTGTCGAAAGCTGCTTTCAGATCATCAGCAACGAGGTACTCTTGAACATAGTTGCCAGTACCGATGCCGATTTGCGCTTTGTTGGCAATTTCATTGAATTTTGGATCTGTAGCTTCGCTTTCAAGCAGTGTCGGATTAGCAGCCTGGAACTCCGCTAATTGAGGAATCGTCGATTGTGCCGATTTGTCGATTGGCATGAAACCGGATTGCTCTACATAACCGGACTCTTTCACGAAGAAGTTGACCCATGCAGTCGCAAGCTCTTTGTTTTTGCTGTCTTTGCTTACTGCAACCAAATAATCCGAGCCAAGCGGTGCATTGTATTTGCCGCTATTGTCATAAGGAAGCGGGAAGAAGCCAATGTCGTCTGACGATGCGCCAGCGCCTACGATTTGTGGAATGACCCAGTTGCCAAGGAAGTACATAGCCGCTTTGCCCGATGCGACTTCGCCTTTCGACATTTCCCAGTTGTTCGTCGACAGATCTTTTTCTACCCAGCCTTTTTCAATGAAGGTACGGCCGATGTTGGCAAGAATGCCCCAAGCATTGTCCACTTTGAATGGCGCCTCGTCTGTGACGAGCTTGGATACGAACTGCGGGTCGCCTGCTACGTACCAGGCGGAGTTGTCAGCCCAGTTGCCCATTGGCCATTGTGCGCCATAGTTCATGTACAGCGGGATGATGTTAGCTGCTTTCAACTTTTCGGCATCCGCATACAGCTCATCTAGCGTAGCTGGAACCTTTTCGATGCCTGCTGCTGCAAAAGCTTTTTTGTTGTACACAATCCCTTGCGTGTTTACGCCAGTCGACAGACCGTAACGTTTGCCATCGAAGAGCGTCAGGTCAGCGAAAAAAGTATTAGTGAAAAAATCATCCGGCAGCGGCTCAAAATATTTTGGATATTCCGAAACAGCAAGTCCGGAAGGAATCATCAATACGTCCCCTGCTTCGCCAGTTGTTAGGCGAACTTGAATGTCGGTTGCGTAGTTCGTCAAGCCTTCAAACTCAACTTCAGCCTTTGGATATTTTTCTTTAAAAGCTGCTGCGTATTTGT
This sequence comes from Paenibacillus sp. BIHB 4019, assembly GCF_002741035.1. Lineage (NCBI taxonomy): Bacteria > Bacillati > Bacillota > Bacilli > Caryophanales > Paenibacillaceae > Paenibacillus > Paenibacillus sp. BIHB 4019. Next base: position 5,683,111 of record NZ_CP016808.1, on the reverse strand, counting down.
CTAGCGTTCCATCGTTGAGAAAATCGGTCCGATGCGTCAATACTTTAATTTTGCCGCTCAGCTCGCTAGCTGCGCTTGCTTCTGGGCTTGCAGCGGAATCACTAGGGCTTGCCGAAGCAGAGGCTGCTGGAGCGCTTTCTGCCGGCGTATTATTGCCGCCGCAGGCAGCGAGAATGGAAGTCATCAATAAAATTGCGGAAGATAAAGCCAAGCTTTTTTTCATTTTGTTTCCCCCTGAGTCGTATTTGGTATCGCTTACATCGTAATCATATACGCTATGAAAGCAAAATAATATGACGCTGTTTTGTTTTTATTGTCATGAATTATGCTAACAGCGCCATCGTTTGTTAGTTTGCTTAGCTGCGGCGCAGAAAAGCGTATTCCGCCTGCTCCATCAATTGGAGATTGCGGCTGATCAGCTCCGTGCGCTGCTCGACGCTTGCCCGGGAACGCAGATGATCCGGCGGCGTTTGCTTCACATAATCGACAAGCTGGCCGATACTCGTTGCAGCAACATGTACTCTTGTATCGGAGGAAGCATAATAAATGTACACTTCGCCGCCCGGCAGCTGGACAGCGCCATTACAAAATACGACATTGGATACATCGCCGATCCGTTCAATCCCCTCCGGGGCAAGCAAATGACCACCTGGCGCGTACGTAACTTTGCTCGGATCATTCAAATCCGTCATGAAGGCATATAGGACGTAACGAAGTCCTGCCGCTGTATTGCGCACACCGTGAGCAATATGCAGCCAACCTTCAGCCGTTTTTAGCGGCGCTGGACCCTGTCCATTTTTCACCTCTTTAATCGTGTGGTAAAGCTTGCTGTCGACGATTGTTTCTTCGGCGATGACTGCCGGATTCATGCTCTCCGACAAGCCCCAGCCGATGCCGCCGCCTGCGCCTGTATTAATAAAGCCGTCCTGAGGACGCGTATAAAAGGCATATTTACCATCAACAAATTCAGGGTGCAGCACGACATTTCGCTGCTGTGGCGACGGAGAAGCAAGATCCGGCAGACGCTCCCAGGTGCGCAAATCCTTCGTGCGGGCAATGCCGCCTTGGGCAACCGCGCTTGACGTATCGCCAGCTGGCGCTTCTGGATCTTTGCGCTCGGTGCAGAACAACCCGTAAATCCAGCCGTCCTCATGCTTCACAAGCCGCATATCATACACGTTTATATCCGGATCTTCCGTTTCCGGCAGCAGCACGGGATAATCCCAGAAGCGGAAGCCTTCTGCCGGAGAGTCGCTTTCAGCAACTGCGAAAAAGGACTTGCGGTCAGCACCTTCTACCCGAACCATCAAATAAAACTTTCCACCGAGCTCAATGGCTCCCGGATTGAAAGCGGCATTAACACCGATCCGCTCCATTAAATACGGATTAGTCTCCGGGTCCAAATCATAACGCCAGTACAGAGGCGTGTGCTCATTCGTAATAACGGGATGCTCGAATCTTGCAAATACGCCATTGGACTGCTGAACTTGTTTATTAGGCGCATGAAGCAGCTGCTCATGCCGGTCCGATATTGCTTTAAGCTGTTCCAACCATTGATTCATAAGGGCCTCCTTATTATTCATATCTTTTTTATGTCTGCTTTATTTTTGACCATTAATTATTAATGCCATTAATCTTAATTCGTTCTAAGCGTTCAATAGCTTCAAAGCAAGCCCGGCTGTTATGATACGGACATTTCCATGGATCGATTTTTGGATAGCTTGTGTCGGCCACACCTTCACGGGAGACTTGCCAGTGCCACTCGCCTGTTTCCTTATCGGATATGCAAGCTGCAATGAACTGCCAGCTGCCCCAAGCGGCATTCAAATACCGCTCCTCCTGCGTCAGCTCATAAGCATTCAGAAACCCAACCATCGCTTCCGCCTGCGGCCACCAATCCTTCGCTGCATCCAGATGTCCGTCTCCGTCGGCTTCATTATAAATGCCGCCATCCGCATCAACGCCCTCGGCAAGCGTCACGCGCGCCATATGAATAGCAGCTTCCCGCACTCGCTCCTCAAGCGCCTTATCGCCCAGCACTTCAGCCGCCTCCCACAGCAGCCAGCTTCCTTCAATATCGTGGCCATACGAGACATGGCGGGATTTGGAGTTCCATGCATCGTCAAAAAACAGCTTGAAGTGATGGCTTTGCGGATCAATGATGTAATCCAAATGCAGCTCAATGAGCGTCTTCAGCTTGTCGCGAAGCCCTTCCGGCTTCCATACCCGATACAAATTCGTATAAGCTTCCAGCACATGCAAATGCGTGTTCATCGATTTACGCTCATTGAGATCCTTGCCGCTGAGGCTCAAATCATCCGTTTCCTGCCAGTTTTGCGCGAGTGCTTCAATATATCCCAGATGAACAGGATCAAAGGCATGCTTCTCCAGCAATCTGTAAATTTCCTCTGCCCACGGCAGCACGTCCTGCTTTCCAGTAGCCCGCACATATTCCGCTAGGGCGTAAATAACGAATGCCTGCCCATACACTTGCTTTTTCGTCTGAACGGGCTTCCCGTCCTTATCGACCATCCAAAACAAACCGCCATGCTCCTGATCATGAAAATGCTCCTGCAGCGCACCAAGTGCCCGCTCTGCCAATTCCAAATAAGGCGCTTCCTTATAAATGCGGTACGCCGACGAGAAAGACCATAAAATCCGTGCATTGAGCACGAGGCCCTTATCTGCATTTTCCGAAATGGACCCGTCGCTTGCCATAAGGCCAATAAATCCGCCGTTCTTCTCATCTATCGCATGCTTCATCCAGAAGCCAAGAATTTGCTCGCGCACTTCCTCCGTCAGCGATTTTTGCCATTCTACAACATCCAGCATGTTATGCGTTCCTGTTACGTTGCTCATTTTTCTTTTGCCTCCCTAACCTACTGGCTGTCCTTGTCCCTTGGCATAGTAAGAGCGGATGACCGCTGCCGAACGTTTGCCATACATGCAATAATCATCGTTGCGGGCAGCATCTTTCGCATCGTAAAGCTGAGCTGGCCAATCCCACAGCATGTAGCCGAGCATCCAATCGCGCCGGGCACAAGCAGCGAACATCGCTTCATAATAACGCTCCTGCTCGATTTCAGACGGCGCGCCTGGCAGCGACCAGTCATTTGGCTTTGCAGCCGAGCCTTCACGGCTTGGACAGCCCGCTTCCATGAAGAAGAACGGCTTATTCCACTTCGCAATGCCCGCCTCTATGCGATCAAGCTGCTCCTCGAATTGATCAATCGGATAATAGCCGCTGGACGAAATAATATCGACGGCATCCCACCAGCCCACTCGCTCTTCCTGATATTTATCGCAGTTATAAGTAATAGGTCCGCTGTATAGCGTCCGTACCAAGGCTATTAAATCGCGCCATTCCTGCTCGCGTTTGTCCGACTGGACCATTTCACAGCCGATGCAAAACATTTCGCAGCCCTCTTCCTCGGCTATCGCTGCATAATAGGCAATGAATTTTCCATAGGAAGCGAACCATTCCCCCCAGCTCGGCTCCCCTGGCGTATCCTGGTCGAAGAAGCCGATATGTGCCCGCCAAGTGCCATTTCCAACGTTGACTACTGGCTTGAGGCATACTTTAATGCCGTGCCTTTTCGCCTCGCGAATCGCCCAGCGGATTTCCTCATCACTAACCGTCGGCTCGCTCCAATAAGGAATTTCTGTCGATTGCGGCGTATCTTGAACGGCTGCGAACGCAATCGCCGTCCAGTTAACGTTCAGCTTGGCCATTTCAGCGATGGAAGCCGCCGCCGCAGGCCCCGCCCACGTACCACGGACTCCCGTCCAGCCCCATGTCATTCCAAAAACCTGCTCATTCCACTGCTGCTGCACGTGTGTTTCCCCCTTCAATTCGCTAACCTTGTATTGGATCGCCCTGTTATTTGACCGCACCGCTCGTTACCCCGGCGAAAATAAACTTTTGCATCGAGAGGAAGATCGCTACCGTCGGAATGAAAATAATTAATATGCCCGCGGATATGACGTTCAGCTGGGCGGCATTCGGTCCGACAAAGGCATAAATAGCCGTCGATACAACCTTTAGCTTCTGGCTTGGCATATACAGATAAGGCGTGTAGAAGTCATTGTAAATCGAGATCGTCTTCAAAATAACGAGCGTCGCTGTTGCTGGCCCGAGCAGCGGGAAAATAATCGAGCGATAAATTTTAAACAGCGATGCGCCCTCCATCATTGCGCTTTCGTCCAAATCTTTCGGAATACTGTTGACGAATTGCAAATAGATGACGATTTGCAGCACGTCGGCTCCCAAATAAAGAATGATTGGCGCCCCCATCGTGTTGTAAAGCGAGAAATACTTAATGACGCTAAATGTAGCAACCTGCGTCGTAACCATAGGAATGACTTGGGCTACGAGGTACATGCCCATAATTCCCTTTTTCAGCTTAAAATCAAATCTTCCGAGCGCGTACGCCACCATCGTGCCGAACATAATGTTGCCCGCTACAGCGATGACCAAAATGATCGCAATATTGCGGAAGCCGAGCCCGAGCTTGCCGATGTCGAACACCTTTTGAAAATTATCAAAATTCAAGAAGTTTGCTGGCAAAGCAAGGCCCGATTGATAATACTCGACCTGTGTCTTAAACGCTCCGGTTACAATGGAGTACAGCGGGAATAAGACGACGAACAGCGCAAGAACCAGCGTTACATATTTGAAAATTGTAAATAATGGTGAACCTTCTCTACTCTGCCCCATCCTCTATTCCCCTCCTTTGAACAAAAATTTGCGCTGAATAACGATAAAGAGCAGAACCATTAATAGCAGCACAACCGCCATCGCCGAGGCAAGGCCGAAGTTTTGATATTTAAATGCCGTATCCACCGTCTTGATGACGAAGGTTGACGTATCGTTCGCACCTAGCAGCATGACATAAGGAATATCGAATGCTTCAAGCGCTCCTGTCAGCGTTAAAATAAGCATGAGCTCCAGCACTTTGCGAATGCTTGGCAGCGTGATGAACCTGAACTTCTGCCAGCCCGATGCGCCATCGATTGAACCCGCTTCATATAAATCGTCTGGAATCGACTGCAAGGCACCGATGAAAATAACCATGTTCAGCCCCATATACTTCCACATAGAGATGAAGGCAAGCGAGAAGTTGACCAAATGCTTATCGCCCAGCCAGCTTTGCTGCCATGATTCAAGTCCGATTGCCCCAAGCAGCGTGTTTAGCGAGCCGTATTCCACATGGTAAACGTTTTTGAACATAATGACCGTTGCTACGCTGTGCAGCACATAGGGCAGAAACAAAATGACCCGAAACCCATTGCGTCCCCGCAGCTTGCCAGTCAATATGACGGCAAAATACAAGGAAAAGACGACTTGTATTAAACCACCGATGAAATAATAAGCATTGTTTTTAAGCGCTCCGAATACTTCGGGCTTGGTGAAAATCTCCTTGTAGTTGTCGAGGCCGATAAAATTCATGTCCCAGCCAAGACCGCTCCAATCCGTCAAGCTGTAATACAGCAAAGATACGGCCGGGTAATACGAGAAGGTCAGCGACAGCAGGACGGGAATTGTCAAAAACCCGAACAAAATTAAATATCGCTGCGTTTTGTAAGAGAACTGATGCATAAGGCCACCCTCGCTTTCTTTTAATGAACAACGTTGTTAGCGTTTTCATCATTATAGGAGATGCCGGGCCCGATTATAATGGTCTTTGTTATGTTTTATTGTCTTCAATTTGGATAACGGGAACCTAACTTTATTTACCTAACTTTATCGCGATATTCCTTCGGTGTTAGGCCGGTCATTTTTTTGAACACTTTAGTGAAATAAGCCGGATCGGCATACCCTATCCGCTCACCGACCATATACGTTTTCAGCCCCTGCTCCTGCCGCAGCAACTGCTTCGCTGCCTCAATCCGCACAGAAATCATGTAATCGGTAATTGTCTCGCCCGTCTCCGTCTTGAACAGCTTGCTTAAATAGCTTGGCGTCAAATATACAATATCCGCAAGGCGCTGCAGTTCAAGCTCCTCGGTGAAATGCTGCTGGATATACGACTTAACTTTATCTATTGCTCTATTATCCGATCGCGCGCTGCCTAGCAAGGCGCTAATTTCCTCCATGCCCGTCCGCATGCTTTGAGCGAAAGCTTCCCAATTTTCGCTAGCTTCCGGGTCGATCGGCATATTCACCTGGCCATATGCAAGCTGAACGCTGCGTTTTTTCAGCTCCTCGGCCATGAGTGCTTTAAAGCCGAAGCATGCCTCATGCAGCTCCTTCCAGCAAATGCGCTGGGCGGCTGCCTCCTGCAGCCAGCTGTTAAATGCAGTCTGTGCCAAGGCGAAATCATTCATTTGCAGCGCCGGCAGAAGCTCCTTGCCCACGATGTGCGTCAAACGCAGCAACTGGTCAACAGGTGCTGCACGGCTAACAGCGCCGGAGCACCAGCGCGGCTCCGTATTATACCAAGCATGCTGATAGGCGGAAAAAGCTTCGCTATAAGCATTGGTCAGCCAGCTGCTGCCGCGGAAAATGCTGCTAAAGCCTACTTTTGCACGCGTAAAGGCTGGCATTCGCTGAAGAAGTATAACAGCGAGCTCCCTGACGGTCTCGGCATGGTCGGAATCGTGAATGGCGATGAGGATAATCCGTCTGCCGCCTTCACCAGTAATAATCATTCGCTCACGCAGCCAGTCAGCCATAAACCGTTCCAACTGAACTTCGTCCAGCTCTGGGGCAGTCGTTAATAGCAGCACCGCGTAGTGATGGAGAAACAAGGGCAGCTGATCAAGCGTTGCGCATACATCCTCTACGACATAGGAGGGGAGCTGCTTCTCATCGGCATAAAGCAGCAGGCTAATTAAATCGCCCGACTCCAGGCGGCTGCGGCTGCGCTCCTGCTTCACCTTGCTGTTCACCTTGGCGAGCAGGCGAATGAGCTCATCCAGGTTTACTGGCTTTAACAAATAATCCTCTGCTCCCTGCCGCAGCGATTCTCTGGCATATTCGAAATCATTAAACCCGCTCAGCACAGCAAATTTAATATTTTTACCTAGCTTCTTTACTTTGGCAATGAGCTGGAGCCCTGTCATCTGCGGCATTTTTATATCCGTCAGCACAAAATCGGGATTAAGATGATCCAGTTGGTCAAGCAGCTCCTGCCCGCTGCCAAATGCGCCAATAATTCGGTATTCCTCGCCTGCCTGCTCAATGAGCTTGCATAATCCCAGCCTGATTCGTTCCTCGTCGTCTACAACAACTATATCCATCGTTGCCACTCCTTCCTTTTCGCTGCGCTTTTTATTCCTGTTCCAGCGGCATCCGAATCGTTACCCGTGTTCCCTTCCCCAGCTCGCTGTCGATCGTTAAGCCATAGCTGACGCCAAAACGCAGCTTCAGGCGCTCATGGACATTGCGCAGTCCAATGCCTCTTCCATTTGGCTCTAACGGCTCGGCAGCAGACAAGGCATTGCGTACCCGAAGCAGTTGTGCTTCCTCCATCCCGCAGCCGTCATCGGAAACGGTAAACCACTGCTCTCTGCCGACGATTCCCCAGCCAATGCGAATGAGCATCGTTTCCCGGGAATCCTCATACGCATGGTTGACGGCATTTTCCACAATGGGCTGGAACAGCAGCTTCATCACCCTTATGCCCCAGGCCGCTTCTCCCTCTGGAAGCTCCAATTGAAACCGATCGCCGAAGCGGTCATTAATCAGCTGCATATACATGCGCAAATGCTCAAATTCCTGGCTCGCCGTCACCGTTTCATCTCCTGCATGAATGCTGTATCTGAGCTGCTGCCCTAGAAGCTGGACCATCTCAGCGGCCTCAGGATCATCGTTCAGCACAGCAGTCATTCGAATCGACTCCAGCGTATTGTATATAAAATGAGGATTAATCTGGCGCTGCAAGCTTTCCAGCTCGATCTGGTTTTTACGCTGCTCCATGCGGTAAATGTTTTCAATCAGCAGCTGAATTCTCACCATCATGCGGTTAAAGGCATTGCCAAGCATGCCGACTTCATCGCGGCGGCGAACCGGAAAGGCGACATCGAGATTGCCCGCCTGCACCTGCTTCATCAGCTTCACCATTTCGCGCATCGGCTTCGTCAACGCAAAAATCAGCACAATCGAAATGAGCAGAGCCAGCGTCATAATGGCAATTGCTGCCGCTGCCGTGTAATTACGCGTCTGAATCGCTTCGGCCTCCACCTGCTCCTTCGGAATGAGAATAAGAGTGAGCCAGCCGGATTCCTCGGATTTACGATAAATGACGAGCTGCTCCTTGCCATTTTTATCGACGATGTAGCTGCCGTTTTGCCCTTCTGCCTGCTGGAGCAGCGCATCGCCGGATAAATTCTCAGCAAGAAAGGCTTGCTCGCTGTCATAAATAACGGTGCCCGCCTCATCCAATATGAGCGTTGTGCCTTTCGTCGTCTCATCCAGATCATTCACAACGTTCTCAATGACTTCAATGCTGGCATCGACCGCAATCATCCCGACGGAGTGGTAGGTGCTGTCAATAATATTGCGTACGATCGTGAATACATACCGCTTGCGATTCGTATCTCCGCTTACCTCCTGCGTGCTGATCAGCACAGGCTTGCCATTTGCAGCAGCAGCGGTTTCATGCCAGCGATTATAAAACTCAGGCAGGTTGGCGCGAGCGCCCCCGCTCTTCATGACATAATAGGGATTGCCGTACGCATCAAATAAATAGACGCTGCTGGCGCCTTCCTTAATATTGTTCATAAAATAAATGCTGCTTTCGATTTTGCGCTGGATTTGCAGCTTCATTTCTATATTATTTCCATCATGCAGATTAGGGTTGCCTCCCGTTTCGGCCTCCACCTGCGAATAATAATGATTAGAGAGCTTAAGCCCCTCCTGAATTTCGCCGAGATAGGAAGGTATTATTGAAATTTTTTTCATATCCTTCGTATAGTCGTCGAGCTTGCTGACCATTTTGTCGGAAATTTCCGCTGCATAGGTGACTGTATTTTTCTCAATCGTATTCGTGTAACGCAGCGAAGAAATATAAGTAAGCCCGCCAACCGGAATAAGGATCAACAGCACGAACACGATAAACAGCTTGGCCTCCATGCGGGTTGCCGGAAAGAAAGTCCAGCGCCGCAGCCAAAATTTTGAGTCTCCCATCGCATTCGCCCCTTAGCTTTGCGCCATGGAGCTGGAAGTCGATTCACGCATGACGAAATCGCCCGACAGCAAAATTTTCTCTTGAGGGCTGCTCGGGTGCTCCAGCCGGCGCAGCAGCATTTCGACAGCGCGGCGGCCGAAAGCCTCCTTCTGCACATCGACGGTGCTGAGCGTAGGCTTTGACCAAGCCGCATCCTCAATATTGTCAAAGCCGACAACGGAGCATTCGCCAGGAACGGCAACATTTAATTTACCCAGCACCGTCATTATGCAGATGGCAATGGAATCATTGGCGCAAATGAAGGCGGTCGGCAGCGCTGCTTCCTGGATAAGCTTTTTTACAATAAGCTCCAGTGCCTCGGTCATTTCTGAACGGTTATTTCCCTCGAACGCCAACAGCGCAGACTCCTGCTCTTGGACAAGCCCATGCTCCTCCAGCATGGAGCTGTACCCGAGAAAACGGTCAAGAAAGCTGCGCGAATAGTGAGTGTTGCCAACAAATTGCAGCTTGCGGTGGCCGCAGCCGATTAAATAATTGGTCACTCTGCGCATGCACTCCATATTGTTCATAAAGAGCGTATCCGACGGAATCAGCGGGTCTTCATGATCCACCAGTACGAAAGGTATGCCTAGACTGCGAATTTCAAGCAGCATTTGCGAGGTGATTAGGCCAACGCCAATTATGCCGCGAATGCTGCTCGGGTTAATGAACTGGGAGAAATGATTTTTGAACTGCTCCGTAATCATCATCGTGCCAATTTCCCGCTCCTCCAGCTCCATCGTAATGCCATCCATAATTTTGCCCCAGAAAAAGGAATCCCGCGTCTGGTATCTCACGTTCGGCACAAGCAAAATGACCGTATCGCGTGTTTGACGCTCGCTTGATTTGTCGCCGCTTATGCTGGCGGAAGGAGCTTTAAGCTTTTGCCCGGCAAAATAGCCAAGCTGCGTAGCAACGCTGACAATTTTCTCCCGCGTCTCCGCACTAACGCCCGGCTTTCCTGAAAGCGCTTTAGAAACAGCGAATTTTGAAACATTTAAATAGTCAGCAATTTGCTGCATCGTCACTTTGTTAGCCATAGCTTCACATCCTTTAGTTAGAATAGAGACATTAGTTAGTTTTGTTAGGTTTCGTTAATCATTAATAAGCTAACATTAGCATACGAACGACTTCCTGAAAAGCTTGTTTGCAAAATAAAAAAGACCCGCTTCAGCAGCGGATCTTTCAGCAGATCAAATACGATCAATTCGGCCTCTCTAACAGCACTCTATTATATATAGAAGAAACACGTCGCACACTGTTCAAATGGCAATCCTAAATGCTAGCAGCATTAATCGTCGCTTAACCTGTGCTATCCCCATTTATTAAAACATCGCGCGGTTGCTGCAGTTCAGCTTTTGCTCAATCGACCGCTTGCTTTGTTGGGTAAACAGCAATCGCCCTTTTTTTACGACGAATAGCTTCTCCTCTTTAAGCATTTTCATAATTCGATTGACACTGCGCACTGCTACGCCAAGCTGCCGCGCCATTTCCTCACGAGTGGCAATGAGCTCATATACCGGCTTTTTCTGAAAATCAGCATGGCCCAATGCCTCGTAAAAATAGGCCAGCAGCTTATGCTCCATTGAATAAAAGCTGTTTTCAAGCGTCTTTCTCCCCTGCTGGAAAAGCTTATTCGCTAGCTGATCGTTCAATCGGCGCAGAAAAGCAGGACTGTTGATGACCCACTTTTTGAAGCGCTGCTTGTCGAGGGCAAGCAGCGTAGACTCGCGCGTCGTCTCGACCTGATTAATAAACGGCATATCCAGGCTAATCTCAATATCGCCGATGACGTCGCCCGGCAGCAACATCGCGAGCCGGAACATTTTCCCGTCGGATAGCTTCCGCTCTACCGCAAGTTCGCCGGAAATCAAAATATACACGTAGACCATGTCGCTGGCTTGATCACATACCGTCTCGCCCGGATGAAAGCGGCGCACTTCCCAGCAATTCTGCACCTGCTCTGGAAGCTCGTCAAACATCTCCTTCAGCCAGCCATGTCCCTGAATGATCCGTTCAATGGAATCTATATCTGTACGCAAATCTGTACGCAATATGGCACCTTCTCTGCTGTCGCTCTTCCTCAGTTTCTTAAATGTAAACCTATTTTACCCTTTTAAAAAGGACATATGTCCTTTTTGGCAAAGTTTTTTCAGCTGTCATTCGCCACCATACAGATTGTTGACACCAGCAGGGCAACAAGACAGCAAAAAAGCCGCGAATCATCGCGGCGATCAAAGCTTTCTCAAACTTTTAACGGAGCTGGGAGCGTTCATGCTAGTTATCCTCGCAGATTTACAGCGGTGCATACTAGTTCAGCGCTTCCAAAATGCGGTCGCATAAATCCATCGTGCCAATGTTGTCCCGCCCACTCGAATTCGGCGTCAAATTTTGCTTGCAGCAGGCGATGAAATGGGCCATTTCACCGACAAAGCCGCGTATATATAGGTCGCCAAAGCAGCCGGACATCGTGGAAATCGACGGCGTCAACACCGCTGTTTCCTCGGAGAGCATCTGGTACGAAGAGGAGCCAGGCAAAGGCGGCTTGTGAATCGACAGCCGTTTGGAATTTTCGGCTACGACATGGCCGTTGTCGAAGGTAACCAGCACGCTTTCGCTTTCACTCGACCAAGCGGTCATGCCTGCAAAATAGACGCTGCCGGAAATGCCGTTGTCGAATTTCAAAGAAAACGTCTGGGATATATTTTCGTCCAAATTGTTGTTAAACCCTGCAACTTGCGCCACTTCGCCAAACAAGCCGCGCATGAGATCAACGAGATGGATGGCAGCCAGCTTCAGGAATTGTTCCTCGTTTTTGCTAAAGCCTGTACTATCGCAGGCAAAACGAATTTGGAACGAGCGCGCTGCTCCAAGCTCGCCAGACTCAATCAGCTCTCGGAGCTTCAGATAGATCGGGGCATAACGCTTCATAAAGCCGACCATCAGCACGACGCCAGCTTCTTCTGCGGCGTCCGCAATAGCTGCCGCTTCTTCGGCAGTCCATCCGAGCGGCTTGTCGACGAATACATGTTTACCCGCTCTAATGCAGTCCATAACGATTTCCGTTTGATCGCCAGGCTGGGCTACAACAACAACGCCGCTGCACTCTTCATTTTGCAGCATTTGCTTGTAATCGTCATACGGTGTGCCGCTGCTGCCAAAGCGTGTAAGCGCAGCTTGCGAACGCTCCAGACTGCGGGTGGATACTGCTGCAATTTCAGCTCCTGCTTCTACTGCCGATGGAAAAATATTCGTCGAGGCATGAAAGCCTGCACCGATAAAACAAAGTTTTGCTTGGCTCATCATTTATCACTCCTGTTCATCATATCGACAACGACATTAGCACATTTCCATACTCTGATACAAGCAAGCGGCAAAAATAAATTATTTTCTGCACGATATTGACTTGAAAATGAGATTTCAGTATGATTGCTCCTTAGAATGAGCGTAATGTTGCATGCAAACGAGGAAGGATGATTTATAAATGTTAGATTTAGGGTTATTATTAATTCGTTTAGTTATTGGGCTCCTTATGATTGGGCATGGCTGCAAGAAGCTGTTCGGCTGGTTTGGCGGCGAAGGGATTCAAGGAGCGGCTGGTTTTTTTGAAGCAATTGGCCTCCGTCCTGGCAGAGCGATGGTCATATGCGCTGGACTTTCCGAGTTGGTTGGGGGAGTTTTATTTGCTTCCGGTCTATCGGTTGTGGCGGGTGCTGTGCTGCTGATATTGACGATGATTGTTGCCATCATCAAAGTTCATGGCAGCAAAGGACTTTGGTCGGTTAACGGCGGGTTTGAGTACAATATAGTGATAATTGCATCGCTGCTTGGGGTTGCCCTTGCTGGCGGAGGCGCCTATTCGTTTATGTAAAGCTGAAAATCGACATTAAAATTTAACATTGTCGCTTAATAAAGTGAATTAATAGGGATTTTGTCGTTAAAGATATAAAAGAAGGACAAGTGGACACATAAAAGTCACAGCCGCCTGTTACATTATTAACCTGCAAGTAAAAAAAGGATTTCATTCATCAAGGGGCTGATTGACATGAATAAAAACTGGCTGCCCTCCCTCTGTACCTTATTGAATTTGGGAGCCGGGACATTGTCTTTACTTTTTACGATAAAAGCCGAGTATAAGCTTGCTTTCGCCATGGTTATGACAGCAGCTTTATGGGATGTACTCGATGGACTGCTTGCCAGATGGCTTCATTGTGCAAGCGACTTCGGCAAACAGCTGGATTCGCTGGCTGATCTGGTCTCCTTTGGAATCGCGCCTGTATTTCTGGTCCTGCTGTACAAGCTCGACGGTTCATTGTGGCTAGGGCCAATTGCCGCTGTATTATTTCTAGCTTGCGGCGCGCTGCGCCTGGCAAGATTCAATATAAAAGGCCAAGTGAAAGGTTTTGTTGGCTTGCCGATTACGGCCGCCGGGGTCATTTTGGCGCTTGCTCCTTTTTTAAACAGTCAAATGAAGCCCGCCGCTGCTCTCGCCTTAATGGGTCTGCTTTCTGTCTTAATGGTCAGCCGAATTCCATTTCCCGCCTTCAAAAAAGACTACGCAAGGAAGTGAGCCGGTTATGACTTTTGCCATAGAAATGATTTCTCAGTACGGATATTACGCCGTCTTCGGGCTGCTTGCACTCGGCATTATCGGGCTTCCGGTTCCAGATGAATTATTAATGTTATTTATCGGATATTTATGTTCGATTATGGTGTTAAATTATTCCATTTCTTTGCTAGTTAGTTTCACGGGAGCTATAACGGGCATGCTTTTAAGCTACACGCTGGGCAAAACATTTGGACAGCCTTTAATCGACAAGCACGGCAAATGGGTCGGCCTAACAACCAAACGTTTTGAAAAGGTAAAGGGCTGGTTTGCCCGCTTTGGCATATGGACGCTGTTTTTTGGCTATTTCATTCCGGGTGTCAGGAGCATGACCAGCTACATTTCCGGCATTACATCAATGCCGTTCCGCAAGTATTTGCTCATTACGAGTCTCGGCTCACTTACATGGGTGCTTATTTTTGTTACGATCGGCTATTTTCTAGGCGCCAGCATTAAATTTTGAATCAAAACATAAAGGTAAAATCAAAACGATTAGGCCCCATTAGAAGAACGCTCTCTTCTGACGGGGCTTTTGGTTGTATTTCAGGCCAAGTAAATCTTCCCACGACCTCTTCATCCGAAAAAAAACGGTTGACCTTCACGCGCCGTCAACGTGTACGATAAATTTGTCAGGAGGTGAGCATATGGAATACACCATTCAGAAGCTGGGCTATTTGGCTGGCATTAGTACAAGAACGCTGCGTTATTATGATGAAATCGGCCTATTAAAGCCGGCGCGCATCAACTCATCAGGGTATCGGATTTATGGGCAGACCGAGGTTGATCTGCTCCAGCAAATTTTATTTTACAAGGAGCTTGGCGTCAGCTTGGAGGAAATTAAAGCGATTATGACGTCGCCTCATTTCGACGTCCACACGGCCTTGCAGGAGCATCGGCACAAGCTGCTTGAGCGCAGGCAGCAGCTCGATCAGCTTATTGCCAACCTCGACCAAACATTATTGCAGAAGGAAGGGAAACAAACGATGAACGATAAAGAAAAGTTTGCAGGCTTCAAGCAGCAGCTGCTGGATGACAATGAGGCCAAGTATGGCGAAGAAATCAGGGCCAAATATGGGGAATCAGCCGTCAATCGCTCAAACGATGCTATTAAAAATATAACAGAAGCGCAGCACGCTGAAGTGGAAAAGCTCGGCGAGGATGTGCTGACGGCGCTGGCGGCAGCCTTTGCGACAGGTGATCCTGCGGGCGAGCTCGCACAGAAAGCAGCTGACTTGCACAAGCAATGGCTGAGCTTTTACTGGGGCAGCTATTCGAAGGAAGCGCATGCCGGCGTTGCCCAAATGTACGTTGACGATGAGCGCTTCACTGCCTATTATGATGAGAAGCAGCCCGGTTCTGCAGCATTTTTACGCGATGCGGTGCTTGTTTACACAGGGCACACCTCTTAATCCAATGAAAAAAAGGACGGCACACCAGGCTTTATAGCCTGGATGCCGTCCTTTTGCTCTTTCCTGCTTTTTAGCTTATCGCCAGTAGAAAGCCAGGCAGCACATTCCGCTATACGCTCTCATTAGCGTTCAGCTCTTTAGCTGCAACCTGCCGGGAAAGCTGCTCCATTAGCTGCGCAATGGACATCCCTTGCTGCTCATTCACGCCGCGTCTGCGAACCGAAACCGTCCCTTCGCTCGCCTCCTGATCCCCGATTACGAGTGTATAAGGAATCTTCGCCAGCTGCGCTTCCCGAATTTTGTAGCCAAGCTTTTCGCTGCGAGCATCGACTTGCACACGAAGGCCTGCTTTCAGAAGCTGCTGCTTGACTTGCAGGGCATAATCCAAATGCACGCTTGAAACAGGAAGCAGCTTCACCTGTACGGGTGCGAGCCACAGCGGGAATGCTCCGCTGAAATGCTCTGTCAATATGCCCATAAACCGATCAATAGAGCCATATACGGCACGATGGATGACGACAGGACGGTGCTTTCCGCCATCCTCGCCGATATAAGTCAA
Organism: Paenibacillus sp. BIHB 4019; assembly: GCF_002741035.1. NCBI lineage: Bacteria > Bacillati > Bacillota > Bacilli > Caryophanales > Paenibacillaceae > Paenibacillus > Paenibacillus sp. BIHB 4019. The sequence continues at coordinate 5,667,367 of NZ_CP016808.1, read as the reverse complement.
ATCAAACTTTTCAGGCATTTGAAAATCAAGCTGGATTGTTCCGCATTGCCAGCTGCGGCCAAGCGCATCGCGAATATGGAAGTCGATTTTCGGCCCATAAAAGGCGCCGTCTCCTGCATTGAGCATATAAGGGACATTTTGCTGGACCAGCACATTTTTGAGCGCATCCTCCGCTTGATCCCATAATTGTGCCGAGCCCATGGAATCGGCCGGCCTAGTCGACAGCTCCACCCGATAAGTAAAGCCAAAGATCGAATAAATATCGTCAATGAGCGCCATTACCTTAGCGATTTCCTCCTCGATCTGATCGGGCCGGACGAATAAATGCGCATCATCCTGACAAAACGTCCGCACCCGCATCATGCCATTGAGCGCTCCTGAAAACTCATGGCGATGCACCTGTCCATACTCGGCAAGGCGGATCGGCAAATCTCGGTAAGAACGGAGCTCATTTTTGAATATAAGCATATGGCCCGGACAATTCATCGGTTTGAGGGCAAAAACCGCGTCATCAACATGTGTGAAATACATATTGTCTTTGTAATGCTCCCAATGACCGGACTGCTCCCATAGCCGATTGTTCAGCATTAGCGGCGTGCGAACCTCATCATAGGCCCGTTCGCGATGAATGCCGCGCTCCAGCTCCTCCAGCTCATTGCGTATAATCATGCCATTCGGCAAATAAAACGGCATGCCAGGCGCTTCCTCCGAAAACATGAATAGCCCTAGCTCCTTGCCCAGCTTGCGGTGATCGCGTTTTTTCGCTTCTTCGAGCATATGGAGATGCTCCTCCAGCTGCTTGTTTTTCGGAAATGCTGTGCCATAAATGCGCTGCAGCACTTGGTTATTGGAATCACCGCGCCAGTAGGCTCCCGCTGTGTGCAGCAGCTTGAACGCCTTAATCCAGCCTGTTGATGGCAAATGCGGCCCGCGGCATAAATCGATAAATTCACCCTGTTCATAAAGTGAAATGACGGCTTTTTCCGGCAAAGCTTGAATCAGCTCGACCTTAAGCGGCTCCTCTAGCTGCTCAAATAGCTGCAGCGCTTCCTCCCGGCTGACAACACGGCGAATTATCGGCAGATTTTGCTCCGCAATTCGGGCCATCTCCTGCTCAATGACGGCGAGCTGCTCATTCGGCAGCGGGCTTGCAATGGCAATATCATAATAAAAACCGTCGCTAATGACAGGCCCAATTCCGAGCTGAACCTCTTGCTTGCCGTACAGCCGCTTCAACGCCTGCGCCAAAAGATGCGCTGTGCTGTGCCGGTAAATTTCCAGCCCTTCCGGACTGTCCAAAATAATGATTTCCACGTCGCTGTCTTCCTCTATGGAATAGCTTAAATCAACGGCTTCTCCATTGACTTTGCCGGCAACGGCCTTTTTTCGCAGCCCTGGGCTGATCGATTCAGCGAGCTGTTCCATTGTTGTTCCAGCTGGGCACCTTCTGATTGCGCCATCCGGCAGCTTGATTTGTATGTGATTTTGATTTTCGCTTTGATTTTTCATCGCTTGAGCCTCCACTTCTGCTTATTTAAAATATAAGAATTTATAAGTTTCCCCTTATAAATATGCTTATATTTCTCGGACTGAAACGCGCTGCGCCGCCAAAGGATGGCGATAGCTGTTTCACCTTGGGAACGCAAAAAAACGCCTCTATCCCGGAAAGGGACGAGTGCGTTCGGCTCGTGGTTCCACCCTTATTCGACCTAATCGCCAGCTTGCCACAGCCCTTGCTGCAGCGCCCCGGATAAAAGGCCCTTATTGGTATCCGTTATCGCGGATAAGGCGGTGAAGCTTACTGTCGCACAAGGGAGCGGGTTCAGCAGCACGGCTGCAAAGGGGTAAAACCATATCCGGTATCCGAAGAAGCTTGCAGCAATCGCTTCTCTCTCTGGGCGGCCCGAAATTGGAATCATGTCTTTGGTCAATGCCAGTTATGAAGATGTAGGTATTATATTACGGCTGCCGGTTTAAAAAAGTCAAGCAGAAAAATGTTTTTCGGACGTTGGCTGGCCTGCACTCGCTTTATTTTTCACGGAAAGCAGTGTAATTCCCATAATGAGCACAATCGCGGCTACCGCGACAAAAGGCAGATGTTTATCCACCTGATATAAGGTCGTGCTTAGTATCGGCGCAATTACAGCGGATACGCCTTGAACCGATGCAACCATCCCTGCGACGCCGCCTTGCTGCTCTGGTGAAACGCTAAGCGAAGCGCCCGCCATAAAGCCCGGCATCATCAAGCCCGCACCAATTCCGAATATAAAGAAAGCCGTATAAAAACCAATTAAACTCATGGCAAAAAGAAAAATAGCCATGCTGACGAGCAAAAGCAAAGCGCCAGCAAGAATGAGCGGCTTTGGCTGCCATTTTGTATTTTTCATCTGCAGCCCTTGGGTAATAATCATCGCGACTCCGCTAAATATGAGGCCAAGCGATACCACGCGTGCGGTTTCCTGTGTCGTCAAAGCGAGCTGATCCTGAAAATAAAAGCCGCCAATGACTTGCAAGGTGACGATGCTCAGCATCGTGGCAAGTCCAGCAAACAAATACAGACGAAGCCCTTTGGCGAACGGATTAACTTTGGGCAGCTTCTCTCGAATGACCGGTTTATGAGCGGGAATTAACAAGAGGACGACGACAAAGGCAATAAGCGGCAGCACAGCACCGATATATAACGGCCATAGCAGCCCAATCAGGACAAAAACACCCGCAATTGCCGGTCCTAGCACCAGTCCCAGCCCATTGGCTGCCCCGATTAAGGCCATGCCGGCCGAACGTCCCTTTTCATCGGTCACATCCGCCATATAAGCTTGTGCCGACGAAGGTACGGCTGGAATGAATAGCCCGACCATCGCACGCGCTGCGATCAGCAGCACAACCAGCAGCGTTCCATTTATCATTTTTGATAGCCCAGCATACATGATGACCGTGAACAAAATGTAGCTGACAAACATGCCTATAAATCCGATTAAAATGACCGGCTTCCGCCCTAACGAATCGCTTCTTCTCCCCCATACCGGAGCCATCACGGCCATGGCAATGGAACCTAAGGAAATAATTAAGCCCGAGTGTGTCTCGCTTAGTCCCAATTCGCGGATAAGCGGCGGCATGACAGGAGCTATAATCATTAATCCAACCATAGCAACAAAAACGCTAAAAAATATACTGAGCCTTATTCGTCCCATTTTCACTACTTCTCCTTTCGCAGCTGTTGTTTTGGCGCTGCTCTGCTTCAAGCGTAATCCATTGCGAAAATAGCGGCTACCTTAAAACGGATTCTAAATACCGCTAAACGGATTATTATTTAATCGAATAATCCATTTATATAATGATATATATGGAAATTAATTCATGAAGAGAAATAATAAAAGACGATTGCAGCGTTGGCTTTCTGAGCATAAACAATCTCAGTCCAACGGTTGCAATCGCCTTTTTGGGTGGAAATTATAGTTTATCAACCTGCAATAAGGAAATTTTTTTCGTTGTAAAGGTATCCTGAAGGCTGGATTCACTAATGACGTTTAGCTGCAGCAGACTGGATACCTTTGATGGGTCCACTTTGGAAACGAGGCGCCAGGCATCGGGCTCTGGAAGTGCTGCAAGCAGCTTCGCCTCATCGTATTCCCGCCTCTCCTGTGCGACAATTTTTACTTTATAGCGGCCTACAGTCAGCTCCGCTGCTTCCTGCTCCGCACAATAAGCTAAAATTTCCGTTCGCAGGCCAGCCAGCTCCTGCTCCAGTTCCTTTTGCTTCTGCTTGAGCTGGTAATATTTCCTCACCTTCTCGTTCAATTCATCACGCTCCTTCTACTCCCTATTTATATGCATTAGACACGCCGCTCCATGTCTTGCATAATCTGCTTTTAAACAGCTTTGCCTCATGATTCGGGAGCTAATTGGCAAAGATAGGTTTGACAGATGCTGTCATCGAGGCATATTATTTATATATGAGCACTTATTCATACATTGGTAGAAAAGAGGGCTGAATCATGGTTGAGTATCGTGTTAAAGGTCTGACCTGCGGCCATTGCGCCCATACGATGGAGACGGAAATTCAAAAATTGACGTTTGGCGAAGATGCCAAGCTCAGCTATAATTCGGGCAAGCTGCTGGTCAATGAGCAAATTTCGATGCAGAAGGTTGAACAAATTTTGAAGTCGGAAGGCGCTTATTTAGAGAAGCTTTCTGCTCCCGCTGCCGTTAAAGGATCGGGATCGGTCCATAGCGCTGATTCTCATGACCACTCGGCTCATGACCACGCTTGCCATGACGGTCATTGCCATGAGGAAGCTGCTCATTCGCATGGCGACAGCCATGCTCACGACGACCATGGACATGATCATACCCATGGGGGAGGAAACTCCCATATGCTGAAGCTGCTGCTTGCTTCCGGCGTACTCTACGGCGGAGCGCTGCTGCTGGAGCAGGCGCTAAGCGCACCACTGTTAATCGCTTTATACTTGGCAGCCATCGCCATCAGCGGATATACGACCTTTTGGCGCGGACTGCGCAATTTGTTCAAGCTAAAATTCAACATTGATACGCTAATGACCATTGCGCTTGTTGGCGCCATCGCCATCGGCGAATGGAAGGAAGCGACGCTCGTCGCCGTATTGTTCGGCGTCAATGAATGGCTGGAAGGCTACGGCATGGAGAAGGCGCGGCGTTCAATGGAGACGCTGCTGCAAGTAGCGCCTAAGGAAGCGACCAAGCTGATAGATGGCAAGGAATTGGTTATTCCCATTACCTCGCTGAAGGCGCAAGACATCGTCCGCGTCAAACCTGGAGAGAAAATCCCATCGGACGGTGCTGTTACGGAAGGGAAAAGCTCGGTCAACGAAGCTGCCCTAACTGGCGAGTCGCTTCCGGTCGACAAAGCAGCTGGGGATACCGTATTTGGCGGCAGCATCAACAATGAAGGCGTACTGATCATTCGAATTGATAAAGCCTATGAGGATTCCTCGCTAGCGAAGATTTTGCATTTGGTAGAGGAAGCCCAGGAAACAAAGACGCCAACCGAGCTGTTTATTAATAAATTCGCGAAATATTATACACCGCTTATTATGGCGATTGCTTTGCTTGTGGCGCTGTTCCCTCCTCTGCTGCTGCAAGAGGACTGGACAAAATGGCTTTATCAAGGTCTTTCAGTGCTGATTGTTGGCTGCCCATGCGCCCTTATTCTCTCTTCGCCTATCGCCATTGTTTCGGGCATTACGCGCAATGCCCGAAACGGCATTTTAATTAAAGGCGGCGTATATTTGGAGCAGCTTGGTAAAATCGATACGATTGCCTTTGATAAAACAGGCACCTTAACCAAAGGCGAGCCGCATGTCGTACAGGTGGAAGTTTATGAGGATGCACTTTTCTATAAGGTTGCCGGCGCGATGGAGCGCTCCTCCTCCCATCCGCTCGCTAAAGCGGTTATGAAGACTGTGCAAGAAAGCGGAGTCAGCTTGCCAGAGCCAGAGGAAATGATCAATGTAGCCGGCCGTGGAATGGAAGCTGTCATTGATGGAGAGCGCTACTGGCTCGGCAATGAGAAAAGCATCGCGCATTTAAGCTTTTCTGATCAGGTGCGCGACACGGTCGAGCAGATGAAAGCGTCTGGACTCACGCTCGTCATTGTTGCAAATGCCAATCAAGTGCTTGGCATGTTCGGAATCGCTGACGAAATTCGCGAGGAAAGCCATGCGGTCATCGCTGCGCTTCATCAGCAGGGCATTAAACGTACGGTCATGCTCACCGGCGATCACCAAAAAACGGCCGATAAAGTAGCTTCGGCTGTCGGGGTATCTGCTTTCTACGCAGGGTTGCTCCCTGAGGATAAGGTCGCACGGATTAAAGAGCTTGGGGAAAGCGGCAAAGTCGCTATGATCGGTGACGGCATCAATGATGCTCCCGCTCTTGCCTCTGCCCAGCTTGGCATTGCCATGGGCAAGGGCACAGACAGCGCGATTGAAACAGCGGACATTGTGCTCATGCAGGATCATTTGGGCAAGCTGCCCGAGGCGATATCCGTTGCCAAGCAGGTAAACCGGGTGATTCGCTTCAACATTGCGGTTTCACTCGGGCTTAAGGTGCTTGCGCTGCTGCTGACCATACCAGGCTGGCTCACGCTGTGGATCGCAATTTTATCCGATATGGGTGCCACTATTTTCGTCACCTTGGTCAGCTTGACTATTCTCATCCCGCTGCGCAAAGCTCACACGCCAACATTAAGCAGCAGCAAGCCGCTGAAGTAGCGACGAGCTTTCGTCCAATTATCAAGGCATTTTCAAAAGGCAGAGGAACGGGCGTGCGACGCCCTCTCCCCTGCCTTTTCTTTTTATTGCTGTGCCCACTGCACGCCGAGAACGGCATTCTGCAACCTCGCCTCCCCTATTCCATTATGGACATAGAAAAAAAACGAAATTATCCAACGCCAAACATAACTTATATATAACTCATTAAGTTAACTAATTAGATATTTCTCTTAAATTTATTTAATATTTCATAAAACTCTTGTCAAAATCAACTTTTAAATGTTAGTATACATTACATTAACTGAATAACGGTTTTACAGTTTACTAGGGTTCCGCCAATTTGGGTCAGGTCCGAGAGTAAACCGCTGCCGCTACCTTAATGCGTCAGTGACACGGAGGGATAAAAACCCGGGAGATTATTTCATAAATAATCTCCCGGGTTTTTTATTTTTATTAGGGAGGTGCCTGTGCTTCAGTCTTATAGAACGATTGGATAAGCAAGCCGATAACGAACACTTGGAGGAATCACCTATGACAAAAAAGCACATGTTTACAACGCTGTCACTTCTCTTCTCCGTTATGCTCCTCATTGCTGGATGCGGAAGCAATAACACACCTAGCCAAGCCCCCGCTCTTACAGCTTCCCCATCCGGCGCACAAACCGCGGGCAACAACAGCGAGGGCGGCTCCAAAACGATTCGTTTCGGCTATAGTCCCTGGATCGGCTCTGCAGGGGCGATTATCGCCCAAGCCAAAAACCTTTTTGCGGAGAAGGGCGTTAACGTCGAATTTGTAAAAATGGAAGGCAGCACAAAGGATGCCTTTATGTCAGGCAAACTGGATGTAGTCGTGCAGTCGCTCGATGCTGTCGTGCAGATGAAATCGAAGGAAAAGGCTGATGACCCGATCCAAATTATTGCGGTCGTCGACAAATCCAAAGGTGCAGACGGCATTATTGCCAGCCAGTCCGTTACTTCTTTGGCGGACCTTAAAGGTAAAAGCGTAGCCGTATCCATTGGCTCTCTCGCCCACTTTCTGCTGCTTCACGCCTTGGATACGGTTGGATTGCAAGAATCGGATGTCAAAATTGTAAATATGGACAACAACCTTGCCGGCTCGACCTTTATGTCCGGGCAAGTTGATGCAGCGGTAACATGGGAGCCCTACCTATCTCAGGCGGTAGAAAAAAATGGACATTTGCTCTACTCCACAGCTGATGCGCCTGATCTCATTGTCGATACTCTAGTTACCAAGAAAAGCATCATTGACCAGTATCCAAATGAGCTGAGAAAAATGGCGGAAGCCTTTGATGAAGGCCTTGCGTTATTCAACAATGGAGACGAAGGCAAGCAGCTTGTTGGCGATGAGCTAGGCATGGACCTCGAGGCTGTTAAAAGTACAGCAGCAACGCTTGATTTAGCTGCACTTGCGGATTCCCAAAAAATGCTCATGGAGGATCAGGCAGCTTGGGAGAAGCAAATGGCTGAATTCGTACAATTTTTTATCGAACAAAAAATATTGACCGAGTCGCTTGACACAAGCGGTGCCATTAATCCTTTCCTGTTCAAATAAACAGCTAGCTATGTAAAATAAAGATGCGAATGGACAGCAGTCGGACGAATCCGCTTGCCGCCTGTTCGCATAAGCAGGAGGAATAACGTTGATGGACACCTTATCCAATCTTTTTAAAATCCGTGGGGAGATGAGCCGTAAAGCTTATATGGCTACAGTTGTCGGTACCTTCGCCGCCGTGTTTGTGGCGTGGAGTTTATTAAGCTACTCTCAGCTGGTCGATCCGACCTTTCTGCCAACGCCTGGCACAGTCGGCAAAACCTTGTGGAGCAGCATCCAGAGCGCTGATTTCTGGAGCTATGTCGGCATTAGCTCTTACCGGGTGCTGATGGGGTATTTGTTCACCTGTCTTCTTGCTGTTCCGCTCGGCATTTTGGCAGGTACGTTTAAATTTGCTGAAGCTGTGCTTGTACCGCTTACCGAATTCATTCGTTATATGCCCGCCACTGCCTTTATTCCACTCATTATTGTTTGGATTGGGCTTGGGGAGCCCGCAAAAATAATGGTCATTTTCGTAGGATGCTTCTTTCAAATGCTGCTGATGGTTGCCGACAATGCCCGCGCAGTATCCAATGATTTGCTGCAGGCCTCCTATACGCTTGGCGCCAATAAGCTGCAGGTGCTTCGCAAGGTGCTCCTCCCTGCACTGCTGCCGGAGCTTATGAATACGATGCGCCTTATAATGGGATGGGCATGGTCTTACCTCATCGCATCCGAACTATTTGCCGCCAGCTCCGGGCTAGGATTTATGATTATTAGAGCGCAGCGCTATTTGCAGACGGATATGATTTTCATGGGCATACTCGTTATCGGCATGCTCGGACTCATCATTGATCGTTTGTTTGCTTTACTCAACAAGAAGCTATTTCCATGGGCAGAAGGAGGACGCTAAGATGAGTACTTTCCCCTCGCAAACGGAGCCGCATACAGCTAGCGTAAGCCAAGCAGCCAGATCCAGCAAAATTATCATCGACAGCCTGTCCAAAACCTACACAACCAAATCCGGCAGCTTTACTGCGCTGGATCAAGTTTCGGCACATATTTTAGAAAATGAATTCGTGACGCTCGTTGGCCCGTCCGGCTGTGGCAAATCAACGATGCTCCGGGTGCTTGCGGGCCTTGAGGATGCAAGCTCCGGCAGCGCCTCCATAGCGGGCAGGCGAATAACCAGGCCCGGCGCAGACCGCGGCGTTGTTTTCCAATCCTATACGCTGTTTCCTTGGCTCACCGTACGCGACAATATTGAATTTGGCTTGGAGCTGAAAGGAACTCCCAAGCTGCAGCGGCGCGAAGTGTCGGATAAATATTTGGAGCTGGTCGGGTTGGCGAAATTTGCTGATGCTTATCCGAAGCAGCTGTCGGGCGGAATGAAGCAGCGCGTCGCCATCGCCAGGGCATTAGCCAATTCTCCGGAAATGCTGCTGATGGATGAGCCTTTTGCCGCTCTGGACGCCCAGACACGCAGCGATATGCAGGAGCTGCTCATGAACATTCAGAAGCATGAGCACGCCACTATTTTGTTTATTACGCATGATATTGATGAGGCCATCTTTCTATCTGAGCGTCTATATGTGATGAAAAGCCGCCCAGGGCGCATCGTCCGCGAAATTGAAATTCCGGCTGCTATGCGCCAAAATAAAGCGCTCCGCGATTCAGAGCCCTTCATTCAATTAAAACGGGAAATTGTAGATTTGCTTCATGCCTGACTATGAAAAAAAGGAGGATCTTTAATGACATCAATTAAACGCTTCTATGTCCTGCTAGTTGGATATGAAATGGTGCCCAAGTCATTGTCGCTGCGAGGCGGCGATAGCCGCATTATGATTGCAGAGCCGATATGCTGTTATTTGGTTGATACCGATACAGGATGGATTTTAATGGATACAGGCTTAGATGAATCGAGGCTCCGCGATCCCGAGCTCGCGAAGCACTTTTATACGAGCCGCGGCTGGAGCGCCCTTCCTGTCGTCCGTCCCGCCCACTCGCTTCTGGATCAGTTGAACGCCATTGGTGTTCAGCCAGCCGATATTACCCGCGTGTTTCTTTCTCACATGGAAGCCGATCATACTGGTTATTTGAAGCTTTTCCGGCATGCCAAAGTGTACGTTCAACGCGCAGAGTATATTTTTGCTATGGAGACGCCTCCCTTCTTGGGCAATATTACGGAGGATTATGATTTTCCAGATATCGATTGGCAGCTTCTCGATGGTGACGCCGAGCTAGTGCCTGGCCTGCAAATCATTTCAACACCCGGACATACGCCGGGCCATCAATCTGCTGTCGCAACGCTGCCAAGCGGGACAAGGCTCGTGCTCACGTTCGATGCTGGCGATTTCCTCGAAAACTTTGAGCGGGAACAGCTGCCGGGCTCAGCAAGCGGCGGCGACGAGGCGGCGCTCGCCTCCATCCGCAGGCTGAATGAGCTGGCCAAACAGCCAGGGAGCATGCTTTTTCCCTTCCATGATCCCGTCTTTATTCAAGGTGTTAAGCTTGCACCGCTCTATTATGAATAGAGGAATATAGCTCATCTGTGTTAATAAAAATGATTAGCCCGCTTTACTTCCTCCACAATAGCCGTTATGCCCTCATCGATTTGCCCTTCACTGGCCCGGGAGATGCTGATTCGCAAAAACTTCTCCCGCTCCAGATACCCCGGCAAATAAAAGCCTTTCCCATCGACAGCCCGGATTTGCTTTGCTGTTAGCCTTTCCATCAACTGCTCCATATTAACGGTAATAGGCAGTTTATATTGGGTGTAGATGCCTGAGCTCACTCCAGAGGCTTGAATAAGCCCTGCTCCATTATGCCGTGCGAGCGCTTCGTTCAGCACCAGCATTCGCGAGGTGTACAGGCTGCTTATGGCGCGCTTATGGCGTTCATACATCCCATTTTTAATATAAATGTCCAATGCCGCTTGGGAAAGAAATGACGTATCTCCGTATTTTTTATGGCGGTAAAACGTTTCAATGAGCTGTTCCGGCAATACAGCAGCGCCAAGGCGCAAGCCGGGAAAAATGATTTTCGAGAAGCTTTTTAAATAAATGACATGCTCCGTCAAATCATAGCTATAAATCGGATCAAACCCCCGTTCCACCCCCAGATCGGCCATATAGTCATCCTCGACAATGTACACATCGTATTTTTTCGCCAAGGCAGCAATTGCTTTCCGTTCCTCGGTTGTGTAGGACGTGCCCAGCGGATTGTGATAACGCGACATCGTGTAAAAAAATTTAATATCCTCGTCGCGAAATAGACGCTCCAGCTCCTGCAAGCTGATCCCCGCCGTGGTGCGGGCAATGGCCGCTGTCGGCAGCTGCTCGATTTCCAGAAACCTCAAATAAAGATTGTACGTCGGCTGTTCGACGAGAATGGTTTGCTTGCCGTTTGGGAAGGGCATTTTCGCCAATATTTCCAGCGCCTGCTGAGCGCCTGATGTCACGAAAATCCGCTCGGTTTTCGCAAACACCTGATCATTAGCCAAATGGCGAACGAGTGTTTCGCGAAGCTCGGCCATTCCTTGAGGATCGCCATACGTAAATAAATGATATTTGTACGTATCAATAGCTTTATTCAAGCAATGCTGAAAATCCAAATACGGAAACACAAACAAATCCGGCGATGCCGATGAAAAATCAATGCCCTCTCTTTGAATGCCGTCCTCATTTTGCCCGCTTCCGCCGCCATCCTTGTCCACCACATAATAGCCGCTCTGCGGGATAGAATAAATCGCATGGCGCTTCTCCAGCTCTGCATATGCACGGGTAATCGTATTCGTGCTGCATCCGTACTGCTCCGCAGCTTTGCGAACAGACAGCAACTTGCTGCCTGGACGGTAATGCCCGTCGCGAATTTTCCCTTCCATGTCGGACAAAATCGCAAAATACTTTTTCATGCTGCCCCTCCCTGTTCCTGTTCCTATTCCTGCTCTAGCTGTCTTCCTTCTCCCATCATTATACCGCATATCGCCCAACTGTATTGATACAGTTCGCGAAATCGGCTATCGTGCGGCACTGCCGAATGGTTTATCTTTAAATTAACAGATGAGCCGTTCGCGAACACGACCTCGCTTAACCTTAGGAAGGAAGTCATACCTATGAAAGATAAAAGTATTAAGCTCGCCTATATATTCGCTGTATTAAATGCCGTCATTATCGGTTTCTCCTTTTTATTCGCCAAGCTGTCGCTCGGAAGCGCCCAGCCACTGGACACGCTCACGTTCCGGTTTGCATTTTCATTTCTCATCATGACAATCCCTGTAGCACTGGGCATGATTAAGCTGAATTATCGCGGGAAACCGCTATTTAAAGCGCTGCTGCTCGCAGCGATGTATCCGCTCGGCTTTTTCACCCTTCAGGCTTTTGGCCTGCTGCATGCAAGCTCCGCTGAAGGCGGCATTTTATATGCCTTTACGCCTGTTGTGACGATGATCATCGCCTCCATCTTTCTGAAAGAAAGGACATCCTTGCTGCAAAAGCTATCGATTTTCCTCTCGGTATTTGGCGTTGTGTTCATTTTCATGATGAAGGGCAGCAGCATCGACTTATCCAATATGCTTGGCATTTCCCTGCTGTTTCTGACCTGCTTCGCTTTTGCCGGCTATAGCGTGCTGGCACGCTCGCTTTCCAAGCATTTTAGCCCAGCTGAACTTACGTATTTGATGCTTGGGATTGGTTTTGGCGTGTTTCTCTCTATATCATTGGTGCAGCACACGACTGCGGGGACGCTGGGCAGCTTCCTTACGCCGCTGCGCAGCGGATCATTCCTGCTATCCATTTTCTATTTGGGCGTTATTTCCTCGCTCATCACTTCTCTGACGTCCAATTACATTTTGGGACGGATCGAAGCTTCGAAAATGAGCGTGTTTACCAATTTATCGACGATCGTTTCTATGGCGGGCGGTGCCCTTTTCCTTGGGGAAGAGCTGACGATGTATCATGTCATCGGTTCGCTGTTCATTATTGCAGGGGTTGTCGGCACTAATCTGCTGGGCAGCAAGCGTAAACGGCCGTCGCCGTCCTCTGGCGGCAAAGCTACCGTTTCGAGAGGGTAAAATAAGAAGATCATAAGTGTAAAACTGATACCTTCTTATATTAAAAAATCCGCCAGAGCGGCTGTGCTAGCGCCTCAACTAAATAAGGCACAACAAGCCGCTTGGTGAATTTGCACATATGATTTACGGCATTAACTAATTAGTTTATAACGTTAAATAATAATGCTTATACTCTGCATCTTGTGAATAACCATTGCGTTCATACAGCCGCTGAGCCTGAACATTCATAATTGAGGTAGAGAGCTCAATGCCTTTCGCTTGCAGCAGGCTGGCGTAGCTTCTTGCCTGATCCAGCAGCAATTGGGCTACGCCTTGCTTTCTGTGGGATTCCAAAACGTATAGATCGTTTAAAATATAGGAACGCTTCATTGAAATTGAGGAGAATGCAGGATACAGCTGGGTAAAGCCGGCTGCCTCCCCACTCCCGGAGTGCTTAGCCAAAAAGATGACCGAATCCCGCTGTTCAAAGCGATCGAATAAAAAGCGTCGCGCTCCCTGCACATCCGGGGCTTGTCCATAAAACATACGGTATAAGTCAAATAGCGTAGCCGCTTCATCCAACTGCTCTATCCCCGCTTGCTCAACAACATAAGTGTTTTCCATTTTTCAGCCTCCTGTCTGAGTAGTATATCAAATCTCTATGCAGGATAAAAATAAACAAAAAATAGCCGGCATGCCGCGAATTTCTCGCTGCACACCGGCTATTTCCTTAAAATCCGCTCAAGCCTTGGCTGCTTAGATTGTTTTTCACAAGCTGGGCGAGCTTCTGGGCACCTGCGTAGTTTGGATGCAGCGTATCGCCTGTCATGTACAGGTTCAACGTAGCTGCAGGGCCAATGGAGGTGAAATAGGCCGAGCTCAGCACATTGAGATCAACAAGCGTCACATTTTCCTCGGCAGCCAGCGCCATTGTCGCGGCTCTGTACCATCTTCCCGTTGAGCTGTGAACATTGCTCGCATTAAAATCAGTAGCGCGGCCTTGCGGCGTGGAAAGGACAACGGTCGCTCCCTTCGCCTTGACCTGAGTAACCATATCGCGCATAATTTCCTTGAACTGCGCTTCGGTCGTTTCATTTTTGGCAGTTGTATCGTTGATGCCGAACTGGAGAATGAAATAATCGCCCGGTTTAATATATTTTAATATCGCTTCCAGCTGTCCATCATCCCGGAACCCTCTTGCGAATTGTCCGCCTGTCGCCATATTCCGCACCTTGAACGTGCTGCCGTTTACATATTGCTCCAGCATTTGCCCCCAGCCGCCCTGTTCGCTGCTGGCCAGTGGATAGTAATTCGCAACCGTGGAGTCGCCGCCAATATAAATCGTCCGGTTCGTTACCGGATTGTTCGAGATTTTCGTAATTTCCAGCGAGCTAAGCGTAAAAACAGTGCCCACCTTGCCTTCCGTTACCAAAATATTAAGCTGCCCATCGGTAATTGGAATTTGAAAAGAGTCCGTCGCATTATTGCCTGTCATATTCATAATTTGATAAACGCCTTCTGCGGCCACGCTCGCTCTCGACGTATTGCCGAGCATAACCTTTACTTCGTACAGGCCGTTCGACAAATCTACATTAAATGTATTAGCACTCTTCGTTCCGAATGTCAGGAAGCGTACCGCATCACTGCCTACACCAGTACCGGAAGCGCTTACATTTTGCATGTTGGCTGGTGTGTTGAAGCCATAACCGGTCGAAGCCGAATAGCCGAGCGTAGCGGAGACGCCAATGTAGCCAGAGGCCACGCCGCCATTGCCGAAATCAAATTTATAATTGTCTGCTGCGCTAACCTGCTCCCCCTGCCCCAAGCTTATCCCCCCAAGCAGCAAAGTAAAAGCCAAGCACATTAAAAAAGCTTTTGACCATCGTTTCTTTGTCACTTCAATTCCTCCTTTTTAATAGGTTGTCCTATACAGATGCGACTTAATGGAAGCGCATTCAAAAAGGACCTTAATGGAACTTTACCATAAATACCCTTCATTTTCTACATGGTTACAAAAAATATAATATTTTCTTGTCTTCATATGACAAATAGCCCGTTATTGCGAGTCTGCAAAATAAAATAGAGCATCCGGAAAAGCTTCCGAATGCTCCATCCAACCTAATAAATGGGTTGCGTGTTTATTAGCTTTTGGGCAAGTATTTACCTATTTTCTTGTTCTAATTCCTTAATCGCCGTATATACAGCCTGCCTAATCTCTTCCGGCTGATTGAACAAATCTTCTGGAAACTGCACAGAGGCAATGCTTCCCGCCTTAACGACAATGTCATGGAGCTGCAATTCAAATTTAAAGCCATCAACGAAATCTATACCATCACGGTCGCGATAACAGTACATCCCGGACACATCTTCATCTTCAATGACCAATACAGCATCTTCTGTCAGCTTCAATGCCATTCCCCCATTCTAATCGCTTTATACAATAGTATAAAAGAACTTGGAGAACAATGACAATTCAGCAAGCCTCATTTCGTTAGGCCTTATGCCTTATGACTTTAGCGTCGTATCAATCGGTTTCAACCGTGCTTCGATTGCTTCACGGCGCGGTTCCAGAAACGGAGGAAGCGCCAGCGATTCGCCAAGCGTCTCGAAAGGCTCGTCAGTAACGAAGCCTGGACCGTCTGTAGCTAATTCGAACAAAATGCCATTCGGCTCGCGGAAATATAACGAACGGAAGTAGTAGCGTTCTACAAAGCCGGAGTTTTGCAAGCCCGCCTTATTAAGCACGTCGATCCACGCCAGTAGTTCTTCCTTATCTTCTACACGGAAAGCGACATGGTGAACGCCGCCTTTGCCAAGGCCAGCAACCGACAAATCGCTGCGCGGCTCTACCTGTACCTCAGAGCCAGAGCCTCCCTCATGAGCCTGCATAATAATAATATCTTCCTGCCCTTCCACGAGCGCAGGAACGCGGCTTGTTTCTTCAAAGCCCAGCAGCTTAAGGGCGGCAACGGTTGAATCAGGCTTGCGGACGGTCAGCTTTACAGGACCAAGACCGGTAATTCCGTATTCTACCGGCACAGGGCTGCGATCCCAAGGCGTTCCGGCCGCAACACCGCTATTCGTTTCATCCGAGACAAGAGCAAGCTGCTGCCCTTCTGGATCTTCAAAAAAGATGACGCTGCGTCCGGCAAATGGCGTAATATCCGAATGTTTAACCTCATGCTGGTCAAAACGCTGGAGCCAATATTCCAGTGCCTTGTCGCTCGCCACCCGCAGCGACGTACCGGAGATGCTGCTTACGCCAGGACGATTGCTTCCAATGCCGGGGAAGTCAAAAAACGTCAATTCTGTCCCCGGATTGCCTCTCTCATCGCCATAAAAGAGATGGTAAGCCGAAGTGTCATCCTGATTTACCGTCTTCTTAATCAGTCTCATGCCAAGCACTTGCGTGTAGAAGCTATAGTTTAAGGATACGCTCCCTGTCATGGCAGATAGATGGTGGATTCCTTTTACGTTCATCCTAAACACCCTTTCGAGTTATATTGTAACTTTATATTTGTAAGTATATAACCTTTCAGTTAGAAAAGCAAGTCTTCCCCTGTGCCCCAGCCTGCTTGCTAATAAACACGCCAAAAAGCCGGAGCAGCAAGTTCGCATGCTCCGGCTTTCCGTCCTCCTTATGCATTTTGCATTCAGGACTTTCCCGATTTGTTCGCCAGCCCGATGATCATGATGACAAGCACGAGTAATTGAATGAGTAGCTCAGCGCTCATTTTCATACCTCCATTGCTGTTCAAAATGCTCCTTCGTTCCGGCTTCTCCTCTGCAAGTGACTTGAAACTTCGCTCCCACTTTATATGTATGCGGCAGCTTTGCCCAATATGTCCCTGCTAATTGCCAGCAGAAGCGCTAGCCGATTAAAAAATGGAACATATATTCTTTTCTACAGTTCATTCGTAAAATTTTAGTAAAAATCAATCCACACGCGCAATTAGCCTCAAAATAACAAAATGGTTTGACGATATAGTCCTTAAGTAACAGTTTCACTATCTTATTAATTCTATAGGGGTGATTGAATGAAACTCAAAATGAAATTAATGTTGATGTTTGTGCTAACGGTTATATTTGCTGCCACCCCATTAGTCGCAGCTGGGCTTTATCACATTGAGAAGCAATCTGCCCGCGGGGTAGATGCCCGGCTCGAAGGAACGATGGCTTCCGCTGCCAACCAACTTGACAGCTGGCTGAGCAGCAATGCAAAGGTAGTGGAAACGCTCGGTTTTGTCATTCAGGAAGGTATTCCGGAAGGCGAGCTTACTGAAAATTATTTTTCAATTATGAATCTTGGCACGAATAAAGAAAACATGTCCGACTTTTACTTTGGCTACGAATCTGACGGTACATTCATGAATGGCTCCGATTGGTCGCCGGATGCAGACTATGATCCTCGCCAGCGTCCATGGTATATGGAGGCAAAGCAAGCGAATAAGCTCATCTTTTCCGATCCGTACCAGGATATGATGTCCAAACAATACGCCGTATCGATTGCCATGCCGGTAAACGGCAAAAACGGCGGCATCCAAGGCATCGTTGCAGGCGATCTCCTGCTTTCGACCATTACGGAAACGGTAAGCAAAATTAATTTGGATGGTCTGGGCTATGCGTTTTTGCTGGATAAGAAGGGCATGATTTTAGCTCATCCTGATGAACAGCAAGTAAATACGTCCGCAGCGGAAAATGCTGCGCTGAAGCCGCTCCTTGCAGGCATGCAAGCTAATGCAATTGGCCAGCAGTCCTTCAGCCTTGAAGGTGAACCGTATTTGCTTTACTACAACCAAATACCTAGCACCGGCTGGATTGTAGGCTCAGTCATCTCCGAAAAGCTTGCTTTTGCCAATTATTTCAAGCTCCGTAATCAATATATTGTTATCATTTCAGCTACCTTGCTTATCGTCATGGCCGCTTCTTACTTTATAGCTACGCGCTTCTCCAAACCGCTGCATAGGCTGAGGATAATATCTCACCAAATGTCGGAAGGCGATTTTACCGGGAGAGTGACTTTAAAAGGCAAGGATGAATTTGCTGAGCTGGGCATAGCCTTTAATCTCATGTCAGATAAATTAAGCGCCCTGCTCCAGCAGGTTGCCGAATCAGCTGGCCGGGTTCACAGCGTCTCTGTTGAAATGGAGGAACATACGAACAACACGCAGCGGATATCTCAGCAAATCGCGTTGGCAACGGAAGAGCTGGCGAAAGGCTCAAGCTCGCAGGCCGATTCCGTCTATGCAGGCTCCGAGCGGCTGTCTGAAATGAGCGAATCTGCCCGCAGCATCAGCCACAGTGTGGAACAATCCGTTGCGATGATAAATGAAGCAGGAAGCGCAATGAGTGCTGGCTTGCAGGCTGTGGATGATCAGGTGAAGCTTGCAGCAGACAACCGCAAGTCGATTGATCGCGTTGGCAAGTCTATCGCCCTGCTTGTAGATAAATCGCAAAAAATCGAAGTTATTGTCGGGGTTATTCGCGGCATTGCCTCCCAAACGAATTTACTTGCCTTAAATGCGGCTATTGAAGCAGCGCGGGCTGGCGAGAACGGTCGAGGGTTTGCAGTCGTGGCAGACGAGGTCAGGAAGCTTGCTGAGCAGTCTACTGGCTCCGCTGGCGACATCATTGTGCTGCTGGATGAAATCCAGGCAGCTAGCCGTCAGAGCGTAAGCGAGGTATCCCATGCCGAAGGTTATGTGGAGCAGCAAGTAGCAGCGGTATATGAGACGCGGGATTCGTTCGAGCGAATTCAACAATCCATTGACGGTATTGGCAGCCAAATTCGAGCCGTCTCCGTCTCGACGGCGGAGTTGGACGATAATGCCGGCAAAATTTCGGAGGTTATTGCCAGTGTAGCTGCCATGTCGCAGCAAAGCGCAGCTTCGACGGAAGAAGTGGCTTCCTCGACGCAGGAGCAGTTTGAATTTATTTCGAGCATTTCTGAGCGATCAAATGAGCTGACCCAGCATGCCCATGCACTCTTTGAAGAAGTGAATAAGTTTAAAATTTAACTAGGGCGTGCAAGCAAACTTAAGCAAGCGAGATCGTGACCAAATTTAGCGTCAGACGTATGTATGGCCTCTACTAGTGAATATACCCTAAACAAAGATAGAACAAAGATAGATTTGGCGGACACAGCAGCTGCTATTTCAACAGAATCGCGAGTTAGGCACAGGCTGCGGACTCAGGAGCCACTATTGTGCTGTAAATGACCATTTTGACGGGATAATGAGGGGGATAACGGCTTTCCTGTCCGCTTACAGCCTGAAACCGGGCCAAAATCCAGAATAGTGGAACCTCAGTCCGCCAAAAAAAAGGGAGCGACCCCGAGCAGCTGTGTGCTCTAAGCAATCGTGTTTTCAGTAACAATCGCATGTTTCGGTTCTCAAGTCTAATTCTTGAGTCACCAGATTGAGTTTGGCATCGGTTCTCCAGCAGCGAATAAGCTTTGAGCAAGGAATTGCAGGCTGACTCCGGTTTGAATGCACACCCTAGTCCGCAATAAAAAACGC